>JABAZD010000070.1 GCA_018608705.1 Flavobacteriaceae bacterium | reverse complement strand
TTGTTCGTGGAAATTTTTTCATTCCTGATGCTAGAGTTTCTTGGGTAAAACCTTCATTTTCTCTTTTATCTGATTACATCAAAATTCATAAGGTAGATACAATTATTACAACTGGTCCGCCACATAGTCTACATTTGATTGGATTAAAATTAAAGCAGTCGCATTCGCTAAAGTGGATTACGGATTTTAGAGATCCCTGGACTCATATAGGATATCATAAAAAACTTAAACTAACAAGACTTTCTAAGAGAAAGCACAAGCAGTTAGAGGCTTCTGTACTTATGAATTCAGATCAAATCATAGTAACAAGTCCACAAACGAAATTAATTTTATCTAAACGCACTAAATCTCCAGTTATAGTAATAACTAATGGTTACGACTTTGAAATTAATAAAAGTTGTAAATTAGATACTAAGTTTACTTTGTCACATGTTGGGAACTTACAAGATGGAAGAAATCCTGAATTTTTATGGAAAACTTTACATGATTTGGTCCAAAACTCTATTGATTTCTCTAAACATTTTCGTTTAAATCTAATTGGATATATTAGCGAAGCAGTCTTAAATTCTATTAGAATCTATGGTCTGGAAGCATATACAGATTATAGTGGTTATGTATCCCATAGTGAAGCCTTAGAATATCAAAGTAGGACTCAGTTGTTATTGCTAATTGAAGAAAATTCCAAAGAAACAAAATATATTATTCCTGGAAAATTATTTGAATATATTGCTTCCAGACGTCCAATAATAGCAATTGGTCCAGATGGATCAGACATAGAAAACATCGTAACAAAGTCTGCTTCTGGTAATTATTTTAGGTACGAAGAAAGTGAATTGCTTAGCTCTGTTATATTGGGATACTTTGAAAGATATAAACGTAATGACTTATACGTTGAGCCAAAAGAAATTGAAAAATATAGTCGAAGAAACTTGACTTTTGAATTATCTAAATTACTTTAAAACATTTAAAAAAAAACTCCGCAGTGATTTGGGATATTCAACCACGGAGTTGTCAACTAACTAACTAACTAACTTTTTTTAACAAAGTTTAAAATAATAAAATATAAGAATCAATTAGTGTGCCAAATATTAAGATTTTAAATATTTTTTTATTTTGGCTTAAATTAAATTATAATAATTTAGTTTTTAAGAAATCTCCTGTGGAAGATTTAGCTGATTTTGCTATATTTTCGGGTGTGCCTTCTGCTAGGATGTAACCTCCTTTAGCTCCACCTTCAGGACCTAAGTCGATTACATAATCAGCACATTTAATAAGTTCTAAATTGTGTTCTACAACTACTATAGAATGTCCATTCTCAATCAGTGCATCGAAGGACTTTAAAAGTTTCTTAATATCATGAAAATGAAGTCCAGTTGTAGGTTCATCAAACACAAATAAACCTGTTTCTGATTTAGAACCTTTTAATAAGAATGAGGCCAATTTTATTCGTTGTGCTTCACCACCTGAAAGAGTTGAAGAACTTTGCCCTAATTTCACATATCCAAGACCAACTTCTTGGAGTGACTTAAGTTTATTTTTTATTTTAGATATTTTATGGATTTCAAAAAATGAAATAGCATCATCTATCGTCATATTTAAAATATCATCAATTGTTTTATTGTTAAAACTAACTTCAAGTATTTGTTTCTTGAACCGTTTTCCATTACAGACATCACATTTAAGCTGTACATCAGCCATAAATTGCATTTCAATGGTAACAGATCCTTCTCCTTTACAGCTATCACATCGACCTCCATCTACATTAAATGAAAAATGTTTGGGTTGATAATTTCTCAATAAACTTAGTTTTTGTTTAGAAAATAATGCCCTTATGTCGTCGTAGGCTTTGATATATGTAACTGGATTTGATCTTGATGAGCGTCCAATAGGATTTTGATCTACAAACTCTATAAATTTTACATTGCTATAATTTCCTTCAATTGATGTGTATTCACCTTCCTTCTCCCCGTATCCTCCAATTAATTTTAGTAGTGCAGGGTAAAAAATTTTTTTTACTAGTGTACTTTTTCCGCTCCCCGAAACTCCTGTTACTACAGTTAACATGTTAAGTGGGATCTTCACATCAATATTTTTTAAATTGTGTTCTCTAGCCCCTTTTATACTAAAATAATAATTTGAGGTTCTTCTTTTATTTGGAATTTCAATTTTATAATTTCCGTTAAGATATTTGGCAGTTAAAGTATCGCTTTTTAGTAGTGATTTGTAGCTTCCATTAGCCATAACTTCACCTCCAAAGGTACCTGCCTCTGGTCCGATATCAATTATATAATCTGCTGACTCCATAATGGCTTCATCATGCTCTACTACAATAACGGTATTACCCAAATCTCTTAGGGCATTTAAAACATTTATAAGTCGTTTGGTGTCTTTTGAATGAAGACCAATACTAGGTTCATCTAAAATATACATGGATCCTACAAGGCTACTTCCTAATGAAGTTGCCAGATTAATTCGTTGACTTTCTCCTCCTGAAAGTGTGTTTGACTTCCTATTCAGAGTTAAGTAATCGAGTCCAACATTAGCTAAAAATTCAAGACGATTTTGAATTTCCTTTAAAAGTCTTTTTGATGTTTTTTCTTCCTTTTTATTTAATTCTAAATTATTAAAGAAAATCTTGAGATCTTTCAATGACATCTCAACTAAATCAGAGATTGAAGCTCCACCAATTTTCACATAATTAGCTTCCTCTCTTAGTCTTTTTCCTTTGCATACGTTGCATTGAGTTTTTCCACGGTATCTAGAAAGCATCACTCGATTTTGAACCTTATATGCTTTAGATTCTAATTCTTCAAAAAAGGTATTTAGTCCTGTAAAATAACTGTTTCCTTCCCAAATTAATTTTTTTTGTTTTGCTTCTAATTCAAAATAGGGCTTGTGAATAGGGAAGTTAAATTTATGACTGTTGTTTATTAGTAGATCTCTGTAATATTTCATTGTCTCTCCACGCCAAGGAAATAGAGCATTTTCATAAATAGAAAGCGAGGTATTAGGAATTACCAGACTTTTATCTATTCCTATGACATCTCCGTAACCTTCACATTTTGTACATGCGCCATATGGATTATTAAAACTAAATAGATGAGTGTTAGGTTCTAGAAATTTTTGACCATCTAGTTCAAATGAATTACTAAATTCTCGTTGGTTAGACCCATTTACTTCTTTAAGAATACAACGACCTTTTCCTTCAAAAAATGCCATTTCTACAGCATCTGCTAACCGATTATAAAAGTTTTGATCTTGTTTCACTATAATTCTATCTACTACTAGACTGACCTGTTTAGAGGTTTTAAAATTTTCAACAAGTTCAATGCGTTCTACAGAGTCACCTATTTTTATTCTCGAAAACCCTTGATGAACAAGTGCTTGAAGTTTATTTTCTAATGTTCGTCCTTCCTCTAGTTGAATTGGAGACAGAAGGAGTAGCTTATCTCCAAGATTAAGTGTCTTAATATAATTGATAACATCGCTAGTCGTATCTCTTTTGACGACATTATTTGAGCTAGGAGAAATTGTTTTTCCGACTCGTGCAAATAACAATTTTAAATAATCATAAATTTCTGTAGTAGTACCAACGGTAGATCTTGGGTTGGTAGAATTTACTTTTTGTTCGATTGCTATAGCGGGGGCAATCCCTTTGATGTAATCTACATTAGGTTTATGTAATCGACCTAAAAACTGTCTAGCATAGCTAGACAGACTTTCCACATAGCGTCGTTGTCCTTCCGCATATAATGTGTCAAATGCTAAACTTGACTTGCCTGACCCAGACAGGCCAGTAATTACTATTAATTTATGGCGAGGTATTGCTACATCTATGTTCTTTAAATTGTGAAGTTTTGCCCCTTTGATTAGAATGTATTCTTTTGGACTTAACTTTGAAAGGTCTGGTGACATTAATTTGATTAAAAGTAAAAAACAAAGATACCATTATTATGAAAATTATTATAGTTTACCAGACCTTCTTCATGTTAAATAAACTACAATAAATTTGCAAAACAAAAAAGAATGTTGTTATATTTGGTTATAATATTAATTGCACGCCTATAGTTTAACATTACTTTTTTTATTTTTTTAATCTTGTACATCCTTGTTTGTACTTCAAAAAAGTCGTGTTATGAATCCTAAATATTTAAGCGATGCAGCCCTCGTTAGTAATTACATAAACGGAGAAGAAACTTCACTAACAATTATTATTAATAGGCACCAACAACGTATTTATAATTTTATCTATTCAAAAGTCTATGACAGAGATGTTACAGAAGATATATTTCAAGATACATTTATCAAAGTAATTAAAACGTTAAAACTAGGCAAGTATAACGAGGAGGGTAAATTTCTTCCATGGGTAATGCGCATAGCACACAACCTTGTTATTGATTTTTTTAGAAAAAACAAACGTATGCCCAAATTTAATAATAGTAAGGATTTTGATATTTTTACTGTAATTTCTGATGGTTCTTTAAATGCAGAAGCTGAATTAATTCGCTCTCAAATTCATTACGATATTCGAAATTTAGTAGAACAGCTTCCAGATGATCAACGTACGGTGCTAAAGATGAGAATTTATAACGATATGAGTTTTAAAGAAATCTCAGAAAATACATCGGTTTCAATTAATACAGCATTAGGCAGGATGCGCTATGCTTTAATAAATCTTCGAAAATTAATTAAAGAGCATAATATTGTTCTTACAAATTAAATTTTAGTAAAATAAATCAACTATTGTGTCGTTACTATTATAATTAATCTAAAATGACATTTATATGGAAAAAATTTACTCTAAAAAACATCCTAGCAATAATCATCTTAATCCTAAAATAGAAACTATTAATTTAATTTTGAGTTATTCAAAAGCTTTTAAGGTTTCTGTTTACAATGATTTAATGTTTGAAACTATTTTAAACTAGTATACTAGGTACGATTACAAATATAATTTTATGGGCGGATTAAGTTTTTTTGCTGTATGTCAAATTATAACGATTAAATATCCTTATATTTTTTTCTTCCAATAGTTTTGGTAATTATATCATTTTCTAAATTCCAGCCTCTAGCTGGTGAGTATTCACGACCATACCAAATTATTTGTAAGTGTAGGTCGTTCCACAGTTCTTTTGGAAATAAACGCTTAGCATCTTTCTCAGTTTGTATAACATTTTTACCATTACTTAAATTCCATCGATACATTAGTCGATGGATGTGTGTGTCAACTGGAAATGCAGGCACTCCAAATGCTTGAGCCATAACTACACTAGCTGTTTTATGTCCCACAGCTGGCAATGCTTCTAATGCGCTAAAACTCTGAGGTACCTCTCCTTTATGAGATTCAATTATAATTTTTGATAAACCGTAAATTCCTTTACTTTTCATAGGAGATAAACCACAAGGTCTTATAATTTCTTTGATTTCTTCAACAGTTAGTTTCACCATGTCATATGGGTTATCTGCTTTTGCGAATAATATTGGTGTAATTTTATTTACACGAACATCTGTACACTGCGCTGAGAGCAGTACTGCAATTAAAAGTGTGTACGGATCTTTGTGGTCCAGGGGGATGGGGATTTTAGGGTAAAAATCTTTTAAGGTTTTTATAACAAAATTTACCTTCTCAGTTTTTGTCATTCTTATATCTTTGTTTATTTAATCAAATATACTAATTATGACTTCATTACAAATAGGTGACACTGCTCCAAATTTCCAATCTTTTGATGAAGCTGGAAACAGCGTATCATTAGCGGACTATAACGGAAAAAAACTCGTTTTATTTTTTTACCCAAAAGCCAGTACTCCAGGCTGCACGGCGGAGGCTTGTGATTTAAGTGACAACTACACTCGTTTTACTACCTTAGGTTATGACGTGTTAGGCGTCAGTGCAGACAGTGCTAAAAGACAGATTAACTTCAAGAAAAAATACGGTTTACCTTATCCATTGTTGGCTGATGAAGATAAATCTGTTATCAACGCGTTTGGTGTTTGGGGATCTAAAAAGTTTATGGGTAAGGTATATGATGGTATACATAGAACTACTTTTGTAATTGATGAAAATGGCCTGATAGAGGATGTTATTTTGAAGGTTAAAACCAAAGACCATACATCTCAAATTTTAAAATAAATTAATTCGACTTTTCATTTTTTCAAAATCATCTAAGCTTCATAACCAAATAATTTTTGTTCCTTAATGATTTCTGCTACTCCCTGTGGTAACATTTCTTCCCAACCCTGTTCGTTCTTATTGATCATGTTAAGAACAGTTCTTGAGAAGATATTTAGTATTTCAGGGTCGTAGTTTTTAATATTCACTAATTTCCCATTAAATTTAAAAAACTTATAAAGCTCTTTCATTCTAGGATGAACCTTCAAATCATCAATAGTAGTCATTGAATTGTTTTCATTAAGCATTGGGTAGATGTACACTTTCAAATCTTTATAAAAAAGCTTTCCAAAAGCTTCTAAAATACCTCCACTTAAGTGTCGATAATATTTTTCATCAAAAATATCAATTAGATTATTGACCCCCATGGCTAAGCCCATACGATTTTTTGAGTATAAGTTGAAATACTCAACTAGTTTGTAGTATTCTTGGAAGTTAGAAATTAAAACAGTTTGTCCAAGAGAACAAAGTAGTCTAGCTCGGTCCATAAAATCCTGTTCATCAATTTCTCCACCTGATGCCCTAAGGTTTGAGAGTGTAATTTCAAATACTACCTGAGTTTTTTCTTTTTCAACTTTATTTTCATTTAAAAACATCTCATATGATTTTTCATACATATCCATGTTTACTTTGGTAACAGGTCTAAAGCTACCTCTAAAAGCTAAGATGTTTTTCTTGTATAACACCCGGGCTGGTAATACGTTATTTCCGTCAGGAGCAAACATTACTGCATCTGTCATTCCATTTTTTAATAATTGCAAACTCATTAATCTATTGTCTACATTTTTAAAATCAGGTCCCGAGAAATTGATAGTATCAATTTCTAATTGATCTTTATCGATATGGTCATATAGGTATCTTAAAAGTTTTTTAGGTTCATTATATTTGTAGTAAGCTCCATAAATTAAATTTGTACCTAATTTACCTAGGGTTTCTTGTTGCAAGCGAGCATCTGTTTCTTTAAAGCGTATATGTAGTGTAATTTCATTATACTCTTTTTGTTTGGAATCAATTTGGTATTTAATACCAACCCATCCATGCCCTTTAAATCGTTTTGCAAAATCAATTGTTGCCACCGTATTAGCATAGCTAAAAAACATTTTGTTAGGGTAATCGTCTCTGGAGAGTCGATCTTCTATGAGTTTAACTTCATGTGACAACATTTTTTTTAAACGATCTTCTGATACATAACGTTGATTGTCTTCATTTCCATAAATAGCGTCACTAAATGATTTGTCATAAGCAGACATTGCTTTTGCAATGGTCCCTGAGGCTCCCCCCGCTCTAAAGAATTGCCTTACCGTTTCTTGGCCAGCACCAATTTCGGCAAAAGTACCATATATGTTCTCGTTAAGATTAATTCTTAAAGCTTTATCTTTCAGTGATGGGATGCTTTCTATTTTAGCATCTCCTTTGAGGGTGATTTCCATCTTCAGATTTATGGTTTTGGTTACATACAAATGTACTATTTTAGATAATCTTACAAAAAAAATAGACTATTTTTGTTCAAATTTAATACGAGTTGAAATTAACTTTTTTAGGTACCGGAACATCTCAAGGAATTCCTGTTATAGGTAGTGATCACCCTGTATGTCTTAGTGACAACTCAAAAGATAGACGCCTTCGTGTTTCTGTTTTACTTCAATGGTCTGAATTCTCAATTTTAATTGACTGCGGGCCAGACTTTAGACAGCAGATATTGAGAACGGATTGCACTGAAATTAGCGCTGTACTTTTAACTCATGAGCATAGTGATCATATCGCTGGTTTAGACGATTTAAGGCCTTTTTTCTATAGACAAGGCGCTATTGATGTTTTCGCAAATGAAAGAGTCTTAAATTCATTGCATAGACGTTATGATTATATTTTTAAAAAAGACAATAAATATCCTGGCGTACTTACTCTAAATGAACACCAAATTTCAGGAGAAACTTTCAGTATAGGAGGAAAAACAATTATTCCTATAAATGTACTTCATAACACCCTTCCTATATTCGGCTACAGAATTGGTAGTTTTGCCTATATAACTGATGCTAAAACTATTTCAAACTCAGAAATTGAAAAACTTAAAAATCTAGATATTTTGGTTGTTAATGCGCTTCGTATTGAGCCACATATATCTCACTTTAACCTTTCAGAAGCTCTAAATTTTATTAAATTAGTAAATCCAAAAAAAGCATATTTAACTCATATAAGTCATCACTTAGGTTTTCATAATATTGTAGAGAAAACCCTGCCAGAAAACGTTGAAATTGCTTACGATCAGTTACAAATATTTATTTAAAATGAAAAAAAATATCTTATTATACCTTCTTTTATTTTCTCTTTTAGTTAACGTATTTCAGTATGTGAATTCTAAGAGTATTATTGATAAATATGAAACAGATATTCATAAATTTAAGACAAAAATTGAAAAATTAGAGAACAAGGAAGAATTAGAAACATACTTGAAAAATTCGAAGCAATAGCTTATTGTCTATTTACTTTGAAATTCAATTAGTTTTATTTTTTACTAAATTTTAGTTGAAATCCAGTCTCGAAGTTCGTAAAAGTTTTTTGGTCCGATCCCATGACCTACTGGAAACTCACTATATGTATGTTCTATATTTAATGATTTAAGAAGTTCAGGCGTTTGTCTTGCCCAGCTGATAGGAATTACTTGATCAACAGTTCCATGAGAACAATAAAAATTTAAGTTTGAGTAGTCTAGTGTTTTGAGGTCTTCGGGAAGAATATCGTTGTTTATATAACCGCTTAATCCGATGACATTCTTAATCTTTGTTGGATGATTTAAAGCGGTGGCCATTCCTAATATAGCTCCTTGACTGAATCCAAGTATGGATATATTATTTTTATTCACAGGATAATTCTTACATGCAATATCAATACATTTAATCAGAACATTCATAGATAGTTTTGCTTGTTCGTTATCATTCCATTTATTTTGATTTTCGTCAAAGTTAATGGCGTACCAAGCGCGCCCCTGTATTTCTAACATATAGGGGGCCTTAAGTGAAATTATAAATAGTTCTTTTGGAAGTTCTCTTTCAAATGAAAATAAATCATTTTCATCACTTCCGTATCCGTGAAGCATAATTAATAACGGAGCATTTTGCTCTAAATTAGATGGTCTGTAAATATAATCTAATGGAAGTTTTTTAATCATTTATTGAATTTTTGTAAATACTTTTTGATATATTTTTCCAAACAGTGGAATTGGAATCATTTTCCCTGAAAGAGCAGAGGAAAATCCATAAATGAATAAAATTCCAAAAGCAACCCAAAATGAAAATGTAATTTGCCAATTATCAAAATAACCAATTGGATAACCCAAGGCCATAAATGATAGCCATAAACCTAGAGATTGTCTAATATGAAAATAAGCAAAACTACTTTTTTCCTCTAGATTTGTAAAATAAGCTATTAGTACTCCAATTAGATAAAAGTAGCTTATAATAGCACTCTTTTTACCAATTTTAATATCGTTATTTTCCGTCATTACAGTTTTATTGAAGAACTGTTATTGGCTATGACTCCGTAAACAGATCCCTTTAGTTTTGATCCAACGAAAAGTGAATTTTTAGATTTTGAAAGAATATGTTTTTTTTCAAAAACATAGTTTTTTGAAGGATTGAATAAACTTAATTGAGCTTTGCTTCCAATTTTTATAATAGAACTAGTAACCCCAAAACGGTCTTTTCCATTGTTAAGTAGTTGGATTGTTTTTTTTGTAGAAAATAATGAGTTTAAAGCTCCAAAAGCACTTTCTAATCCTATAGTTCCATTTTTTGCAAAATCAAATTCTATTTTTTTTTGTTCAATATTTATTGGATTATGGTCAGATGTTACCATGTCAATGGTGCCATCTTTAACTCCTTCAATAAGTGCTTTATTATCTGAGGCTAGTCTTAATGGTGGGTTTACTTTAAAGCTAGTGTCAAAGTCCTTGAGTTTTTCATCCGTGAAGAGTAGGTTATGAATAGCGACACTACAACTTACATCTAGTTTTTTTAATTTAGCATTTCGGATTAATTCTACAGATTTCTTTGTTGAAATTGTAGGTATATGTAGTTTACCTCCTGAATATTCCAGAATAAATAAATCACGAACTATTTGTAATTCTTCTGCCAAGGCAGGAATTCCTTTGAGTCCAAGACTTGTGCTAATTATATCTTCGTTCATAACTCCCTTTTTTGATATTTCTTCTTCCTGAGGGAATGATTGCACAATACCATCAAAATTTGAGGTATATTGCAATGCTATTTTAAGTAAATTAGAGTTTTTAATTGGCTTTTTGTAATCTCCAAAGGCGATACTCCCTGCCAACTTCATGTCAAACAGATCAGCTAAATCAATCCCATTACTTTCATTAGTGAGAGCTCCAATAGGATGAAGTTTTGTCAACGAATTTATAGACTTTGAAATTACAAACGAAATATCTGAATGAGAATCAATAACTGGAAATGTATTTGAATTTAGAGCAATGTCAGTAAATCCTGAACTTGCTGCCACCACTAATCCGTTTGAAATTGTTTCGCGTTCTTCAAAACCAGGTTCACCAAAAGACACACTACTATCAAACCATCCATTTGAAACATGTAAGTTTTCGAGTACTAAAACAGGGTATTTATTTGGATTTTTGAGTTTATTAGAAATTTTAGTAATGAAACCGTTTTCAACTAAAATATCTTGAGTTTGATTGTGGAAATCACTTTTTTCATCAAGAATAGTAGCTGACTTTATAAGTACGTTCATTTAAAATATTTTAAGATGAGCATTTCAAAAGCTAATAATATTATTGCAAAAATAATAAACCATTTCCATAACCACGTTACATTCGACTCAGAATTTATATTTTCAAGTGTTTTTTGAACGGAGTTGTTAATAATATATCCCTTCATGTCAGCTAAGTTATTATATTTAAGGAGGCTTTCATTTCGATCGTAATTATAACTAATATTAGTTATTGTATCATTGTTAGTTATTAAGGCATAATGGCCTGGCTTATTTGGTAATTTTTCTGTGGTCACACGAACTTTTGAACTTGAGTTTAGTTGAATAGGAATGAATTCTTCTTCGTTACGGCTAAGTTTTAAAATATCGTCGTTCTTAAGATCTACTTTTAGTTCAAAAGAGTTTTTTGTTTCTGTAAAATAATATAAAGGAGGGTTCGATAAACTGAATTTCCCTATGTTATACAGAGTTGGAACTATTAAGGGTGATTTTGTAAAATTTGAGTTTTTAAGGTCCAAATCAGCTGTAAAAACAAACAATGAATTTAATTGAGATAAAAAAGCTTGTTGATTTTCAAAGGATAATATTTTATTGGCCAACGTCGTTATTGGATAATAACTTTTAACAAAAGGATATTGGAAGTTACTAACTTTAGTTTTAAATACATCTTTGAAAATAAAATGGTTAAATTCTATTTGAGTAATACTTTTTACTATTGATTTTTTAGGTTGGAAATAATGGTTTGATTGTGTTGAGATTAATTGATTGTAAGATACGATATTGCCTTGTTTTCCTGGAATTAATAAAATGGTACCTCCGTTAGTCATAAAGTTTTTAAGGCTGTTTATAAGAGCTGAAGAAATATTATTAACGCCATTTAATATTATTAAATTGGCATCGTTAATTTTATTAAAATTTAAACTTTTATGATCCTGATTTTTAAATATAAATTCATCCTTAGAATATATCTTTTTCAAAAATATAGAACTTGTATTTTCACTAATAGCTAATACAGATATTTTATTTTTTTTTGGAATATTAAAGTAAAATGTATCGTCGAAATGCACTTGACTATCTTCAATAGACACCTTTCCTTTAAATCCATCTATTTTTTGAATTTCAAATGATGTTTTATAGTTTTTAGATTTTTCTAAAATTGATTTTCCAATAATTTTATCCTCTCTAAATAAAGTTATTGGAATACTATCAATATTTTTAGTGTTAGTTTTAGCTGTTATATTTAATAAGTTAATTGAGTTTAATGATGATTCTATTGATACTTTATCAATGTAATTATTTATTTTATTCAATGGCAATAAGGGAACTAGGATAACCTTTATTTTAGTATCTGTATTTGCTAACTCTTCTTTATCTATTTTTTGGAAATCAGAAACTACTACAATTGTTTTTAAACTGGTCTTTGAGCTAGAAAATAAAGATACTGCCTTTAAAATCACATTATTTAAGCTTAATTGATTTGGACTGTATTTTACACTAAGTAACTTATTTTTTATGTCTTTTAGTTCAGTAGATTGATAAATAACATCGTTAGTTAATAAAGTAAGCTTTTGTCCTTCTTTAATTTCACTGATTACATCCTGTACAGCTCTTTTAAAAAGAGGGCCATTTGCTCCAAGAGCTTGCATGCTAAAAGAATTATCTAGATAAAGGACTGTTTCAGATGGAGTATCAATTGACTTGTTATTTGAAAAGTAAGGTTGACTAAACGCAAATATTATAAACACTATAATTAAAAGTCTCAAAATCAAAATTATCCATTTTTTTATCTGTGAACTTTTTCTGGTTTTGAACTTGATCTTTTTGAGTAATGTTACATTTGTAAAGTCATACTTTTTAAAGCGTCTAAGTTGAAATAAGTGAATAAAAATAGGAACGAGTAATACAGGTAACGCGTAGAAATATCCTGAATGTAAAAACTGCATGCTTATGTATAAATTTTAAAGATAAAAACTAAATTATGATTTAATCAACAGAAAAAGAAATAATCATACATAGTACTCATGTTTAAAGAGTTTAAGAATAGTTTGATATCTAATTGATCATTACGATTAGCTACCGAAATTATACATTGAGGATTTTTTAATAATTTTAAATATTCAAAATGATTTAACGTTTGATTGTAAATTTGTTTACCGATTTTTTTTTGGTTATCGCAAATCCAATCAAAAGAAATCCTCTTATCTAATAATAATTTCGCTATTTTTTTTCCTTTTTTTCCAGCTCCCCAAACGACTAGTCTTCTATGACTTTGATAAGACAGTTCTAAAAAATAGTTAACTTTGAGTTCTAGAAATGAATTTTCGGCATAGTTCTGATCAGTTCTTGATGCTCTGATTGGGTGATCACGCCAGAAGTGAAGGATTTCATTACTAGGAATACATTTCATCTCATGTTTTAAAAATCGAAATGCTAAGTCATAATCTTCGGGGTATGTACTCGTTTTGAATCCTCCACATTTTTCAAAGTCTTCCCTGTAGATCATCCAACATGGAGATGGAATTACACATTCTTTATAGATTTCATCAAAGTTAGTTCCTTTGATTGTTAATGAATTGAGCCATTTCTCATAGCGTTTGTAGCCATTCGCAATTCCTGTTTCTGAAAAATAACGAACCTTTCCTATAGCAACGTGGCCTCTTCCTAAATTTTGTAGTGAATTTAGAAGATTCATTAGTTTGTTTTCTACCATTATGTCATCACTATCCATGCGAGTGATAAATGCGCCACTAGCATTTATATAGGCTGTTCTTAGGGCATCAATAATCCCTTGTCCAGTATTGTTAAACAGTTTTATTCTACTATCATTCTTAGCGTAAGTTTCTACTATGCCTCGACTACTATCTGTAGATTTATCATCTACAATAAGAACTTCCCAACTTGTAAGTGTTTGTTTTAGTATTGATTCTAAACAATCCTCTAAATATTTAGCGGTATTTTTGAAAGGGATTAGAACGCTAACTAGTGGTCTTTGCATTAGTATTTAGCTGACTTGCCTTTAGTTGATGAAATCTTAAGGAATTCTCTCAAGTCGTTATTAGCTTGAACTAGATCTTCATCTCTCAAATACATCATATGCCCACTTCTGTAGCCTTTGAAGTAAAAGCGCTCTTTCATTTTACCGCTGGGGTCTATTTGTGATAATGTATATTTTGCATTAAAGTACGTAGTTGCTCCGTCATAATAGCCAGATTGATTTAATACTTTAAGATACGGATTTTGTGCCATTGCCAGCCTAAGGTTATCACGTGTATTGTCACCTTCGTTGTTCCATGGTTGGACGGGGCCGAACATATTGTATTTCAAATCAGTTTCAAAGTCTAATTCTTTCTTGATATAATGGTTTATAGCCGGTGTAAATGAATGTAGCCAAGACGTTAGTTCTGCACTGTAATCTGGTTTGTCCCCAGATTCTTTTTTATCAATCCCAAGGTAGCGGGAGTCTAGTCGCCCTATAGTTTGTCCAGTTTCATCTCTCAAAAGTTCCTTCCAAAAAAATGAATTAGGGACGTCTAGGTTGTGTTGTAAAATTACTTTTTGAGACAATCCTGAATAGTAAGCCATTTTTTCACTGACCTTGATTTTCTCAGAGTTATTAATAAATCCTCCTTTTGCCAATGCTGGTAATAAAGTATTAATCGTAAATTCTTCTGATTCTGGAAGGATTTCCAGTAGATCTTTAGATTGAAGTGCTTTGGGTAGTTGATTATGATACCAAGCTGTAGCAGTGAAGTAGGGGAGGTTTAGAGCTGAAGAAACAGGACCACCCACCCTTAACACTTTGTAATCAGCTGGTGAGACTAAAATTACGCCATTTAAGTACATCCATTGATTTTGTTG
This sequence comes from Flavobacteriaceae bacterium, assembly GCA_018608705.1. Taxonomy (GTDB): domain Bacteria; phylum Bacteroidota; class Bacteroidia; order Flavobacteriales; family Flavobacteriaceae; genus Hel1-33-131. Next base: position 18,642 of record JABAZD010000070.1, on the reverse strand, counting down.
TAATTCTAGTGATAATCCCATGACACGTGTGCCTCCGTAGCTTTCACCAATAATGTACTTAGGAGATTCCCATCTATTTTTCCGACTTACAAATGTGTTAATCCAAGCCGCCAAGTACTTGATATCTTCATTGATTCCAAAAAACTGTTCTTTCTTTGTTAATTCACCTTCAGTATTTTTTAGTATTCTTGAATAAGCAGTATTTACAGGGTTTACAAAAACAATATCTGCTTGGTCTAATATAGAGTTTGGATTGTTTTTAAAACCATAAGGTTGTATTGGGTAGCCCTCTGAATCTACATTTAAAATACGAGGTCCTGTATATGCAATATGCATCCAAACTGATGCAGAACCAGGACCACCGTTAAAAGAAATGATTAATGGACGTCCCGCTCTGTTTTTTATGTTATTTCGTGTGTAATACGTATAGAAAAGACTCGCAATTGGCATACCTTCTTTATCCCAAACTGGTTGCATGCCAGTTTCTGCAGTATAACTGAAATCAATCCCTTTAATTGTAGTTGAGTGGGTAGTAATAACCAGTGTATCGATAGGGATTTTTATAGATTGACTAGATCCAATAAATAAAGACATAAAACTTATACAAATACATATTTTTTTCATGGTAAAACAGAATAACTTGTGATTTACTAAAATACAATCTTTAATCGAAAGTCATAATTTAATTTAATAAATACGCCTATTTAATTACTATATTAGCTTTTATTATTTTAAATAATGAAATTTACATCAAGAAAACTTAATTATTTCCTAGCACTAAAATTACCATCGGCTTTTTTAATGGGAGTTCGTACTAAATTCATTGATGATTCTAAATGTATTGTTGTCGTCAAACACAGATGGATTAATCAGAACCCATTCAATTCAATGTTTTGGGCTGTACAAGGCATGGCAGCTGAATTAGCTACTGGTGCATTAGTTATGAACAAAATTAAAACTTCCAACAAATCGGTATCTATGTTAGTTATTAATAACCAAGCATCTTTTAATAAAAAGGCTAAGGGCTTAATTACTTTTTGTTGTACTCAAGGGCTTGATGTTGACACTGCAATTCAAAAAGCGATTAAAACTAGAAAAGCTCAGCGATTTTTTTTAAGTGCTGCCGGAGTTGATAGTAATGGAGACCAAGTATGCTCCTTTGATTTTCAATGGTCCATCAAGCTAAAATCCTAATTATTTCAGAATGTATTGTTAAAGTTATTCTATATATCCAAAAATTTAATTAGTTTTAATAAAATAATTTTTTGGCCTATTAGATAAAATTACTTTAATTTAAATTTTCTAAGTATGTCCAGAGCAATGTTTGAGTATACAAAAACTGTACTAAACAAAGTTAGTTTTAATACTCCTTTGTTTTGTAGAGAAGTCCAAAAAGCACTTTCAAGGCTACTTCCTTACGAAATAGAAGAATTAAAATTATTTATCCAAGGATTGGTTAATACAAACCCTGATTTGAAAAAATGTTTGATTTATTTGAATTAGTCTTTTGTTAGCATATAAACTTTAAAAATGCCCCTAAGGTTGCTCTTTTTTTATTTCACAATAGGACTTATTATTTGAACGTTTTGAAAAGCGATAGCCCCACGAATTATTGCTGATATAGTTTTATGCAATGATTCTGTAATTTGTATTTTTAGTTCACTTTTGTGATAAATTAAACTAACTTCTCTTGCTGGAGGTGGTTCATTAAAAAAGTACAAATTATCCTTTTCATTATTCTTTAAATCTAAGGTGTGTAAAAAGGGGAGAAGTGTCATGCCCATTCCTTCATTAGCAAGTTTTATCAGCATTTCTATACTACCACTTTCTAACTGAAATTCATCAGCTTTTTGTGTGTCAACTGCTTTACATAAATTTAAAACTCCGTCTCTAAAGCAATGGCCGTCCTCTAAAAGTAACATTTCATTTATATCTAAATCAGAAATTTCAAGTTTTAACTTTGATGAAAGTCGGTGATTTTTTGGAATATAGGCTACAAAAGGTTCATAAAATAAAACCCGCTCTTTTATTTGTTCTTGTTTTAATGGAGTTGCAGCTATAGCTGCATCTAAGTGGCCATCTTTAATTCTCTGAACAATTTCTTCAGTAGTAAGCTCTTCGATTTTCAGTTTAACTTTAGGATATCGTTTTATGAAAGTTTTTAAAAACATTGGGAGTAGTGTAGGCATGACTGTTGGAATTATCCCTAAACGAAATTCACCTCCAATAAAGCCTTTTTGCTGATCCACAATATCATTAATTCGGTCAGCTTCTTCTACAATTTTTTTTGCTTGGGCAACAATTTTATTTCCGACTTCTGTCAGCTTGATTGGTTTTTTTGTGCGATCAAAAATTTGAATACCTAACTGGTCTTCAAGTTTTTGAATTTGCATACTTAAGGTTGGCTGAGTTACAAAACATTTTTCAGCAGCCTTAGTAAAATTTTGGTGTTCAGCAACTGCTAATACATAGTGAAGTTGGGTAATTGTCATAATATATTTAATTATCACAAAGCTATAAATAAAAACTATTAATAGATTATAATTAAATAGATTTTTACAATTTATTTAATTTTTATTTTTTTATAATTGAAATGTCTTTTATAAATACGTTTTGTAGAGGCCAATCCGATGAGTCAGTTGGAACTGCTGCAATAATATCTACTACATCCATCCCTTTAATTACTTTTCCAAAAATGGTATAGTCTCCATCCAGATGATGTGATCCGCCCTTTTGTTGAACAATAAAAAACTCAAAAGGAGAGGCTTTCTTGTAAGGGTTCTCTATATTTTTGCTTGGCATACTAATCATGCCTCTGTCGTGCTTATAGCCTTTATCGTAGTCGTTAGGAAGTAAGTATTTGCCAATAGCTTTTCTTTTTTCTAAAGTAATACGATCATCGCTATTACCTCCTTGAATTATAAAATTTGATATAACTCTATAAAACTGAGTATTATTGAAGTATTTTTTTTTTGTAAGGTATATAAAGTTTGCACGGTGAAACTTGGTTTTTTCGAACAAAATAATATCAATAGATCCATAATCAGTTATTATCCTTACTAAGTTTTCTTGGTTTTTTTCACCATAGTCTAAAAGGAACTGCATCATGTTTTTATCTGTTAAAAGAAAATTATCTTTTTTTAATTCATTTATAGAATCATTTTTCATTAATTTTTCTATACTTGTGTTAACGTCATTAGTTATCATTTTGGCTTTGTTATCTTGACAGTTATAAAAAAAAAGTGTGACTAAAAAAATAATTAAGACGCGCATATCTAATACAAATTTAGTTCCAATATATGAGATTTAAAGCATTTGAAAAAGTAATCCCAGAAATAAATAAACTTAGTTTACCAGGCCTGGAGACACAATTAAAAATGGCCCCTTCATTTCGAAAAAAACTTATTGAAGAATTTAAAGAAGCGCGTAAAACTGCAAAATTAGCCGCGGTCCTTTGCTTATTTTACCCTAGTGATTCAGGTGAAACTAATATTGTTTTAATTTTAAGAAAAGTATACAAAGGAGTTCACTCGGCTCAGGTTGGCTTTCCCGGGGGTAAACCAGAAAATATAGATAAATCATTAATGCATACCGCGTTACGAGAAACCTGGGAAGAAATTGGTGTCGCCTCAAACAAAATAAAAGTTATTCGTCAATTAACAACTATTTATATACCTCCAAGTAATTTTCAGGTTTACCCCTTTATAGGAATTTCACATAGCCCAATAACATTCAATTTACAGTTTTCAGAAGTTGAAGATATCATAGAGATTTCGCTATTAGACATTTTAAATGATGATAACGAAGTTAGATCTGAGGTTTTAGGTGCCAACCGATCTAAATACTCAGTTCCTGCTTTCAAATTAAACGGACATATTGTCTGGGGTGCAACAGCAATGATTTTGATAGAAATTAAAACAATGTTAAATCTAGTTTTAAAAAAAATAGCTTAGGTTTGTAACGTTAATTTCTCAATACTTTTAATGGGTTTATTTAAAAAAAACATCTTCGGACAATATTTGTTTATTAAAAAATGGATTATCCGTATAATTGGAAGTCTTAGTCACAGGCGTTATCACGGGTATAATGAACTCCAAATTGAAGGTTCAGATATTTTGAGGAATTTACCCGAATCAAACGTACTTTTTATCTCTAATCATCAAACATATTTTGCCGATGTAGTTGCAATGTTCCATGTTTTTAATGCAGCCCTAAGCGGTAGAGACGATAATATTAAAAACGTAGGTTACTTATGGAACCCTAAGCTCAATTTATATTATGTAGCTGCCAAAGAAACAATGAAATCTGGTTTCTTACCCAAAATATTTGCTTATGCAGGCTCAATAAGTATTGAGCGAACTTGGAGAGCATCTGGAGAAGATGTCAATCGACAAGTCAAAATGAGTGATATATCTAATATTAACAAAGCACTTAATGATGGTTGGGTTATTACATTTCCACAAGGTACAACTACCCCTTTTAAACCTATTCGAAAAGGTACAGCACATATTATAAAACGATACAAGCCTATTGTAGTTCCTATTGTAATTGATGGATTTAGACGTTCATTTGATAAAAAAGGAATCCGTATAAAGAAAAAAAACATCCTTCAATCTATGGAGATCAAAGCACCTTTAGAGATCGACTATGATATAGAGTCTATTGACCAAATTGTTGAAAAAATTGAATATGCTATTGAGCAGCATCCTTCATTTTTAAAAGTAATCTCAAAACGGGACTTGTTAGAAAATGAATCTCTTAACAAAAAAAGAGATTGGTAGTCTTATTCTAGATTAGCTATTATCTTAAGTTCTTTGTAGTTTTTCTTTAAGCGTTTTAATAACAGCCCGTAAATTAGGTAGTAAAATCCTAAAAATAATGATAAGATAACAGCAATTGCTATAAGGGAGACGATTGTAATAATCAGATAAAATATAAAAATATTATTCTCGCCTTTAGATTCAATATCAGTTAGCAAAATCTGTGTTTCAGGACTAGTTGACAGCTCCATGATTATTCCCAGGAGAATAACAAGAGCCATCATAGAAAGGTTATATATTACATACTGTTTAACTGTTTTACGTGTTTTCAGGATCTTTTCCATAAGAACTTTTGTATTTTCTGTAACAGCAATATTTCTATAGTTTTTATAAAACAAATACATAAATACAAATATGATGATATAGCTAATAATAATCATTGTATAATATATGAATGCAAAATCATTAGCTTGTATCTTTTCCAATACTTCAGTGCTATCCCCAAAAAAGCTTAGAGCTGTCCAAAGTATAAACTCTAAGATACTAATTATAAAAATCCATTTTACTATTGATGAAGACCTCTTAGATATTATACTATAAATTTCTTCTTTACTTAAATTGGGATATTTTTTTGTCGACTTATCCCAATCTTTTTTTAATAGATCTAATTCGTCCATAATTAAGCGTTTAATTGAATTTTTAATTTTGTTTTTATACGATTCATACGTACACGTGCATTGACCTCGCTAATCCCTAAAGTGTCACTAATTTCCTTATAGTTTTTGCTTTCAAGAAATAAGAAAATAATTCCTTTGTCAATATCATTTAGCTTTTTAACAGCTTCATATATTAACTTTAGTTGCTCGTCTTTGGTGTTATCATAATCTTCATGAGATAGTTTATATCCAACCGATTCAATAGGTTGGCTTTTTATAGTACGTAAAGATTTTCGATATAAGGTAATTGCCGTATTTAATCCTACTCTATACATCCATGTACTAAATTTTGAGTCTCCTCTAAATTTAGGGAATGCTTTCCATAATTGAATACTAATTTCTTGAAACAAATCTTTGTGTGCATGCTCATTATCTGTATAAATTCTACAAATTTTGTGTACAATGTTTTGATGCTTTTGTAAAAGCTCAACAAAGTTATGTTCTGAATCTAGTTTCAATAGTGGTATTTTAACTTAATGATTAGTTGACTAAATGTGTAATTTGTTACACAAAAGGTTAAAATTAAAGTGCTTTGTCGATACGTTCTCCTGCCTTGATTTCGATTGGTAATTGATTTTGTTGTGGTGGAAATAAACAAGTGGTAAATTCTGAGAAAGCGCAAGGCGGATTATATAAGTAATTGAAGTCTAAGCTTATCTTCCCGTCAGTTTTAGGGAGATCTAAGTAAAGGTAGCGTCCGCCCCCGTAGGTGGATTCTCCTGATGTAAGATCCCCTACCATTGTAAATCCTTGGCTTCCTACATCTAAAGTATATGATTTGTCATTGTAAGCAAATTCAACTTTTCCTATAAAATCAGTGTTATCATTGATTCCTAGTTTAGAACTAACAGATTCAGTGTGTTTTGATTTGTAGTATTTAAAGTCTCCTTCAATAATGAACTCACTTTTAGCCTCATAACTATTAAACCCCTTGAAAGCTTTTATTGCAGGATTCTTCGCATCCCATAATCTTAGATATAATGCACCTGAACGTGTTATGACTTGCCATTTGAGAAATTTGTAATAGAGTTCAATGGAGTTTCCATTACTATCAATATACAATGCTAGTGAGTCAATTTGATTTCCAACGCTATCGTATATTAGACTCTTTTCAAGAGTATTAAATTTAACCTTGTTTTTGAATAACGATATACTTCCCAAACTGGACGGCAAGTACTCAATGTCTAATACAAATTTGTTTGAAGGATTTTTTCCAAAAGTATTGGCTGCGGAATCTAACTTAAATAGCCCTGTTAGCTCTAAATATTTAACTCGTTTTTCAGCTCTTTCCTGTATATTCTGACTCAAGGAACTTAAATACTCTAAACTTAATGGTTGATTTTTCTTTGAGTCATTACAGCCATAAAATAAAAGAATTAGACCAATGATTAAGATATGTTTATTCACCATTATTATTTTTTTAGCTACTATTTATTCTTTGACGGCATAGGTCCTCGTAAATGAATTATGAGTCCATCTAAAAAATTTCTTAAAAACTGATCTCCGCACTCCATATACTTAGGATGAGCCTCGTTTCTGAAAATAGCATTAAGTTCACTTTTAGTGATTTTAAAATCTTTTAAACTGCAAATCTTAACTATATCATCATCTCTTAATTTGTGAGCTACTCTAAGTTTTTTAAAAATATCATTGTTATTTAATCCCATGCTTCAAAGGTAGTATTTTTATGAGTTAATCATTCAGTCTATTCTCATCGAATGCTGAAGGTAATAGTTTAGGAATAAACTTTATGAATAACGGAAGCAGAATAGCTCCTCCAGGAAGCATGAAAATAGCTAAACTTGGAATGGACTTTAAAAGGTCCAAAAGTTGTTCCTGCATTTGTTTTTGCTCTTTTGAAGTTAAGTTCCTTTGGGTTGATTGGCTAAGTAACTTTACAAGATCTTTACTCTCTTTTAGTTCTTTATACAATCGTTTGCTATTTCTAGAAATTAGCTTACTAACAATCAAGCTGGAATTATCATAAAAACTATGAATTACATTCTTGGAACTCAAAAGAGAAATTTTATTCTTATTTGTTGAGTAAAATACTTGGACAGTCTTTATAGATTCATCAATTATAGCTTTTGTTATTTTAAGATCTTTTCCTAATTTATTTAAGAAATTTGTTTCTTTCAATTCAAATTTCAGGTCACCCCAGGACGACATACAAGCTAAATCTAGATAATAATAAGCTTCTAATTCAGAACCTACAGATTCAATTATGGTTTCATAATTTTGTGAAGAACTATCATTGTATCTAAGTGAAGAGTCTAAAAGCTTAATTAAACTATTGTCATAGGAGGTTTTTTTTGATTTTGAATTTAAAGCACTTATGACTAATGTTTGTATGGAACTCTCACACCTTTTTAAGTAATCTAGTGTATTTTCTTTCTCTTTTAGATAATGTTCATATGCCATCACATCAATAAAAAGTAGGGCATTCGTTACAAAAAAACTAAAGTTCTTAGTAAGGATATTGTTATCGATATGTATTCTCTTATGAAGAATGGATTCTAAGTTTTCACCCAATAAGTCATTAATTATGTTGGACTCATAGAAATTAATGTCTTTATAAAAATCAATTAAACTATTTTCAAATTCTATATCTGTCTTTACATTATTATAAACAGCATAAAATGCAAGTAATAAATTAATTTTGCATCGTTCTTCTTTTGTATAATCTGAATTGTCCTTGACATAGCTCAATGTAGAGACATTACTACCATATAAGAAACCTACTTCTCTTAATTGGGAATAAAGCTCATCTAAGGATTCAAACTCACTACCGTGATATGATTCTATTATTTTTAATAGCTTATTAATCCAACCTCTTCCTGACGGGTTCATTTATTAATTTTTAATTTGATATTAAAAAAGCCACTTAAATTAAGTAGCTTGTTGAAAGTTAACTTAAAATAGTTTTATTCTATGATTCCTCCACAACTTACACGGCTACCAGCTGCTCCCGATGGTTGAGATTTATAGTCATCTGTTCCCTGGTGTATAATAACTGCTTTTCCAAGTATATCTTTAGTGGGATCTGTGCATCCTATACACCATTGGTCACTTTTGAATTTAAATTCCGTGTCATCATCAGATTTAACTACATTAAAGTTTCCTATATCTCCTTTATGGAATCCAGTATCAGATCCCCACTTTCCATGTGGTTCTGCAGTAGGATTCCAGTGTCCACCTGTAGATTTTCCATCATCAGATGAACAGTCACTCTTTTCATGTAAGTGGATTGCATGAATTCCTTCGCTTAAGCCTTTTATAACTACAGTCATTTGAACTAGTCCATTAGTTTCTTCAAATTTTGCCTTGCCAATAACATTACTCTTGTTTTTTTCATTGAGTTGAATAAATAGCGAACGGTTTTCTTGCTTTTTATTTAATTCAACTTCTGAATTTTGAGATATGTTTTCCTTTTTTGTTTCTGATTTACAAGAATTACACATAAAAATTATAGCGATTCCTAATATTAATCTTTTCATAAAAGTAGAAATTATATTTATAATAAAATTAGTTAAAATACTTCAATATCTGATCTAGATATTTATTTTTTTATTTCGAATGTTTCTATGGCTTTAAAGTCTGTAAAATCAATACTTTCAATTTTAAGTTGATAATTTGTCCATTCGTTTTTAAAAAATTCATTAGTTAACTTTAAAGCATCACTCAAGGCCTCCTTTGCTTGTTCTAACAAAATATGTTCTGTTTGTGTCATTCCGTTTTGTCGGGTACTAATGTAGTAGTTAGCATTTCTGTAGCGTTCAATTACAGAAACTTCAAGTGGATTTCTAACTATACCCTGACGGAAATCCTCTTTACCAAAATATAATGCTAAAATTTTATCTATTTTTTCTATTATATCCTTACATTTTTTGACATCTTCTTGATTCGTATGATTACTTAATCTTTCCTTGAATTTTAAAGCTATTTTTTTGCTTTCGACCAATTGTTTAACTGCGTTTGAAGTAACTTCTTTAAGTTTCTCCATTTCTTTTAGCGTCTCATATATTTCTAAAGAAGCTTCCTGACTTTTTATGATTCTTGGATCATTTTCTATCGTTATGCGATTTTTAGAAACCTGATCTCCATAGCTTAGAACAGCTGTGTAATTTCCTGCAAGTACAGCTACTCCTGATGGTTCCTTTTTCAATTCTCTTAATTTTTTAGAAGGACTTTGAGTTCCTTTTTCATCCATATTCCAGGTCCAAGTATGGATACCATTTTCTTTAGGCGTTATTTTTTTTATTGTTCTAATGAGTCGATCACTGTCATAGATTTTTAGTCGAATTGAATCCCATTTAATTATAGAGTCTTTTGTTTCTGACTCAATTTTTTTTAAATTTTCTTTAGTTATTTCTTTACGGTTGAAATAAAATGAAAACTTTGCACCATTGCCTCGATTCTTACCATTAAATAATGCATCTCCACCAAATCGACTTCCTGTCGGCTGTTGGTAGGCCGCCTTATAGGCAGTTGGTGGCATAAATAAATGAATTTTATCTTTTAGTAAATTTTTGTCCTTTGCGATTGCTCTTATAGGTCTAATGTCATCTAAAATCCATGCTGCTCGACCAAATGTCCCAATTATTAAGTCATTTTCACGTGGATGAATTATTAAGTCTTTTACTGATACAGTAGGAAAGCCTTCAGTCCACTTAGTCCATTTATCTCCTTTGTCAATTGATATGTATAGTCCATCATCAGTTCCAAGAAATAATAGATTTGGTTCTTCAGGATCCTCAACAATAGATAATGCATAACTAGTTACATCAGAAGCATCTACTATTCTATCCCATGTTTTACCGTAATTATTCGTTCGGAATACATAAGGTGTATAATTGAATCGTCTGTAGTCATTTGCAACTAATAGCGCTTCTCCTTTTACACTTTTTGAAGCTTTTATTTGTGGGATCCAGCTCCCTCGTGGTAGCCCTTTAATATTTTTTGTAACTTCAGTCCAATCTCGACCTCCATTTTGAGTGTAATGTACTCGTCCGTCATCTGTACCAACCCACAGCATTTCTGGTTCTATTTCTGATGGTTCAATTACTAAAATAGTACAATGATTTTCGGCTCCTGTAGCATCTATCGTAAGTCCACCACTGTTGTGTTGATTTAATTTTTCTGGGTTATTTGTAGTTAAATCTGGTGATATAATAGACCAAGTTTCTCCTTTATCTATAGATTTATGTACAAATTGACTTCCAAAGTAAATGGTATTGTTTTCGTTAGGGTCTATATTTATTGCAGCATTCCAATTAAATCTAAGATTTATTTCCGATTCTGGATGTGTTGGTCTTACGCTATAATTATTACCTGTCTTCCAATCATATCTACTTACAAAACCTTGCTGGCTCATTGTCCATCCATATCTTGAGTCATCTTTGTCAGGTATGACATCAAATCCGTCACCAAAGCTAATTTCTTGCCAATAAGAGTTTCTAATTCCTTGTGATCGCCAAACGTAGGCTGGACCTCTCCAAGAGCCATTATCTTGCATTCCTCCGTATACATTGTAAGGAATCTCATTGTCTACATTTATGTGATAAAATTGTGCAACAGGTAGATTTCCAATAAATCTCCATGTATTTCCTCCATCTTTTGTAATGTTCATTCCACCATCATTGCCATCAATAATAAAATTCCCGTTTGTTGGATGTATCCACCAAGCATGGTGATCTGGATGAATTCCATTAGATACTCCATACGCAGGCATTAGCTGATTAAAACTTTTTCCACCATCTTCACTAACATTAACATAGGTAAAAATAGAAAATAAACGGTTTTCATTTTGAGGATCAACATAAATCTCTGCATAATAAAAGGGTCGGTTTCCAATCTCTTCCATATTTTCACTTACTAGTTTCCAAGTATCTCCACCATCTATACTTTTATATAAGCCATTTTTCTTTGCTTCAACCAGAGCATAAATGATTTCAGGTTTGTTTTGTGCTATGGCAATTCCAATTCTTCCCAGTTCTCCTTCTGGTAACCCCTCTTTTGCAGTTTTTTGTTTCCAGGTCTTACCACCATCGTAAGTAATGTACATTCCAGATCCTTTACCTCCAGAATTAAAAAACCAAGGATCTCTTTTGTGTTCCCACATTGCTGCAATCAATTTGTTAGGATTTTGTGGATCCATGACTAAGTCAGCAGCACCACTTTTAGTATTGGTATATAGAATCTTTGTCCATGTTTTTCCACCATTAATAGTTTTGTAAACCCCTCTTTCTTTGTGCTCTCCCCATGGAGAGCCTATAGCCGCTGCATAAACTATGTCAGGATTAGTTGGGTCAATAATAACACGATGAATATGTCTTGTTTTCTCCAACCCCATTAGTAGCCAGTTTTTACCACCATCCAATGATTTATAAATGCCAAACCCACCATTAAGGCTATTTCTTGGGTTTCCTTCTCCAGTACCTACCCAAATAACACTTGGATTTGACTGTTGGATAGCTATAGCTCCAATTGATGCTGTAACTTCATTTTCAAATATAGGGTTCCATTTAATTCCTCCTGATGTAGACTTCCACAAGCCACCAGAAGCGGTGCCAGAATACATTATATCTGGATTTGAATGGACAACATCTATAGATGTGACACGTCCAGACATTCCGCCTGGCCCTATGTTTCTGGGTGTTTTATTTTTAAATAATTTCATTGAAAATTCTTGTGCTGGACTGCTTAAACTAAAAAGTATAACTAGGAGTGAAAGGATGTTTTTCATTATTTTAAGTTTTGTTATTGCACTTTGTTATATTTGATATAATAATCAATGTCTACGTCTATCTCAGTTGAATTTAATTCAATTTCTTGCCATACTTCAGTGGGGTACAACCACTTTTTTTCTCTACTAAAATTTATTTCAATAGGCATTTCAAACCCATTTACGACTTGTGTCCATCTATAGCTTAGTATATTGTCTTTTAATCGATATTCTAATGTTGGAATTCTTGTGTCTCTAAGATATTGGTCAAAAAATGCTTCTAAATTCAATCCAGATTCATTACTAATATAGGATTCAATTTGTTTAGTAGTTACGGTTTGGTGGTGAAATTCAGTATTTAAACCTCTTAGAATCTGTCTCCATTTATCATCATTTTTAATTATTTGTCTAAGGGTATGCAACATGTTAGCTCCTTTGTAATACATATCTGATGATCCTTCAGAATTGACATTATAAACGCCTATGATAGGTTTGTCGTTTCGAATACTAGATCTTGTACCAATTACATATTCAGAGGCCGCTTTAGTTCCGTAATAATAGTCTAGAAATAGACTTTCTGAATAAGCTGTAAACCCTTCATGAATCCACATGTCAGCAGCATCTTTGTAAGTAATGTTATTTGCAAACCATTCATGTCCTGATTCATGTATAATAATAAAATCAAATTTTAAACCCCAACCAGTTCTAGATAAATCAGTACCTAAATAGCCATTCTTAAATTGGTTACCATAGGTTACCGAACTTTGGTGTTCCATTCCTAGATATGGAACTTCAACCAGTTTAAAACTGTCTTCATAAAAAGGGTAGGGGCCAAACCAATATTCAAAAGCTTTCATCATTTTTGGGGCATCCGTAAAATGAACAATAGCTTTCTCTAAATGATCTCTTAAGACATAGTAATCCATATCTAAAGGTCCTTTTTCACCTTGATAAACTTCAGAAAAATGAATATAATCCCCAATATTAATATTGACTCCATAGTTGTTTATAGGATTTGAAACAACCCAATTATAGGTGGTGGTATCATCTCCTTTTTGATCAACGGACTGAAGTCTTCCGTTGGAAATATTCATCAAGTGTTTTGGAACATTTACACTAATTTTCATACTATCTACCTCGTCGTACATGTGGTCTTTATTTGGCCACCAAACACTGGCGCCTAGACCCTGACACGATGAAGCAATGAAATCAACACCATTTGAATCTTTTTTCCACGATATTCCTCCATCCCAAGGAGCATTAATTGCTTCTCTGGGTTTCCCTTCATAAAAAATTTCTATTAATTCGACACTTCCAATCCTGTTTTGTGCTTTTTCTAATTTTATTAGGTGTACGTTTTTATCAGATAGAACCTCTAATTTTTTACCATCTTGGATAGCTTTCGTGAGTTTCATGGGAGGCTGTAGGTCGATTTGAAGTGTTTGATAAGAGTTAAGTATTGTATAGTGAATGGTGTTTTTCCCTTTGATATATCGAGTTTCTGGATTGACAGTAATATCTAAATGATAGTAGTTCAAATCCCACCAAGCACGTTCGGTAGTAATGCTTCCTCTTAGAGTATCTTGTCTTGTGAAATTTTCGTTACTAGCAAACAAAGATTGTCCTGCTAAATTACTACTAATCAATAATAACACCACAACTCCAATTTGGTACAATAATTTCATTACAGTCTGGTTTTAATCACGAATAATTTTATTAGGAAAACACACAGGGCTTTCAAAGCCATTTACCCCAACTGAAGCTACTCCGAAAAAGGAATTATCAATAACAATCCCATCTAATTTAAATTTAGTGACACCAGTTACAAAACGACTGTGCTCCCAGTTAGGAGATGTTGTATCTCTCCAATAAATTTTATAGCCAACCACATCACTAATAGCATCCCATTCCAGTATAACAGACGGCTCAACGATGCCTCCTATTCCAACATTATTTGGCCCTGGGGGTGCCCAAGCTAAACTAGCTAAATTAATGGCGTTAACGGCGGTTAGTTTTTTAACATATGGTATATAAACATGTTCAAATGTATCTCCATATTTAATTCCGTTTTCTTCTCTTATGTCCTGGTGTTGTTGGGTGTAATTTTCATGGGCTTCCATAATCCTAACACCCGCAAACCCAACATCATTAAAGGGGCGGTGATGTCCACCACGTCCAAATCGATCTAATCGGTATACCATCATAGGATTCATTTCGGGCATATAGGTTTGTACTGTCTTGTGTATGTAGCGTGCCAATTGTCGAGAGTTTCCATCTACTTCTCCTCCATAATATCGTCTGGATTTTCGCTGTTGATCTGTTTCATTTGCAGGAACAGGTTCAGAAAATATTCGAAATGTTCGATTATCAATAACACCATCTACACCTTTTATATTTCCAATCATGTCATTATTTAAAACAGCAGCAATATCCCATTTATTTTTTAGGGCAAATTCAGCCAAACCTTTACCGCCAAACAAGCCTTGTTCTTCTCCAGATAAACCAACGTACACGATACTAGACCCGAAAGAGTAGTTACTCAAAATACGGGCAGATTCTAAAGTTCCAGCCATACCAGAAGCATTGTCATTAGCACCAGGTGAATCAGAAATAAAATTGTTAGGATCACTCACACGTGAATCGATATCTCCACTCATTACAATAAATCGGTTAGGGTGTTTCGTACCACGCTGAATGGCGACTACATTTACAACCCAAACATCCTTTATGATGCGATTGTTTTCACCAGATTTAACCAAGTTTTTTTGATAAAAGACTTCTAAACAATTATTGCACTTTTTGGAAATAGTTTCAAATTCTGTTTTAATCCATCTTCTAGCAGCACCTATGCCTCTTGTAGTAGATAGTGTATCACTAAGAGTGTGACGTGTTCCAAAATTAGCTAATGTTTTAATATCTTCATTTAATCGATTTTCGGATACTGCTTCTATAATATTGTGAAGGATATTTTTTTCTTGTTGTGCTTGGCTAAAACTGCCAATCAAAACAAATATTAATAGCTTTAAGTACTTCATTACTTAGTTGTATTTTGTGTTTGTTTTTATTTAGAGTTTCATGATCATTATCAATATAAATATATTTAATCAATTTCTAACAGTCCTATTAGTAATTTAATTTAAAAATAAAAAAAACACCTCAAATATTTGAGATGTTTTTAAAGTTATTTGTAATTGTGAATTTAAAAACAATAACTGTTTTCTTCTTTAACTTTTTCGGCTATTTCTATGCGCAAATCTACAATATCAGGATAGTTAGTGTATTTTGTAAAACGTTTTAACCCCATTAACATCATCCTTTGTTCATCTCCTTCAGCAAAAGAAATAATACTTTCTTTCCCTTTTTGTGTAATAATATCTACAGCATGATACAAGTATAGTTTAGCCATAGCAATTTGTGCAGATTGATCTTCTTGACTTGTACGTTTTACATTTTTTTCAGTCCTTAAAATTGTAGATTCTGCCATGTAAATTTCAATTAAAATATCTGCGGCAGCAATCAATAATTGTTGATGGTCTTCTAGTTGATGGCCGTATTTTTGAACCGCTCCTCCAGCAACCATTAAGAATATCTTTTTTAATTTCTTGATCATTTCCTTTTCTTCAGAAAACAACAACGAGAAATCTGGAGTTTCAAAAGAAGGTATACCCATTAGTTCTTCTTGTACTTTTGATGCTGGTCCTAATAAATCTACATGTCCCTTCATTGCCTTTTTGACTAACATTCCAACAGAAAGCATTCTATTGATTTCGTTGGTTCCCTCGTAAATACGTGCAATTCTAGCATCTCGCCAAGCGGATTCCATTGGGGTTTCTTCAGAAAATCCCATGCCACCAAAAATCTGAATTCCTTCATCAGCACAGTTTTGCACATCTTCCGATACTGCTACTTTTAATATTGAGCATTCAATTGCATATTCTTCAACTCCTTTTAGTTCCGCTTCTTGGTGTGTGTTTCCAGATGCTTCACGGATAGCGATTCGATCTTCAATATCTTTTGAAGCTCTATAGGTTGCAGATTCCCCTGCATATGCACTTGCAGTCATCTCAGCTAACTTAACTTTAATAGCTCCAAAGTCTGCAATCGGTGTTTTAAATTGTTGACGTTCTTTTGCATAATTAACAGCGGTATTGATAATACGTCTTTGTGAATCCAAACAAGCCGCAGCTAATTTTATTCGTCCTACATTTAGTGAGTTCATGGCAATTTTAAATCCTTCTCCACGTCCAGCTAACATATTTTTAGCAGGAACAACTGTGTCATTAAAAAATACTTGACGAGTTGATGAAGCTCGAATTCCTAATTTGTGCTCTTCTTCACCTAAAGTTATTCCATTCGGTTTATCTCCGTTGTATTCAACGATGAAACCGGTAATATTTTTATCATTTTCTATTCGTGCAAAAACAATCATCACACTACAGAACCCAGCATTTGAGATCCACATTTTTTGTCCATTTATTTTGTAGGACTTTCCATCTTCAGAGAGATTAGCAGTTGTTTTTCCAGAATTAGCATCTGATCCAGCACCCGGCTCAGTAAGGCAATATGCGCCAAACCATTCCCCAGAAGCCAATTTCGGAACGTATTTTAATTTTTGTTCATCAGTACCATAGAGGGTAATTGGCATCGTACCAATTCCTGTATGTGCACCAAAAGCAGTACTAAACGAGCCTGTTCCACTTGAAATGTAATCACAGGTTAGTACAGTTGAAACAAATCCCATTCCCATTCCTCCATAGGCTTCCGGAACTGCGACACTCAAGAAGCCCATATCACCTGCTTTACGCATAACACTTTCTGTAAGCGCAAAATCTTTAGCTTCAAAGCGTGCTTTATGAGGAATAATTTCACGATCATTAAATTCCATAACCGATTCTTTCATCATAGTTTGCTCTTCTGAGAAGTCTTCAGGGGTGAACACGTCCTCACATTTTGTTTCTTTTACTAGGAATTGACCTCCGCGTAGGATTTCTTTTTCTAATTCAGCCATTTTATAATATTGTATTTAGTTCTTTTAGTTTAAAAATTCAAAAATTCCACAGGCACCTTGTCCGGTACCTACACACATAGTTACGGCTCCAAATTTCCCTTGCATTTGTTGCTTACGCATTTCATCAAATAATTGGACTGATAATTTTGCTCCAGTACATCCTAGGGGATGCCCTAGAGATATTGCACCTCCGTTAGGGTTTATGATTTCAGGGTTAAGATCTAGTTCACGAATAACGGCTAATGACTGAGACGCAAATGCTTCATTTAATTCAATTAATGATAGGTTTTCTTGTTTTAAACCCGCTTGCTTCAAGGCTTTTGGAATTGCTTTTACAGGGCCAATTCCCATTATTCTTGGTTCTACTCCTGCAGCAGCATAATTCACTAGGCGTGCAATTGGTTTCAAATTTAATTCCTTAATCATAGCCTCACTCATAACCATAACAAAAGCGGCACCATCACTCATTTGCGAGGAGTTACCAGCAGTTACACTTCCGCCAGCAGCAAAAACAGGTCTTAGTTTAGCTAGTGCTTCAATACTAGTTCCGGCTCTTGGTCCTTCATCTTTATTTACGGTATATGATTTAGTAGCTTTTTTGCCATTCACATCTATATAATTTTGAATAACTTTTATGGGAACAATCTGATCCTGAAATCGATTTTCAGCTTGTGCACTTAATGATTTCATATGCGATTTATAAGCAAATTCGTCTTGATCTTCTCTTGAAATTTTAAATTGGTTTGCAACTGCTTCAGCAGTATTTCCCATTCCCCAATAATAATCTTTATGGCCTGCTTTTATAAGATCGTAATTTAGTTCAGGTTTATAGCCAGTCATAGGAACACTACTCATACTTTCAGCGCCTCCAGCAATGATACATTCAGCCATTCCTGCTTGAATCTTTGCAGTAGCCATTCCAATCGTTTCTATTCCTGAGGAACAAAAACGGTTAACAGTTACGCCAGGCACGTCTACAATGTCAAGTCCCATCAATGAAATAAGACGTGCTATATTTAGGCCTTGTGAGCCCTCAGGCATTGCGTTACCAACAATAATGTCGTCTATTCGTTTTGGATCTAAATTAGGCAGTTCTTTCATCATATATTTGATAGTTTCTGCAGCTAATTCGTCTGTTCTTTTAAACCGAAAGGCCCCTTTTGGTGCTTTGCCAACAGCAGTTCTGTACGCTTTTACTATATATGCTTGTTTCATATTTTTAGTTTCTTAAAGGTTTTCCAGTTTTTAACATATGTTGTATACGTTCTAAGGTTTTTCGCTCAGTACATAAACTTAAAAAGGCTTCCCGTTCTAGATCTAATAAATACTGTTCAGAAACCAAAGTGGGTTCAGATAAATCACCTCCAGCCATTACATTAGCTAATTTATTTGCGATTTTCATATCATGTTCAGAAATGTAATTGCTCTCTTGCA
>JABAZD010000010.1 GCA_018608705.1 Flavobacteriaceae bacterium | reverse complement strand
ACATTTTTTATAGATCACAAAAAGACTGGGGATTTAACTTCAATAAATACTGTACGAACTCTTGCTAATTATGTAGATGTTAGACTTACAGATAGCACAAAAATCCAATGCTTCATTGTACGATCAAATGTAAACACAGAAACTTGTGAAACGATAGACGGAATCACTATGGTATATGAAATAAAAAATATAAAAGAAGTAAAAGATAGAAAGAATAAAAGTGAATACATAAAAGCTGTGTATAGAATTACAAATGATGAACATTTAAAACTATTCTTTCAGCAAGAAACACACAATCAAATAAAAGACAAATTAAAAGTAAAACTATGAGAGCAACTTATTTACACTATGAAAACGGCAAAGGCTATGATGTCATAGATTTCATTCGAGATTACGGTTTGAATTTCAATCGTGGTAACTGCATAAAATATTTAGTTAGAGCAGGTAAAAAAGAAGATGAGATAAAAGACTTAGAGAAAGCTTTAGATTATTTAAAGAGAGAAATTGACTATCTAAGAAACGAACAAGAAAAGTGGATAGAAAAGAATAAATAAAATACTATAATAAATGAAACAAAAAGAACTAGAACATCAAGAAGAAAGTGAGCCAATAAACGATAGGCATCTAAACTATTTAAAATGTGTATTGATAAGTCAATTACTACTAGAAGCAAATGATGAACTACAAGGCAGTAACGCTTTTAAACAAAACGTAAAACTACAAGTGAATAAGACAAACGCAATTCTTGAAAGAGTATATAAACAAGGCTTTAATGTGATCTATCACAATAATCCAGAAATGTGTACTAATGTATTAAATAAAATAGATAGCTTAATACACAAGATTAAAACAGCTTCTATTGATGAACTTGTTATGATTGACGCACTAGTCGATAACTATTTTGAAAACAAAGATGAACTAATTAAAACACAAAAAGCTGAATTTAATAAAATAGATTAATTATGTATATAAACATTGAACTAAAAAAAGCAGAAAGAAAAGATTATTATATCTTTAACATTAACGGAGTTAAACTAGGAGAATGGGAAAGAAGCGATTTAAGACACTTAATTGAAACAATAGACAACAAGATATGAATTTAGAAAGCGATTGCTGTGGTGCGTCACAATGGAACGAATTAGATATATGTAGCGAATGTTTAGAACACGCTGAATTTAAATAAAAAAAATGAAAGTGTTAGAGCTATTTGCAGGAAGTAGAAGTGTTGGAAAGGCGTCTGAAAGTTTAGGTTATGAGGTTTTCAGTAGCGATTTAAACGACTTTGAAGGTATAGATTATGCTGTTGATATTTTAAATTTTGACGTTAATAAAGTGCCTTTTCAACCTGATATTATTTGGGCAAGTCCACCTTGTACGACTTATAGTATTGCTGCCATATCTCATCATAGACCTACAAACAAACCATTATCTGATTTTGCTAAAAAAAGTGATTTAATAGTTAAAAAAACTTTGCAAATCATTAAAGAACTAAACCCTAAGTTCTGGTACATAGAAAATCCAAGAGGTATGCTAAGAAAACAAGATTTTATGTTAGGAATACCTAAAACAACCGTTTGGTATTGTACTTATGGAGATACAAGAGCAAAGCCTACTGACATATGGACTAATAATTTAAGATCATTACTTAACCCTAATGGTTGGCAACCAAGACCTCAATGTTTTAATGGCAATAAAAATTGTCATCACGAAGCTGCACCAAGAGGAAGCCGAACGGGAACACAAGGATTAAAAGGCAATTATAATAGAAGTAAAATACCAAAAGAGCTTTGCTTAGAAATATTAAAAACAACTTAAAAAAACTTAAAAGATGAAAATAGAAACAATAGCAGAAACAATAAAAGATATTACAGACGTAAACATATTTGAAAAAACACGAAAGCGTGAAGTAGTCGAGCTTAGAAGCGTTGCTACTTATTATTTACGCCAAGTTGCTGGATTGAAATATAGGCAGATTACGAATGAATACAAAAAGAATGGTCTTAATATACACTATTCTACACTAATGCACAGTCTAAAAAATTACGATATATATAAGACTTACAGTGATGACGTAAAGAAAGCTCATTTGTGCTTAATAAACGACAACTTAGTAGATGCTAGAAAATACATATTAAAGAATATGTCAAATATGACAGCTGAAAAAATAGAAAAGATTGAACAAGTGATGAGTAGCTAAAATAAAAGTAAAATGTTTATATATTAGTACAACAACTATACTATGGCATACAAGACCGAAGATTTAATCGAGCAAAGCTTAGAAGCAATCAAGAAACACAATTTGATATTTGTAAACGATATATTTGCATACACTCCATTTGTGAGAAAAACTTTTTACGATCACGATTTACACAAAAGTGACACTATAAAAAGCGAATTATCAAAGAATCGAATCAATATGAAAATAGAGATGAGGGCTAAATGGTACGCAAGTGACAACGCTACACTTCAAATAGGACTGATGAAACTCATTGCAGACGATGAAGAAGCTCATAGATTAAACGGAACTAAGCGTGAAGTAAAACACGATACAACAGACAAAGAGATTAATATAAAAATACACAGATAATTGAATGTTGATGTAAACGTTGTATTTGAACACTTACTTGATAGCGAATCAAAGATAGTCGTAGAACAAGGTGGTACTAGATCTGGTAAGACTTTTAATATATTACTTTATATTATATTTCATTATTGCCAAATAAACAAAGGCAAGACTATAACAATATGCAGAAAGACTTTTCCAGCTGTTCGTTCTTCAGTGATGCGTGACTTTATTGATATACTCAAACAGCATAATAAATATGATGAAGTTAATCACAATAAATCAAATAGTGAATATACTCTAGACGGTAATTTAGTTGAATTTATTTCAGTAGATCAACCTCAAAAGATTCGTGGTCGTAAACGAGAGTTTCTATTTATCAATGAAGCTAATGAGCTAGACTATGAAGATTGGCAGCAACTTATATTTAGAACTACTGAAAAAGTTGTACTTGATTACAATCCTTCAGATGAGTATCACTGGATATATGACAAAGTATTAAATCGTGAAGATGTTGAGTTCTACAAGACTACATATCTAGATAATAAGTTTCTTGACAATAGCATAGTAAAAGAGATTGAAAGACTTAAAGAAACTGATGAACAATACTGGCAAATATATGGACTTGGTGAGAAAGGTATTTCAAAAGCAACTATATTTAACTACAATGAAGTAAGTCACATTCCACACGATGCTGAACTTATAAGCTATGGTGCAGATGCTGGATATACAAATGATCCAAGTACACTAGTAAGCGTTTACAAGAAAGATCATAATCTATATATCAAAGAACACTTATATAGAACTATGATGACAACTAAAGACTTGAGCGATCACTTTAAGCAAGAAGTAGAAAGAAGAAGTCCTATTTATTTTGATGCAGCCGAACCAAGATTAATTGATGAACTTCGCAGAATGGGTCACAATATACAGCCTAGCTTAAAAGGTCGTGATAGTATCAATGCTGGTATAGACTTACTGAAGCGTTTTAAGATACATATAACAAGCGAAAGTGACAACGCAATACAAGAGTTTAGAAACTACAAATGGCAAGAGGATAGAAGTGGTAAATTAACGAACAAGCCTGTTGATAAAAACAACCACATCATTGACGCTGTCCGTTATGCTACATATTCAATAATGAGCAGACCTAACTTTGGCAGATATGCTGTTCAATAAAGCTCTAAAATAAAATAAAAATCTTTATATATAAATATGGAAGTTAAATTAAATATACCAACAAGTCTAAACGAAGTTACTTTATCACAGTATCAAGAATTTGATAAGTTAAACGCTAAAAGTGAATCAGAGCTTCAAATGAGAATGGTTGAAATATTCTGTAAAGTATCAAGGCAAGTCGTGATGAGTATGAAAGCGAATGATATAATAGAGATATGCAATATTATCAATGTTATGTTTGATACTAAATATCAATTAATAAATACTTTCAAAGTAAACGGTCAAGAGTATGGCTTTATACCTAGTCTTGAAGATATGACTTTTGGCGAATATGTTGATCTTGATACTTACATTGGTGATGACGATAATCTGCATAGAGCTATGAATGTCTTATTCAGACCGATAGATATTAGAAAAGGTGGTAGATATATAATTGAAGACTATGATCCAGACAAAAACGAAAGAGCAAAAGATTTTCCTTTAGACGCTTGTTTAGGTGCGGTTGTTTTTTTTTATCATTTAGGCAAGGATTGCTCGACAGTTATGCTGAACTCTTTGAACAAAGCGAACGAGGAGAACTTAGTGCAATATCTGGCTTCACAACCAAATGGGGATGGTACAATTCAATCTATGGAATCGCTCAAGGGGATATTACAAAATTTGAACATATCACTAAATTAAACGTACACGAATGCTTAACGTACTTGACATTCACAAAAGAAAAAAACGAAATAGAAGCACGAAATATTAAAAACAAATTCAAATGAGTAATACAGGAATAAGAGGATTTTATTTATTAACTGAAGCGATAGAAAATGCACTTTTAAATGACGTAAATGTGAACACAGTCACGACAGGCGACATCTACGATATTGATTTGAAAAAACAATCTATATTCCCGTTGTGTCACATAATAATAAATAATGTAAGTGCGAATGAATCTGTTTTAGTTTTCAATGTTTCTGTTTTATCAATGGACATAGTTGATGAGAGTAAAGAAGAAACAACTGATATATTCAGAGGTAATAATAATGAGCAAGACGTTCTTAACACACAATTAGCTGTCTTAAATAGTTTAGTTCAAGAATTAAGAAAAGGCAATTTATATAATGACAAATATCAACTAGACGGCAACGCAAACTGTGAGCCTTTCTATGAGAGATTTGAAAACAAACTAGCTGGTTGGACAGCAACTTTTGATGTGTTTGTAAATAATGACATCACGATATGTTAAACAGTAAAGAAGTAGAAGAAGAACTTAATAAGTTCGCTAAATATGTAATACAACAATCAAGAAACAACTTAACTAAAGGTGCAACTCCATACGGTACTTATAATGACACTGGCAGCTTATATAATAGTCTAGGTCACTTCGTAGATAGAACAGCAAACGGTTACGCTCTTAGTCTTGAAATGGAAGACTATGGTAAGTTTAAAGATCGGGGTGTTAAAGGAAAAGACACTAGCAAGAAAGCACCAAATAGTCCGTATCGTTTTGGAAGTGGTACAGGACAAAAAGGTGGCTTGACTGATGCGATGCAGAAATATGTAAGACGTAAAGGTATTCAATTTAGAGAAAGAAAGAAGAAGGGTGAGAAAGGTAGATTTTTAAGCTACGATCAAACAGCTTTCATAATTGCTAGAAGCATATATAAAACAGGTATAAAACCAAGTATGTTTTTCACAACTCCATTTTTAAGAGCTTTCAAAAGACTACCTGACGACTTGCTAAAAGCTTACTCTCTTGGAATCGATAGACAAATAAACTTAAAATTAACAAAACGATAAAATGGCAAAAATTAATGTAAGAAGTCCTTACTAT
>JABAZD010000063.1 GCA_018608705.1 Flavobacteriaceae bacterium | reverse complement strand
ATGTTTTAATATTCTCACAATGATTTTTTTTACTGAATATAAATAAATAAATTGCCTTAAAAATCATCTGCCATATGTATGCCTTTAAATTACTGACTTTCATTGTGTTTAGTATTATTTTAATTGGTTGTGGAAACTTAAACCAAGCTAAGGAACCTAACTTCTCCATTCAAATTAACAGCAAAACAAATATTATTTCTAACGCTGATACACTTAATATTAATCTTGTAAATCCAAAAAACTTAAAAATCGATTCTATTTATCTAACCTTAGACAATAGTAAGATTTCTAAATCTACTTCGCTATTTAACTCTACTTTGGGACAAAAAATTATAAAAGCAAAAGTTTATTATGATTCACAAATTGATGTTTTAATAAAAAACATAATTGTTGTCAACAAAAATATTCCAAAAATATACTCATATGAAATTGTAAATACTTATCCTCATGACATAAAATCTTATACCCAAGGATTAGAGTTTTATAATGGAAAGTTATACGAAAGTACTGGCCAATATGGAGAATCTAAACTTAGAGAGCTTGATTATAAATCAGGTGATATTTTAAAAAATGTTGACTTAAATAATTCTTATTTTGGTGAAGGCTTGTCGGTTTTAAATAATAAAATTTATCAACTTACTTGGAAAGAAGGTCGTGGCTTAGTATATGAAGTCAATAACTTAAAACAGATAGAAACCTTTAAATACGGCCAAAGTAAAGAAGGATGGGGGCTTTGTAATGATGGCAAAAGATTTTATAAATCTGATGGAACCGAATACTTGTGGCTACTAAACCCTAACACACTCTATGAGGAAAGTTATATACAAGCCTATACAAATAAAGGGAAACTTACAAATTTAAATGAGTTGGAATGGGTAGAGGGCTTTATTTATGCCAATCGCTATCAAAAAAATGGAGTTGCTATTATCAATCCAAAAAATGGGGCTATTGAAGCTGTAATTGATTTTAAGGCTCTCAAGTCTAAAGTTACAAAACATGATGGGCTTGACGTTCTAAACGGAATGGCCTACAATCAAACTACAAAAACTTTATTTGTTACAGGTAAACGATGGGATAAATTATTTGAAGTTAGAATTATCAAAAACTAATTATTTGTTTTGTAATTTTACATATTAACTTGAATTTTATCAAGGATAACACAATCACAACTAATTAAAATACATAGTTATACTTTTACAAAAATAATTAACGAATGAAACGTTTTCTGTACGTAATATTAAGTTTAATTACTTTAGTTTTTTGGAGCTCATGCCGACAAGACTTTATATTTCATCCAAGTTCAGATAATCTTAGCTTTTCTAAAGATACTGTTTATTTAGACACTATTTTTTCAAATATTGGATCAAGCACCTACACTCTTAAGGTTTATAATCAAAGTAATAAAGACATACTTATTCCGTCAATAAAACTTAGTAAGGGTCAAAACTCAAACTATCGAATGAATGTTGATGGTTTGATTGGAAATAGCACATTTGTTGGAAAAGAGTTCGAAAATATCGAAATCTTAGCTAGAGACAGTATGTACGTTTTTATAGAAACAACAATAGATATACTTTCATTAGTTGGGAATGAAACACATTTTTTATATACAGATGCCATAGAATTTGAAAATACATCTGGCATTCAAAAAGTTGAACTAGTAACGTTGGTAAAAGATGCGATATTTATCTATCCTGACCGTGATACAGATGGAATTACAGAAAGTTTATATTTTGATATTGATGGAGATGGTATTAGTGATGAAACTTCTATTAGAGGACGATTTCTAGAAGATTCAGAACTTAACTTTACAAATGAAAAACCATATGTAATTTATGGATATGCAGCCGTTGGAGATGGAAAAACTCTTAACATAAACCCTGGAGCTAGAATTCATTTTCATGCTGATTCTGGTCTCTTGATAACAGATAATGCTTCACTACATGTTAATGGACTGCCAAGCTTGGACTCAGACTTATTAGAAAATGAAGTTATTTTTGAAGGAGACCGTTTAGAGCCCTTGTACGAAGATATTCCGGGGCAATGGCAGACTATTTGGTTATACAATGGCAGTGTAGATAACGTTATTAACTATGCAACTATTAAGAATGGAACCATTGGAGTCTTGAGTGATGGAAACGAACTAGACCCATCAAAATTTCAGATTACCAATTCCCAAGTTTATAACCATAGTAATTTTGGAATCTTAGGTAGAGCAACTTCAATTGTTGCTGAAAATTTAGTAATCAACAATTGTGGATTATCTTCATTTGCTGGAACTTTTGGAGGCAACTATAATATTACACATTCAACTATAGTCAACTACTGGTCATCGAGCTTTAGACAATTTCCTGCATTATTACTCAATAATTTTATTGTGGATATAGAAAATGAAGTTACGACTAATCCAATGATAACAGCAAATTTTACAAACTGTATAATTTATGGGAATAATAATCCAGAATTATTAATTGAAAAAGAAATATCAGAAGGTTTGAATTTCAAGTTTACTAATAGTCTTATATATTTTGATGATCTAAACGGAAATTTTACTTCAGCTGAATACGACTTTAGTAATTCTACAACTTATGAAAATGTTATTTTCAATAATGATCCACTATTTCTGGATCCAAATAATAATAGGCTAACAATTCCTGTTGGATCTCCTGCGCAGGGGGCTGGAATAATTTATGGAAATACAAATAAAGATATTACAAATACGTTACGAAATCAGCCACCTGACATAGGTGCTTACAATGCGATCGAATTTGATGATTAAAAACTATTACTTATTTAGGAAACTAAGGGGCGATGACTCATTAAGGCGTTAACTTTTTGAGCGATGGCCTCAAGCTTAGCATCATCATCGTAGTTATTAATAACATCGTCAATAAACCCTACAATTGTTTCCATATCTGATTCTTTCATACCACGGGTTGTTATTGCGGGTGTTCCCACTCTAATCCCTGAAGTTACAAAGGGGCTTTGAGTATCAAAAGGGACCATGTTTTTATTAACTGTAATATCAGCTTTAACTAATGCATTCTCAGCATCTTTTCCAGTTATATTCTTGTTGCGTAAGTCAATTAACATCATGTGATTATCAGTCCCGCCAGAAATTAAGTGGTAATCACGCTTTACAAAGGCATGTGCCATCGCATCAGCATTCTTTTTAACTTGTAATATATAATGTAAAAATTCGTCTGTTAAAGCTTCACCAAAAGCAATAGCTTTTCCAGCAATAACATGTTCTAAAGGTCCACCTTGGTTTCCGGGAAATATAGCTGAGTCCAACAAAGAAGACATCATACGTACTTTTCCGGATTTTAAAGTAATTCCAAAAGGATTTTTAAAATCAGTTCCCATCATGATTAGTCCGCCTCTGGGGCCTCTTAGTGTTTTGTGGGTTGTTGTAGTTACTATATGGCAATGAGGTAAAGGGTCATTTAAAATTCCCTTGGCAATTAATCCAGAAGGGTGAGAGATATCTCCTAGTAGTAAGGCACCTACGGAGTCTGCAATCGCACGGAATCGTTTATAATCGATATCTCTAGAATAAGCAGAAGCACCAGCTATAATTAATTTGGGCTGTTCATTGGTTGCAATTTCTTGAATCTTATCATAATCTAAAACACCTGTTTCCTTTTCAACCCCATAAAAGACAGGATTGTATAAACGACCAGAAAAGTTAACTGGAGAACCATGAGTAAGATGACCTCCGTGAGATAAATCAAATCCTAATATCTTATCACCTACTTTCAAGCATGCATGAAAAACAGCAGTATTTGCTTGACTTCCTGAATGCGGCTGAACATTGGCCCAAGCAGCACCAAACAAAGTCTTAGCACGATCAATAGCTATTTGCTCAACTTCATCTACAATTTCACAACCACCATAATAGCGTTTACCAGGGTAACCTTCAGCATATTTATTGGTAAGAACAGAGCCTGTTGCCTCCATTACTTGTTCACTTGTAAAGTTTTCAGAAGCAATCAATTCAATTCCGTTGATTTGACGTTCCTTTTCAACTTTAATTAATTCAAAAATTTGTTCGTCGCGTTGCATGAGTTGTATTATTCAAAGATTATATGCAAAATTAATAATAAGATTGCTTAAAATACATAAAAAATGAATATTTAAAGACTATTTATTAAACAGTCATTAACATTTTAAGAAGCAAAGTTAACTTCATAAAATTAATAGGTTTATTTAAATTAATAAATGTTTAGAAATAGTTGATTTTTAGTTAATTATTAAAAATATAAATCCTTTAAATTCATTAATCTTTAAAATTATAGTAATTATTTTTTTGGCACTTTTAATTTGATACTTTAGTAGTATTGTTCTAAATTTTTTAATTGAAAAAAGTATAATAACTTAAACTCATTTTATTGTCTATAGTTAGACCTATAGATTATAATTACTCGATATTCAGTGCTTCATATTGCTACTTTATATATAAATAAAACACTCTACTGGTGAACTAATATTCACCAAAAACAATAGTATTTAAAACAAATCAAGAAAATCAAATGAAAGTCTTAAAATTTGGGGGAACATCCGTAGGTTCTGCAAAAAATATTCAGAAAGTTATTGAGATTGTAAAAAATGAATCTTTATCAGAAAATGTTAGTGTAGTCGTATCTGCAATTGGAGGAATTACGGACAGATTATTAGCGGCAGCAGACAAAGCTGTACAAAAAAATAAAAAATACAAAGTTGACTTTGAATCCATACGTTTAAAGCATATTGAAGTTATCGATGGTTTATTATCAGAAGAGGCACATCAAACAACTTTAGATATCGTTTTAAACCACCTATCCAAGCTAGAAAAGATATTAGATGGCATATACCTAATTAATGAGATGTCTCCAAAAACTACTGATAAACTTTTAAGTTTTGGAGAATTACTTTCTTCTTTAATAATTTATGAAACGATGAAATTACAGGATTTTAATATCCAACTAAAAAATTCACAGAATCTAATTGTTACAGATTCAAATTTTACAAACGCAGCTGTAAATTTTGAAGAAACTAATGAAAACATTATTACTTATTTTAGTAACAATGACAAAATAATCACAATTCTGCCTGGGTTCATATCAAAATCTGAACTTGGAGAGATAACAACACTAGGACGTGGAGGATCTGATTATACTGCTGCGATTATTGCTGCTGTAATGAATGCCAGTATTCTTGAGATATGGACAGATGTAAGCGGGATGTTTACAACGAATCCAAAATTAATAAAAAATGCAAAACCTATTCAAAAGCTATCCTACTTAGAAGCTATTGAACTATCTCATTTTGGCGCTAAAGTATTATATCCTCCAACGATTTTACCTGTCCTTTCAAAACAAATACCATTGTTGATAAAAAACACTTTAGCCCCAGAAGATGAAGGTACATTAATTACGCATTTGGTTAAAAATAGAAATCCAAACCCTATAAAAGGAATTAGTAACATTAACAGTGTTGCTTTGTTAACACTTCAAGGAAATAGCATGGTAGGAATTCCAGGCTTTTCAAAGCGTTTATTTGAGACATTGGCTAGAGAAAAAATCAATATAATTATTGCAACTCAAGCCTCTTCTGAACATTCAATATGTGTTGGTATTGCAGACAAGGAATCTA
>JABAZD010000024.1 GCA_018608705.1 Flavobacteriaceae bacterium | reverse complement strand
CAACTTCTTCAGTTGCAGGCGCTTCTTCAGCAACAACTTCTTCAGTTGCGATAGCTGCAGCAATTCGAGCTTCATTAGCTGCTTTTTCAGCTTCAAAAATCTTTACTTTTTCAGCATCCTTCGCTTTTTCAAGGTCACTTTTCTTAGCATCTATTTTAGATGATTTCTCTTCGATCCATGATTGGAATTTTGCTTCTGCTTGTTCATCAGTCAAAGCGCCCTTGCGAACACCACCAATTAAATGATTTTTTAGTAATATCCCTTTGTATGATAGTATTGACTTGGCAGTATCAGTAGGTTGCGCTCCATTTTGAAGCCACTGCACTGTACCATCAATATTAATTTCAATTTTTGCAGGGTTGAAATTCGGATTATAGGTGCCTAATTTTTCAAGATATTTACCATCTCTTTTAGAGCGTGCATCTGCAGCTACAATCCAATAAAAAGGTTTACCTTTTTTACCATGTCTTTGTAATCTTATTTTTACGGGCATAATTATTAATTTGTAAGGTTCTCGACCTCGGTTATTAATGAGTCCGCAAATATACTATATTTTTCCTTTATACAATCTTTTGTTTATTTTTTTTATACTTTTGAACTTGGAGTACATATTTGTAATAATTTGTATTTCAACTAAACCTTAAAATAGCCTTTATTTTGAAAAATATCTTTACTATTCTTTTAACTACAGTTATGTTTTTTGGCTGTCAGGGAGAAATTCAAACAAATACTCCAGCATTTCAAAGCATTAAAAATGGAGATTTTGAATGGGTATCAACCGTTTCTACTGCGACTAGTGAGTCTTCTGGTTTAACAACTTTTACAGGATTTGATGGATTTGGTACCATTACTATTCAAATACCAAATCTTGCTCTAGGTTCATATAACTTGGGTTCTGGATCGTTAGCTGTAGCATCTTATTCTGAAGATGACTCCCAATTTATGACAACTTTTAACGGAGTAGGAAGTATAGTTTATGTAAGTGATGGTTTAGTTTCTATAGACGATATTGATGAAACTGGAGCTGTTACAGGGTCTTTTTATTTTAACGCCTACAATGCATCGGGATCTGATGTTGTTAACTTTTCAGAAGGAATTTTATATAAATTACCTATCATAAACCAGTAAATTTAAAACTTACTTCGTGTAATTTGAAAAATTACAGTGCTTTTGGTACTGTTTTTTTGTTCATAATTATTGTCCATATTCATTCTTGAAATTCTTAAATAGTTTTATATTTAGTTTTTCCATTTTAGCAACAAAATAAACAGATGTTTTTAATATTTGATACCGAAACAACAGGGCTACCTAAGCAGTGGAATGCACCCATTACCAATACAGAAAATTGGCCTCGTTGTGTTCAGATTGCATGGCAATTACATGATGATATGGGGCGTTGTTTAGAGCATCAAGATTATTTAATACGTCCAGATGGATTCAATGTCCCTTATGACGCCGAAAAAATACATGGTATATCTACAGAGTTAGCTTCTGAGCAAGGGGTTTCACTACTTGAAGTGCTAGAGCTATTTAATATAGCGTTGTCTAAGGCTAAGTTTGTAGTGGGTCAAAATGTGAGCTTTGATTTAAATATTATGGGCTGTGAATTCCACCGTCTGAATTTGGTTTCTAATTTAAATCAATTGCCTGTTTTAGATACTTGTACTGAGAAGACGGCAATGATGTGTCAGATTCCAGGGGGTAGAGGCGGTAAGTTTAAATTGCCTACGCTAACAGAGCTACATAAATTTTTGTTTAATAAGCCTTTTGGAGAGGCCCATAACGCAACTGCTGATGTTGAGGCAACTACTCGCTGTTTTTTAGAACTTATTAGACGTGAAGAATTTAGTATTGAACAGCTTAAAGCTCCAATTGATTATTTTCAACAGTTTCAGTCTATCAATCGTAACATATTCCCCTCTGTTGGAATTAAGCATGTTAATCTCAAAGCGCAGTCAGCCATAATAGCTGATAGAATACAGCAACAGAATAAGTCAGAAACTCCTCAATATGTCTCAAAAGATGTCCCAGAGGTACTAAATGACGTGAAAGTTGTCCACTTGCATAACCATACTCAGTTTTCAGTTTTACAATCTACAATAAGTGTTAAAAACTTAGTAGCTGCAGCATCAGATCAACAGATGCCAGCTGTAGCTATAACTGATCATGGGAATATGATGGGTGCCTTTCATTTTGTAAAGGAAATTGGCAACTATAACCGTGCTGTTCGCCAGAAAAATAAAGATTCATTGGGTCGTGAAGAGCCACCAGAAGCGCAAGAAATTAAAGGAATAGTTGGATGTGAATTTTTTGTATGCGAAGACCACACCAATAAGTCACAAAAGGATAATGGTTATCAAGTTGTGTTTTTAGCTAAAACAAAAAGAGGATATCATAACTTAGTGAAGATGTCGTCTAAAGCTTTTACTGATGGCTTCTATTATTTACCAAGAATAGACAGGAGTATCGTAGAAACCTACAAACAAGATCTTATTGTGTTAACTGGAAATTTGTATGGCGAAGTTCCTTCAAAAATACTAAATGTAGGAGAGCGTCAAGCTGAGGAAGCTCTTTTGTGGTGGAAAGAAAATTTTGGAGCCGATTTATATGTTGAGATTATGCGCCATAATCAAGAGGATGAAGATAGAGTCAACCCTGTTTTGATTAGCATGGCTCAAAAGCATGAAGTTAAATTAGTAGCTACCAACAATACTTATTACATCAATCAAGAAGATGCTAATGCGCATGATATTTTGTTGTGTGTTAAGGATGGAGAAAAACAATCGACTCCTATAGGTCGTGGTCGTGGATATCGTTATGGCCTCCCCAATCAAGAATACTATTTCAAGTCTTCTGATGAAATGAAATCTCTTTTTAGAGATGTTCCAGAAGCTATTGTTAATATTCAAGAAGTTGTTGATAAAGTTCAATCTTTTGAGTTAGCCCGTGACGTTTTACTTCCAAAATTTGACATCCCAAACTCATTTATTGATCTTTCTGATGTTGAAGATAGCGGAAATCGAGGAGAGAATGCTTATTTAAGACACATAACCTACAAAGGAGCAGAAAAAAGGTATGGAGAGCTTACAAATGATATAATAGAACGTCTTGATTTTGAATTAAAAACAATTGAAAACACTGGTTATCCTGGATACTTTTTAATAGTTGAAGATTTTATTCGAGTAGCTCGATCTATGAACGTTTCGGTTGGCCCTGGTCGTGGTTCAGCTGCAGGATCAGTAGTAGCTTACTGTTTGTGGATTACTAACATTGACCCCATCAAGTATGATTTACTTTTTGAGCGATTTTTAAATCCAGATCGTATAAGTATGCCAGATATTGATATAGACTTTGATGACGAAGGTCGTGGACGCGTTATGGACTATGTGATAGAAAAATACGGTTCGAGTCAAGTGGCTCAAATTATCACATATGGAACTATGGCTGCAAAGTCATCTATTCGTGATACTGCTAGAGTATTAGATTTACCTTTAGGGGATGCCGATCGAATTGCTAAGTTGATTCCTAATATGGCTAAGCTGAACAAAATATTTAACACACCAGAAAAAGAATTAAAGGCTAAGTTTAGAGCCGAAGACATGGATTTAATCAATCAGTTACTCAATTTATCAGAAGGTGAGGACCTTGAGGCTGAAACAATTAATCAAGCTCAGGTTTTAGAAGGCTCTTTGCGTAATACGGGCATTCATGCCTGTGGGGTGATTATTACGCCAAGCGATATTACAAATTATGTCCCGATAGCTACAGCCAAAGATTCAGATCTTTATGTAACTCAGTTTGATAATTCAGTTGTGGAAGATGCTGGTCTTTTGAAGATGGACTTCTTAGGGCTGAAAACATTAACACTTATAAAAGATACAGTTAAAATTGTAAAAGCAAAACATGGAATTATATTAGATCCAGAGAATTTTCCTCTAGATGATGAAAAAACTTATGAGTTGTTTCAAAAAGGTGAAACAGTGGGTGTTTTTCAGTATGAATCTGCAGGAATGCAAAAACACATGCGAGATTTAAAGCCTACAGTTTTTGCGGATTTAATCGCAATGAATGCTCTGTATAGACCAGGACCTATAGAATATATTCCTAGTTTTATTCGCCGTAAACAGGGAGATGAAGAGATTAGCTATGATCTTCCAGAAATGGAAGAGTATCTTAAGGAAACTTATGGTATTACAGTATATCAAGAGCAAGTTATGTTGTTGTCACAAAAGTTAGCAGATTTCACTAAAGGTGAGGCAGATGTTTTGCGTAAAGCGATGGGTAAAAAGCAAATTTCGGTTCTTGATAAAATGAAACCAAAGTTTATTAATCAGGCTGCGGCTAAGGGAATGGCTGCTGATAAACTAGAAAAAATTTGGACAGATTGGGAGAAATTTGCAAGTTATGCATTTAATAAATCTCACTCTACCTGTTATGCGTGGATAGCTTATCAAACAGCTTATTTAAAGTCTCATTACCCTGCAGAATATATGGCAGCAGTATTGTCAAACAACATGAATGACATCAAGCAAGTCACTTTTTTTATGGAAGAGTGTAAGCGTATGAAATTGAATGTATTGGGGCCTGATGTCAATGAGAGTTACTATAAGTTTTCTGTTAATCAAAATAATGCTGTTCGTTTTGGAATGGGTGCAATAAAAGGGGTTGGTCATGGCGCTGTAAAAACTATTGTAGAAGAGCGAAAAAAAGAAGGTGATTATAAATCTATTTTTGATTTAGCAAAACGAATAGACTTAAGAGCTGCTAACAAAAAAGCGTTTGAGAACCTAGCCAATGCAGGTGGATTTGATTGTTTCAATTCTACTCACAGGGCCCAATATTTTCAAGACGAAGGGGATGGGGTTACCTTTTTAGAAAAAACTATAAAGTATGCTCACAGATTCCAGGAAAATAAAAATTCTGCACAGGTTAGTCTTTTTGGAGAATCCAGTGATGTGCAGATTGATGAGCCTTTGATCCCTCCATGTGAGTTATGGGGTGCAATGGAAAAATTAGCTCGAGAAAAAGAGGTTGTAGGGATTTATATATCGGGTCATCCATTGGATGATTTTAAAATTGAAATGCAAAGCTTTTGTAATGGTGATATTTCTGTTTTTCGAGATTTGCCAGCGTTTTTAAACAAAGAAATTTCATTTGGAGGTGTTGTTACTGACGTTCAGCATCGTGTTAGTAAGCAAGGCAAAGGCTGGGCTTTATTTACAATAGAGGATTATACAAATAGTCATGAATTCAGGATCTTTGGAGAAGAATACTTAAAGTTTAAACATTTTCTGATGCATAACAATTTTGTTTTTATCCGTACTTTAATTAAAGAAGGATGGGCTAACCGGGAAACAGGTGTTAAAGGAGAGCCACGCTTACAGTTTAATAGTTTTCAGTTGCTACATGATATTATGGAGTCTTATGCCAAAAAATTATCAATACAATTAAACATTAAAGAAATATCAGAAGAAAAAATACAAAGTATTAAGGATCTTTTACAAATGCATTCTGGAAATCACACTTTAAAATTTGTTGTTTATGATGATGATGATGAGCTAAAATTAGAAATGAGTAGCCGTCTTCAGAAGATTAAAATATCTCAAGAGTTATTAGAAGAGTTAAAGTCTCAAGAAGTTTTTTATAAGTTAAATTAAGCAGGTATAACTTTCAGTAATTCTAGCATAGTAAAAACAAATCACTGACGGATAAGGTTCAATTATTTTTTAATTAATTTTGTATATAATTCAAATATCACATGGTTGATAATCACAACAAATAAAAACACACAAAATCATTAAATTAT
>JABAZD010000026.1 GCA_018608705.1 Flavobacteriaceae bacterium | reverse complement strand
CGAGAGTGCCTTTAGTCTCTGCTACAGGCTCTACAAGAATGGGGCGAATTGTTGGTGCAACTGTTGCGCAGCGTTTTGGGAAATCTTTATTAGAATTGGGAGGTAATAACGCTATTATTATTACCCCAACTGCCGATTTAAAGGTGGTAGTTCCTGGCGCTATTTTCGGTGCTGTTGGAACCTGCGGACAGCGCTGCACCTCAACTAGACGGCTGATTATTCACGAGTCTGTTTATAACAAAGTGAAAGATGCAATCGTTGGTGCATACGGGCAATTGACAATCGGAAATCCCTTGGATGAAAAGAATCACATTGGCCCATTAATAGACCGCGAGTCTGTAAACACCTATCTAGCAGCTATTGAAAAAGCTAAATCTGAAGGTGGCAAGGTGTTGGTTGAGGGTGGTGTTTTAAAAGGGGATGGCTATGAAAGCGGCTGCTATGTAAAGCCCGCAATTATTGAGGCCGAGAATCATTTTGAAATTGTACAACATGAAACATTTGCACCTATTTTATATTTAATAAAATACTCTGGTTCTCTAGAAAATGCTATCGATAAACAAAATGGAGTTAACCAAGGGTTATCTTCTGCAATTATGACTAATGAGCTGAAAGAGGCAGAGAAGTTTTTGTCTTATGCGGGGTCAGATTGTGGAATTGCCAACGTAAACATAGGAACTTCTGGAGCAGAAATTGGCGGTGCTTTTGGTGGAGAAAAAGAAACAGGGGGTGGGCGAGAGTCTGGTTCTGATGCTTGGAAAGTTTACATGCGCAGACAAACAAATACAATAAATTATTCTGATGAATTGCCTCTAGCACAAGGAATCAAGTTCGACTTGTAAGCGCTTGGGTTGGATTATTTTAGTAGTTAAAACTTATAAAGGGTTCAATCCGTTGTTTAAAATAAATGATACCACATATTAGTACTTGTTCTATGTTTTTAGTAGATTTAAATTGTTTTAAAACTTAAACACTAGAAGTTATGAGAAAAATACTATTCTTTTTAATGTTGGTATCAATACAAGTGTATAGTCAGGGTTTGATATTATCAAGTCCTGAAGAAAGATCTGAGTTCCCTAAATTACCAGCCGATAAACTAGGTTTTGCGGAATCACTACCTTCATCCTATAGTCTAGAGAAATATGTGCCAACTGTACTTGATCAGGACGGAGGGACCTGTGTGGGCTTTGCAACATTTTATTATGCATTATCAACGATGTATAATATTGAATTCGATATCACAGATCCAAAAGAAAAATATGTACATTCATTTGATCCTTACTTTATATATTCAATTCATTTCAATGACGAAAATGACTGTGATAGAGGGTTACCTTTTTATGCTGCTTTTGAAAAACTTGGTAAGATTGGAGCTAAAAAACTTTTTTATCCGCCTTTCACTAATTGTGAAACTTCCTGGACTACTACAAAACTAGCAAACTCACTTGAATATACGACTCCATACAGTATAAATAACTGGTATTATTATGAAACAGAAAACATGTCTAATAGCAGTATAATAAATGTAGTAAAACAAAACTTATACAATAATAAACCAATTATAACAGGCTTTAAGTTTGTGGAATCGATGTACTCATATACAACAGAAAACACATTAGGAGTCAAAAGCGATGGTTTATGGGACCCAAGCACTTATGAGGATGAGAAAGGTGGGCATGCTCTATGCGTAGTTGGTTTTAATGATTACAAATTTGGAGGTGCTTTTAGAATTGTTAATAGTTGGGGAAGGGATTATGGGGATAATGGATATATGTGGGTTAAGTATAGTGATTTTACTGCATTTGTTGAAGAAATTTTCTTCCTGGAGCTAAACGAAAACATACAAGAGCTGCCTCCAACTATAATTGAAACTAATAACTACAAGCGATATAACTACAAAAATAATTCAAATACCTACAGCTTTTATGAAGGGCAATATCTTAATGGTGGTGTAAATGGATATGGTATTTGGAGCGATAAAGAAGATAACTCGTATTATGTTGGGAGGTTTGATGATGCTGAAATGTCCGGATATTTTCTTCTTGTAGATGATGATGGTGTTTTCTCTGCGAACGCTGTAGATGGTAAACTCCAAGATTTTGAAAAACTAGGCTTCGCTAGTGATAACAGCTTAATGGAGCTTCAACTTGAAGCTAAAAAATATTTTTCTAGACTTGGTGAAAAATTATCAATTAGAAAAGCTAACTCTAGCCGAAAAAGCAATATAAGAGCTAAAAGGTGATTAGGGTTTTATTTTTTATTTTAACTTCCTCACTAGTTTTTAGCCAAGAAATAAATTACAAGTATAGTGGCGAACCCTACTATCCTGAACAAATTCTTAATAATCAGGACAGCCTAGTGTGGCCAATAGTTTTTGATGTATCTATAGATGTCAAAGACATAAAAGGGTTAGATGAGAAAAGACACGAATTCTTCAGTAAGTTGGTTGTCAGCTCATTTTCTAAATATGACTTGGAGTACATAACTAATACTGGTGACACAATCAACTTGGCTCCGGAAGAGTTTTTTGATTTACATACAAAAAAAAACAGCTTAACCACCAATAGTGCGACTGAACCAAACTATTACCTTAAAAAGGACTACAACTACTTGTTTTATGACAGTTTTAATTTAAAAAGTGTCTATCTAGTAGAAAATTCATTTGATCACAATTGGGATTTAAGTAATTTTCCATTTGATTCTCAGAGGTTAAAATTTAAGTTTATTACTAAGGTTGACACTTCTATCATAAGTTTGAGACCTAGCCATAAGTTTGAAAGTACATTTAATAGATCTATGGAAAACTTAAAAGAAGGGTTTAATATTGAATCTATTGATTATAATTACACTTATAATCATGACGAGAGTGATCTAATTAAAATTTCGCCTGAAACCACCAGAGGACTTGTAACAGAAACTCTTGAAATAGTTTTAAACTTAAACAGACAAGGCTCCTGGGTTTTTTTAAAACTATTTATGGGAGGAATTTTATCATTCCTTGTTTCGTGTATGATATTTCTTATCCCTAAGTACAAGGAGCTTGAGTCGAAGGTAACTTTGGGGGTTGGGGCAATTTTCGGAGGAATTGGAAATAGATACTTTGTTGACTCCAGCCTTGAAGGTGTTCAAGTTTTTACTAAGGCAGACGCAGTTAGTAATTTGATAATTTTCATGATCATATTTAATATTTTGATAATGATACTGCAAAACAGTAAATATAATTTTATATCGTTTTTTCAATCTAAATTCAACAGCCTTGTATACTCTGTTTATGTGTTTTTAGTTTTGCTGTTAGGAATTCTTCTGTGGTAATCAGTTGCTATCATATAGCAGGTATAAACCCTTATTAGTCTTAATGAAGTTGCTTTTTTCCTCGCTAAAGGAGGGGTTCTTTAGAAACTGTTCAGGGACTTTGATGATGTAGAGATTGTTGTAATCAAATACTTGAATTTTGTTGATAATTGATAACTTAATCTTAGAATCACCGATCCTCTTGCTGCTATTCATTATTAAATCCATTGGAGACAATTCAAGTTTTTTAAGTAAACTATCATAGTCTGTTGTGGAGGCTTGAGCTTCTTTTAAATTTAATGCACTGATTTTACTTCCCTTCTTTGCAATCTTTTTAATTTTCCTTTCTGATCTTCCGTCCATAATCATATTAATAACATTAAAATCTGCAGATGATTGACTATTTAGATTTTTCTGAGTTTTAATAAAATCCGACCTGGACTTATATCCCTTTAAAAGTAAAAACATAGCAACTAACTCGTTTTGTATCACTGGTTGGTATTTTGAATCCAAGATTTTAGCTTTCTTGAATTGTATTAATGCAGATTTAAACATTTGAATTGGGTTGTCTGTAAAGTTAGCAGATCTTGTTAGATTTACTTCAGCCCTAGTCGATTGATCTATACTGACGGGAAATAAAAGCCCACTTAAAGGGGGTTCAGAAATAGAAATTCCATATAAGAGATACGCCAAGCCTAGGTTATTATATATTTCTCTAGAATTAAATCTATCCCTTAAAATAAACTCATAACAATATTTGGAAAGCTCATGCTCTCCTCCAAAAAGTAAAACATTACCAAGTTCAAATATCATAGCAAGATCATTTGCGTTATCAATTTTTGAGTCAATTATTTCTAATCTTTCATCATAGGACGGATATCCTATAATTTCTTTTGGAAGTTGATAAGCCTCGTACACATCTTTTATGGCTTGCTTGGCATTTACAAGTGTATTATACCCAGAAATCTTACCGTAAAAGCCCGCAAAAAGATCAGCCTGACTTTCAGATAACTTTCTTTGGTCCTTAGAGTACATAGTACTGTTTTCTTCAATAAAACTGCCAATCGAACTTGAGTAACCAAGGCCAGTATTGGCCATCCAAGAGTGACTAAGGTAGTGGTGTGCTAGTTCGTGGCCCAAAATGTATGCAACCTTATCATCAAAGTTTTCATGACCACAAAATAGGTTTATTAGCTTGATCTCAATAGTCACTGTATAGTCGCTAAAATAAGCTACTGAACCTTCCTCATTTGATATTTCAAGAGATGGGCGATAGATGCTATTATTACCAATTCCTACTATTAAATCTTCAAAAATTTCTTCAACCCTATCTACACAGTTCTGAGCTTGACTAAAAGCGGAAAATAGACTAAGAGCAAGTGTTATTCGTTTCATTTAATGTTGTTTTGTGTTAAAACAAAAGGCGCCCAGTATAACGGATCAGGGTAAGTACTTTTAATTTTTAATTTTGTATTTCTAAGAGACAAGTTAATGATTTTTTGTTAATTAGGTTTGAGTAAAATTCGCTCATGAATCGCTGGGTAATTTCGTCATCAACAGGCCATAAAGTAGATATAATGTTCTTAGCTCCAGCTCTTACTTTTATAAATATAAAATTACACATAATTTTTATTGCAGTTATTAATCTATGGTTTGGATTTATGTTTGAAATTATATTTAATATCTTTGAGTGTAGAACAGTTTAAGTTTGTTGCTCAAAAATAGTTGTGCGATAGCTGTTTTTAATGTAGCTAACCCCTAGGCATATTTTTTATCTTAAACCTAGCAAACAATGGCCCATGAAAAACCTCATATGCTTTTTCTTATTAATTTCCTTTTTCTCCTTTTCTCAAGTGGAAATACCTGTTATTGATTTTGCTTCCGGTGACTACCCTGTTGGAGAGAAAGTTAAAATATTATATGATAAGGATTGGAAACCAGTAACTGAAATAGATTCAGCAGACTTTTATAGAATATTAAATTTCAAAAACAAGAATCTTCCATCAGGTAGAGTTGTAGATTTTTATATTACAGGAGAAAAACAAAATTCTTTTTATACTTCCTATATAGGTTTAACTCTATCCGGAAAGGATTCGGTCAGTATTAATGGTCCAATTGTTTACTATCATAAAAACGGAAATAAAAGCTCAGTAAGTAATTTTTTTAATCACAAAAAAGATGGAGCGGAAATCTCATACTATGAATCAAATAAAACCAAATCACAGTCTTATTTTGAAGGAGGTTTACAACAGGGCGAAGAGATTGGCTATTACGAATCTGGAGAGGTTAAGTATAAGATAAATTGGGTCGATGATAAGAGAAAAGACGAAGAGTTTAGCTATTACGAATCTGGCGGGGTTACGCTTAAGACTAATTGGGCTGATGATAAGAAACAAGGCGAACAGATCGGCTATTACGAATCTGGAAAGGTTGAGTTTAAGATAAATTGGGTTGATGATTTAAAACAAGGCGAAGAGATCGGCTATTATGAATCTGGAGAGGTTGAGTTTAAGAGAAACTGGGTTGATAATTTGAAACAAGGAAAGGAAACTA
>JABAZD010000042.1 GCA_018608705.1 Flavobacteriaceae bacterium | reverse complement strand
AAAATCAATCTTTAAGTAGAATTTTAA
This sequence comes from Flavobacteriaceae bacterium, assembly GCA_018608705.1. Classification (GTDB taxonomy): domain Bacteria; phylum Bacteroidota; class Bacteroidia; order Flavobacteriales; family Flavobacteriaceae; genus Hel1-33-131. Next base: position 5,840 of record JABAZD010000042.1, on the reverse strand, counting down.
CTAATTGTAAGGTTGATCATGAAGATTATTTATTTAATCTTGAGGCACAAAAAATTGCGATTAAATCTGGTCAATGGATAGTAGACAACCAAAATCAACTTTCTAAATATTCTAGAGATTCTATTGGGTATCATATTGGAGCAGCAATATCAATTAATACTATATTCGTTGACAATCAGGAAGAGTATCGAGGGCTTCAAAACTCAGGGCTAATTGAATTAATTGATAATGAATCAGTAGTTACAGCTCTTCAGAAAAAATATATATATCATGATTTTTGTAAACAAATAGAAGGGATGATAGATTTGAGAGCCAATGCAATCCTGGATTTTCTTTATACCAATACAAAATACAATAGTAATCAGGTAAATGCCCTTGGTTATCAAATTGATAGAACGTATACAGGGAATTTAAAAATTCCTCAAAAGATACTACAACAAATACAAGATAAACTTTATTTACATCATTATTACAAAGGGCGAATTCTCAGGGGCATAAAAACAGATGAGATTTTGGTTAAACAAATTAATGATGAAATTGGAGCAACCAAAAAAAGTTAATCTTAAACTAATAGGTTCTCAATTTAGAAAAAAATAGCAACTCTTCCATATTTATATTTGATTATCAGTATATTAGATTTTTGAAAATTAATTTATTTTAAATAGTATGGCAAAATTTAAATATTTTTCAGCCTTTATTGTTCCTTTACTAGGATTACTAACATTTAACACCACCGGCATAATCGCTTACACAGGCATTTTTAGTTTATATGTTATAGTTCCTGTTTTAGAAAACTTTTTACCCCACAATACGTATAACTTGACTTCTGTTGAGAAAGAATTAGCAACAGAAAATATTTTTTATGACGTTGTTCTTTATCTCTCAGTACCGCTTCATTTATTTGTGGTATACCAATTTTTGATTACGGTTTCTAACCCTTCAATATTAACCTCTGATTTAATAGCTTGTATTTTGTTTATGGGAACAATTTTAGGGGTCAATGGAATTAATATTGGACATGAGTTAGGTCACAAAAAAGATCATAAATTTAAACAATTTCTAGCCCATATATTATTATTAACGGCCATACAAAACCACTTTATGACCTATCATAATTCTGGCCATCACAGAGATGTAGCAACCCCAAATGATCTTACCTCAGCTAAAGAAGGCGATATTTTTTATTGGTTTGCATTGAAATCTCAAATAGGAGGTTATTTTAAAACATGGCGATTAGAAACAGAAAGGTTGAGATCTATGGGAAAGTCTTCATTATTCAACCCAATGATATTTTTTACACTTTTATCGGTGTCACTTTTTGTTGGAATTAATTTCTTTTTTGGCTTAAACGTAACAGCTATCTATTTTATCACAGCAGTGTATGGAATTTCAGTTTTAGAAGCGCAAAATTATTTTTCCCATTACGGACTTCGTAGAAAAAAGAAAGCTAATGGAAGGTATGAACGAGTAAAACGTGAACATTCGTGGAATTCAGATCATATTATTGGAAGAGTATTGTTGTTTGAATTGACAAGACACTCAGATCATCATCACAGTGGGGCAAAGCCTTATCAAGTATTGGAATCAAAAAATGACAGTCCTACCTTACCTTATGGATATCCGGCCATGTTAATGTTATCCTATTTTCCGTTCCTATTTAAACCTATAATGAAAAAAAGATTAGACCTTTATCGTAATAAAACAATCGCTTAAATTAAAGCAACTTCTCTAAAGCTTCTTTTATTTTCTTGGGGATTGATATTGATTTCTTACTTATTCTGTCTGCAAAAACGTGAACAAACTCTCCATATGCACAAGGAGTATTTTCACCTTTTTTAAAAATTCCTATACTATAAGTTACCGAACTATTTCCTAATTTTTTTACAGATAAGCCAGCTTCAATTTTATCTGGATAAGCAATAGCTTTTATATAGGTGCAATTAGAGTGAGCAACAAGGCCAATAATTGGGGCACTAAGAGGTTTAAAATCAGAAAATTCTATTAAATATTGATTAGCAATAGTATCAAAATAGGAGTAGTAAACTACATTATTTACATGACCATAGCTATCATTGTCAGCCCATCTAGTAGTAATGGATTGAAAATAAGAATAATTAGATCGTTTCATTGTTTTAACAGATTCCATATTCTTATTTTCCAATAAATTTAGGTTTTCTCTTCTGTAAAAAAGCAGACACTCCTTCAACTAAGTCATGACTGGCAAAAGCGGCTGTTTGTCTTTCTGCCTCATATGCAATAGTGCTATACAAATCGTGGTCCATAGCATGAAACATGTCTTCTTTTGTAATACCTACGGCAAGGGTTGGTAATTTTGCAATTTGATGAGCCCATTCAATAGCTGTTGTTACAATCGCATCATGTTCAACCAATTTATTTGTTAATCCAAGTTTGTGGCATTCATCTCCTTTTACCTTTTTACCCTCAACCGCAATTTGAAGGGCACGACTATAACCAACTTGTCTTGCTAACAACCAACTTGCACCACCATCTGGCCCTAAGCCTATGTTGATAAAAGCATATAACAAGCCACTATTTTCAGACATCACTCGAAAGTCACAAGCTAGGGCAATAGACGCTCCAACTCCTGCAGCAGTTCCATTGATGGCTGCAATGATGGGTTTTTTGAGGGTAGTTAAATTTCTCATTAATGGCCCGTAGGTATTTGTGAGATATGTTCTTCCCTCATCAGGAGTAATATTTCCAAAAGTATTCATATCAGCCCCTGAACAAAATCCCTTTCCTGCCCCTGTGAGTACCATTGCCCGAATGCTATCATCTTTTTGCACCTTTGCAATCGCTTTGTTAAGTCCATCAACTAAATCGTCATTTACAGCATTATATTTGTCAGGACGATTTAAGGTTACAATAGCAATATCTTCATCTTTTTTAAATAAGACAGCATTATTTTTTAATTCGTCTAATTTTTGATCTTTATTTGAAGCAGCAGTTTTGTTATTTTTCTTTGAGTTATCTGCGTATGCCAGAGCAATAAATTCTGCAACACAGGCTGGTTTTTCTTGTCCTTTTAATTCAAAAATAAGCTTCATTTTATAGCGTAATCCTCCAGGAACATCTTCTGTAGAAATTAATGAAACACGAGCTCTTATTAGAGAGCCAACTGTAGTTGCGTTCATAAACCTTACTTTATCTAACCCATAATTTATACCCATACCAACATTCTTAAATTTTACTGTTTCATAGCAGAATTTAGAGGCTAAAGAAAGGATTAAAAATCCATGAGCAATTGGTTTTTTGTAAGGAGAATGTTTTTTTGCCATTTCTGGATTGATATGAATCCATTGATTGTCATCGGTTGTTCTTGCAAAAGTATCGATTTGGTTTTGCGAGATAGTAGTCCATTCAGATACTCCTAATTCTTTTCCTGCATAATTTTTTAAGTCAGACAGTTGAGAAATTTCTGTAGCATATGCTTCTTGTCTAATATGTTGTTCTTCCATTGTTTTTGTTGATGTTTATTCGTATTTTTTAACTAGATAAAAGGTTTTTATGAGGGCATAGAGCCTCCATTGGCGTGTAAAGTATGACCACTTATAAAGCCAGCCTCTTTAGAAGCTAAAAATAAATAAGCATACCCCATATCCTCTGGGGTACCGATGCGTTTTACAGGAATCATAGCTATTCCAGCCTTTATAACTTCCTCTGGCATAGAATCTGACATCTCTGATTTAATAAATCCTGGCGCAACTGCATTTACCGTAATATTATACTTTCCTACCTCTTTACATAAAGAATGCGTAAACCCAACAATTGCAGCTTTACTAGCACAATAATTAGCCTGTCCAAAAGCACCTTGGTAAGCATTAATTGAAGACGCAGAAATAATTCGGCCATAGTTTGCAGCTTTCATATGCGGAACAACAGCTTTAGCAGTAATAAATAACGAATCTACGTTCACAGACATCACAACATCCCATTCTTCACGAGTCATTTTTAAAAATGAACGATCTCTAATGACTCCAGCATTGTTAATTAAGACATCAATTTTTTGATATTTTTCAATAATTTCTGCCACAGCGGCATCAACAGATTCTTGATTGGTAACATCTACTTTTTGGTAAAAAATAGCCCCTCCTTTTTCGGAAATTTTAGTCACAACCTCTTTTCCATCTAACACATCCCACAAGGCAACTGTAGCTCCTTCCCTACAAAATACTTCACAAATTCCCTCACCAATTCCTCTAGCTCCTCCGGTAATAATTACTATTTGCCCTTCTAATCTTTTCATATTTGTGCGTCCTTTTTGATTTGTAAATAATATTTATAAAGTTTTGGTTAAATATAACAAATACTCTTCATTTTTAGGACTTGCACAAGAATCAATATTAAGATTTTACATCTAAATATTATCTAACTTAATGATAGCTAGAGCATTGTAGGCTTATAAGTTTTCTAATGAAAATCAACATCAAATTTGACTGTTAACCCTATTGTTAAACTTTTAATAAACGCTTTTTTTTCTATAACTTTAACAAAATAAAATTAGTATTAAAAAAACCCTAAAGCATGAGTAAAGCATCATTTATAAACGAACTATCATTACCAGCTATAGCAGCACCAATGTTTTTAATATCCGGTCCTCAATTAGTTATTGAATGTTGTAAAAACGGCATTGTTGGTACTTTCCCAGCATTAAACCAGCGAACAACTGAGGGTTTTGAAGCATGGGTTTTAGAGATAAAATCTGCATTAGCAACTTATGAAAAAGAAACTGGCAAAAAGCCCGCACCATTTGGAGTGAATTTAATAGTACATAAATCAAATCCGAGATTAGAGGCTGATTTAGCGATATGTGTGAAGCATAAAATAGCCCTAATTATTACCTCACTGGGGGCGGTTTCAGAGTTGGTTAATACTGTGCATAGTTATGGTGGTCTTGTATTTCATGATATCATTAAAAAAAGACATGCAGAAAAAGCACAAGAAGCTGGTGTAGACGGGCTAATCTTAGTTTCTGCGGGAGCTGGTGGGCACGCAGGAACAATAAACCCTATACCTTTAGTTGCCGAAATTAAATCTTTTTTTAAGAAAACAATACTACTCTCAGGCTGTATTAGTACAGGAAGAGATATTGCTTCCGCCATGCAAATGGGGGCAGATTTAGCCTATATGGGCACTCGTTTTATTAATACAAAAGAAAGTAAGGCGCCAGAGGAGTATTGCAATATGATTATTAATGCAGGCGCTAGTGATATTGTGTACACTGCAGCTGTATCTGGAGTTCCTGCAAATTTTTTAGGGCCTAGTCTTAACGCCATGGGCATTACAGAAGAGATGTTAAGTAGAAAAGTAAAAGTTGACTTTGGCGAAGAGTTAACCGCCCAAGAAGACGAAGCTAAGGCTTGGGCAACTATTTGGTCTGCAGGTCAGGGTGTTTCTTCTATTCATGATTCGCCAAGTGTAGGCCATTTAATTGAAAACCTCAAAACAGAATTCAAAGACGCTATTAAACAACAGCAAAAGTTATTAGAAATTTATAAATAATTCTTCTAAATTTTTAAAATTAAAAAACGCTCAAAGTTCATAACTTTGAGCGTTTTAATATACCTTATGGTAAAAGTAAAAATTAATTTTTAATTAATTTTAAACTTTTAGTTCCTTGTTCTGTGGTAATTCTAGCAATATAAATCCCATTGGTTAATCCTTGAGTTGACACAATAATATTATTACTATTATTTACTTGAGAAACAACTCTTTTTCCTAATAGATTAAATACCTCAATTGAGGTTATTATGTTGTTTGGAGTACTTATTATCCAAGTATCTGAAGTAGGATTTGGATATACCTTTGTATCAAATAAA
>JABAZD010000055.1 GCA_018608705.1 Flavobacteriaceae bacterium | reverse complement strand
CTGTTCTCGTATTATTATCGGTAGCTGTCTCTACTAATATGGCTACTCCATGCGGAGCATATCCTTCAAATAGGACTTCTTTATAATCTCCTTGGCTTTTATCACTAGCGCGTTTAATAGCTCGTTCAATATTGTCTTTTGGCATATTAACAGCCTTGCCATTTTGAATAACGGCTCTTAATCTTGAGTTACTATCTGGGTCAGGTCCGCCTTCTTTTACAGCCATAACGATGTCTTTTCCTATACGTGTAAATGCTTTGCTCATTGCTGACCAGCGCTTCATTTTTCTTGCTTTACGAAATTCAAAAGCTCTTCCCATAGGTTTATGTGTATTAAGTTTAACAAAAATAAAAATGCTATACTGAAAAACAAATATTATAGGACTTAATTAGTCAAACGATATCGTCAAGGACTTCTTCACTCTTTATTTGAAGATGTTTTGGAAGTTTATTTTCTCTAGGTAAGACTGCTAGATAGCGAGAGTCGTTAGTTGTGTAAACTAGTTTATAACGAGTGTTATTAAAATTCATTTTTTTGACGAGCTCTTTAATGAAATCATCATGACACACCAAGTCAGAGCTTCCCAGGTGATAAATCCCATTTTTATTTCTGTTTATTATGTAATGTAATTGTTGGGATACTTTTTTTGCTGTAGTAACATTCATTATAAGGTTTGGGAATAGCTCTATTGGCTCATCTAGTTTAAATAGTAATTTAATTTCGTTTATGCGAGGTGAAAGAGCTCCAAATACCATTGGTAATCTAATAATTGCGACCTTTTTGGTTGGTAGTTTTAGAAATAGTTGTTCTAGTCGTATCTTTAAATGTCCGTATTTGCTGTTGCTAAATGTGGTGTCATTTTCATAGCTTGGAAATTTGCTGTAGGCATCAAATACATTAGCAGAGGACATAAAAATTACTTTACACTTTTTTTTATGTGTTGTGTATTCGTACAGATGTTTATGGGCTGTAAGTTGAGCTGAGAAGTCACCTCTAAGTGATGAAATTATAATGGTCGGTTTAACTTGGTTTAAAATTTCAAAGATATCATCTTCTTCAAAATCATACTGATAAAAATGCGTGTTCTTTTCGTGCGAAATACACGAAGTTCTATACGTTCCAAATGTTTGAAAGTAGGGGTGGAGTTCTCTATAAATAGCCCTACCTAAAAAACCACTAACCCCCAATATTAGAATCCGGTGTTTTTTTAGTATTGCCATAATTTAAACAAATTATTTTTTGTAAAATGGAAGTTTTACTACTTTTGCAGGTACATTATGTTTACGAATCACAATACGAATATCAGACCCCACTGTTTTAAAATCACTCAACACATAGCCTAAGCCAATACCTTTTCCAAGTGACGGCGCCATAGTCCCAGAAGTAACGATTCCTATTTCGTTTCCTACGGAATCTTCAATTCGATAGTCTTTTCGAGGGATACCGCGTTCTAATAACTCAAATCCAATCAAGCATCGTTCGGTTCCCTTTTGTTTTTGTATTTCTAGAGAGTCAGAATTTGTAAATGATTTTGAGAACTTAGTCACCCATCCCAGTCCTGCTTCTATTGGAGATGTTTCATCATTTATATCATTTCCGTAAAGACAGTATCCCATTTCTAGTCTTAGGGTATCTCTGGCAGCTAATCCGATAGGCTTGATTCCATGTGAGTTTCCAGCTTCAAATACACTCTCCCATATCTGCTTTACTTCACAGTTTTTGCAATAAATTTCAAATCCTCCACTTCCTGTGTAGCCAGTTGCCGATATAATTACATCTTTAACTCCAGCAAAATCAGAAATTTTAAAATTATAGAAGTCAATTTCTGATAGATCCTCACTTGATAAGGACTGCATTGCTGCCACTGCCTTTGGACCTTGAATCGCTAAGAGTGAGTAATCATCACTTCTATTTATCAATTCTGCTCCAATTGAATTTTTATAAACAATCCAATCCCAATCTTTTTCAATGTTACTAGCATTTACAACAAGTAAATAAGACTCTTCTTTGATTTTATAAATAATCAAGTCGTCTACAATACCACCAGTATCATTTGGTAAACAACTGTATTGTGCTTTCCCTATCGTAAGTTTAGAAGCATCATTTGAAGAGATACTCTGGATAAGTTCTAAAGCCTTAGGGCCTTCAATAATAAATTCACCCATGTGAGACACATCAAATACGCCTACCCCTTCACGAACAGTTTTGTGCTCAATATTGACCCCTTCATATTGTACAGGCATTATGTAGCCTGCAAAGGGAACCATTTTAGCGTTAAGTGCTTCGTGCACTGAATGGAGAGCTATAGTTTTCATAGTGGAATATATTTTTCAATACAAATCTAAACAAAAACAGGAATTGAAAGTGCTTATATTTCAGTTAAAAAAGCCTTAAATTCTAAGTAGTTATTAATTTGAGTAGCTACTTTGACTTTATCAATAACTGCTTTAATTTGTTTTGGTAATGGAATATCAACAGTAACAACCTCTTTCACAACATCTAAAAATTTAGTTGGGTGTGCTGTTTCGAAGAAAACACAATGAACATCAGGGTTGGTCTTTAAATATGATTTACTACCCAAATAACCTACAGCACCATGAGGATCTGCAATGTACCCTGTAGTTTTATAGATTTCATTTAACGCTTCTTTCGTTTCTTTATCTGAAAAACTATAAGAAGATAGGTTTGACTTTAATGACTCAAAATCATTATTATAAATTGCTTGAATGCGAATAAAATTACTTGGGTTTCCAACATCCATTGCGTTACTGACTGTTTGAACTGAAGGCTTCGGTTTGTAATCTGCAGATTTTAGATACCGAGTGACTACATTGTTATCATTATTTGAAGCAATAAAATGTTTAATAGGTAACCCTAGCTTTTGTGCAATCATTCCAGCACATACATTTCCAAAATTTCCACTGGGTACTGAAAACACAATATCTTTATACTTATTTTTCAACTGTTTATAGGCAAACATGAAATAAAATAATTGTGGAAGCCAACGAGCTACATTGATTGAGTTTGCAGATGTTAGTTGCATTTTTGAGGTTAGTTCATAGTCTAAAAAGGCTTTTTTCACCATGTCTTGACAATCATCAAAAGTTCCCTCAACTTCTAACGCAGTAATATTTTGCCCTAAAGTTGTTAGTTGTTTTTCTTGAACGTTACTTACTTTTCCACTTGGATATAAAATAACGACTCTTACGCCTTTTACTCCAAAAAATCCATTTGCAACAGCTCCGCCAGTGTCACCAGAAGTTGCGACCAACACTGTTACTTCGCTGGAATTATTTTTATTAAAGTACCCTAAGCAACGTGCCATAAATCGAGCTCCAACGTCTTTAAAAGCCATTGTTGGTCCGTGAAATAATTCAAGTGTAGAAATCGAGTCTGTCAGTTTGATAATTGGAAATTCAAAACTCAAGGTTTCAGAAACAATTTCTTTTAAAATAGCTTCTGGAATTTCTGGACTTATGAATTGTTTAATGGCTTCATAAGCAATTTCTTTATTTGATAAGGTTTCTATTGTTTCAAAAAAACAGGGGTCTAATGCTGTTATGGTTTCCGGAAAATATAAACCTCTATCTGGTGCAAGACCTTTAATTACGGCATTTTCAAATGTAGTATTGGGTGCTGTATGATTTAAACTGTAATAGTTCATTTTTAATTCTAGTTTAGTTTTTTTATCCCGTCCATATTGATTTTTGAAACATAGATTTCAAACGGTATAGTATATTTTGAATAAGCTTTTCTAATCGCTTTTTCAACTTTAATTGCAGTTGTTTGACTTTTACATAAACTAAATACTGAGGGGCCAGAGCCAGAAATCCCAGTACCTAATGCGCCATATTCCAATGCGGCCTTTTTGATGCTTTCAAACCCAGGGATTAATTGGCTTCTAAAAGGTTCTACGACCACATCTTCTAACGAACGACTGATTAGCTCATAGTCATTCGTATGCAAGCCGTGAATAAGACTGCCAACATTGGACCATTGTGTGATAGCATTTTTTAAAGGAATCTCTTTTGGAAGGATTTTTCTAGCATCAGCAGTTTTTATTTCAATTTGTGGATGTATAACAACAGCAAATAAATCATCGGGAGTTGGAATTTGTAATATTTCTAAGGGCTCTAAGCTTTTCACTAATGTAAAGCCTCCATATAGAGCAGGTGCAATGTTATCTGCGTGTTCGCTTTTACTTGCCAAAGCTTCTCCTTTAATTGCAAAAGAAGTGAGTTCAAGAGGCGTATATGGGGAGCCCAATAAAACATTCATTCCATACACACTTCCAGCTGCACTCGCAGAGCTACTGCCAACGCCACTTCCAGGTTTGATTTTTTTATAAATTTCAATCTCAAATCCGAAATCAGGATTTGCAGCTTCGTATAAAGCCAATGCAGAAACGCCAGCTACATTTTTTTTAACTTCGAAAGGTAAGTCATATCCTTCAATTTTTGTAATTTTAACTCCTTTGTTTGCTGTTTTTCGAATGACCATTTCGTCTCCAATAGCCTCTAAACAAAACCCCAACACATCGAAGCCACAAGATACATTGGCAACTGTAGCTGGTGAAAAAAGTTTTATTTCATTCATTTAGTTATTTTTTTGAGATTCGAATGATATCAGCAAATAAACCTGAAGCAGTCACTTCAGATCCTGCTCCTGCACCTTTTATTATCATTGGCTGATCATTATATCGATTCGTATAGAACATTACAATATTATCTTTACCTTCAAGATTGTAAAAGGGGTGCCCTTCAGGAATTTCTTTCAAGCCAACTTTGGCGACTCCTTTTTTATATTCGGCTACATACTTTAATTGACATTTATTGGATTCTGCAGATGAGAAAAGCTTTTGATAATGAGCTTCTTCAGACTTTAATTTTTCATAAAAGGCTTCCACTGAAACAGCATTCATACATTCTTTTGTCAAAAACGAATCATTTTCTATTTCATTTATATTCATCATTTCGCCACTTTCACGGGCTAAAATAAGTAATTTTCTAGCAACATCAACGCCGCTTAAATCAATTCTTGGATCAGGTTCTGTATAGCCTTCTTTTTGAGCTTGTCTAACGATATCGTAGAATGAAGTATTTCTGTTGAAATTATTAAAAATATAATTTAAACTTCCTGAAAGAACTGCATGAATGGTATTAATTTGATCTCCTGAATTTATAAGGTGTTTTAAAGAGTCAATGACTGGAAGTCCAGCTCCTACATTTGTTTCGAATAAAAAGGGAACATTGTATTTATGTGAAAGCTGTTTTAACTCTAAGTAGTATTCAATTTCACTTGAACAGGCTATTTTGTTACAAGCTATTACCGAGATGCTTTGTTTTAGATAGTCAGCATAAGTGGATGCTACCAATTCGCTAGCAGTAATATCCACAAAAACAGAATTTCTTAGGTTTAAAGATTTTATAGCTTCAAAAAAGTCAACAGGATTTGATTTGTATCCTTCATTTAAAAAAGTCTTCCAGTTGTTTAAATCAATTCCGGTTTTATAAAAATTCATTTTTTTAGAATTTGATAAGCCGATTACATTTAACTTCAGGTTTAAGGTTGATTCTATATGTTTTTTTTGTTTTTTAATTTGATTTATGAGAGACTTTCCGACATTCCCTACACCAGAAATAAATAGATTAATTTGTTTAATTTCTGATTCAAAAAAACGTTCATGTAAACAATTTAATGCTTTTTTAATATCGGATTCAGCTATCACAGCAGATATATTACGTTCAGAAGCACCTTGAGCTATTGCACGTATATTAATATTGTTTCTTCCTAAAGTGCTAAACATTTTGCCGCTTATTCCTTGGTGATTTTTCATTTGATCTCCAACAACAGCTATAATTGATAAATTAGCTTCAACAATTATGGGATCAATTTTGAGTAGTGATATTTCATTTTCAAATTCTTTGTCTATCACATATTTTGCTAAAGTAGATTCCTTGTCTGCAATACCAACACATATTGAATGTTCAGAAGAG
>JABAZD010000006.1 GCA_018608705.1 Flavobacteriaceae bacterium | reverse complement strand
TTATATCTAGCACTACAACGGCTAAATCTGGACTCCTTTATAGGGGGTGGGACATAATGGAATTCCTATAAGTGTATCTCAATACTCTATTATCTATTATAGGGGACAGGAAAAGGTTTTACATGTCGCCTAACTTAGTGACAGCGTGAAATTAGGTATGTACTAATACTGTAGCAAACCCGTCAAAACCGCAGAAATACCCGCACTCCACTTGCTGGAGGCACTTAATTTTTTACAACTACGTTTAATGTAAGTGTTTACAGTATGCTCAGAAATTTCCATGATTTCAGCGATTACGGAGTTACTTTTACCCTTTAATACCCAGCTAAGAACTTCTTTTTCACGCGGGGTTAAGGGGGGATGAATCGTTTTCTCTAGCTGTTTAATACGATTATATTGGCGCACTAAATTTATACAGACGTGATTTAAAATGATTAGATCAGGATCTTCTAGACTCATTTTTTTTGTAGCACTGGTGAATGAGAAATGCCCAAAACAATTTCTAACACCAAAAACAGGAATTGTTATTCCGTTAAAATATCCATGTTCGCCTAAAAGTTTAATAAACTCTTTTAGCTTAGGGTTTCTTTCATAATCTTTTTCGCTGTGTAAGAAATCTGACCATAGAACGGGACGGCCCGTTGTTTTTACTTCTAGGAAGATAGGGCCCACTTGATAAAGTTCATGGCTTATATATATGTCGATAATTTTTTCAGGGATATTAAAGCTGGGACAGTAGGGCAATGTTTCTTCTGCGCTTTTTTTAGGCGGGAAGAAGATAAAAACGTGCTGTTCATAACCAAAGGATTCAATTGCTTTCGTAAAATGCTGTAATAAAGCCTCAATATTATTGATCTCGTCAGACTTTTTTAAATATGTATTTAATGCTACAGCCACTTTGTTTCTGGCCCCCTGAAACAGTTTTTAAGTTAATTGCTCAAATATTATCCTTAATCTTGATAAATACAAGAATATTCTAAAAAGCGCAGTTTGCTAGACTCATAGCGGCTAAATCACCCGAATACTCATTCGTAGTTTTGAAAAAGTTAACTATTATTTTTCATTTAAAAACAATAGGTTATCGCGGTTGTTTTGTATAGTTTGCGGTGCTTATGTATAATTTAAGGATGAAATAAGGTGTGATTGTGGCAAAGCGTTCCTATTAATAAAAAGATTAAGATATTAACTATTTATTTATAGCAATTGATCATAATAAGAGAAATTTAAAGAAATATAGAAAAAAATAGAATAGAGGAGTATGTTATGGGACACCCAGGGTTAGATGATGATACGAGCACCCCAGAAGACGATAGTAATACTGACACTTCTGGTCTTCAGGGAATGAGCAGCAGTAACAGTAGCAGTAGCGGAAATACTAACACACAGCCGCAACCGCAACAGCAAGCAGGCCCTCCATCATCCTTTACCGATCCAAATGGCAATCAATACGACTTTGATCCAAACAGCACAACAACCGAGGTCAACCCAGATGGTGGTCACAGAGTTACAGCAGACAATGGAAACACATATGACTTTGGTCCTGATGGAAGTTTGACTAACGTTGCTATTGCAGACGGGGGCACATCAGTTCAAATTCATGATGATGGTTCCACAACTATGCATACAACAGATGGAACCACAATTAATACCGACGTGAATGGTGTTCAAACCGTAACCACAAAGTCTTGGGGTGAGCAGGCGTGGCATGAGATTAAAGAGGTATATCAGGAACTTGTCAGAGACATTCAATTAGGTGTTGCTAGCAGTATAGAAGCGTTTAATCATTATATTGTAGATGGTAAATTAGTTGATGTTTTAAAAGAATACGGACAAGAAGCTTGGGAAAATTTCCAACAAGAAACAGCAGCGCTATATAATAATTTCATTAACTCACCACTTGGGCAGTGGGCTGCTGAAAATATTGTAGATCCTATTAGAAATGGAGAATTCATTTCTAATCTAGTTGATCTTAGCGTTAAAGGATTTAATTCAGTTGTCGACTTTGTTGATAACAATATCTTAACATCAGATCTTTTAGGTAATATCATAAGCATACCAGTTAATATTGTTATGGGTGTTGTGGATTTTGCTTTAGAGACTGTGCAAGATTTTCGCGAAAACCCTCTTGATACAATACTTGACCTTGCAAACCCATACCAGATTGTAAAAGACATCGGTCGTAACGTTTTGGAAGAGTTCAATCCAGAACTTGCACAACAAGTTGAAAGTATCGTTGATATTCGAGATAACGTTTTAAGCACAGCAGATGGCTTAATGAGTGGTGATATTGATGAAACATTAGAGGCATTAAATACAAACCCTAATGACTTAGGAGTAGGTGAGTTTGATTTAGGTACACCAGAGACAACGATTGACCCAGAAACGGGTGAGGTTACTACTGATGAGACATTAAGTGATGGAACGCAAGTTTCAACAACTCAAGGATCAGAAGGTACGTCACAGCAAATAACAACAGACGCAGGTACAGCAACTGTGAACGCAGATGCTGAAGGTAATGTTCAATCTATTGAAACAGAGGCGGGTGTATCTACAGTTGAGCCTAATGATCAAGGTGGTGTTACCGTAACTGACCCAGAAGGTAATGCTCAAGATTTCCCTGATGCAGAAACTGCCGTTTCAGAAAATTTAAGTGGTGTAGGAAATTATGCTGATATTAATGCAGAAAGTTCTGTTGATCCTATAAATACATCAAGCGATGATTTTTCTCAAGTGGAAGATCCTGAAGCTGGTACAACGACTGTAACAAATGAATTTGGTACGACTGTTTATGAAACTGATACAGGGGTTCCTTTATCTTCAACTAGCAATGTATCAAACTCTTCAACGGTATATAATCATGATGAAGGGACAAGAGAGGTTACTAATTCAGAAGGAAGTGTCGCTACTTTTAATACGGATGGTGATCTTTTATCAGTAAGTGATTCTGACGGAAATACTGTTTTTGATGCATCGACTGAAAATGATACGGCAAGTGGTATTGATGCGGATGTAAATGCAGGAATTGCTGGCGATCCAGCTTTGGTTACGCCAGAAAATCCAAATGGATTCACAGAGGGGCAAATAAACTCGTTAGAAGCTGTTGGTATTGATTCATCTGGAACACCTGCAGAAATTTCTGCGCAAATTACTGTTGTTGAAGATACAGCAAACGGTGCGGCGTATAATGAATTTATGAATACGCTTGCAGTTCAAGCTGAAACAGATCCAGAAGCGGCTGCATTGTTAGAAGAACTTAATGGTATTGTTGATGAAAATGCTGCAGAAATTACTGAATTGAATGATCCAGATCTGGCTATTGCATCTCTTGTTACGCTGAATAACCAAGCGGATGCATATGGTAATGCAGGCTTTGAATTTGGTATTGGCCCAGTTGGTCCTAATACGACTGCAGGGGCACAATTAAATGGTTTGGAGCGTAATGTTCAGGATTCCTTGGCTATACTTGAAGCAAACGGTGCTTCTATTCTCCCTGATGGTGGTGAAGCTATAGCTGAGGCGCATATTGCCTCTGGTGAAGAATTATTATCAGAGATAGAGCGTGTGCGATATGTTGATGAAATAGCAAATCTGGATATTGATGCTTTTGAAGCTGATATGCGTGATCAAAGCTTAGATGCACTTGTAAATCAATCAGAATTTATAACTGATAATGCAGATGCTATTATGTATTCAAACGGTAATCAAATGCTAGCTGACCTTAATAATCAAGGGCAAGTAGAAAATTTCTTAATAGAAAATGGTTATACGCTTGATGAAGATGGAAATATTACAGGAGAGCCGACAGATTCTCCATCGCCAGAGTTAGCTGAATTACGTGAATCAGTTGTAGCGGTACATCAAGCAAACTTAAGCGGTGAAGACATTTCAATTGATGAAGTAACACAAATGCTTGAAAGAATTGAAACAGCGGCTGACGCACATAGTGTGAATTGGGAAGCAATGTTACAAGACGCACGTGATTACCAAAGTAATACACCAGAAGAAAATCAGGCACAGTTTGGAAGCCCAGAGTTAGATCAAAATGTTGTAGATAATTATTTAAACACAGGTGAGGCACTTAATTATTTCATAGGGCTTCCTGATCTTCCTTCTAGAGAAGATTACCTTACTGCAAATGGATTTTTCCCAGACGAAGGCAGAATTGAAGTTGCTAACGCAGCAACAGTTCGTGTTCTTGAAATTGAAGCATTTGCTGAGGAAAATGGTATAACAGATCCAAACGTTCTATTGGGGATGCATGTTAATGCAGCGGAGGCATTACTTGATTCTCGATTCACTTCAAATGCACCTGAGGCAAGAGATCAGAGGGAAGCTGCTGAGCAACTAATTGATGCTGCGGCTTTTGCGGACGCTCAAGATATGGTTGATATTGATCCTGTTGGCGCACTGAACGCAATAAAAGAGCAGGCTAGAGAAGTGCTTATAGAATATGGTGTTCCGCCAGATTTTGGGGATGCAACGCTTGCTGAACGTCAGGAATATGAAGCTGCTTATTCATTGTGGGAATTAATAGGGGTTCCACGTTTGGTTACTTCTGATTCAGCGCAAACAGCTATTAATAATTTTGAAGATACACATAATGCAGTTTTAGAAGAGCAAGGTTTCTCAACAGATCCACAATCAATCGTTGATAACTTTGAAAGAACAAGCGCAGATGCTGCACCTATCCATGCGTCAACACATAATCAGGAAATGATTGAAACATCACAATCCGCACTTGAGAGCGCAGATTATTATGTAGATTATTACACAAATCGTGAAGGCACTTTCGATATCAGGCATGATATTGGAGCAGATTCTGCAACGGTTAGGCCTCTTCCAGAAGACACAGTTAATTATAGTTTCACTCAAGAAGAGTGGGATGTCATGGAAGCAGAAAGAATTGCGCACTTGCAGGAAACGGGAGAAGGTGTTGAGCACACATTTGAAACAGATGGGCATGTGACAGCACTTGTACAAGTGGGTGATGAAGCAGATATAATTATTGAAAGATTTGAGGGGGTAGACCCAAGTACATTGACGAGTGAAGAGCTTCTTATGTTGAATAGTGCTCAGGATATTAGAGAAGCATTAGACAACAGACCAGAAACAACTGGCGCAGAAGCAGAAGCAGCAATTAATGGTTTTGTAGATGCAAACGAAAGATATTTAGATTCATTGGGCTTACCTGCGTATGTTCCATACTCTGAAATGAATCGTGGTGAGATTGTTACTGAAATTTTAGATCAACGTGGTTCTTCTATAGGAGAACTTCAGGAAAGCGTAGCGGCTGGTAATATTGCAGTTTCAGCATTACAAGATCGCTTGGATGGTATTAACCCAAATGCTATAGATATAAATGAAGTATATGACACGCTTATTGATGAGTCGGTCGCTATACTTGAAGATTTGGGCTATGAGTTTGAAAGAGATGCTGAAGGAAATGTAACAGGTATCTTGGCGTATGGTGACGATGATGTGCCACATTACGCGAATGATGGTTCTTTGACCAATTTGGAGGATGCGAGTTGGAAAATAGTTGTTGAGTACATTCGTCTTAATGACGATGATCCAGCGAACGACCCATCAATCGAACGTGCATTACAAAGAGTTGACAATTTCCAAGCTGCTGTTGAACCAATAGGTGCTGAGTTAGACTATGCTTTATCTTTGCTACCTGAGCAAGAAGGTCAAGGCCAAGATGGTCAAGATCAAGAACAAGATGGCGCAGATATAGAAGGTCAAGGCCAAGATGGTCAAGATCAAGAGCAAGATGGCGCAGATGTAGAAGGGCAAGGTCAAGAGCAAGACGGTCAAGAGCAAGATGGCGAAACCCAAGAAGTTGGTAATCTTGATGAGTTACAAGGCAATGTAAATGATGCTTTCATTAATTTAGGACTTGCCGAAAGTGCTTTGAATTCTTCAGAGTTGGCTATTACGACGCCAGAATTGAATGAAATCGTTATTGAGAGATTAGGCCTCACTGATGCTGAAGTAGAAAACCTTACAGAAGATGAAATTAAAGCTCTTGAGCAGCAAGATCATTTAAATCAAATTGAAGCAGTTGCGATTGCTCAAGCTGAACTTGCAGCAGAGCTATACGCATTAGCAGATGCTATCGAAGAAACTAATCCAGGAAGAGCGGAAGAGTTAAAGGCTGAGGCAGCGGGACATCAAGCAGTAGCGGATAAGCTGAATGCACGATTAGAAGCTGGAGATGGTCAAGATCAGGATGCTGAAGTTACAAGTGATCAAAGCTTAGATGCACTTGTAAATCAAT
>JABAZD010000056.1 GCA_018608705.1 Flavobacteriaceae bacterium | reverse complement strand
TTTTTTTGATAATTTAGATGCGACAGAACCAGAAAAGCTAATAGTAGATTTTGTTTTTTTTTATAATAATCGTATGTATTCGATTAAATTTTAAAATATTTAACGCTTTGCATCATTTGTAGTGTACAATAACTCAAAAATGATACTGTAGGTTTCTATAAATAAATATTTTTGTCATTATGTAACGACATATTTTAATTTTGTATTTTAATTTTTTATGTCCTTAGAACTGTTGGCTCATATTAGGCCCTATACTTTAAGCCCTCCTATCGAGAGAAATTAAGTTCCAGTCTGGTATGAGCAGTATTTTATTGATGTAAATTATTATGCTGTAGGAGTTTATGTTTTAAAAACAGAAACACTGACTAGAGCAAAGTATTTAAAAAAGTTATTCATTAACTAATAAATGGTAGAAACAAATTAGTATTTTAAATGAACACAAAAACTTTAATTTTTTGTTTTTTAGCTCTTATTTTTTCTTGTGGATTAGTCGCACAGTCAGAAACTCAAAAGCCTAACATCTTGTTTATAGCAATTGATGACTTAAAGCCTACCATTGGTAGTTTTGGGGATGCCTTTGCGCTAACCCCAGCAATGGATGCCTTATCTAAGGAGGCAACTATTTTTTTAAACAACCATACCCAGCAGGCAGTTTGTGGACCTTCTAGAGCCAGTCTGATGACAGGTAAAAGACCAGACTATACCAAGGTAAGAGACCTCAAAACTAAAATGCGAGATATCAACCCAGATATTCTCACGATTCCAGAACACTTTAAAAACAATGGATACCAAACACTAGGAGTTGGAAAAATATACGATCCCCGTTGTGTTGACAAAAAAAGAGATGAACCTTCTTGGTCTGTTCCCTTTGTAAAAGAAAACCAACTTGAATTCTCTTCTGAATACGGTTCGCCAGCAATGGGGTATTATCAAAATAAAGACATCAAAAATAAGATAAGAGCGCTAAGGGCTGAGGCGAGTTCTAAAGGAATTAAAAATCTTCACAAATATGTGAGAGACAAATATAAACCTCCTTTTGGAAGTGCCAATGTGCCCGATGAAGCTTATACAGATGGTGCCATCGCTTCGCGTGCGAATTTAATGTTACAAGATTTAAGCCAAAATCAATCGGCTCCTTTTTTCTTAGCAGTCGGGTTTAAGCGACCTCATCTTCCTTTTACAGCTCCTCAAAAATATTGGGACCTTTATGATAAAAAGGATATTAAATTAGCTGCGTTTCCAAAGAAATCTGTTAATGGGCCTAATCTAGCCTACCACAGTTCAGGTGAGATGCGTTCTTACAAGGCCCCTGGAATTGACTACGTGATTACGAATGAAAACCTTTTAGATTTAGAAGAATCCCATCAAAAGGACTTGATTCACGGCTATTATGCATGTACGAGTTTTATTGATACTCAAATCGGGAAAATTCTAAAAACACTCAAGGCAACAGGACTTGATAAAAATACGATTGTTGTGATATGGGGCGACCATGGCTGGCATTTAGGAGATCATAGTTTATGGAATAAGCATTCAAATTTTGAACAAGCAACCCGTTCTCCTTTAATCATATACAATCCAAAAGTAAAAAAGGGTGTTAAGGTCACTTCTCCAACGGAGTTTGTAGATATTTTCCCTACACTTTGTGAGGCGGCTAATTTAAATAAGCCTTCAAACCTAGACGGAACAAGTCTAAACTCTTTGGTTGAAGGTGCTTCTGTTTCGCCAAAATCGTATGCAGTTAGTCAATGGCAAAGTGGGAATAGAACGGGCTATAGTTTTCGAACTGATCAGTATCGTTATACGGTATGGGTTAGCAATAAAAAAAGTACGGACCCTATTTTTCAAAAAGATATTTATGCTGAAGAGTTATACGATTATACATTAGATCCGAATGAAACCTACAATAGAATTGATGATGAAAACTATTTAGTCTTTAAAAAGCGATTTCAAAAGTTAGCAGCAAGGTATTTTAAGAGCCAACGAATAGAAACCATTAAAACAGAAAAAGTTCCGCTAAATACTTCTAAATTAATTATTGGAGCGACTTTAAATCACCACGAAATGTACTCTAAAAAAGGGGCCTTATTTCTTAAAGATTTTAACTATTTAACCCCAGCTAATGCTGCAAAGCAGTCTAGAATTCATCCCGAGCCTAATGTTTGGGATTGGAAAAAGATCGATGATTTTATTGCTTATTCTAAAGTGAATAACTTAATTGTTAGAATGCATGGACCTTCGAGTCCCCAAGCCTCAAAGTGGGCGAAAGACGATTCTAGAACAGCGGGAGAACTTCAATCAGTATTGGTTGATTTCATGACTGCGACCACAAAAAGGTACAATACCATTGCAAATATTAAATGGATGGATGTGGTCAATGAAACGGTGCTGCCAAATGGAAAGTGGTTTGGTCCAAAAAAGGGAAATACTTTATGGGAAAATCCATGGCTTAAAATGGGCTTAGATTCTAATGGATTTCCAAATTATATTTTAAAGTCATTTGAAATTGCTACTAAGCATGCAACAAATATTAAACTTGTATACAATCACAATGCAGGAATGCAGCCTAAAATGTGGGATAAGGTCAAAGAAACTATTTTATACATACGCTCTCAGGGGCATCGTGTTGACGCAATTGGTTGGCAAGGCCATATTAATTTAAGTAGTTCTACTAAAGGTTTTATTAAAGATACGGAGAATACCCTACAACAACTTTCAGAATTAATAGACTGGGCCCATGCCAATGATTTAGAATTTCATATCACAGAATTGGACTATAAAATAAAAGATAAATCAAACATTATAGTACAACACCAGATACAGGCTTTGTTATACTCAAAATTAGTGAGCCTTATAGAGTCAAAAACATCCACTGGAGTTGTAGCACTCAATTTATGGGACATGGGAGAGCGCTTTAAAAGAAATACGGGCTATTTCCAATCTATATATGACGCTGATTTAAAGCCAACACCTGCTTATCAAATTATTAAAAACGCATTAAAAAATTAAAAATGAAGTTATTAAATGTATTATTTTTTTCGGCTATTATTATGACAAGTGTTGGGTTTTCTCAATCCAATAATCCGCTGTACCTTGATGCCAACCAACCTGTTCAAGTTCGGCTAGACGACCTTATGAGTCGAATGACTCTGGAAGAGAAAGTGTATCAGATGAATCAATTTGTAGGCTTAGATCACATGCGTCAAGCTGAAAAAAACCTTTCAGAAGAGGACTTATATTCGAACGATGCCCAAGGCTTTTATAAAGGCTTATTTAGTGATGATGTTGCCCAAATGACTAAAGAGGGCAAAATTGGCTCTTTTCTTCATGTATTAACCACAGAAGAGGCTAACCTTTTACAAGAACTAGCATTTCAGTCTCGACTTAAAATTCCAATTTTAATTGGAATAGATGCAATTCATGGAAATGCTTTAGTTTCAGGAACAACGGTCTATCCTTCACCAATATCCTTAGCCTCTACTTGGTCAGATTCATTTTTATATGATGTTGGAAAACAATCTGCCAAAGAAATGAGGGCTACCGGGTCGCATTGGGCATTTACACCTAATATTGATGTACTTCGTGATCCAAGATGGGGTCGTGTGGGTGAGACGTTTGGTGAAGATCCATTCATGGTTGGAAACATGGGGGCTGCCATGATTAATGGATTCCAACAAGGCGATTTCTCAGGGACAGAAAAAGTGATTGCTTGTGCAAAGCACATGATAGCTGGTGGCGAGCCTGTAAACGGTCTTAACGCTTCGCCAATGGATGTATCGTTGCGTACTTTAAAAGAAGTACATCTTAAGCCATATAAAAAAGCGATTGACGCTGGCGTCTATTCAATAATGGCGGCCCATAACGAACTTAACGGCGTGCCGTGTCATATGAATTCTTGGTTAATGACCGATTTATTTAGAAACCAGTGGGGGTTTAAAGGGTTTTTTGTGAGTGATTGGATGGATATTGAACGTATTGAAACACTTCACCATGTTGCAAATGATTTAAAAGAAGCCTCTTACCTGTCTGTAAGTGCAGGAATGGATATGCACATGCATGGTGTTAAATTCCCAGAAGCAGTTGTAGAACTAGTTAATGAAGGGACACTTTCTATAGACCGTATTAACGATGCTTGTGCTAAGATATTAATGGCCAAATTTAAGCTTGGCTTATTTGAAAATCGAACCGTCAAATTAGAGGCTATTAAAAATCATGTATTTATAGATGCGCATAAAAAAACAGCTTTAGAAAGCGCCCAAAAGGGAATTATTCTTTTAAAAAATAATGGGATACTTCCATTAGCCAAATCATCTACCCAAAAGCGAATTTTAGTCACGGGTCCAAATGCAAACAACCAAACGATATTAGGAGATTGGCATGCTGAACAACCTGATGAAAATGTCATTACAATATTTGAAGGCATTCAAGATTTAGGAACACAAAAAGGCTATGAGGTTCGTTTTTTTGATTCAGGCGAAAATATTCGGAAAATTAAAGATACTAAAATTAAAGCAGCTGCACTCTTAGCGCAAGATGTGGATTATGTCGTAGTAGTTGTTGGAGATAACTCAATGCGTTACCGATGGAAAGATAAAACAGCAGGAGAAAACATGGCGCGTGCAGCTTTGGATCTTCCGGGCAAACAATTAGAATTAGTTCAAGCGATTGAAAAAACAGGTACACCTGTTATTATTGTATTGGTTAATGGTCGACCAATCTCAGAACCTTGGTTACAAAACAATGTTCCAGCGATTATTGAGTCCTGGGAACCTGGTTTATTTGGGGGAAAAGCGGTTGCCGATGTTCTTTTTGGAGATGTGAATCCTAGTGGTAAATTACCACTTACAGTGGCCCGTAGTGTTGGACAATTACGCATGATTTATAACCACAAGCCCTCCGCTTATTTTCATAAATATGCACAAGAAAAAAAGTGGCCTTTATATCCATTTGGTTTTGGTTTAAGTTATACGAACTATACCTATTCTAAACCACGTCTTTCAAGCAACGAGTTAGAGAAAGGAAAATCAGTTACACTGAGTTTCGAGCTTAAGAATAGCGGAGATAGGGACGGAGAAGAAATCGTTCAGCTTTATATTAAAGATAAAGTGAGTAGTGCCACACGTCCTGTGAAAGAATTAAAAGGCTACAAAAGGGTGTTTCTGACTAAGGGATCTTCTAAAACAGTATCATTTGAAATTGATGAAAGTATGTTGGCATTTTATGATATCAATATGGATTATTGTGTGGAGCCGGGTGCTTTTTCAATTATGGTCGGAAAGTCATCCGCAAATAGAGATCTAAAATCAGTGGAGTTAATTGTTAATAATCGGACAAAAATCGAAGAATAAATGAAACAATTTTTTATATTTTTCTTACTCTTTTCGTTAGGAGTAAGTGCACAAAATCAACTACAGCCTAAAAATGTTTTATTCATAATGGTTGATGATTTACGTCCCGAACTCAGTTTATATGGACAAAATCAAATCATAAGCCCCAATATTGATGCATTAGGTGCCTCTGGAGTGACCTTTGATCGTGCCTACTGCAACGTACCTGTTTGTGGGGCATCTAGAGCAAGTCTTTTAACGGGAGTTCGTCCTACACCAAATCGTTTTTTAACTTATCATAGTCGTATTAAAAAAGACATGCCAGACGTTATTAATATGGCTCAATACTTTAAAGATCGTGGTTATTCTACAGTTAGTAACAACAAAATAACTCACATTAAAAATGATATTGATGCTTGGGATGATGAATGGTATCCTAAAAGCAAAACTTGGCGAAATTATCTTTCAGAAGAAAATTTAATCCTTCTAGCTTCCAATAAAGCGGGCTATGCTTATGAGAATATTGATGTCCCAGACGCGGCTTACATTGATGGACAAACAGCGCTTAAATCTGTAGAGGATTTGAAACAGTTTAAAGCAGAGGGGAAACCATTTTTTTTAGCAGTTGGGTTTGTGAAACCTCACCTTCCTTTTAATGCACCTAAAAAGTATTGGGATTTATACGACCCAAACTCAATTAGACTCCCAGAAAATGCTACGTTTCCAAAATCTGCACCACAAAGGGCAAATCATAAATGGGGTGAATTACGGGCATATATAGACATACCAAAGAAAGGTCCCGTTCCCGATCCGATAGCAAAAAAATTAATTCATGGCTATTATGCCAGTGTGAGTTATGTTGATGCACAGATAGGTGTTTTAATAAAAGGTTTAACAGAACTAGGTTTACGAGAAAACACAATAATTGTCTTAGTAGGCGACCACGGATGGAGCTTGTCTGACCATGGCCTTTGGGCGAAACACAGTAATTTTGAAGTGGCACTTCAAGTTCCATTAATTATAAGTGATTCGAGTCTACCTAAAGCAGCTCATACGAATTCTATTGCCGAGTTGGTAGATATTTATCCAACACTTTGTGAACTTACAGCTGGAGAATCTCCTACTCATTTACAAGGAAGTTCTTTAGTTTCAGCTCTCGAATCTCCTGGTAAACTATTTAAAAACAAGGCATTGGCTCGTTACCAGAAAGGTGAGACACTTATTGTTGATCAGTTGTTTTATACTGAATGGCATCAAAAGGGGAAAGCCGTATCTAAAATGCTATACAACCACGAAACAGATCCAAACGAAACTATTAATTTGGCAAATGACCCTGCATATTTATCTACAGTTAAAGCATTAAGTCAACAA
>JABAZD010000022.1 GCA_018608705.1 Flavobacteriaceae bacterium | reverse complement strand
AAGAAATTAGCGAGGCTTTTTTTTTACACAATATTTTTATTAAATTAATTCAATCTCTTTGATTAACTTTGTTAATATGATTGCAAGTGATTTTTCATTTATTATTCCAGTTTTTAATCGCCCTGAGGAAATTAGAGAGCTTTTAGAAAGCTTTTGTGGTTTGAGTACTCCTAAGACCTTTGAAATCGTAATCATTGAAGATGGATCCACATTAGATTCAAAGTTAATTATAGATAATTTCACTGATCAACTTAAAATCAGTTATTACGTAAAAAAAAATACTGGGCCTGGACATTCTAGGAATTATGGAATGGAACGTGCTAAAGGACGATATTTTATTATACTTGACTCAGATTGTATTCTACCCACAGACTATTTAAACGCGGTTCTTTCTAAACTAAATTCAAATTATGTAGATGGATTTGGCGGTCCTGACGCAGCTAATGACTCGTTTACAGAACTTCAAAAAGCCATAAACTTCTCAATGACTTCTTATATGACAACTGGAGGAATTAGAGGTAATAATATCACTGAAGAAAATTATGAACCCCGAAGTTTTAATATGGGGATTTCTAAAGAAGCCTATCAATCTACAGGAGGATTTGGAAATATTCACCCCGGGGAAGATCCAGATTTATCAATTCGACTTAAAAAAATGGGATATCGACTACATTTAATCCCTGAAGCTTTTGTATTTCATAAAAGAAGAGTTTCCTTAGAAAGGTTCTATGTCCAAGTTAATAAGTTTGGTCAAGCTCGTCCAATCCTTAATAAATGGCATCCGAGTTCTAAGCGTTTAACATATTGGTTTCCATTTTTATTTTCTTTGGGTCTAGTAGTCAGTATTTTATTAATTGCTTTAAATTTTTATTGGCTTTTGATACTATTTGGTTTTTATTTTCTAGCTGCAATGATTAGTGTTTTTTGGGTAACTAAAAATATAGTTGTTTCTTTTTTAGTCATACCTTCAATCATGATTCAGTTTTTTGGTTATGGTTTAGGTTTTGTAAAATCATACTTTAAATTAGCCATTTCAAATAAAAATGAAGAGCAGTTATTTCCAAATTTATTTTTTCGATCAGAATGAATAATAAAACTAAAAATATAAAACTAAAATCAAGACAGAATCAACGTTTTAATGTTTTTGTATTGTTTCTTTTTTTATCTTTTTTAATTTCATTGTTAGTTAAGCTTTCTAACTCATATACATTAACTATAAACTATCAGTTATCTCCGACGCAGTTAGAACCAAATGAGCTTATATTTACAGATAAACCTAAATCTATTAATATAACCCTAAATGGTCGTGGGTTTGATCTTCTCAAACACTACATAAGAAAACCAATAATTGAAGTGGACTTCTCACTTTTAAGAAAAAATAATAATAAGTATTTCTGGACAGAAAGTGACCAAATCGATAAAATTAATAATCACTTTGACTCTAAAATATTAGTTAAGTCAATCACTCCCGACACCGTAATTTTCCCATTTGATAGTCAGTTTGTTAAAAAAGTACCAGTTAATATTTTGGTTGAATCATCATTTGCAGTTGGTTTTGATTTAATAGATAAATTTAAATCTTATCCCGATTCTATTATTATTACTGGTCCAAAATCTAAGTTAGATTCCATTAGTAATATATCAACCAAGCAGATAATGTTGAATGATATTAATTCAACTATTGAAATTCCAGTTGATTTAAATATTTCTTCTAACTTAAGCCCATTCAGGTTCTCGCATCAATCGGTTTCAATAGTAGGTGAAGTTGATAAATTTACTGAGGGTCTAGTTAATATCCCTGTTACAGTTATTAATGTTCCTGATAGTTTAAGTATTAATTTTTTTCCTAAAGAGGTCTCTGTTGCTTTCTATTCATCTTTAGAATCTTTTAGTGAAATTTCTGAGACTAATTTTAAAGTTGAATGTGATTTTAACTTACTCTCAAAAGATAATAATTATTTATATCCTACATTAGTAAAGCAGCCTTTGAATATCAAAACAGCTGAATTAAAAACTAATAAATTAGAATTTATTATAACTTCTAAATATGACTAAAATTATTGGACTTACTGGTGGTATTGGAAGTGGAAAAAGTACTGTAGCGCAGATGTTTAAAAATTTAGGTGTCCCAACTTACATTTCAGATTATCATGCCAGGGGACTAATGGAGAATTCTAATAGAATTAGGAAAAGTTTAGTTATTTTGTTCGGTAAAAATGCCTACAAAGATGGAGTTTTAAATCGTTCTTACATATCTTCTAAAGTATTTAATAATTCTATATTATTGTCAAAGCTGAACTCTATTGTTCACCCAGAAGTCAAGATACATTTTGAAAATTGGTTATTAAATCAAAAATCACGATATGTAATAAAAGAAGTAGCAATTTTATTTGAGATTAATTCTGAAAATGATTTTGATTATATCATTTCGGTAGTTGCGCCGAAAAAAGAGCGAGCTAAACGCGTTGTTTTGAGAGGGAATCATTCTAAATCTGATTTTAATGCCATCATGAATAATCAATTAACAGATGCTTATAAAGTTAATAATTCTGATTTTGTTATTAACAATAAAATAATATCAGACACCAAAAAACAAGTTTTTACTCTCCATAATTTTTTTTTAAATAATTAACTTAGAACCTATCTCTTTAGCAATACTGTTAAGCTAAGGTTAAAACAGATTTTAAAATAGTTTAAAATCTTAATTTTGAAATATGAATAAAAAATTATTCACTTTACTGGTAATTCTAATGAGCCTTTCTCTAATTGGAATTATTTTTGTTCAAGCATATTTTATAAATAATTCTCTAGAAACCAAAGAAGATCAGTTTTCCTTTAATGTCAAGAAAGCTTTGAATTATACAACCAGTCAAATAGCTGACAATGAGTATAAAAAATATGTTAAAGCTTTAAATAAAATAATTTCTGATGGAATCGAGCCCGATACAACAGCTATACGTAATATTACCATTTATAAACAAGATAATTTAACCAATCAAATTATTGTTTATAACACAGGTATTCTTGAAGAAAATTTTAAAGTTCCTTCGTTGATAGATCTAAATGTAGATAGCTTGGGTTTAAGTAATTTTATTGGTAAATCAACTACTAAAATATATGAGAATAATGTTTTTGCAGGGGATATGTTTTCTTCTAATGAGCAATCTTTTGAAAAAGTCCTAAACATGGATAAATTACAAAAAGCCACATTCGAAACCCAATATAAATCAGAAATTAAAAACACCCCAATCCATCACAGGGTAACTGTCTCAGATATTAAAAAACTATTGAGTAAAAAATTATTGGAAGATAGTATAGATATTGATTTTGAATTTGCAATTTACCATAATAATATAGGCACTAGGATACAATCAGAAAACTTTGATCAATCCTTATCCTCTATTTTAACAGCTCCTATTTTTTTAGATGAAAATGATGAGAGTGATTTTAGGCTGCTTATTAATTTTCCTGAAAGGAAGAAATTTATTTTATCATCAATAATTGGAGTTACACTTTTGTCAATGCTATTCACTATAATTATAATTATTGCTTACACTAGTGCCCTTTATCAACTTATTAAACAACGTAAGATTTCCCAAATGAAATCAGACTTTATTAATAACATGACACACGAGTTTAAAACACCTATCGCTACTATCAATTTAGCATTAGATGCTATAAAGAATCCAAAAATATTATCTGATAATGTTAAAGTTGTTCGTTACCTTCAAATGATAAAAGAAGAAAACAAACGTATGAATGCCCAGGTTGAAAATGTTCTACGTATTTCTCAGCTTCAAAAAAAGCAATTAAATATAAGTAAAGATCGTTATGAGCTTCATGATTTAATTTATGACGCAATTACACATGTGGAATTAATTGTTGAAAATAGAGCCGGTTATATCAAAACACATTTAAATGCGATTAAGTCTTCAGTTTTAGCCAATGACACATATTTTACAAATGTAATTGTAAATGTTTTGGATAACGCTGTGAAATATTCTGAAGATGCTCCAAAAATTGATATTTACACTGAAAATGCAGGAAATAATATTTTGTTAAGTATAAAAGATCAGGGCAAGGGTATGAATAAAGCCGTTCAAAAACGTATATTTGAAGAGTTCTATAGAGAATATACAGGAGATGTTCATAATATTAAAGGACACGGTTTAGGTTTATCTAATGTGAAAAGAATAGTTGAGAATCATCAAGGTACAGTCTCTGTAGAAAGTGAAAAGGGCAAAGGAAGTACTTTTATTATAAAATTACCATTAATAACATAATACTATGGAAGAAAGCTTAAAAAAAATATTGTTAGTAGAAGACGATCCAAATTTTGGAACAGTCCTTAAGGAATATTTATCAATCAACGGATACGATGTAATTCATGCCAAGAACGGAATGGAAGGTTTTGAAAAGTTTAAGAAGTCAGACTTTCACTTATGTATTCTAGATGTTATGATGCCTTATAAAGATGGTTTTACACTTGCTAAGGAAATTCGTGAAAAAAATTCAGAAATTCCTATAATTTTTCTTACAGCTAAAGCACTTAAGGAAGATGTCTTGAAAGGATATAAAGTAGGTGCGGATGATTACTTAAATAAACCTTTTGATAGTGAAGTACTTCTTATGAAAATCAAAGCGATTATTCAACGTAAGACTGTTGATAGTCTTGCTGATAGCAAACAGTTTGAATTTAATATTGGAGAATTTAGTCTTAATTCAAAATTAAGGTTTTTATCGCATAAATCTGAAAAGCCAGCTAAATTATCTCCTAAAGAAAATGAGTTACTTCGTTTATTAATTCTCCATGAAAATGATTTGATGCCCAGGGAAATTGCACTAACAAAAATTTGGAGAGATGATAACTACTTTACATCCAGAAGTATGGATGTGTATATTGCAAAATTAAGAAAATATTTAAAGTTAGATCCTAAAGTTGAAATTCTTAATATTCATGGAGAAGGGTTTCGTTTAGTAGTAAATCCTTAAGTTTAAAAAACCAGCTAATCGATGGGTTTTTTTAATTCTTCATCGAGATAGCTAGTTATATCCTTAAAGCTTGTATCATGTTCAAACCACTTTGTTTTTTTATCTTTATTAAACCAAGTGATTTGTCGTTTAGCATATCTTCTGCTGTTCTTTTTAATTTCTGATACTGCATATTCTAAAGTCCATTTACCATCAAAATAATTAAATAATTCTTTGTAGCCAACTGTATTTAATGAATTTAGATCTCTATATTTAAATACAGATCTGGCTTCATCTAATAAACCATTTTCAATCATTTTATCAACTCGATCGTTAATTCTATCATATATTAATTGCCGTTCTGCTTTTAATCCAATTGAAATTGTTTTAAAGTTTGTTTTATACTTTTTCTTTTTCAAGAACGATGAATAAGGTTTATTTGTGCCTATGCAAATTTCAAGTGCCCTAATTACTCTTTGTGGATTTTTTAGGTCGATACTATTGTATATCTTGGGATCTAATTTTTTTAATTCAATTTGTAATTTGTCTATTCCTGTCGTTTCTAATTGTGAGTTGAGTAAATGCCTAATCTCAGGATCAATTTTTGGAAATTCATCGATTCCGTTAATTACTGCATCAACGTATAACCCAGACCCACCAACCATAATGACTACTGGGTTTGACGATAGAGATTTTTCTATTTGAATATTAGCATCTTTCTGAAATGCTCCAACATTATAGTTATCTTTTATTGATACATGGTGGATGAAGTGATGTTTTGCTGATTTTAATTCTACTAATGTTGGTGCGGCAGTTCCTATTGGAATTTCTTTATAAAATTGTCTTGAATCTGAAGATATGATTTCCGAATTAAAATAGTAAGCAAGTTTTAAACTTAGATTAGTTTTTCCTATTCCAGTGGGACCTACAATTGAAATTAGGTAATTATCCATGTTCAATGTTATTTCCGCATTTGTGACAGAACTTGGCATTATCTTGGTGGTAATCCTCACTACAATTAGTGCAGTTTTGAGTATTATTTGGAATTAAATCCTTTTCATTTTTAGTCATTTCAGAAGTGACAATCCCTGTTGGTATGGCTATGATTCCATAACCTAGAATCATAATCATTGAGGCTATGAACTGTCCTAGGGATGTAATTGGAGCAATATCTCCATACCCAACAGTAGTAAGCGTGACAATTGCCCAATAGACACTTCTTGGGATGCTAGTGAAACCACTGTCATGCTCATTTTCAACTAAGTACATTATTGTACCAAGAATAATACATAGTACAATTACAAATGTAATAAATACAGCAATCTTTGCTCTACTTCGTTTGAGTGCTTTACCAAAATTAGCACTTTCCCCAATAAACCTCGTCAGTTTTAAAATTCTAAATACTCTCAACAGTCTTAGAGCTCTAAGTGCCAGTAATGAGTTTGTACCTAAGATAAATAATGAAATATATTTAGGAATTATAGATAAGAAGTCTATGATTCCATAAAAGCTAAAAACATAAGATTTAGGACTTTTAACAGAAATAATTCTCGCAATATATTCTACTGAAAATAAAATCGTAATCACCCACTCTAATATATCCAGAATATTAGCATATTTTGATTCAATGCTTCCAATACTCTCTAGCATTACTAAAACAACGCTAAGTAATATAACTATAAGTAATATGATGTCAAATAATTTACCAGCTGGAGTGTCTGCTTCATAGATAATTTCATGAAGCTTTTCTTTCCATTTTCTTTCATTATATTTTAGAGACATATTCCAAAAATAACATTTTTTTATTCCTTTCCTTAATTATAATTACTTAAAGTTGGATATTATGCTAAATGTATAAATTCTAGATTTATTGAATTCATATGCAAACAAATTAATTATTTTTTTTAAAATTTAATCGCTAATTAATCTCAGACTTAACCAGTAGCAATTATATTTACATAATATATTTCAATTTTACATTCACAAATATGATAATTAAACTTTCTCAAAGACTAAAAACTGTTTTTTTGGTATCAATTTTACTGGTCTTTGTTAGTTTTTCAATTTTCGCTCAGCATTTGTCTAAGGTTGTAGATACACAAATTGGTTCTGAGGGGAGTGGTTTAGGATGTGGTTATAATTTTGTTGGAGCTACTTATCCTTTTGGTATGGTTCAGCTTACCCCTAGCTTTTTTTCTCCTCAAAAGGGTTTTGTTATCAATCAGTTGAGTGGAGCAGGATGTCCCCACATGGGAAACTTTCCAGTTCTTCCACTTGCTGGTCCGCTAAATGTTTCTCCTAACAATATGGATGGTTTTAAGAAATATAAATCGATTAATAAAGCACACGCAGGTTTTTTATCTTTAGAAATGTCAGATCTTACAATTGCTGACTTAACTGTTAGCGAGCGTTCAGGAATCGCAAATTTTAATTTTGATAAGAACACTAAAATAGGTACCGTTGTAATTGGTTCAGGAGTCAGTTCTACTAATGTTAGAAATGCAATGATAAATATTACATCAGATTCTAGTTGTGAAGGTTTCGCAGAAGGTGGAGATTTTTGTGGATCACAAACAAACTATAAAATTTATTTTGCCGTTGAATTTAATAGATCATCCATCTCTGAAGGAACATGGGCGAATAATTCATTATTTGATGGGGTTAATAAATCATCTGGAAAAAATTCTGGTGCTTATTTTTCATTTGACACAACTAAAAATAGCGAAGTTACCTATCGAATATCAATTTCATATGTTTCAATTGATAATGCCAAAGCAAACTTAAGAGCCAGTAGAATAGAGGGAGGAATTAATGCTTACAAAAAAAATGCCGAGTCTGCTTGGGATTCTAGTTTAGCTAAAATCAAAATTGAATCTCCCAATAATGATCGTAAAACTCAATTTTATACCCATTTATATCATTCTTTAATTCATCCTAATATTGTTAGTGATATTAATGGTGAATATATTGGAGCTGATTATAGAGTTCATAAAACTAAATTAGAAGATCAATATAGTTCTTTTAGTGTTTGGGATACTTACCGGACACAAGCCCAATTGCTCGCCATGTTATACCCTAGAAAGAGCAGTGATATGATGCAGTCTTTAGTTGATTTTGCAACTCAAAGTGGAGGTTATGGTCGTTGGATTTTAGCAAATGTTGAGACAGGTATTATGCAAGGAGATCCCACACCAACTCTTATTTCAAATTCATTTGCTTTTGGAGCTACTAATTTTGATTTAAAAACAGCCTATGAATATATGAATCAAGGAGCTACTATTCCTAAGTTACGTTCTCAAGATCATGAAATCCGTCCCTATTTAAAAGAATATATTAGAGATGGTCATACTTTTTCATCAATGATGCTGGAGTATACTACGTCTGACTTTGCTATTGGCCAATTTGCGTTTCAAGCTATAGGAAATAAAGCTGATGCCTCCTATTTCATAGAAAGATCTCAAAATTGGAAGAATATTTATAACCCAGAAAATAAATGGTTGAATTCAAGATATCCGAATGGTAAGTGGAAAGATATTAAACACGATTGGAGAGAAGCTACTTACAAAAACTATTTTTGGATGGTACCATACAATATTAAGGGCTTAATTGATACAATTGGGGGTTCTAAGGTAGCTGTTAAGCGTCTTGACAACTTTTTTGAACGATTAGATGCTTCTTATGAAGATCCTTGGTTCGCTGCAGGAAACGAACCCGACTTTCAAACCCCATGGATATATAATTGGACAGATGATTGTTACAAGACTTCCGAAGTTATTCATAGAGTTTTTAACGAAATGTATACAAGTAAACCAACTGGACTTCCTGGGAATGATGACTTGGGAACAATGGGAGCATGGTATGTATTTGCTTCCATGGGGATTTATCCAATGATACCTGGAGTTGCTGGGTTTTCTGTTAACACCCCTCAATTTGAAAAAGTAACAGTAAATTTACCTAAAGGAAGATTAACAATTAATGGCGGTTCTTCTGAAAACCCTTATATTAATTCTTTAAAAATTAACGGAAAGAAATACGAGTCTACATGGGTCGAATGGGATATTATTAAAAATGGTTGTGTAATAGATTTTGAGTCCTCAACAACTCCAAATAAAACATGGGGACAGAACACAGAGCCCCCTAGCTTTAATTAATTTAATTGGTTTGTGTGACACTTTCGTAAATAAATAAAGTAGATGAAAATATTGAATTTTTTATTGTTTTTTCTTGTGTATAACAGTATTGAAGTTTACTCTCAAGTTGATTCAATTAACAATGTGAGTCTTGTAGATTATGTAAATCCTTTAGTTGGCTCTGACTCTGCTCATGAATTGTCTAATGGAAATACATATCCTGCAATTGCAACTCCTTGGGGTATGAATTTCTGGACTCCGCAAACTGGCGAAATGGGTAACGGGTGGGGGTACACCTATGACGCGTATAAAATTAGAGGTTTTAAGCAAACACATCAACCAAGCCCTTGGATTAATGATTATGCCGCTTTTTCTTTGTTTCCTGAAACAGGAAAGCTCGAAATTAACGAAGCTAAACGTGGCTCGTGGTTTTCACACAAAGCAGAAATTAGTAAACCACATTATTATAAAGTATACCTAGCAGACTATGATGTGACAACAGAAATAGTTCCAACTGAACGAGGAGCACAGTTTCAATTTACATTTCCCAAAACAGACAATGCTCATGTCCTAGTTGATGGATTTTTTAAGGGTTCAATGGTGAAATTATTTCCTGAAGAGCGCAAAATAGTTGGTTATTGTCGTAACAATTCTGGAGGGGTCCCTGAAAATTTTCATAATTATTTTGTGATTTATTTTGATAAAGATTTTGAAGACATACAAACATGGGTAACTAATAAAAAATCTAAAGTAGATAACAGTAGATTAAGTCAGGAATTAAGTGCAGAAGGTTATCACGTAGGAGCTGCTTTAAGTTTTAAAACCTTAAACAAAGAAAAGATTACGGCAAAAGTAGCATCCTCTTTTATCAGTATTGAACAAGCTGAATTAAACTTAAGAAGAGAAATTGGTACAGATACCTTTGATCAAACGAAAAGTAAAGCAGAAGCCCTGTGGAATACAGAATTGGGTAGAATAGAAATTGAAGGGGGCACTGTTGAACAATACAAAACATTTTACACGGCGCTATATAGAGTCCTATTGTTTCCAAGAAAGTTTTATGAGCTTAACGTTGATAATGAAATCGTTCATTACAGTCCCTACAATGGTGAGGTTCTTCCAGGTTATATGTTTACAGATAATGGCTTTTGGGATACTTTCAGAGCCGTATTTCCTTTTTTTACAATTATGTATCCAGATTATACAAGTCAGATAATGCAAGGTTTAGTTAACACTTATAATGAAAGTGGTTGGTTGCCAGAATGGGCAAGTCCTGGACACAGGGATTGTATGGTTGGTTCCAATTCTGCCATTAATATCGCTGATGCTTACTTGAGAGGGATTCGAGGCTATGATATTGAAACGCTTTACGAAGCAATTATAAAAAACAGCAATAGTGTAGGTCCATTAAATTCTGTTGGTCGGTATGGTGCAGAATACTATAATGATATAGGATATATCCCTTACGATGTAGGGGTAAATGAAAATGCTGCACGAACCTTAGAGTATGCCTTTGCAGATTGGAGTATTTCTGAACTCGGAGTTGCTTTAAACAAGCCTAAATTAGAAATTGATTTATATAGAAATAGAAGCTTAAACTACACTCATTTATTTGATCCAGAAATTGGATTTATGAGGGGAAAGAACAAAGACGGAAGTTGGGCCAAGACATTTACTCCTGACAAATGGGGAGATGCTTTCACTGAAGGTTCGTCATGGCATTGGACCTGGTGCGTATTCCATGATCCAATTGGATTGGCAAAATCTTTTGGTGGTATTGAAAAGATGCGTAATCGTTTGGATGAGGTCTTTACAGCTGCACCAACATTTGACTATTCATATTATGGTCAGCAAATTCATGAAATTACTGAAATGCTTGTGGGTGATATGGGACAATATGCACATGGAAATCAACCTATTCAGCATGCTATTTATTTATATAATTGGCTTGAACAACCATGGAAAACGCAAATGCGTGCCAGAGAAATTATGGAAAAACTATATTCATCTGCTCCAGATGGCCTCTGTGGCGATGAAGATAATGGACAAACTTCTGCTTGGTATGTCTTCTCAGCGATCGGTTTTTATCCAGTAACTCCCGGGACGGGTCAATATGCTATTGGGAGTCCTTTATTTAAAAATATAAAATTACACCTTCAAAATGGAAACACATTTGAAATAAAAGCACCAAATAATTCCAATAAAAACATATATATCAGCGCTATTAAAAAAAATAAGTCGATTTATGCAAAAAATTATATTACCTACAATGATATAATGAATGGTTCTATTTTTTCAACAGAAATGAGTTCTGAGCCTAATATGAACTTTGGAGTTGAGGAGTCTTCAAAGCCATACTCAGTCAGTCAAGATTGATACTTTTGATATTAATTTAAAAGCTACACATGATTAATAAATTAAACTTATTGATTTTTTATATTTTCATATGTAATCTATCTTTCTCACAAGAAATTTCAGATGCTAAAATAGATAGTATTCTATCTTTACTGACACTCGAAGAAAAGGTTTCCATGTGCCACGCACAGTCTCAATTTAGTTCCCCTGGAGTCCCTCGATTAGGAATTCCTGAATTGTGGATGTCAGATGGTCCACATGGTATTAGAGCAGAGATAAATTGGTCTAACTGGGATTATTCTGGTTGGACAAATGATTATATTACTGCTTTCCCTGCGTTAACTTGTCTTGCTGCAACCTTTAATCCATCTCTGTCAAATCATTATGGGATTAGTATAGGTGAAGAGGCGCGCTACAGAAAAAAAGATATTTTGTTAGGACCAGGAGTTAATATTTATCGCACACCACTTAATGGACGAAATTTTGAATATATGGGCGAAGATCCTTATTTAGCTTCTAGAATGGTAGTTCCATATATAAAAGGAGTACAAATGAACGGAGTTGCTGCTTGCGTTAAACACTTTGCATTAAATAATCAAGAATTATGGAGGAATCATATTAATGTTCAGGTAAGTGATCGGGCCTTGTATGAGATCTATTTACCTGCCTTTAAGGCAGCTATTAAACTAGGAAAATCTTGGTCTATAATGGGGTCATATAATCAATTTAGGGGACAGCATTGTAGTCATCACGATTTCCTTTTAAATAGAATTCTTAAGACAGACTGGAGTTTCGATGGGGTAGTAATTTCTGACTGGGGTGGGACACATGATACTAGAGAAGCTGCGTTAAATGGACTAGATATAGAAATGGGTTCTCCAATAGATACCATGAGATCAACTAGACATGCATTTGATGCTAACTTTCTTGGTTCATCTTTTTTGGAAATGGTAAAAAGTGGAGAAATAGATGAGCGAATTTTAGATGATAAAGTACGAAGAATTCTCCGTTTGATGATGCGTACAATATTAAATTCAGCCCGACCACTGGGAAGAATTAATAATACTGAACATAGCTATGTCGCTCGTCAAGTGGCCACAGAAGGGATTGTTCTTTTAAAAAATAAATCTAATTTTTTCCCTTTAAATCCAGAAAAGAAATTAACGATTGCGCTGATTGGTGAAAATGCAATAAAGTCTATGACTACTGGGGGTGGCTCTTCTGAGTTAAAAGCTAATTATGAAGTTTCTCCTCTTGAAGGTATAAAAAAACGTTTCAATAACGCCTCTATAATTTTTTCAAAAGGATACACTTCAGATAGTTCAGACCAAGACGTTAAGTCGCTTATTAAAGATGCTTTAGAAAAAGCTTCTCAGGCTGATATAGTACTTTTTATCGGAGGACTTAATAAAAATAGAGGTCAAGATTGTGAAGCTGAAGATCGAAAGGAACTAAAACTTCCATATAATCAAGATTACTTAATTGATGAGTTGCAAAAAGTAAATCCTAATATTGGTGTTTTATTAGTAAGTGGAAATGCTGTTAGCATGCCATGGCTTTCAAAGGTTAAAGCTGTTTTGCAAACATGGTATTTAGGTAGTGAAGCTGGTAATGCAATTGCAGATATTATTAGTGGTGATTCGAATCCATCCGGAAAACTGCCATTTTCTTTTCCAGTTAAACTTAGTGATAACTCTGCTCATTTTTTTGGTGAGTTATCTTATCCTGGTGACGGAGAAACACAATATTATAAAGATGATATTTTAGTTGGATATAGATGGCATGACACTAATAATATTAAACCATTATTTTCATTCGGATATGGATTATCTTATACCACGTTTAAAATCTCAGATATTAAGTCTGATAAAAAAGTTTATTCTGATGGTGATAGTTTAAGTATTACTTACAAGCTAAAGAACATCGGAATAAATGATGGTTCTGAAGTTGTTCAGGTTTATATTGGTAAATCAGATTCAAAAATAATAAGAGCTCTAAAAGAGCTGAAAGGATTTAAAAAAACCTATTTATCCTCAGGAAAAGAGACAACTGAAATTATTACTTTAAATACATCTGATTTTTCTTTTTATGACGAATCAATTTCTAACTGGAATTTACTTGCAGGAAGATATGAAGTTTATGTAGGAAATTCTTCAGATAACATTTCTGAAGTTATAAGCATAAATATTAAATAATAAATTCTAGATTTTATTAATAATTGAAACTTATATTAATTCTTCTGGTATTTGTTTAATGACATCTTTATAAGTTTTTGGAAAGTTATCCCCCATTACTTTATTGTACCTTATAATGTAATCATTAAACTGTTTTTTTGCCTTAAGACTCAAATCCATCTTGTTTAGAGTATGTATCCTATAGTAAAAGGCAGTTTCATTTAACGTATCTATATTAAATAAAATCTCAGTTAATGATATAATTGGTGTGTAATCTTTACTGTTATATAACTGTTTAAGTTGGTTTGGTATAATTTTCAAAATTTCATATTCAAAATTTTTCTTTGTTTTATCAAAACATTCATCATTGATTGATAATAAAAATTTTCCAGGACTTATCAAATTAGTCAGTTCATTAAGAGAATTAAAGTCAAATGACTCATTTGACAAAGATTCCATTTTTATCGAAAAATCAAAATAATCACAATAAAATTCATCACCAAACTCCATATAAAAACGTCCTTTAGAATAGATAAGCTCTAAACCATTTACGGCTCTTAAAATATTTCTTAGTTGACTTATAATAACATTTTTTAAATTTTTAGCTTTTTGTGGCGTGCTGTCAGGCCATAGTGTAGAGTGGATTGTTTCAGATCTTAAACCGTTAATATCTTGTTTTTTACTGTTAAAAAGTAGTAATAAAAATAGTTGTCTAATTTTAGGACTAAATAAATAAGAAATATCTTTTTTGTTGTTATCAATAACTTTGAAGCTTCCAAATAGAAAAGTCGAGTTGGCTTTTACTTCAACTATCTTTGTATGCTTTTTAGGTTTTAATATATTTTGAACTTGAGATTTAAATGTTTCTTTTCTTAGATTTCTTACTTTATTTAAAAATTTCAGGTAGTACAAGATCCCTAACATTATTATTAGTGTAAGGATTATAAAAAGAATTTTCAAATCTCTTTTTCCAATACTAGCGTATATATCGTCACTAGAAATTGGCTGTCCATTTAGTGAATAAATATTCACCTTGTTTGATCCGTCTTCTTTAAATTCTTGGGTAGTACAAAAAAATTGATTTGTTGATTTGTTGAGGTATAAATTTGCATTCGTACGAATTTTTTCAGAAATCATGGGAATTGAATCCCCAAGTATTTTATAATCACCG
The DNA here is from genome assembly GCA_018608705.1 of Flavobacteriaceae bacterium. Classification (GTDB taxonomy): domain Bacteria; phylum Bacteroidota; class Bacteroidia; order Flavobacteriales; family Flavobacteriaceae; genus Hel1-33-131. Next base: position 24,725 of record JABAZD010000022.1, on the reverse strand, counting down.
TCTTTAATAGAATATTTGTGTAATTGTAAAAATGTAGAAGAAATGTATTCTGGATAGCTAAGAGAGTAAAAAGATTTTGAGTCATTACTGAGAACAATATTTCTACTGGAGACTAGTTTTTTGTTTTCTCGATTAATTTCCCATAGTTTCTCTATTTTCTTTGTTTTTAGGTTTACCTTATAACAATCATAATAATATGTCTTTCCAATACTTTGCTCTCCTGTACTATTTCCCTGCCCACCAAATATTAATAAGTTTTGATCACCTAATTTAGTAGTACCTGAAAAAAATCTTGGAGAAATGATATCCCCATTAAATTCTTCAATACTCCAATTGTCATTTACAACATCATAAGTGTTAAAATCATTTGTGTACAATTGATTTCCGTAGCCACCAAATATTAAATATTTTTTTGTTTTGTAATCAAAAAAGCCATTATGATGATGTCTTTGTTGTGATAGTTTTTGATAGCTGTTTTGTAGCCAATAATCGGGGTTATTTAAATCAATTGAAGAAATTGTTGGATTTCCTTCTAATACATCGGACAATTCATATACATATAATTTATTTTCATTTGGATCTAAGAAACTTGTACCAAGTCTCATGGGAACCTTTAAATTATTTTTAAAACTATAAAAGTCACTTTTATTGTTTGTGTGGTCATAAAAGCTCAGTGAATCCAAGTTTTGATAAATAAACCGATTGTTGTTTTCATCATATGTTACAGATGTTACTTTTTCAAATGTCCTACTACTTATTAATTTCCAATGATATGACTCTGTAATTAACCAATTTGGATGATCGACTTCTCCAAAAATATTGCCATCTGTACCATAGACGTTGTTGCCATTACTCTCTTTAAAATTAAATACGGTTTTTTTATTTTTATTTTTGATGGTAAGATTTTTAATAGCCATCAATGGAACATCTATCACACTTCCATGTTTTCCGAAATATATTTGTGGAATAATAATATTAGAAAATTTATTTTCGAAAGATGAAAATGTCAAATCATTTAAACTTAGTGTGATTTCTTCGGATTTAAAGTTTAAAACTACCTTCATCCATTTCCTTGATCCTATAAGTTGTTTATTTATTGGAACTGACATTAGTTCTTTAACTCCGTCTAGATTAAATTTTAGCTCTCCGTATTCTTCCGTACTGTTAATGTATGCCAATGAGTATGAAATTGGTTTATTTTGGTCTTTTATATTTAAAATATATCCAAATATTTTTGAATCAATAATAGAAAGATCAAATTCAATACTAAAATCTCCTATAAATTTTTGCTGATCATGAGCAAAGACGTTATAAGAGGTTCGTTCTACTATAGGACTTTCACTTGAGTTAAAGCGAATTCCTTGAGCACTCCCAAAAAATGGAAATAAAACTAGGTAAGTAAAAAGTAATTTAATGATAAATCTTATCATCTATTTATATTAAGTAAATTATTCTTAAATGTGAAGTTAAATAAATATTACTTATCAATGAAAATATTTTTTAAAATATGAATTTTGTAGTGTTTGTAATATTACGAGTAGTTGTTGTAACTATTTTATTAGTCTTATATTTTGATTATTTTCAACCGTTTACCTCGCCGCATATAACTTTGAATAATGTGTTTAGCATCTTTATTGTGTTCCATCGGAGTTATAATAGACTTCAACACATTTATTGTATTAATCTGAAAGTTTAAATTAAAATAAGCAAAGCCTTTATAAACTCCATTTTCAATAAGTACAGCACTTCGCTCATCTACCTCACGTCCAGAATCAACAAGAATCATGTTTTGGTCTTTGAAGTTGTTGGACTCAATAAGATTTAAAACCCTTTTGTTGTAGGTTTTATTTGATTCAATTGATACACAGGCCCCTAAACAAGTTTTAATATCATACCCAAAACAGGCACTCTTTGTTTTGTATAATCCGCACAGCTTTTGACATAGTTGTTTCTTTTCAATCATTTTATTAATAAAACTTTTACCAGTATTAATATTTGAAAAAGTTGTAATCGGTTTTTGATTACCTTTTATTCTTTCAATTTTTAAATTAATATATCCGTTTGAGTCTAAAAAACTAAACAAACCGTGTGTAAAAATTGTTCTTCTAAGCGCCCGATTTAATTTAGGCTTATTTCGCTTTATTTCCTCACTTTCTTTTAAAAGTGCAACTAATTCACTTCCAGTCTTCTCATACGAAACAGTAGCTACCTCCATTTGAATTTTCTTAGACTTTGCAGTTTGTCCTGTGAAATGTTGATTAATTCTACTTTTAATATTTTTACTTTTACCTATATATATTATCTCACCGTCAGATTTGTGAATATAATAAACTCCGGTTACAGCAGGTAGACCTGAAATTATATCTGTAAGCTTAGGCTCCATTTGATGTTTAGGTTCTGTACGTATTGCAGCTTTTACAATAGTTTTTTCAGTATCCTTGTCAAGAAGCATTTTAAAAAGTTTAACCGTAGCTGTTGCGTCTCCAGATGCACGGTGTCGGTCACTAACTGGAATTCCTAGTGAACGAACTAGTTTACCCAGGCTATATGAGGGAAGATTTGGTATTAATTGTTTACTAAGCTCTACGGTGCATAATGTTTCACGTTCAAAATTGAATCCAAGTCTATTAAACTCCGTCTTTAGGATTCTGTTATCAAACTTAGCATTATGAGCCACTAATATGCATCCTTCAGATATTTCTACAATTCGTTTGGCAATTTCGTAAAATTTTGGAGCTGACTTTAACATTTTACTGTTAATTCCTGTGAGGTTAACTACAAAGGGTTGAATATCTCGTTCAGGATTGACTAGGCTGATAAATTGATCAACAATTTTATGGCCGTCAAATTTGAAAATAGCAATTTCTGTAATGCCTTCTTCATTAAATTTACCTCCAGTGGTCTCTATGTCTACAACTATATAGATACTTTGGCTTTAATTTGTGTAATTTCTAGTGCCAAATATGCTGCTCCCAAGTCGGATCATTGTACTTCCATTTTCAATAGCTAATTTATAATCTCCACTCATCCCCATAGACAAAATCATAAGATTTTTAGCTATTTTTTTTAAGTTATCAAAATTAATTTTAAGAGTTTTAAATTCTTTTTTTATTTGTATTTTATCTTGAGTATAGCTAGCCATTCCCATTACTCCCACAATTTCAATATTATTTAATTTTTTGACTTCTTCAGATCTTAGCATTATTTTAGCTTCCTCATATGAAATGCCAAATTTAGTATCTTCTTGTGCTATTTTAATTTGTATTAAACATTTAATAATGCGTTTGTTTTTTTCTGCTTGTTTGTTGATTTCGTTAAGTAGTTTAAAGCTATCAACTCCATGAACTAAATCAACATATGAAGCCATATATTTCACTTTATTACGTTGTATATTCCCAATCATATGCCATTGAATATCTTTTGGCATCTTTTGGTGTTTCTCAGTCATTTCTTGAATTTTATTTTCTCCAAAAATTCTTTGCCCTGACAGGTAAGCCTGCATCATATCTTCAACTGATTTAGTTTTAGAAACTGCGACTAGTGTTACATTGCTCGGGAGCTGTGTTTTGATCTTTGATAAGTTAGTTTGTATAGCCATTTTTAAAAATCATATATAGTGATTCCACTTCTTAACTTAGGATAGATATATGTACTTTTTGGAGGCATAACAGCTCCAGAATCGGCTATAGCTTTTAGCTCATTTGTTTGAATTGGAAAAAGTCCAAATCCTACTGCTTGTTCTCCACAATCTACAGCTGTTTTAATTTGTTTCATGCTATCTTTACCATAAATGTAACTTATACGTTTATCGGTTCTTACATTTTCAATCCCTAAAATCGGTTCAAGCAGATATGTTTGTAATATTTGAGTATCGAGTTGGTTGATAGCTGTTGTTTTATCTTCAATTGTCTTACGTAAATATAATGAATAAAAATTCCCTGATAAGTACATACAGATTTCGTTTTTTCGAGTACTAAAATGGAGATTAGTCTCTTTCTTTTCAATCTCAAATACTAGATTAATTTTGTATAATAATTGATCTACTGTTAAACCATTTAAATTTTTAATAAGTCTATTGTAGTCATATATCTTAAGTTGACTTTCTGGAATTAAATAACTTAAGAAATGGGTATGTGCCTTGTTTAGCTTAGAAGTTGAGTTTGCACCTATTTCTTTAGCTAAAAGTACTGATGAAGCTGAACGATGATGCCCGTCTGCAATATATAACTTTGGAATACTAGCAAATGCTTTTGCAAGAATTTCAATATCGTTATTTTTATCTATGTGCCAAATTTTATGTGTTTCATTTTCTGTTGTCCATTCGTTTATTTCTTTTGCGTTATTTTTTGCAGTTTGAATTCCTTTGTTAATGGTTTGGTTATCAGCGAAAGTTAATAATACAGGTGCTGCATTAAACCTTACAGCTTTTAAATAATTTTTAAATGTATTTTCTCTTTTTGCAATTGTAGCTTCGTGTTTTTTAATTACGTTATTGTTGTAGTCTTCTACACTAGCCCCGGCAATAACACCACAAAATAAATGGTTATCTGCTTGTCTTGTTTCATATATGTAAAAGGCAGGTGAAGGGTCTTTTATTAATATTTTTTCATCAATCAAGTCTCTAAATTTATTTTTAACAAGTTGATAGCGTTCTGATCTTTTTAGTGATCCATTTAAATTTTTCTTCAAATGAATTATACTCAGAAATGATAATGGATTTCTTTTTAGTGTGGATTGTATTTCGTTCAATGAATAGCTTTTGTATGACTTAGAACTGAAGTTCTGAAGTTGTTCTTTACATGGACGTATCGCTTTAAATGGTACTATTTCTGCCATTCCTATTTTTAAATTGTGATTATGAAAATTGCGAAGCTACAACAATCGCTTTTCCTGAGTTCGCATAATTATAAAAACCTTCACCGGACTTAATTCCATATTTTCCAGCTTGGACCATGTTTACCAGTAGAGGGTTCGGAGCATATTTTGATTTTTTGTATCCGTTGAACATTACTTCTAATATGGACAAACAAACATCTAGTCCTATAAAATCCGCTAATTCCAAAGGACCCATAGGGTGGGCCATTCCCAGTTTCATAATAGTATCAATTTCGGAAACTCCTGCAACACCAGAATGTAAGGTTTCGATTGCTTCGTTTATCATTGGGATCAAGATGCGATTTGCCACAAATCCAGGGTAATCATTTACAATTACAGGAGTTTTACCAATTTCTTCAGTTAAGTTATTTATAAAACTGAGAACTTCTTTAGAAGTGTTGTATCCAGAAATGATTTCAACTAGTGGCATAATTGGCACTGGATTCATAAAGTGCATCCCTATAACTTGTTTTGGTCTAGAGGTTACTGAAGCAATTTGTGTAATAGAAATAGAAGAAGTATTAGTGGCTAAAATAGTATCCTCTGGGCACGAATTGTCAAGATCTTGGAAAATTTTAAGTTTTAAATCTAAATTTTCAGTTGCCGCCTCAATAACTAAACTCGCATATTCAACTCCATCAGAAATATTTGTAAAAGTTGAGATGTTGGAAAGTGTTTTAGATTTTAGAGATTCTTCTATTCTACCCTTAGAAATCAAGCGATCTAAATTATTTGAAATAGTTTTAAGTGCCTTTTTAAGCGCTTCTTTATTCACATCAATAAGTTGAACTTTATAGCCTGATTGAGCAAATGTATGTGCGATTCCGTTTCCCATAGCTCCAGCACCAATGACTGCAATATTTTTCATATGCGTATATTTAAAAACAATCTATAATTTGATAAGCTACTCTTAACGCATTAGTACCATCCCTAAGTGTTACAGTAGGTTTTGTCTGATTTATGATGGAGTCCGAAAAGCTTTCTAATTCATCTAAAATAGCATTATTTGCAGAAATTTTAGGGTTTTCAAAATAGATTTGTTTACTAACTCCTTCAGCATTTTTTAATATCATGTCAAAATCTCCAGGGTCCTTTGGTGCATTTTTCATTTTTACAACTTCGACTTGTTTTTCTAGAAAATCAATGCTTATGTAAGCGTCCTTTTGAAAGAACCTGCTCTTGCGCATATTTTTCATAGAAATGCGACTGGCAGTTAGGTTTGCGATACAACCATTTTCAAACTCGATACGAGCATTAGCAATATCAGGAGTTTCACTTATCACAGAAACTCCGCTTGCACTTATATTTTTAACTGGCGAATTAACTACGCTCAGGATTATGTCTATGTCATGGATCATTAAATCTAATACAACAGGGACATCGGTACCACGTGGGTTGAATTCAGCTAAACGGTGAGTTTCTATGAACATGGGTGAGCTTATTTCATTTTTAACGGCGATAAAGGCTGGGTTAAAACGTTCAACATGACCCACTTGACCTCTTAAATTGTTCTCGTTAACTAGTAAGCGAATGTGCTCCGCTTCTTCAACAGAATTAGTTATGGGTTTTTCAATGAAGACATGTTTTCCTTTAGTTATCGCTTTTATTGCGCAAGTATAGTGTGAAAGTGTCGGAGTTACAATGTCTACAACGTCAACGGAATCTATTAATTCCTCAATTGAACTAAAGTATTTGTATCTAAACTCATTTTGGACTTTTTCACCATGAGCTTCATCAGGGTCAAAGAAGCCTACTAGGTCATATTTTTCAGATTGATTAAGTAATTTGAGATGAATCTTACCCAAGTGACCTGCACCTAAAACGCCTACTTTTAGCTTCATAATATAAATTTTATGTAAAGCTATGATATTTTTATAGGATTAATCAAATATTGAATCTTAAATTATTTAATTACAAACATTATTAACCATTTTAACTTGATAAAATTTACCGATTAACTTATCTTTACTTGTGATTTTAAGATACTAGTTCCATAATACTTAATTATTTGAAAGATACGTTTAAACACAAAGGCTTGCGAAATAAATTGGTAGCTACTTTAGCTTCCAAAGGCATTACAAATTCTGCCGTTTTGAAGGCCATTGGCTCAATTCCAAGACATCTGTTTATGGATTCAAGTTTTTTGGACCATGCATATCAAGACAAGGCATTTCCTATTGCTGCAAGTCAGACTATTTCACAACCCTACACAGTGGCATTCCAATCGGAATTACTTGAAGTCAATCCTGGAAATAAGGTTCTAGAAATTGGAACAGGAAGTGGCTATCAAGCTGCTGTGTTGTGTTTGTTGGGCGCCCATGTTTATAGTATTGAACGCCAACTAGAGTTATTTAAAAAGACTAGTAAATTTTTACCAAAAATAGGTTATGTATGTAAACGGTTAATTTTTGGTGATGGTTATAAAGGTCTACCAGACGAAGCTCCTTTTGATCGTATTATTGTAACTGCTGGGGCTCCTTTTGTTCCAAAGCCATTGATGTCCCAATTAAAAATAGGGGGTAGGTTGGTAATCCCTGTTGGTGATGAGGATCAAATAATGACACTTTACGTTCGTAAAGGTGCCAAAGAGTTTGAAAAACACGAACTAGGAAACTTTAAGTTTGTTCCGCTTTTAGAAAATAAGAGCTAAAAACTCAACCCAAACAGAAAGGCACTATTTAAAAACTCAGATTGGTAAGATCTAACATAATCAATTCTTAGGACGCGATACTTACCCCAGCCAATATTATCAATACCAAAGCTTAATTCCTTATATGGCTTTTGGTCTTTTGACGAAAACCCGTGAAATCCCAAAATTAAATTATAATTAAGTTTATTAATTAAAGGGATTTTCCCTAAAATGAAACCGTTAAAATTATGTTCTAAATGGTACTCTACATAGTTCTGAGAGGTGCTAAAATTATAATAAGCTAAGTTCTTAAAAGATCTTAAATAATCTGAATTTAGATTTACATGGGTTTGATTTCCATTAAAATGTTTGAAGTCAATAAATGCTAGTTTTTGGTTATTAAAAAATGTTCCAGCGGCTGCAAAATAGCGAAGGTTTCCTTTGTTTTCAAGAGTTATTCTTTGATTTAAATTTAATGATAAATGATCAAAATTATAATTGGATTTATCAACGCTTATCCCTTTTTCAAAACTAAATCCAAATTTTGGATATTTAAGATTAGGTATGTTTATTTTTCTTCCTGGATAGCTGAGATACTTTTGTCCAAATCGAATGTCTCCATTTATTTTAAACTTAACAATTGTATGGTTTTCAAAAGGTGCAGTGTTATAATTTAAGGGGTCTAACGGGTTGTTACTAGTGAAGTCAGAGCCTTCATTTTGATCAGCCGAATATTTATTTAAATTATATAAAGCTCTTCGGTCTTCATAACTAATCGAAGAGTTAAAACTAAATCCATTAAACAACTCTTGGCTGTAGTATGTTTTAACAAAGCGACTTTCGTATAGTTTCATATAATTTTCCTCAAAATACAGGGTGCTTATTGAATTTACTAACTCTGAAATAGGTTCTTGTGAGTTAAATTGACTAACACTAATCCCTGTTGTAAGGCCCACTGTAAGGTCATCAGTATCATTAAACTTGTATGTGGCACTCACATTTCCTCTAGTTCTTTGCGTTTCAAAGCTGTAATTGATTGCACCACTAAGCGAAAGATAATTTTTGAATCCATCATACCTTTTGGTATATTTTATTTTTAAGTTCGAATTATATCCTTGAACTGTGTTTCTACTTATTCCGTTTAGTGGGCTACTAATACGTATATTTTTACTTTCAAAAGATGTGTTGTGAGTGTATCCAGTTATCAAATCAGAAAGTTTAAATTTATTAGACTCAATATCTAATGAGTCAAGGTATGTTTTGGATTCTTTAAGATTTTGAATACTATCTTTTTTTACATAATCTTTATACTCTTCATTTGTAAGTGGGACAGGTCTTAGTGTGTTCCAATAAGTAGAATCTTTTTTATTTGCTCCCCCTTCAAATACTAAAATTTCATTGGAAAACGCATCTTTTTTAAATTCAGGATTTAATGTGTAATTAGAATAATTAGCTACAAAACTACCATCTCCATTAAACCCTAAAAATCTAAATTTAAAACCAATTGTTTGAGATCGAATAATCCAATGATCCTCATTTACATCATAGGTCAAGTTTTGTTTGATAGAGATTGAATCTGCAATTGGTAATTGAATCTGACTGCCATTTACCTTTAACTCTAATCCAAATATCGCCCATTGATCTTCTACTATGTAAATACTTCCTTTAAAAACAGGATCATTTTCACGTCGTGGAATAACTTTTATTTTGTTAATTAAATTACCGCTATCATCATAAAATACACCTTCAAGCTTATAGCGGTAATAATTAAAAGCATAATCTGATATTGGGGATATAATAGCTGAATTAATTTGAATGGTATTATTATAAAAATTGTAATTAACATCCAAAGCACTATTAAAACTAAATCCGTTTGAGTTTCCACTTACTTTTGAAGCAATTACCTTTTCTGTAAGCTTGTCTGGTTTCTGGTATTTAATTTTAGAAATCGTTTCAGACAGATAGATAATTCCTGAGCGGGTAGAATCTAAACCAATATCAACATTGATTTCTTGTCCCATGAATTTTTCTGGTAAACTATCGATGCGAATAAGCCCTTTGGAGTAAAAGTCTGCTGAAAATGAATTAATATTTTTTAATTTAGATTTACGGTTTTTAATGGCAGATCGTATAATTCTATTCGCAGGGTTTTCATTTGAATTAATAACCACTTCATTTAAAGATATGTTCTCTTCAAATAAAGTAATGTCTAGCACATAAGGAAATACCTTAATATCTATAGAGCTAGTTTGTGTTTTGTAGCCTAAAAACTGAAATACAATTTTGTAGTTACCTGCTTTTGAAAGTGCTAAAACATAATCTCCATTTTCGTTGGATGTTGTTCCTTCGTAAGAGTTTTCTATATATATATTTACATAAGGGATAGGGTTGTTGTCAATATCAGTAATTGTCCCTTTAAGCTGAGCAGAAACTGACATGGATGTAATAAGGAAAAATAATAGTAGACGCATTAGTATTTTATTTAAGACGAATTAATCTGTACTTTTTTAATATAACTAAAGTTTATTTACATAACTCCTGTACTATTGAGTAACTACTTAAAATTCTTTTTCACCCTGTCTAAGTCCCGTTTATTATCACGGTCTTTTATGGTTTCCCGCTTGTCAAAAAGTTTCTTTCCTTTGGCTAGAGAAATTCTAAGTTTGGCAAACCCCTTATCGTTTATAAACAGCTTTAAGGGGACGATTGTAAGTCCAGAGTTTTTTACTTCTTTTTCAAGTTTTTTTAGCTCTTTCTTATTTAGTAATAATTTACGTTCAGCTTTAGGGGAATGGTTATAGTGATTTCCAAAGTCATAATGTTGAATAGTCATGTTTATCACAAAAAGCTCTCCTTTTAAATTAAATTCACAGAAACTCTCTGCAATAGAGGCTTTGCTCTCACGAATGGATTTTATTTCCGTTCCTGTTAATACAATTCCAGCCACATATGAGTCTAAAAGATCGTATGTGAATCTTGCTTTTTTATTTAATATGTTTACAGGCTTTTTCATCAAGATTCAAAATTAAGCAAAATTTGTATTTGAAAGCTAGGAGTTAATGTATAATTTTGATGAAGCAAATAAATGACGTTAATTTTGAACAACCTTTTAAAAAAGGATTAATAACTATGGGAATTTTTGATTCAATGTTTAAGCCAGATAGTAAACCTTTATGGCCAGGAACTGCCATTCAGTCTAAGGCTGATTTAGATGGTTTGATAGCTGATTCTTTTACGCGCCCTCAACTAATCTTTAAGCATTCTACACGCTGCAGTATTAGTCGATATATGTTAAAAGATTTCATAGCACACTTTACATATTCTTCCAATGAGTTTCCAGCATATTATTTAGATTTATTAAATTACAGGGAAATTTCTAACCAGATAGCTGACCAGTTTGAAGTGATTCATCAGTCACCACAGATATTATTGATAAAAAATGGAAAGGCAGTTTCCAACGCTTCTCACGAAGGAATCAATGAGCTTCAGCTTAGCAGATATCTCTAAACACCAAGATCATTAAGTAATTCATTCAATCTTTTGCTAGAAGGACGAGGGGCATCTGCATCAATAATATTGCCTTTAGGATCTATAAGTATGAATCGAGGGATTGCATTGATTTTATAGTTTTTAATAAAGTCTGTATTCCATCCATTACCAGTAATTAATTGGGTTCCTGTTAGTTGTTTGTTCTTAACCATGTTTCTCCATGACTCATGTGCTTTTTCCATTGTACCACTTCGCCTAGCATCATCAACAGAGATGCTAATAAACTCAATATTTTTGGTCTTGTATTTTAACCCTAATTTTTTTAGCGATGGAATTTCTGCTTTGCAAGGACCACACCATGTAGCCCAAACATCAATATAAACAAACTTACCATTAAAATCTTTTAAGGAAGTTTTACCTCCGCTATAGTTTTCATAATTTGAAAATGTAGGAGAAAGTGTTCCTTTTGCAAAGAGCTTTCTCATTTCAATTTTTTCTTCAAAATAATTAGTATAAGCTTTTTTCATTGACTGAAAGCTCTGGTCTTGTATTTCAAAGTAGTCTGTGTCTATCAATGGGTATTGATCTTTTAAAGCTTGGTAGGCATTTTCTAAAGCTTCAAAAATCTCTACAAATTCTTTTTGATTACTATTAAATATTTCTTCTGTAAGGAATTTTTCTTGAATTAGATTACTGCTGACAATAAAATTACTTTTATCAGCATCGTCTCCTTCAAACTTCAATGTCTCATCAAAATTCTTTGTATCTAATGTGAAAGAAGTATTGTTATTATTTTTGAGAAAGATACTCCCCATTTCAATACCGTCGTAAAAACGATAAATCCCTTCTTCAATATTGAGAGTGTCGCTAAAGGATCCATCTTTTTTAACTTTGATTTCTTTTGAGTACCCTGCTCTATTGCTAATTACTATTTCATTTAATTTATTTGGGTTTGAGATTTTACCCGAAACTGTTACGTAGTCCTTTGTTTTTTCGGAGCATGACCAAAATAATAGAACTGTAAGAAATATAGTTATTATAGATTTCATAATTTTTTATCTGAATAGGCTCAAAAATAACGTATTATTCTTTAAATATTAATAAATTAATAATTACTTGCATATTTATTATGTAATGTTCAATTTTGAAAAAATATAATTTACTGCAAATGTACACGATCAGTTCCCAGCCATTTAGTCTCTCAATCCTAAATAGAATTGTTTCTGAACAACTTAAAATCAAACTGTCAGAAGAAATAAAAGAAAATATAATTAATTGCAGAAAGTATTTAGATAAAAAAATCACAACATCATTAGACCCTATTTATGGTATAAATACTGGCTTTGGTTCTTTGTGTGATGTTAAAATAGATTCAATAAATCTTGTTAAATTACAAGAAAACTTAGTTCGTTCGCATGCTTGTGGAACTGGAGATTTAGTTCCAGAGTCTATTGTGAAAATGATGTTATTGTTAAAGATCAAGTCGCTTAGTTTTGGTTACAGTGGAGTACAGTTAGAAACAGTAGAGCGTTTGGTGGCTTTTTATAATCACGATATCCTACCTATAGTTTATACTCAAGGCTCGCTGGGAGCTTCAGGTGATCTTGCTCCATTAGCACATTTAGCTTTGCCACTTTTGGGTGAAGGTATGGTTTGTTACAATGGTACTAAATTACCTACCTCAGAAGTATTTGATATCTTTGGTTGGCAGTCAATATCACTACAATCAAAAGAGGGTTTGGCCTTATTAAATGGTACTCAGTTTATGGCTGCTTACGGAATTCATTGTTTGTTGAAATCATACAAATTAAGTTATATGGCTGATTTGATTTCCTCAATTTCTTTGGATGCTTTTGATGGGCGTATTGAGCCATTTGATTCTTTAATTCATTTGTTGCGTCCTCATGATGGACAGATGAAGACAGCAGAAAGAATTAAAAGTTTTTTAATGGGAAGCGAGTTGATGCTTGAGCCTAAGACACACGTACAAGATCCGTATTCTTTCAGATGTATACCACAGGTTCATGGAGCTACAAAAGATACATTAAAATTTGTTCAGAATACTTTTGTGACTGAAATAAATGCAGTTACTGATAATCCCAATATTTTTACAAAAGAGGACAAGATTATTTCTGGTGGAAATTTTCATGGCCAGCCATTAGCTTTTGGCTTTGATTTTCTAAAAATAGCAATGGCAGAAATTGGAAATATTTCTGAAAGAAGAACCTATCAATTAGTCTCGGGGTTGAGAGGTTTGCCAGCTTTTTTAGTTAATAATTCCGGATTAAACTCGGGTTTAATGATTCCACAATATACGGCTGCTAGTATTGTAAGTGCAAATAAGCAATTAGCTACACCAGCAAGCATAGATTCTATTGTATCATCTAATGGTCAAGAAGATCATGTAAGTATGGGAGCTAATTCAGCAGTACAGGCTTATATAATTATTGATAATGTTGAGCGTGTTTTAGCAATTGAATTATTCAATGCTTCCCAAGCATTATTTTTCAAAGACAAATCATCATCTCCTTTTTTAAATAAATTCATAAATAAATTCAGGTTAAGTGTACCACTTGTTTCAACGGATAGAATATTTCATGAAGATATAGAAAATTCAATAAAATTTATTCAGAACACAGATTTAGACAATAATGATTTGCTTTTTTAATAAAAAATTGACTTAGTAGTTGAGTTTTTATTATTTAGGATTCTTTTTCTTTTTTTGCTGATGTAATTTTTATTTCTAATTTGGTATCATCTTTACTTAATTCAAAGTTGATTAAGTCTCCTTCGTTTATATTAGACTTTATAATCTCTTCAGCTAAAGTATCTTCAATATATTTTTGAATTGCTCGTTTTAGTGGACGTGCTCCGTACTGTTTGTCAAAACCTTTTTCAGCTATAAAGTTTTTAGCTTTTTTACTGAGCTTGAGTGAGTATCCTAGCTTTGATATTCGCTCAAGTAACTTACTGAGCTCAATATCAATAATTTTATTTATGTCTTCTTTTTCTAAATTATTAAAAACAACAACATCATCAATTCTGTTCAAAAATTCTGGCGCAAATGCTTTCTTTAAAGCATTTTCTATTACACTTTTAGCATTTGAACTTTCCTGTGATTTTTGGGCAGCTGTTCCGAATCCAACTCCGGCTCCAAAATCTTTTAATTTACGAGCACCTATGTTAGAAGTCATTATGATAATTGTATTACTGAAGTCAATTTTTCGACCCAAGCTATCAGTTAGAAACCCGTCATCAAGAACTTGTAGTAGCATATTAAAAACATCTGGATGTGCTTTTTCTATTTCATCTAAAAGAACCACAGCATATGGTTTACGTCGTATTTTCTCAGTAAGTTGCCCTCCCTCCTCGTAACCAACATATCCCGGAGGAGCTCCAACTAGTCTAGATATGGCAAATTTTTCCATATATTCGCTCATGTCTATTCTTACAAGAGCTTCTTCACTATCAAACAACTCTTTAGCTAGAACTTTGGCGAGTTGTGTTTTGCCGACGCCTGTCTGTCCTAGAAATATAAATGACCCAATTGGTTTGTTGGGGTCCTTAAGTCCAGCACGATTCCTTTGAATTGCCTTAACAACCTTCAAAACGGCTTCGTCTTGACCAATTACTTTTCCGTTTATTAGTTTTGGAAGTTTTGAAAGTTTTTTGCTTTCTTTTTGTGCGATCCTGCTGACGGGAATACTAGTCATCATAGATACTACTTGTGATACGTCACTTTCGCTTACCACAATTCGATTTAATTTTGATTCAGCTTCCCATTTTTCTTTTGCGATATTAAGACTCTTTTCTATATTTTTTTCATCATCTCTTAACTTTGCAGCTTCTTCGTATTTTTGTTTTTTAACAACAGAGGTTTTAGTAGCTTTTACTACTTCAAGCTGTGTTTCTAAATCTACAATGTGTTCAGGTACATCAATGTTTGTAATATGAACTCTTGATCCAGCTTCGTCCAATGCGTCAATAGCTTTATCTGGTAAAAATCGGTCAGACATGTAGCGATTAGTCAAATTTACACAGGCCTCAACCGCTTCAGGTGTATATTCTACATTGTGATGATCTTCATATTTATTTTTGATATTATTTAAAATCTCAATAGTTTCAGCAACTGATGTTGGCTCTACAATAACTTTTTGAAAACGACGCTCCAAGGCTCCATCTTTCTCAATATGTTGTCTGTATTCGTCAAGTGTAGTAGCTCCTACGCATTGTAATTCACCACGAGCTAGTGCAGGCTTGAACATGTTAGAAGCATCCAAGCTTCCTGTAGCTCCTCCAGCACCAACAATAGTGTGAATTTCGTCAATAAATAAAATTATATTGTCATTTTTTTCCAATTCATTCATTACCGCCTTTATGCGTTCTTCAAACTGTCCGCGGTATTTTGTTCCTGCTACAATACTAGCCAAATCTAAGGTGACAACTCTTTTGTTAAAAAGAATCCTAGATACTTTACGTTTTATAATTCGAATTGCTAAACCTTCTGCTATAGCAGATTTACCAACTCCTGGCTCTCCAATAAGTAAGGGGTTGTTCTTTTTTCTGCGACTTAGTATTTGAGACACTCGTTGAATTTCTTTTTCGCGGCCAACTACTGGGTCAAGTTTCCCTTGCTCCGCCATGGAAGTTAGGTCTCTGCCAAAATTATCAAGAACTGGAGTTTTTGATTTACCAGAATTCTTTTGAGTTGTTGTTTGTCCAAACGAACGATCTTTGTTGCCGCTTCCTGTGTCTTCTTCACTTGGAAAAGATTCAGCTTTCGGACTAACTATTAAGTCATCATCATTTGTAGTCATAAATTTAAATTGTTCTTTTACGCTATCATAGTTAACTTTCAATTTATTTAAAAGCTTGGTGGTAGGATCATTTTCATTTCTTAAAACACACAAAAGTAAGTGTGCAGTATTTATAATTTTACTTTGAAATAATTTAGCTTCTAAAAAAGTTGTTTTTAGGGCTCGTTCTGCTTGTCTTGTCAGATGAAGATTTTTCTTTTCGTTAGAGGTAATTATTATATTTGGATTAGCAGGGCTTAGGATTTCAACCTTTCGTCTTAAATGACCCAAGTCAACATCTAAAGAGTTTAATATGTCTATAGCTTTTCCATCACCATCTCTCAAAAGACCAAGCATTAAGTGTTCGGTACCTATAAAATCATGACCAAGGCGTAGCGCTTCTTCTTTACTGAAAGAAATAACATCTTTTACTCTAGGGGAAAAATTATCATCCATAACAAAAATCTGTTGTTAAATTTACATATTCAATGGGATAATATCAAGAACTATACCCAAATTATTTTCATTAATACAAATGATACAAAAAACTAATTAAAAACAAAATTTTTCAACCTCTATTTGTTAACGAATTCACTTCTTTAAATTGTTGATAAATAGAGTCAAAAAAGCGACTTAAATTAGTTTATTTATTTCTTAAAAAGTGGTATATTAGCTTGGTTATATTACGAACGAAAATACAGCACAAAAAATGATAGAAGGTGAAAAGGTAATTCCTATTAATATTGAAGATGAAATGAAGTCAGCTTACATCGATTATTCGATGTCAGTCATTGTATCTAGAGCGCTTCCAGATGTCAGAGATGGGCTTAAACCTGTTCATCGCAGAGTATTGTTTGGAATGCATGAACTTGGAGTTAGGTCTAATACTGCTCACAAAAAATCAGCTAGAATTGTTGGAGAAGTCTTGGGTAAATATCACCCACACGGAGATACATCAGTTTATGACGCTATGGTCCGTATGGCCCAGGAGTGGAGTCTTCGATACATGTTGGTAGATGGTCAAGGTAACTTTGGCTCTATTGACGGAGATAGTCCGGCTGCAATGCGATATACAGAAGCTAGAATGCGAAAAATATCTGAAGATATGCTCGCAGATATAGATAAGGACACTGTTGATCACAAGTTAAACTTTGATGATACACTTAAAGAACCTACTGTTTTACCAACTCGAATTCCTGGATTATTAGTTAACGGTGCTTCTGGAATTGCAGTTGGAATGGCAACTAACATGCCCCCTCATAATCTTTCGGAAGTTGTTGATGGTATTACAGCTTACATTGACAATAGAGATATCGATATTGATGAGTTGATCACTCATGTTAAGGCGCCAGATTTTCCAACAGGAGGTACTATTTATGGATATGACGGAGTTATAGAAGCTTTCAAAACAGGCCGTGGCCGTGTGGTTATTCGTGCTAAAGCAAACATAGAAGACGTCAATGGTCGAGAATGTATCATTGTGACCGAAATTCCATACCAGGTCAATAAAGCAGATATGATTAAAAAGACTGCTGACTTGGTTAACGATAAGAAATTAGAAGGTATTTCTACAATTCGTGATGAATCTGACAGAAACGGAATGCGTATTGTATATGTTTTAAAGAAAGATGCTATTCCAAATATCGTTTTGAATAAACTATATAAATACACTGCGCTTCAATCTTCTTTTAGTGTCAACAATATAGCATTAGTTAACGGGCGACCAGAAATGTTGAATTTAAAAGATATGATTCATCATTTTGTTGAGCACCGTCATGAGGTAGTTGTTAGAAGAACTACATATGAACTTAAGAAAGCGGAGGAACGTGCTCATATTTTAGAAGGACTGATAATTGCTTCTGACAATATTGATGAAGTTATTGCTATTATTAGAGGATGTTCCAATGCAGAGCAAGCTCGTGAGAAATTAATTGAACGTTTTAACCTTACGGAGATTCAGTCGAAGGCGATTGTTGAAATGAGATTAAGACAGTTAACTGGGCTTGAGCAGGATAAGTTACGTGGTGAATATGACGATATCATGAAAACTATTGACGAGTTAAAAGACATTCTTGATAAAAAAGAACGTCGCATGATGATAATTAAAGATGAGCTTACGGTTGTTAAAGAAAAATATGGTGACGAGCGTAGATCTATGATTGAGTATGCTGGAGGAGATTTATCAATTGAAGATATGATTCCTAACGAGCAGGTAGTTATTACAATTTCTCATGCTGGATATATCAAACGAACCTCATTAACCGAATACAGAACTCAAAATAGAGGTGGTGTTGGTCAAAAAGCATCAACTACACGAAATGAAGATTTTTTAGAGCATTTATTTGTAGGAACTAATCACCAATATATGTTATTCTTCACTCAAAAAGGTAAGTGTTTTTGGATGCGTGTTTATGAAATACCAGAAGGTAGTAAAACTTCAAAAGGAAGAGCTATTCAGAACTTAATAAACATTGAACAGGACGATAAAGTAAAAGCATTTATTTGTACTCAAGACCTTAAAGACGAAGATTACATTAATTCTCAGTTTGTGATAATGGCTACTAAAAAGGGTCAGGTAAAAAAGACATCTTTAGAACAATATTCTCGACCTAGAACTAACGGAATTAATGCAATAACAATCAAGGAAGATGATGAGTTATTGGAAGCGAAATTAACTACTGGAGCAAGCCAAGTGATGTTAGCCTTAAAGTCTGGTAAGGCTATTCGATTTGAAGAAGCAAAAACTCGACCAATGGGCCGTGGTGCTTCTGGAGTTAGAGGAATTACTCTAGCACATGAAACTGATGAGGTCATAGGAATGATAGCTGTAGATGATATGGAGAGTAATATCCTGGTCGTTTCAGAAAACGGTTATGGAAAACGATCCAGTTTAGAAGATTACAGAATCACTAATAGGGGAGGTAAAGGAGTTAAAACTATTTCAATTACCGAAAAAACAGGAAATTTAGTATCAATAAAAAATGTAATTGATGAAGATGACTTAATGATTATCAACAAGTCTGGAGTAGCTATAAGATTGGCTGTTGAGGATTTAAGAGTGATGGGGCGTGCAACTCAAGGGGTTCGTTTAATTAATCTAAAAGCAAATGATTCAATTGCTGCAGTCGCTAAAGTCATGCGTGAGGACGAAGATGAAATTGACGACTCTGAGGAGCTAACAAATGAAGCTATCAAAGAAACTAATTTATCTCAAACAGGTGAAGCATCTGCTGACACCCAAGAAGAAGAATAAAAAACAAACTTTACAAAAATGAAAAATTATTTAATATTGGCGTTAGTATTAACCTTGGGTTTTCCTGGTTTTGCACAAAAAAAAGAATTAAGATCTGCCAAAAAAGCATTGTTAAAAGAGAATTATGAAAATGCAGGAGTTGCGCTAGATGCAGCCGAGGCTTTATTGGAAACAATGGATGATAAGTATAAGAGTAAGTATTACTTGTATAGAAGCATGTATTATTCTAAATCAGGTGGAGGTGCTAAAGTAAATACGGTAAAAGGTGAATTTAATGGTGTTAAAAAATCAATTGAAGCTTTAAAGTTTGTAACTGCTAAAGCTGATGCTACTTCACTTGAGTTTCAAAAACAACGATTGTTATCCCATTTAATTAACACGGGAAACTCTTTGGTTGGGAAAAATGATTATGAGAATTCTTCAAATTTCTTTGAGGTGGCTTATGATTTATCACCTTCAGATACTTTATACTTGTATGTGGCAGCTAATCACTCTGTTGCAATAAAAAATTATGATCGTTCTCTAGTACTTTATGAAAAATTGAGAGATCTTGAGTATACTGGAATTGAAAAAAAGATTTTTGCTACAAATGTTGAAACACAAAAAAAAGAATCTTTTGACAACGAAGCTTTAATGAATCTTTCAATTAGAGCCAAAACACACATAAATCCCACGGAAGAATTTACAAAATCTAGATTCCCTGAAATAATTAAAAATATTGCGTTAATTTATAAAGAGCGTGGAGATAATGATAAAGCTCTTGAAGCATTTGCTGTGGCTAGAGCAGATGATCCAGATAGTATGGATCTGTTACTGCAAGAAGCTTATTTACATTATAATATGGGAAATATTCCTAAATTTAAAAGCTTATTAGAAATTGCCGTTCAGAAAGATCCCAATAATCATGAATTACAGTACAATCTTGCAATAATTTCTTCAGATGCTAACGATTTTGAAAATTCAAAAAAGTATTATTTAAGAGCAATTGAACTTAAACCAGATTATACAAAAGCTTACATTAATGTAGCAGCATTAATATTAGGCCAGGAGCAATCTATCCTTGATCAGATGAATAGTCTAGGGTCTAGTAGAGCAGATGATGTTAAGTATGATAAGTTAAAAAAAGAACGTAATCAGATGTTTTTAGAGGCAATTCCTTACCTAGAAAGTGCGATTTCTATAACTCCAGATAACTATCAAGCAGCCAAAACATTATCAAATATATATAGTGCAGTAGGTAATACTAAAAAATACAAAGAATATAAAGCTATGGCTGATTCTTTAGACAAAAAGTAGAGTTACATCGTAGTATTATAACAAAAAAACCATTCATATTTTGAATGGTTTTTTTGTTATAATACTATCCTTTTAATAACCCTAAGTTTGTGTGAGTGATTTTTAGTATCTACATTGTAAATACCACTGTGGTCTAACAGGTCTATTCTTACCTTTCCATGGGCATGAATGATACGATGATCTTTCATAATTATCCCTACGTGAGTAATATCTCCTTCACTATTGTCAAAAAAAGCTAAATCACCAGGAGAACTTTCTTCTATAAAGCTGAGTGCATCACCTTGAGAAGCTTGTTGTGAAGCATCTCTTAGAATATTAAATCCGTTTAGTTTGTAAACCATTTGAGTAAAGCCTGAACAATCAATACCAAAAGGTGTTTTCCCACCCCATAAATAAGGAGAATTTAAGTAAAGTAGGCTTGTATTAACTATATTAGATTTCTTGAATTGACCTTTTGACTTTGCACCTTGAAAATGATGATTTAAAAATCGTAGTCCGTTCAAATTAGAGCCTAGTAATATTGGATGTAGATGATTATTTATATCTGATATAAAATCAACTAGGTCTGTACTTAATAATGGCGTTTCTTTAGCTAGCTCATTATAGGCTGATTCTTCGATGAGTTGAAATTGTTTATTGTCAACCCATCCTTCATATTTATCAAATGATAGCCGAATTCTACTCCAGGATTTACGTTGTTCTAAAACTTTAAAGCATTCCCCATAAAGTACTTGAGAGACTAACTCACTAGTGTCTGAGGCTTCAAGTCTTAATGGAACAACACTCAAGTAGCAAAGGCCGTACTGCATTATTTAAATTTTTCGTTCTAGAATTAATGCCGAAGCGCCCCCACCTCCATTACATATAGCAGCTACTCCAATTTTACCGTCATTTTGTTCTAAAACACTTAATAAAGTCACTACAATTCTTGCTCCTGAACAGCCAAGTGGATGGCCTAAAGAAACAGCTCCACCATTAATGTTAATTTTAGATTCATCAAGTTTTAATAACTTAGTATTTGCAAGTCCAACTACTGAGAATGCTTCGTTGAATTCGAAAAAGTCTACCTCAGAAATACTTATGTTAGCTTTCTCAAGTGCTTTTGGTACTGCTTTTGAAGGAGCTATTGTAAACCACTCAGGTTCCACAGCCGCATCTGCATATCCTTTTATAGTAGCAAGTATATTTAATCCTAGTTCTATTGCTTTATTACTACTCATTAGTATTATTGCAGCTGCTCCATCATTAATTGTAGAAGCATTTGCAGCAGTCACAGTTCCGTCTTTAGTGAAAGCGGGACGTAGATTAGGTATTTTTTCTAAACGTACGTTAGTGTACTCTTCATCGGTATCCACTACTTTTGGCTCACCCCTTTTTTGTGGTACTGTTACAGGGACTATTTCAGAATCGAATTTCCCATTATCCCATGCTTCTTTGGTGCGTTTATATGATTGTATAGCAAAGGCATCTTGTATCTCTCTACTAAAGTTATATGTTTCTGCACAAGCATCTGCAAATACACCCATGGCCTTATTTGAATATGCGTCAACTAATCCATCTTTTTGCATTCCATCTTCTAATGAAATAGCTCCAAATTTTTGAGCCGTTCGGGCATTATGATAGTGAGGTATTAAACTCATGTTTTCCATTCCACCAGCTACAACAATTTCAGCATCTCCTAGGGCTATAGATTGAGCAGCTTGCATGATAGATTTCATTCCAGAAGCACAGACCTTATTTATAGTAGTGCAAGGCACTGAATTTGGAATCCCTGCATAGATTGCAGCTTGTCTAGCTGGGGCTTGCCCTGCGCCAGATTGAACCACATTACCCATCAAAACTTCATCTACAAGCTCTGGCGACAAACCAATTTTATCTAAGGCACCTTTGATTGCAATTGAGCCTAGTTTTGGTGCAGAAACAGAAGAAAGAGACCCTAAAAAACTTCCAATTGGAGTTCTAGCTACTGAAACTATTACAACGTCTTTACTCATAGTTGACTATTTAAATGTGTTATACGCTAAAATAAATAAAATTTAGGATATATAATGAAGTAAAATTTTAATATGGTGATAAAATGCACTTCTTTTTTATTACTTTTGAGTAACTGATACCAATATAGCACTATAGTTAGTTCAGTACTTAACTTTTGAATATTTCCACTAATTCTGAACCTAGTTTTACTTGATGAAAGATTTAATAAACCTATATCATAAAAACCATTCTTTAATTTATAAACTTTTTTTATTTATAATAACCACTTTTGTGATTGTTTATTTATTTCCAAAGAGTGGAACCTTCAGGTATAGTTTTGAAAAAGGAAAACCATGGCAATCTGAAAACCTGTATGCTCCTTTTGATTTTGCTATAAAAAAATCTACTGAAGAAATAATTTCTGAAAAGGAACAAATTGCTAAGCAGTCAGCTGTTTTTTTTGATATTGATACAGAAGTTTATGCTAATGCTAAAAGTGATTATGAATTAGAATTTAATAGCTTGTTTTATGAGCTGCCAAACGATTTCATTAAAGCTGAGTTGTATGAAAAAGGTTTGAGTATTCTTGATCAAATTTACAAAAGTGGTGTTCTTGAAATGTCCTATGATTATGGGCCAAACCAACAAATATCTATTTTAAAAGATAAAACTCAAAACGGTTTTAAATCTTACTTAACTTTTTTTCTCCAAACTAACTTGAAGTCTTTTGTAGAGTCACAAGTTATCAATCTAGGAATTCAATCTTACCGTCAACGTTTTTTAGCACTATTTTTCGATATTATCAAACCGAATGCTAGTTTAAATAAAGTCCTCACTAATGCATTTCTTGAAGAACGTCTCAGTCAACTAAAACTTGTACGAGGTCGGGTAGAAAAGCAAACACTAATTATTTCCAAAGGAGAAGTCGTACAAGGGGAGAATTATAGTATTCTGAAATCTTTGGAATCTGAATATGAGTCACAAGAATTAACAGACTCAAATTATTATTGGATTCTGTCTGCTTATACACTCTTAGTGTCTTTAGCGTTATTAATGTTATTATTATTTGTTAAAAAATATAGAGCTGAAGTATTTGACAATAATACTAAGGTTACATTTATATTTTTCAATATTGTATTAATGGTATTATTAACCACTTTAGTGGTTAATTTTAATTCTTACTATGTATATGTAGTACCCCTTTGTATATTACCATTGACTTTAAAAGCTTTTTTTGATGCTCGTCTAGGTTTGTTCGCTCATGTTATTACTGTTTTACTATTAGGCTTTGTAGTAGCTAATAATTATGAGTATATGTTTTTACAAACTATAGCTGGTATAGTAACAATTCTAACAGTTTCGGAGCTGTATAAAAGAGCTAATTTATTTATTTCCGTTGGTCAAATAACGTTCATATATATAGTTTCTTATTTTGCTTTTTATGTGATCCATGAAGGTAGTATCAACAATCTGGAATGGCAGACTTTTTTGATGTTTGTACTTTGCGGCTTAGCAACCTTGTTCGTTCAGCCACTGATATACATATATGAAAAATTATTTGGACTTGTTTCAGATGTATCCTTACTTGAACTATCAGATACAAATTCCAAGCTATTAAAAGAATTATCGGAAAAAGCCCCAGGAACATTTCACCATTCTCTAAATGTTGCAAACCTTGCTGAAGCTGCTGCAAATGAAATTGGAGCTAATGCAATGCTTGTCAGAGTAGGCGCTTTGTATCATGATATTGGGAAAATGGTTAATCCAACCTATTTTACGGAAAACCAGTCTACAGGAATTAATCCACACGATGAATTATCACCAAAAGAAAGTGTAGATATTATTATTAATCATGTTATTGACGGAATTGAGCTGGCTAAGAAGAATAATCTTCCTGACAGAGTTATCGATTTTATTCGCACACATCATGGCAGTAGTATTGTCTATTTTTTTTATAACAAACAACTTGAGAGTAATTTAGCTTTTAACCCTTCAGATTTTTGTTATAACGGTCCAAAGCCGTTTAATAAAGAGACAGCTATATTGATGATGTGTGATAGTGTGGAAGCAGCATCAAAAAGTCTAAAGGATCCTAATTCAACAAAAATCAATAATTTTGTTGATTCCATAATATCCAAACAAATGGATACAGATCAGTTTTTAAATGCTACAATCACCCTCAAAGAAATTCAATCTATTAAGAAGGTTTTAAAACATAAACTAGCCAATATGTATCATCTGCGTATTGAATATCCTGAATAGGCTAGCATTCAATTAAAAAAGTAAAAAAATAGCTTGCGTTCTTAATAATGAAAAGTTACATTTGCAACCGCAATTTTATTGCACAAGTTCATTTTATTGGAGAGGTGCCAGAGTGGTAATGGAGCAGATTGCTAATCTGTCGACGGGTAAC
>JABAZD010000012.1 GCA_018608705.1 Flavobacteriaceae bacterium | reverse complement strand
CAGAAAACACCATTTACGATGTCGATTTCAAACAAGGATGTGCTGTTATTATGGGTTCTGAAGATCGAGGAATTAACCCTTCAATATTAAAGTTGGTAGACGACAAAGCAAAACTCCCTATGTACGGCAGTATCGCATCTTTAAATGTTTCTGTTGCATGTGGCGCTTTTCTTTATGAAGTAGTCAGACAGCGCTTCTAAAGGGTTTTATTTTTGAAGCTATAATGTACTTCTAGAGATGAATCTGTAGTATGTGTTTCTTCTTTAGGAGATTCGATAAAATTTCCGTGTTCATCGAATTGTTGCAAAAACAGATCTTGCATTTCATCATATTGATCATGCTCCCAATCATAACGAACAGCTTTGGGAATCGATTCTCTAAAAACAAATGAAAAAACAAGCCCTACAATTAAACCTGATAAATGGCCTTCCCAAGACATGTTGTCTTTAACTGGGAAAACATACCACAACATACTACCATATAAAAACACCACGATTAAGGATAAGGCGGTTAAATGATGATTTTTGGAAAGTAATCCTTTAAAAAGCATAAAGCTCATCAAAACATAAATAATACCACTAGCTCCAATATGATATCCAGGGCTCCCTATTAGCCATGTTAAAAATCCAGATAATAAAATTCCAAACAGAAGAACACGCCAAGCTATAAACCTATAGAAATAAAATAAAGCTGCAGACAAAACTAGTAATGGTGTCGAGTTGTGGTACAAATGTTCCAAACTTCCGTGAATAAAAGGGCTAAAAAGAATCCCTCCTATTCCTGAAAAAGTTCTGGGATAAATACCCATGTCGTTAAAACGAAAACCAAATCGTAATTCAAACCAATAGACAAGCCATATAATCAATACAAAACTTAATGGAAATACTATAACATGATTTGAAAACTTGAACGGATTACTAGAGTTCATTGTTTTATAAATTTATTACATAATAACAAATAGCCCGCCAAAATAGGCATTGTGTTATATTGTCACCTCAATTTAAAAAAATACTTTAATTTTACAAAATGAACGCACCATTAGCAGAACGTTTACGTCCAAAAAAATTAAGCGACTATATAAGTCAATCTCACCTTATTGGGCCACAAGGAGCATTAACTCAAGCTTTAAACCAGGGGCTAATTCCTTCAATGATATTCTGGGGGCCTCCAGGAATTGGAAAAACAACCCTTGCTACTATTATAGCTCAAGAATCTGGACGTCCATTTTATACATTAAGTGCTATTAGTTCTGGAGTAAAAGATGTAAGAGAAGTTATTGAAAAAGCCAAACAAGGGGGCGGATTATTTACCACTAAAAATCCTATTTTATTTATTGATGAAATTCATCGTTTTAGCAAATCTCAGCAAGATTCATTACTACAAGCTGTTGAAAAAGGATGGGTAACGCTCATAGGAGCCACAACCGAAAACCCAAGTTTTGAAGTGATCTCTGCTCTACTCTCTCGTTGCCAGGTATACACTTTAAACCCATTCAATACAAAAGATCTAGAATCTCTTCTGACACGCGCTATCAAATCTGATGAACTACTTTCTAAAAAGAAAATAACACTCAAAGAAACGGAAGCTCTGTTGCGTTTTTCTGGAGGAGATGCACGAAAATTACTTAATATTTTCGAGCTGATTGTAAACTCTGTTTCAGAAGAAAGTATTACAGTTACTAATGATTTGGTTCTGAGCAAAATTCAAAATAATACTATCTTATATGACAAAACAGGTGATCAACATTACGATATTATATCGGCATTTATAAAGTCTATAAGAGGAAGCGATCCCAATGGAACAGTTTATTGGTTAGCGCGTATGCTGGAAGGCGGAGAAGACGTGAAGTTCATAGCACGACGGTTACTAATACTTGCAAGTGAAGATATTGGTAATGCCAATCCAACAGCGTTGGTGTTGGCGTCAAGTACTTTTCAATCAGTTGCTGCCATTGGAATGCCTGAAGCGCGAATTATATTAAGTCAATGTGCAACATACTTAGCCTGTTCTCCAAAAAGCAATGCTGCTTATCAGGCTATTAATTCAGCTGTAGATATTGTCAAAAATACTGGAAATCTATCAGTCCCACTGGAAATTAGAAATGCCCCAACAAAACTAATGAAGGATCTCGGCTATGGAGAGGACTATAAATATGCCCACAACTACGATTTAAATTTTGTAGCACAAGAGTTTATGCCAAAAGGATTAGAGAATAAAACAATCTATAAACCTGGAAAAAATGCACGCGAGCAATCTCAACAGTCTTTTTTGAAACAACGCTGGAAGGACAAGTACGGGTATTAGGGTAGTGTTTTTAGCGTTTCAATAATTGTTTTGTTTTGCTGGTAATATTCACGAAACCAAGAATTCCCTCTTTTGTAAATTATCCCCGGTTGCGCTTCAATTATATAGACATTCTCAAACATAGTAGCCTGTATTGAATACATCACTTTTTGGGTGATGTTATCTATGAAATCATATCCAGAAATAGTGGATTTAACTATAAGCCCCACAATAGCTTCTTTATTTATAATATCAGTGACTAGGGACGCAGTAGCAAGTTTTGGCGGAGCTTCAGTTTGCAGATCTTCAGATAAAGGAGCAGAAGATTTAATCGGTATGTTTTCATTAATTCCCTTGTCAAAAACAGGCGGAAGCGGAGGTTTAGGAGAGGTAAGACTACCACTATAATCATAGTTTAATCCAGCAACAGAGACAAAGGCATTTCGTAATGCTTCTTGATAAGCTTTCTTAAAATCTTTTAATTTAGATTGACCTATTTCTGATGAAAAAACGATATTATCACGGCAATCTGTAAGGGTTAATTGAAGTTTTGTTTTGAAGACACCCTTTATTCTTATAATATCAGAATTTAATAGCAAACATTTATTATTAGCTAAATCAGTAGGGTAATTTCCTAATGAATTTAATACCGTAAAATTATACTTTTCAAACAAGAAAGCAGTTAAAGAATTTAGCTGGTATTGATCCTTTGATTTGAGAAAACTATAATTCTCTGGAACTGCAACATATTTATAATTATTGATTGAATTTTGAGAAAAAGACAATAAACTGGTTAAGAAAAAAAGGAAAATAAAGAATTGATTTATCAATTTCATGAGAGCTGTGTTATGAATTATATGTAGTTTTTTAGTTCAACTAATTGATCTATTCCGATAATATTGGATGATAAAACCTCTTTGTGATAATTAAAGCAAATTGCATCCATTCCTATATTTAGAGCCCCTTTGATATCGGCCTCTAAATTGTCTCCAATCATTAAGCTGTTTTTTATTGTTGCATTTGCAGCTTTAAGAGCATAATGGAAAATTTTCGGGTTAGGTTTCTTAACCCCTACCATTTCTGAGTTAGTAACTGTTAAAAAATAATGATCAATATTCGACTGATTCAGTTTTGCTTGCTGAATTTCCTTAAAACCATTTGTTATGATATGCAAATTATACTTCAAACTCAAAAACTCTAAAATTTCTATCGTGCCAGAAAATAAATGATTAAAACTAGATAGATGTGTAACATAATCATCCGAAAGTTTGTGCACAAGACTAGCAGAAATATTAACTTTTAAAGCTTTAAAAGTATCATTGAGTCTTGCAAATTTTAGATCACTTTTATCAACTTTATTTTCCCTGTAGAGCTTCCAATAATTGAAATTTATTGGCACATAAACTTCTAAAAAAGAATCTAAGTTAACTTCAATAGAATTTATTTTAAATATTTTCTCAAAAGTTAAAGCTGAGTTTTTATCAAAATCCCAAAGAGTGTGGTCTAAATCGAAAAAAATATGTTTTTTATTTTGAAATTTCATTGTTAGTTTCTAAAATAATATTAAATAATGATTTGAAATCTGACCATCTTGGAATTGAACTCAGAGCATAGTTGTGGAATACAAAGGTAAACAAGCCGTTGACTTTTTTAACTTCTGATATTGCATTTAACAAAGTCTCTTTTTTATCAAGAAAAGATGTGTATTTAAGTAATGAAAAGTCCATCAATTGATAAGGGTAAATCTTCAAAGGCGTTTGAATTTCGTAATCTAAATCATAAAACAAAAATGGGGTACAGGTGCCTGCTCTAAACCCAATTGTGTCAGCATAGCCCATTGTGTAATCAGAATAGATTTCTAGATCTATATAATTCCTGTAGGTTGATGGTAGATTAATTTTCGAAAAAGAAGAGCGCACCGTTGTAGTATCTGTATTAATAATACCATCCATTAACTGCTTTTCTGATTTTAAAATAGCTAAGGAGTCTAAAGCCATATAAGAGGCTTTAATTCCAACAGTACAATAATCTGCAATCGACTTAATTAATGAAATAAATTGTTTCTTATTAGTACTATTATTTTTATCATAAGTGTTAAAATTACCAATTAAAAAAAATACATTAAACTTAATACTACTAACTCTTTGACGGTTTATAATCCAGTTAAAATTATCATAGGGGTCCTTTTTTAATCCAAAAAGAACCGAGAAACGGTCGTAAATAAACTTAAATCGAAGTGAAAATAAATCCGACAGGGTCTCTCCTAGTGTCCTTAACAATCCTTTATTTTTAAAATAATAAGCAACTGGAACGTCAATAACAGGATTTAAAGAAAATTTACGGATTTTAAATTCGTATTTCGGAAAGTGAGTTTTTAGAGCATCTTGAAATTTATAAGCCCAAATATCAATCACTGGTTGGTGTAAGAACTGATGTTTAAAGCCTAAGCTTTCATCCTTTGTGAAACGACCATATGAGTCTTTAACATGGGGCAAGTACTCTTCATAGCGACTCAAAAGATAGAATGAGGCTGAAAATATATCGAAAGGTATCATACTCTTTTCACCACTACTAAAAAAACATTTAGTATCATCCCAAGACTGGACATTCAAATTTAAATCCGATAAACCTTGTTCAAATAAAAGCCCGTTACTTTTAACAAAAAATTCACTCCCAAGAGGTTGTGACCCATAAGATAATTTTAAGTTCTCATGAGCAATAAACTCTTCAATTTTACTTGTAAAAGAAACAGGAATATTTAGGATGCGTGTACAGATTTGTTTAAAAACAAATTTGAGTCGAGGGGTGATTTTATAAGAGTAAATCAATAGCATTATAATACAATTTGTATAAAACTAAAATAAGTTATTTCTGTGACAATTAAACAGTAAATAAATTTTTAAGCTAATTTTAAATTCCATAGAAAAGTTACTCTACCTACAATCATTTAATGAGGTTTAAGTAGATGAGTGCTGATTCTATAAACATACTGTTGTACAGAGAACATGTTTAACTCTTAGTATACTCAACAAGTTCCTTTATTATATCAAAATCTAGCCCTCCGTAACTTCCAGAACTCATCAATACAACTGTTTTATTAACGTAATCTAAAGAAGTTATAAATTCCTTAAAATCGTCTGCATTTGTATATATAATTAAATCATTTCGTTTAAAAGCTAACTCAATTTGATCTTTACTGACCGATTTCAATTTCTTAATTTTAACTGAGTGTGGAGAGTAAAAAACAACTGCTTGATCTGCAGCATCTAAACTTCCCTTATATTGGTTGAGGAATTCAGAATCCAAACTACTGTAGGTGTGTAACTCTAAACAAGCAACAAGCTTTCGGGAAGGGTATTGTGCTTTAACCGCATCAGTTGTTGCTTTGACCTTGCTAGGAGAATGTGCAAAGTCTTTATATACAGCACATTTTGAGTTTGATACTAATTTTTCTAAACGTTTACTTGCGCCAGAAAAGCTAGAAATTGCTTCAAAAAAATCAGCTTCATCTACACCCATTTGCTGACAAATCCATTTAGAACCAGCAATATTATTTAAATTATGGGCACCAAAAACTTCTAGAGGAAGAGGTCCTTCTTCTGTACTAATATATGTAACCCCTGATTCAATTGAATGCTCTGGGGTATAGTATGGAAGTTTACGAACTTGATTTTCACTCTGTTCTACAATATTTTTAACATTCTGATCTTCTGAATTAAAAGTAATACTTCCTCCAACAGTAATGCTATCTACAAAAATCTGGAACTGTTCTAGATAATTTTCAAATGTTGGAAATACATTAATATGATCCCAAGCGATACCACTTAACAGTGCAATATTAGGCTGATATATATGAAATTTTGGGCGCCTGTCTATGGGAGAACTTAAATACTCATCTCCTTCAAGTACAATGAAATCTGCTTCATCAGTGAGCTTAACCATGACATCAAATCCATCTAACTGTGCTCCCACCATATAATCTACTTCGATGTTATGGTAATTTAGCACATGTAATATCATTGCAGTAATAGTTGTTTTTCCATGACTTCCTCCAATAACAACTCGTGTTTTATGTTTAGATTGCTCATATAAAAACTCAGGATATGAATATATTTTCAATCCAAGGTCCTGGGCTTTCAATAGCTCTGGATTATCTCTTTTAGCATGCATTCCAAGAACAACTGCGTCAATTTCATTAGTAATTTTTTCTGGGTACCAACCAAAATCAAGTGGTAAAAGGCCACAATTATATAATCTTGACTTTGAGGGCTCAAAGATAACATCATCACTCCCGGTCACTTTCATTCCTTTATTGTGAAGTGCCAATGCTAAGTTATGCATAGCTGCACCACCAATGGCTATAAAATGTACATTCATGTCTAAAATTTATCGATAGTAAAGATACAAAATGAGCCTTAAACCCTTAGCAATAAACTAAAGCTGTATGACAAATTATATTATAAAATAATTGTAAGGCTTAAACTTTGACTTCAAACAATGAATCAATTTCTTTACTAAAATTATGAGGTACTAAAAAAAATTAGTTTAAATTAATATCTTTTGGATTAAGGGTTTAACATGTTCCATAAACTGTCTTTAAGTTGAACTAGTCCTGATTGGGCAACAGAAGAAATAAATATAAAATCAATAGGAAGCTCTTTATCCAATAAAGTCGTCATCTCAGTTTTTAATTCACCATCAAGCATATCACTTTTAGAAATGGCTATCAAACGGTCTTTATCTAACATTTCTGGATTGTATCGTCTTAACTCATCTAATAATATATCATATTGTTTTTTGATATCGTCAGTATCTGCTGGAATCAAAAATAGAAGTATTGAATTTCGTTCAATGTGACGTAAAAAATAATGTCCCAAACCTTTACCTTCTGCAGCTCCTTCAATAATTCCAGGAATATCAGCCATTACAAATGATTGATAATCTCTGTATTCAACAATCCCTAGATTTGGTTTTAAGGTTGTAAATTCATAATCGGCAATCTTAGGTTTTGCAGCGGTAATTACTGAAAGAAGAGTTGATTTGCCAGCATTTGGAAAGCCTACTAAACCAACATCAGCTAAAATTTTAAGTTCAATAGTTACATATTTCTCTTCCATTGGTAAACCCGGCTGAGCATAACGAGGTGTCTGGTTTGTTGATGATCTAAAATGCCAATTCCCCAAACCCCCTTTACCACCTTCGCAAAGGATAACCTCTTCATTATTTTTAGTGATTTCAAAAAGAATTTCGTTTGTATCTGTATCTCTAACAACAGATCCTAGAGGAACATCAACGTAAACATCAACACCATCAGCTCCAGTGCTACGACTCTTACTTCCGTGTTCTCCATGGCCTGCTCTAAAATGACGCTTAAACTTTAAGTGGTGTAAAGTCCATTGGTGATCGCATCCTCTTATGATTATATGACCACCACGTCCACCATCACCGCCGTCAGGTCCCCCTTTGGTAATAAATTTTTCACGATGAAGATGTACCGATCCTTTTCCCCCATTTCCTGAACAGGCAAACATTTTTATATAATCAACAAAATTTCCTTCAGTCATTTAAAAGCGTTTAACTTAGAGATTATTAATAACAGCTTTTAATCTTTCCGTTATATCCTCTACAGATCCCACACCATTCACACCATAATACTTGCTCGCATCAAAATAATAGTTCTTAAGTATAGCTGTTTGTTTGTAATATATTTTGATTCTATTTCTAACAACTGACTCATTAGCGTCATCTGGTCTTCCACTTGTTTCTCCACGCTTAAGAAGTCGTTGTACTAATACCTCATCATCAACTTCCAAAGCAATCATGGCACTAACTTCTGTTTCATGCGACTTTAGCAACTCATCCAAAGCATCCGCTTGTAACGTATTTCTTGGAAATCCATCAAAAATAAATCCGTTAGAATCTAAGTTTTTAGCCACTTCAGCATTAAGCATATCAATTGTTACATGGTCAGGGACTAACTCCCCTTTATCCATAAATGACTTAGCTAATATTCCTAAATCAGTTTTGTTTTTAATATTGTATCGAAACACATCACCGGTCGAAATATGAATTAAATTGTAAGTATCTTTTAAAAAAGTCGCTTGGGTTCCTTTACCGGCACCTGGAGGGCCAAATAACACTAGATTTTTCATTTTTGTTTCAACTTTTGTTAATTACTTATTACTATTGTAAGTGTTTGTAATCAAAATCAAGGGGTAAAGATAATCAATTGTAAAGGTTTTGATTCGTTTTGATAGCGGATTTTAGTGGTCGATTTCAATTTTAAGTGTATTTTTACAGTTCATTATTTAAAAATCGTTCTAGAAAATCTCACAATGAAGTGTTTTTCATCAAACTTCAAACTTGGTATTTTGGGTGGTGGTCAACTCGGTAAAATGTTACTTTACACGACTCGAAAATTTGACATTCACACCTGTGTTTTGGATCCTAGTGCGGAAGCACCAAGTAAACTGGCTTGTAATGAGTTTATTCAAGGAGATTTAATGGACTATGAGACTGTCTACAATTTTGGAAGAAAAGTAGACACTCTTACTTTTGAAATAGAAAATGTAAATATCGAAGCGCTTAAAGCACTTGAAAAAGAGGGAGTCAAGGTATACCCATCTTCAAAAACACTAGATAAAATTCAAAATAAAGCAACACAAAAACTGCTCTATATTGATCATAATTTACCAACGGCTGCTTTTCAGCGGTTTGCCTATACTGAAGAAATTAATTTAGCTATTGAGCACAGTAGTATTGTCTTTCCTTTCGTGTGGAAAAGCGCTCAATTTGGTTATGATGGAAATGGAGTTAAAGTGGTTCGCTCAAAAAAAGATCTTCAAGATTTACCCAATGTAGAATGTATAACCGAGGAACTTGTGCCTTTTAAAACTGAACTCTCCGTAATTGTTTCTAGAAATATTGAAGGAGAAATAAAAGCATATCCCGCAGTAGAAATGGAATTTCATCCTGAAGCTAATCAAGTTGAATATGTACTATGTCCTGCAAGAGTTTCTGAAGAAATAGCAAATAAGGCGAAAAAAATAGCACTTAAAGCTTCTGCAGCATTTAACCATGTTGGTATCCTAGCTGTAGAACTATTTCTAACTAATAATGATGAAATACTAATAAACGAAGTAGCTCCAAGGCCTCACAATTCAGGTCACCAAACAATTGAAGCAAGTTATACGTCTCAATTTGAGCAGCACATTAGAGCAATCCTGGGAATGCCCTTAGGCAGTACTGAGAATAAGCTAAGTAGCGTTATGGTTAATTTGGTAGGTGCTGAGAATTATCGAGGTGAAGTCGTTTATGAAAACATCGATAAAATAATGAAAATGAACGGAGTAACTCCACATATTTATGGTAAAAAAGAAACACGACCCTTCAGAAAAATGGGTCATGTGACTGTTGTTCATTCTAACATTGAAGATGCGAGAACTATAGCAGAAAAAGTTAAAAAGTCAATCAAAGTAATAAGTAAATAATATGGTACAAGTAGGGATTATTATGGGAAGTGACAGCGATATGCCTGTCATGAAAGAAGCAATTACAGTTCTAGAAGGTTTTGATGTTCAAATAGAAGTCGATGTTGTATCTGCACATCGAACCCCTGATAAGCTCTTTGAATATGGGTCTAAAGCACATGAGCGTGGACTGAAAGTGATTATCGCTGGTGCTGGCGGGGCAGCTCATTTACCAGGAATGATAGCCGCATTAAGTCCGTTACCAGTTATTGGAGTTCCTATAAAATCAAGTAATTCTATTGATGGCTGGGACTCTATACTTTCTATACTACAAATGCCGGGCGGAGTGCCTGTCGCAACAGTTGCTTTAAATGGTGCTAAGAATGCTGGAATCCTAGCCGCACAAATTATTGGATCATCTGATAAGTGTGTGCTAGACAAAGTTTCAGTATACAAAAAAGGTTTGAAAACGAAAGTACTAGAAGCTTCTAAGAAAATAAAATCGTAAACGACCTTCTATTATAAATTATCTACATGAGTTTACTAAATAAGCGTTTTGACACACCCTACAATACAGCACCATTTTCAAGAATTAAGTCTGAAGATTTTTTACCAGCATTTATAAAAGCGATTGAGATTGCTAAAATTGAAATTGCCAAAATAACAGACTCTAAAGAAACTCCCACTTTTAAAAACACTATTGAAGCCTTAGACTATTCTGGGGAATCATTAGATCGAATTTCAAGTATTTTCTTCAATTTAAATGCAGCTGAAACAAATCAAAGTATTCAAAAAATAGCTCAAGAAGTTTCACCATTACTAACCGATTTCTATAATGATATAGCTTTAAACAGCCCTCTTTTTGAGCGTATTAAATTAGTTTATAACATCCGTAAAACGCTTAGTTTATCAGATGAACAAAAAACACTTTTAGATAAAAAATACAAAGGATTTTCTAGAAATGGAGCAAACCTCAATAATAAAGATAAAGAAACGCTTAGAAGTATCGACAAAGAGCTAGGTAAACTAAAACTCACTTTTGGAGAAAATATTTTAGCCGAAAACAATCGCTATGAGCTTTTGATTACAGATCCATCGGACCTTGATGGATTGCCAGACGGAGCCATTGAAGCTGCCAAACAAACCGCCGCAGAAAAAAACAAAAAAGGGTGGCTCATCAATTTGGACTACCCAAGCTATATCCCTTTTATGACGTATTCCAAAAAAAGGATTTTACGACAAGAACTAGCATTAGCTTTTGGAAGAAAAGGATTTCAAAATGATGCATTAGATAATCAAGAAATTGTTTTAAGAATAACCCAGTTACGTTTTAAAAGAGCAAAACTTTTAGGTTACAACACACATGCTCATTTTGTATTAGAAGAACGAATGGCCAAAACGCCCAAAAATGTTTGTGACTTTTTGGAAAATCTTTTAGAAAAAGCGCTGCCTGCTGCAAAAAAAGAATTTAAAGAACTGGAAGCGTTTGCAAAAAAAACAGAAGGCATCAATCGTTTAGAAAAATGGGACAGTGCTTATTACTCAGAGAAATTAAAACAAGAACATTTTAACTTTGATGAAGAACAGCTAAAGCCATATTTCAAATTAGAAAATGTTATTGAAGGTGCTTTTAAAGTGGCTCATAAACTATTTGGTTTAAACTTTACAGAAACAAAAGAAATTGACACTTATCACAAAGAGGTGGTAACTTATAAAGTTGTTGATTTAGAGCAAAACCTTGTGGCTATTTTTTATACTGATTTCTTTCCTAGAAAAGGCAAGCGTAACGGCGCTTGGATGACCTCTTTTAAACCTCAATTTGTCAAAGACGGAATAGAGCAAAGACCACATGTATCCATCGTTTGTAATTTCACAAAACCAACGCCCACAAAACCGTCATTACTCACTTTCAATGAGGTCACTACACTTTTTCATGAATTTGGACATGCACTGCACGGAATGCTAGCAAATACGACATATCCAAGCTTGTCTGGAACGAATGTGGCATGGGATTTTGTTGAGCTGCCAAGCCAAATTATGGAAAACTGGTGCTATGAGAAAGAAGCGCTAGCTCTTTTTGCAAAACACTACGAAACAGGAGACCGTATTCCTATGGATTTAATTGACAAAATTAAATCAGCTTCTACATTCCAACAAGGAATGCAGACCCTCAGGCAGCTAAGCTTCGGGTTACTTGACATGTCTTGGCATGGGACTGACCCAAGTAAAATAACGAATATAAAAAAACAAGAAAAAGAAGCTTTTAAACAAACACAACTTTTTCCAGATGTTAAACAAAACTGTATGTCAACAGCCTTCTCCCATATTTTCCAAGGAGGTTACTCTTCAGGCTATTACAGCTATAAATGGGCTGAAGTTTTAGATGCTGATGCCTTTGAATACTTTAAACAAAACAGTCTTTTTGACCCAAAAGTCGCAAGTGATTTCAAAGAACACATATTAAGCAAAGGGGGTACTGGAGACCCCTTAGAATTATATATTAATTTCCGCGGACAGAAACCAAAAGCAGACGCCTTGTTAAGGCGTTCTGGTCTAGTAAGTTAATTTAACAAACGTATTAAAATCAACGCCATTATTGGTACAGATTCTACGATGAAAGAGGTATAATAACGGCTTCTACGGCTCGTACTCATAACTAATAAAACAGCTAAAACCGTTAGGGTAAAAACCAGTACTAGACAAGATTCTCTGTTTAATTGATGTTTTAAAATTTCTAAAATAAAGCTATCTACCAGCAAAGCACATCCAATTAATTTTGTGTTTTTAATTCCTATTTTGTGGGGAATAGTAGATAAGTAAGCTTCATCCAATTTTAAGTCACGTATTTCAAAAGGAAGCATTAAAACAATAAGTATAAATATACGCTGAAACAAAATCAAAAGATGGTCTAATACCAATATGCTTTGAGCTTCTAAAAGAGGTAAAATAACAGAAGTCCCCCCCCAAACAATCGCAATTATATAAATCTTAACACCCCCAATTGATCTTAAGTTTCTGGGCGTTTTAATTCCTAATGGGATGGCATACAAAAAGGTAATAAAACCTAGAAAAATTAAAAGTAGTTGACTTGGAGTTCGAAGCATAAAGAATGCATACAAAAAGCCAATACCACTCAGTAAAGATACTGTCTGAATATATTTTAGTTTAGTAGTAAGTGAGCGGTAATAAAACTTAGCTAAACCAAAATACTTAACAAAGTTATAACCT
This sequence comes from Flavobacteriaceae bacterium, assembly GCA_018608705.1. Lineage (GTDB taxonomy): Bacteria > Bacteroidota > Bacteroidia > Flavobacteriales > Flavobacteriaceae > Hel1-33-131. The sequence goes on along the minus strand of JABAZD010000012.1, from coordinate 27,244 downwards.
GAAACAGAGGCACAAAACAACGATATATAAAAATAGACAGATAGCTTTAAATCCAATTCAAACGCAGTCAAAAAACAAAATGAAAGTACAGCCAAAGCAACATGTATACTGCTGTTTATATAAAAGTCGAGGAAACGTTTCAAAAGAGTCACACTACAAAAGTAATCAAACTGTTAATAACCCCAATAATTGTTTGATAACTTTCAATTACTATGAAAAAAATCTTTGTTAAATTCCTTAATTTTGCTTGGTAATTTATAAACCATTTTAATGAATACAGATTTGTTCGCCCAAAGACATATTGGACCAAGAGATGAACATCGTAAACAAATGTTAGAAGCTGTTGGAGTAGGATCTATAGATGAATTAATTAACCAGACTGTTCCTAAAAACATTAGACTTCAGTCACCTTTAAAGCTTGAAGCTTCTTTAAGTGAACAAAAGTATCTTGAACATATTTATCACTTAGCATCAAAAAATAAAGTTTTCAAATCATTTATTGGAATGGGGTATCATCCTTCTAACCTTCCCGCAGTTATTCAGCGAAATATTTTAGAAAACCCAGGATGGTACACTGCCTACACGCCTTACCAAGCTGAAATTGCTCAGGGCCGACTCGAGGCGCTCCTAAATTTCCAAACAATGATCACAGATCTTACCGGAATGGAACTTGCAAATGCCTCTCTTTTGGATGAAAGTACTGCAGCTGCTGAAGCCATGGCTTTACTTTATGCCGTAAGATCTAAGTCACAAACAAAATCAGGAATTGTCAAATTCTTTGTTTCTGAAGAAGTCTTACCACAAACAATATCAGTATTAAAAACACGAGCAATACCAATTGGTATTAAGCTTGTCATTGGATCTGCAAAAGAATTTGAGTTTTCTTCTGATTTTTTTGGTGCACTCGTTCAATACCCTGGAAAATCTGGATTTATTATAGACTTAGAAAGCTTTATTTCTAAAGCGAATCAAAATGAAATAAAGGTAGCCGTCGCGGCAGATATTCTTAGCCTAGTGAGTTTGGAGGCGCCCGGCGAGTTTGGTGCCGATGTTGTAATTGGAACCACCCAAAGGTTTGGAATTCCGATGGGTTATGGCGGACCTCATGCGGCCTACTTTGCCACTAAAGAAGTCTATAAGAGATACATACCTGGCAGAATTATTGGAGTTACCAAAGATATGGACGGAAATCGTGCCATGCGAATGGCGCTCCAAACTCGAGAGCAACATATAAAAAGAGACCGTGCGACATCCAACATTTGTACCGCTCAAGTCCTGCTGGCTGTCATGGCTGGAATGTATGCCGTATACCATGGACCAGAAGGCCTGAAACACATTGCCCGTAAAGTACATAACTTCACTTCATTACTTGCGGATGCTTTAGAAACATTAGGATTTGACCTAGTTCATAAAAACTTTTTTGATACAATTCAGATAACTGTTTTAGACGCTTCGAAACTAAAAATTACAGCAGAACAAAAAAAAGTTAACTTCTATTACCCAGACGAAACTACTGTTTCTATTTCAATAAATGAAACAACAACTCTTTCTGATTTAAATCTTATACTTTCAGTTTTTTCTGAAGTTTACAACAAAACAACAACAGAAATTAAGTCGAAAAGTGCGCGCAATAGAATTCCAGGCGCATCAAAACGAGTTTCCAGTTTTTTATCAAATGTCATTTTCAACTCTCATCACTCTGAAACTGAACTGATGCGCTATATAAAGCGATTAGAACGCAAAGATCTTGCTCTAAACTTTTCTATGATTTCATTAGGATCTTGTACAATGAAACTAAATGCAGCAGCAGAAATGTTGCCTCTTAGCTGGCCAAACTGGTGTAATATTCATCCTTTCGCTCCTTTAAATCAAGTTGAAGGGTACCGGGCTGTCCTAGTAAAACTGGAAACTCAACTGACAGAAATTACTGGCTTTGCTGGGACATCTCTTCAACCTAACTCAGGAGCTCAAGGAGAATTTGCCGGACTCATGGTAATTAGAGCATATCATGAGTCAAGAGGAGACCAACACAGAAAGATTTGTATTATACCTTCATCGGCCCACGGTACGAACCCAGCGAGTGCAGTCATGGCTGGAATGAAAGTCGTTGTTACAAAATCTTCTGAAAATGGAAATATTGATGTTGAAGACTTGAGACAAAAAGCGACACTATACAAAGATAACCTAGCTGCATTGATGGTGACGTACCCCTCTACACACGGCGTTTACGAATCTGCCATAAAAGAAATTACTCAAATTATACACGATAACGGCGGACAAGTCTATATGGACGGAGCCAATATGAATGCACAGGTTGGATTGACTAACCCTGGAAATATTGGCGCAGATGTATGTCACTTGAACTTGCACAAAACATTTGCAATTCCTCATGGTGGCGGGGGTCCTGGAGTTGGACCTATATGCGTTGCCAAACAATTAACCCCTTTTTTGCCAGGAAATCCGCTTATTGAAACCGGTGGAACAAATGCAATTCACTCTATTTCCGGAGCACCCTTTGGATCGGCTCTCGCTTGCTTAATATCCTATGGCTATATTAAAATGTTAGGCGATAAAGGGCTGACAGAATCTACACAAGTTGCCATACTTAACGCCAATTATATTAAAAAACGTCTCGAAGGATACTATGACACTTTATACTCTGGTGAACAGGGTCGTGCAGCACATGAAATGATTATCGATTGTCGTGACTTTAAATCCAAAGGCATTGAAGTGGTTGATATCGCTAAACGACTTATGGACTTTGGATTTCACGCACCGACCGTATCATTTCCAGTAGCGGGCACAATGATGATTGAACCTACAGAAAGTGAAGGAAAGGCAGAGATGGACCGGTTTTGTGATGCGATGATTGCTATTCGAAAAGAAATAGATGCGGCATCAAAAGAAGATTCGAACAACCCTTTAAAAAACGCACCTCATACGCTGGAAATGATTACCAATGACAACTGGGATTTTCCATACAGCAGAACTACAGCAGCATTTCCTTTAGATTATGTCAAAAATGATAAATTTTGGCCATCAGTTCGTCGAGTAGATGATGCTTATGGGGATCGAAATTTAATATGCACTTGTGCTCCAATTGAAGCTTATGCAGAAGCCTAAAATAAAGAAACTATGAGTATCAAAATTACAGGAACAGGAAGTTACATTCCAAAAATAATTCAGAAAAATCAAGACTTTCAACAACACTCATTTTTAAATATTGACGGCTCTGAAATCCCTTCCTCAAATGAGACAATCATAGAAAAATTTAAAGCCATTACAGGCATTTCGGAACGCCGCTATGCAGAAAACCACTTAACAGCTTCGGACCTTGGCGCATTGGCTGCAGAAAAGGCAATAAAAGACGCTGGTGTAGATCCAGAAAGCTTAGACTATATCATTCTAGCTCATAATTTTGGAGATGTAAAATCAAGTTCTATTCAAAGTGATATCTTACCTTGTTTGGCCGCCAGAGTGAAAAATATTTTAAAAATTAAAAACCCTAATTGTGTTGCCTATGACATTCTATTTGGATGCCCTGGCTGGGTAGAAGGAATCATTCAAGGCCAAGCCTATATAAAAGCTGGTATGGCTAAGAAATGTTTAGTGATAGGAGCTGAGACCTTGTCTCGAGTTGTTGACCCACACGATAGAGACTCAATGATTTATTCGGATGGTGCAGGGGCAACCGTTATTGAGCTTTCAGACGAGGATGGTGGAATCTTATCCCACGAATCCGCGTCATATACACATGATGAAGTTTACCACTTATTCTTTGGATGCTCCAACAAAAAATCTTTGGAAGAAGACACGCGATTCATAAAAATGTATGGACGTAAGATATATGAATTTGCGTTATCCAATGTTCCAAATGCCATGAAAACGTGTTTAGATAACAGTGGGTTTGACATAAGAGATGTAAAAAAAATATTAATTCATCAAGCGAACGAGAAAATGGACGAGGCTATTGTTAATCGCTTTTACAGACTCTACAAAACTCCCGTCCCTGAAAAAGTAATGCCTATGAGTATTCATAAATTAGGGAATAGTTCAGTTGCAACAGTACCGACATTACTTGATCTCATCAAAAACAACCACATGGAAGGGCATAAACTTAACAAAGGAGATATTGTTATATTTGCTAGTGTAGGTGCAGGGATGCACATAAATGCGATCACTTATAAATATTAATATGTACGCTAATAATTTTCCTAAGAAACGCTATAAACACACTCTAAAGTTCCTTAAAACGCATATAAATGACGGAGAATCTATTTTAGACTTAGGAGTTGAAAACCCTTTATCTGAAATTCTAAAAACTGATGGTTTTGACATCTGCAATACTTCAGGGGAAGACTTAGACTTGAATACCTCTTTTTTAAAATCTAACAACTCAGATGTGACAACTGCTTTTGAAATATTTGAACACTTAGTCTCCCCTTTTACCGTGTTAAAAAGCATCCAGTCAAAAAAACTAGTCGCGAGTATTCCATTAAGACTCTGGTTTTCTTCCGCTTATCGCAGTAAAACAGACGCAAGAGATCGTCATTTTCATGAATTTGAAGATTGGCAATTTAATTGGTTATTAGAAAAAGCAGGCTGGAAAATTATAGCAACTGAAAAATGGACAAACCCGACTAAAAAAATCGGAATTAGACCTCTTCTTCGTTATTTCACCCCTCGATATTACATCGTTTATGCAGAAAGGATTTGAAATTTTATATCGTCATACCCGCACATAACGAAGAAGACAATATTGGTTTAACACTTAAATCTTTAATAAACCAAACCTTACTTCCTACCAAGTTGTTAGTAGTAGATGATAATTCAACAGACAATACAGCCTATATTGTAAATAACATTGCAAAAAAACACCCATGGATCTCTTTGGTTTCAAACACCTCCTCTGAAGCACACTTACCAGGTGCTAAAATTATAAATGCATTTTACAAAGGTTATGAATCTTTAGATACAGATTTTGATGTGATATGTAAATACGATGCAGATTTAATTTTTCCAAATAATTACCTTGAAAGCCTTGCTAACCATTACCAAAAAAATCCACAACTTGGTATGGTTGCCGGTCATTGTTATATACAGAAAAACAGTAAGTGGCAACTTGAAGACCTTACTTCAAAAGAGCACATTCGGGGTCCATTAAAAGCTTATCGAAAAGCGTGTTTTATGGAGATTGGAGGTCTGAAAAAATCTATGGGATGGGACACAGTAGACGAGTTATTAGCACTCTACTACGGATGGAAATTTACAACGGATGAATCGCTGCATGTAAAACATCTAAAACCAACAGGTGCAAAGTACAATCGTAAAGCAAAATACTTACAAGGCACTGCTTTTTACAAAATGCGATACGGCTTTGTACTGGCTTTTTTATCCGCTTTAAAACTAGCCGTCAAAAAAGGGCGTATTCGACTTTTGTGGGACTACTTACTCGGCTACATGAAGGCATTAAAAAACAAAGAAACCTTTCTTATTAATGCCGACCAAGGGATTTTTGTTAGAGCATATAGATGGAAAAATATAAGACGTAAATTTAAGATTCTAACTTAACCATCCAATTCAATTCATCCGCAATTTTTCCAATTCTTACACCATTAATTGTATCTAATACTAACTGTCCAACCGGACTGTTGTCAGAGACGTGAATGATTGTATCTTTATATCCGATTTCCTGAATCATTGCAACCCCCACAGCCGTACCAGTACCAAAAGCTTCTTCCAACTGACCGTTTTTTGAAGCTTCTATAATTTCATCAATCGTGATCAGTCGCTCCACTACTTCAAAGTCTTTGTGACGGAGAAAATCAATTACACTCATACGAGTAATTCCAGCTAAAATGGACCCGTCTAGTGAAGGGGTTATAAATTGACCATTAATCTTGAAAAAAATATTCATCGTACCTACTTCCTGGATATACTTAAACTCTTTAGCGTCTAACCAAAGTACTTGATCAAAACCTTTAGATTTTGCAATTTCTGTTGGAAGAACCGCTGCGGCATAGTTTCCCGCAGCTTTTGCTTCTCCTGTACCGCCGTATGCTGCTCGAATAAACGAAGTTTCAGCATATAAACGAATACGATCTGTATAGATTGGTTTTGATGGAGACGCCATTACAATAAACTTATAAGAGTTAGCGGCACGCATGCCAATAAAAGCTTCATCTGCAAACATAAAGGGGCGTAAATACAATGCACTACCTTCTTGTGGTGGAATCCATTGTTGATCCAAACTAACTAACTCTTTTAAAGCATCAACAAATAAGGTTTCAGAAAATTCTGGCATTCCCAGTCGTCTGGCGCTAAAATTAAGACGTTCCGCATTTTTATCAGGACGAAAAAGTAAAGGAGTTCCATTGGTATCTATCGTTGCTTTCATCCCTTCAAACAAAGCCTGACCATAATGCAGTGCCATACAAGCAGGATGCATTGGAATCATCTCCATAGGCGTGATTCTAGGATTAGACCATTGACCGTCATGATAGTCACACACAAACATATGATCTGTAAACGTACGACCTAAAGCGATGTTATCAAAATCTAGATTATCTACTTTTGATTTATTGATTTTTGTAATTGAAATTGTATTGGGCATATATTTGTAAAGGCTTTAGTTTCAAGAAAACTAAAATTATTAATAGTTATTTAATTGTTGATTTGTAAAATCACTCAGTACTAAACAACCACTTATAGCGGCTCGTTTTTTCAATAATTCCTCCCACTCGCTAGTTCCTTCCCAAAGGGTTTCTTTTAACCTTGTGAGTGCATCTGGATTATAGCTACATAATTGTTTCGCTATCAGATTCACCTGCTTATCTAAGTCTTTAACAGAAGAATAAATATTTGTAAAAAGCCCCTTTTGTTGGGCCCATTCAGCAGAGAAAAAATTGGTAGCTTCTAGAGAGAGTTGAGACATAGCACTGAGACCAATTTTTCGGGTGACTGCCGGTTCAATTACAAATGGACCGATTCCGATCGTTAGCTCACTAAGTTTAATTTCTGAATATTTAGTCGCCACGCAGTAATCGGTAGCGGCAGCTAAACCAACTCCGCCGCCTACTGCTTTTCCTTGAACACGACCAATCGTAATTTTAGGACAGCGACGCAGTGCGTTTATGACATTAGCAAACCCTTCGAAAAATGCAGTACCCTGTTCAATATTTGAAATTGCCTTTAGCTCTTCAAAGCTTGCACCAGCGCAAAAAGTACGATCTCCCCCGCTTTTTAAAACCACAACAGCAATAGTGGGGTCTGAGCCTGCTTTAGTAATTAAATTAGTTAGGGAAGCTAGCATAGAAGCGGGCAACCCATTATGAGGTGGATTATAAAATTCAATATAACCGACCTTATCTTTTACATTTAAACGGACGTAAGAAGTAGACATATTGCATTAGTTTTAATAGAGCTAATATACTAGATTTTTAGCGTCTTGAACCCCAATTTCAAAACTTCATGAAGGGATACTTGCATACCAAAGTATCTACTCCTTTAGATAGATTAGATAAAAATGCTATGTGTGCTTTTGAGGAAGGATTAAAGGGTTTATGATCCAATCCCTTTTGTAACCGACTAACCTCATTCATTGTGAGCTTGACGTCTGATTCAATCCAAGAAGATTGAAATCTTTCCCAAATATAGTCAATTGCAAGCTGGTTTGGATGCATCATATCGTCTTTATAAAATCGGTAGTCTCTAAGCTCATCCATTACAAGTTCAAATGAAGGAAAGTAATGGGTGTTTTCACTACTACTAACTATTGGGTGCAGCGCACTTATAAGTTGAGACTTACTGTGGTTGTTTTCAACAAAACCATCTTTTAAATGTCGAACTGGTGAAATTGTAAAAATAATCGTCATTTTTGGATTAAACGACTTTAAAATTGAAATAATAGACTCTAAGCTTTCGTTAAGCTGATCAATACTTAAGAGTGATTTTTTAAATTCTTTTTGAGGTTGCTTGTGGCAATTAGCCACAATAGTTTGGGATTTAATAAACGTGTACACCCACGCACTTCCAAATGTTAAAACCACATGTGAAGCAGCCATAAGCTGTGTTTTTGTGGATAGTACTGCAGAATTCAAGTCTGATATTATGTCCTTTTTTGATTGATTGTTTAAGCGAGAATGTGCAGAATAACTTTGCCAATAGCCGTTACTAAAAAAAATATCTTTTTCAGTGAAATCAGTCCTATTTTGTGCTCTTTTTAGCAAGTCTAAAATTGCTAAAGGATGAAACATCACACCTAACGGGTTAACCTTGCTTTGAAACTTATAGTACGTGAACTTATCAGCAATGTTTTCTGCAAAACAAGATCCTAACAAAAACACCTTTGAATTATAATCAATAGTAGGAGTTTTTTTTTCTAGGAATATTTGAGTTTGAAACTTCACAGTTTGAGTTATTCAATATATGATTTTGCTTTGTTTAAGGCTTGCTGAAGACCCGCTGGGTTATTTCCACCAGCGGTGGCGTAAAATGGCTGGCCGCCACCACCTCCTTCTATGTAACGTCCTAGCTCACGAACGATTGTACCAGCATTGAGCCCTTTAGAGACAACTAGTTGTTTAGAAACATAACAAGATAATAACGCTTTCCCATTTTGCTCTGTTCCAAACAATAACAAAGAGTTCTCAAATTGCTGACCTAATTCAAAAGATAAATCTTTAATACCAGAGGCATCTAAGTCTACTTTTTTAGCTAAAAAATGAACCCCGTTTACTAGGGTTACTTCTAGTTTTAAATCTCCTTTCATCGACAATGCTTTGTCTTTTAAAAGAGATTCTATCTGCTTTTTGAGTTTTGAGTTTTCAGATTTCAGATCTGAGATCGACTTAACAGGGTCACTAGAATTGTTAAGTACTAATTTTACTTGTTCAAAACTTGTATTATTTTTAGCATAATATTCTTTTGCTGAATCGTTTGTAATGGCTTCAATACGACGGATTCCCGATGCAACAGCTCCTTCAGATTTAATTTTAAAATGCCAGATGTCAGCAGTATTTTTTACGTGAGTACCTCCGCACAACTCAATAGAATTACCAAAACGAATAGTTCGTACTACATCGCTATATTTTTCACCAAAAAGAGCAATCGCTCCGTCTGAAATGGCTTGTTCCATAGGAAGTGTTCGATTTTCTTCTAAGCTTAATTTCTCTTCAATTCGGGCGTTAACAAAACGTTCAACCTCTTTTAACTCTTTACTTGTTATCTTGGAAAAATGAGAGAAATCAAATCGCAAGTATTTGGAGTGAACTGCCGAACCTTTTTGCTCTACATGATCTCCTAAAACTTCTCGCAATGCTTGGTGAAGTAAGTGGGTTGCTGTGTGGTTACATTCAGTACGAAATCGTTGATTAGAGTCAACGACTGCAGTAAATATGTCTGTCAAATTATTGGGCAGATTCTCTACTACATGAATGGCTATATTATTTTCTTTTTTAGTATCTAAAACATAAATGATATTTCCATTTGTAGACTCTAAATAGCCCTTATCTCCTGCTTGTCCTCCACTTTCAGAATAAAAGGGAGTCAGATTAAATACGAGTTGGTATTGAGTACCTTCTTTTACAGATGTAACTTTTCTATACTTAGTGATTTTTACAGATGTTTTCAAAACATCATAGCCAACAAACTCTTGCTCAGTATCTTCAAACAAGACGATCCAGTCTTCTGTGGAAACTTCGCCTGCAGCACGAGAACGATTTTTCTGTTTTTGAAGCTCAGCTTCAAAAGCAGCCGTATCAAGAGTCATTTCTTTTTCGTTAAGGATCAAAGCCGTTAAATCAACCGGAAAACCATACGTATCGTATAGTTCAAATGCCTTGTCTCCAGAAACTTGAGAGCCCTTAGTGCTGTTAATAATACGTTCTAACAAAACCAATCCTTGGTCGAGTGTTCTTAAAAAAGAAGCTTCTTCCTCTTTAATAACGTTCTGGATTAATTGTTTTTGAGCTAATAGTTCTGGGAAAACAGTCCCCATTTGCTTTGTTAAAACGCCAACAAGCTTATAAATGAATGGTTCCTTAAGATCCAAAAACGTAAATCCATAACGAACCGCACGCCTAAGTATCCGTCGAATTACATAGCCCGCACCAGTATTGCTGGGTAGTTGACCGTCAGCAATTGAAAAAGCGACAGCACGAACATGATCAGAAATGACACGAATTGCTATGTCTTGCTTTAATTGTTTTCCATAGCTTCGTCTAGATATAGCCTCAATCTCTTTGATAATTGGGGTAAATACGTCCGTATCATAATTTGATGTAACTCCCTGAAGCACCATACATAAACGCTCAAAGCCCATGCCTGTGTCAATATTTTTTTGAGGTAAATCTTCTAAATCTCCATTGGCTTTACGGTTGTATTCCATAAAAACAAGGTTCCATATTTCAACAACCTGAGGATGATCTTTATTAATCAATTCATATCCAGAGACTTTGTCTTTTTCTTGTTTTGGTCTAATATCAACATGTATTTCACTACAAGGCCCACAAGGTCCTTGTTCGCCCATTTCCCAGAAATTATCTGCTTTATTACCTTTAAGAATTCGACCTTCAGGAACTAATTGTTTCCAAATATTGTAAGCTTCAGAATCCATTTCTGTCCCATCATCTTTACATCCTTCAAATACGGTCACATACAGAATGTCTTTGTCTATGTTATAAACTTTTGTCAATAACTCCCAGGCCCACTCAATTGCTTCTTTCTTAAAGTAATCTCCAAAACTCCAATTTCCGAGCATTTCAAAAAGAGTATGGTGATAGGTATCATATCCTACCTCTTCTAAGTCGTTATGCTTTCCTGAAACTCTCAAGCATTTTTGAGTGTCAGTAATTCGGATATTGGAAGGAGTTACATGCCCAAGAAAGAATTCTTTAAATGGTGCCATTCCTGAATTAACAAACATTAATGAAGGGTCGTCTTTTAACACCATAGGAGACGAAGCTAAAACCCGGTGATTTTTGGTTTCAAAAAAGTTTAAAAATCGGGATCTTATCTCTTGAGATTTCATGCGCAAATATTAAGCTTATTATAATAAATTGTTCTTTAGTTAGAAACAATTTATATATTTGTTTAAAGTCAAGCTTCATAATCTAAGAAGCTGACAATTATTTAACAAAAATAGAACTTTTTAGGCAATGTCTAATGTAAAATATTATTACGATTCTGAAACGCTAACATATCGGCCTTTAAAAAAGGATTCTAAAAGGCTTGTTAAAAATACTTTTATATTTTTATTTGCTTCAGCGATCTTTGGATTTGGAACTATTATAATTGCGGAACAGTTCTTTGAATCTCCAAGGGAAAAAGCACTAAATAGAGAATTACAAAATCTAGATCTTCAATATAACTTACTAAATAAAAAAATAACAGAAGCAGAAGAAGTCTTGGCTAATGTTGAAAATCGTGATAATGGAATTTATCGCCTTTATTTTGAAGCAAATCCAATCCCTGAAGAACAACGAAAACAAGGTTTTGGAGGGGTTAACCGCTACAAAAAATACGAGGGTTTCGATAACTCTGAAATGATAATCAGTACGAACAAGCGAATTGATGAACTACAAAAGCGAATCATTGTTCAGTCGAAGTCACTAGATGAGATTACTGCACTTGCAAAAGATAAAGAAAAATTTTTAGCAAGAATCCCAGCTATACAACCTATTAAAAATGAAGACTTAACCCGCATGGCATCTGGGTATGGTTACAGAAGTGATCCTTTTACAAAAATTCGTAAGTTTCATTACGGGATGGATTTTACAGCTCCTAGAGGTACTCCAATCTATGCTTCTGGAGATGGCATTATCAAGCGTGCAGACAGCCGTGCTTCTGGATATGGACGTCACATTAGGATTGACCATGGATATGGATATGTAAGCCTGTATGCCCACCTTTACAAATACAATGTTGAAATAGGACAAAAGGTTAAGCGTGGAGATCTCATTGGTTATGTTGGTAGTAGCGGACGATCTCAAGCCCCACACCTTCACTACGAAGTATTCATTGATAAAAAAAGAATCAATCCTGTTAACTTTTACTATGGCAACTTAAGCACAGAAGAGTTTAATAGGCTTTTGAGTATAGCTTCTTTAGAAAACCAATCATTAGACTAATGCATCTTAACTTACCTACGAAGCGTTATTATAGCACAGGAGAGGTAGCTAAAGCTTTCAATGTTAATGCCTCTTTAATTCGTTTTTGGGACAAAGAGTTTGAAGCTCTCAAGCCAAAAAAAAACGCCAAAGGAAACCGTCGTTTCACGCCTGAAGATGTTCAGAACTTAAAACTTATATACAATCTTGTTAAAGAACGGGGTTACACGCTAGAGGGGGCTAAAACTTACTTGAAAGAACAAAATCAAAAGTCATTAAATGATTTTGACATTATCACAAAATTAGAACGCGTCAGAAATGAATTGATTAAAATAAAAAATCAACTCTAGGTAAATAATTTTAAGAGATTTGTAACTTACTTTAGAGGTCTATTTTTTACGCATATATACTGTAATCGGTACGCCTTTAAAGTCGTACAACGCTCTCAATTTGTTTTCTAAGAAACGTTTGTAAGGTTCCTTAACATACTGCGGTAAATTACAAAAGAATGCAAACTGAGGCTGCGGAGTTGGTAACTGCATAATGTACTTTATTTTTACAAACTTCCCTTTAAGAGCTGGCGGAGGATAATTTTCAATGACTGGCAATAAATCCTCGTTCAATACACTTGTTTTAATACGCTTTGATCGGTTGTTATAAACGTCTACTGCCGTTTCCATAGCTTTAAAAATACGCTGTTTAGAGAGAGCTGAAATAAACACAATAGGCACATCCGTAAAAGGCTCAATTTGCTGACGAATATGGGTCTCAAATGCTTTAGTTGTTTTTGTGTCCTTTTCAATCAAATCCCACTTATTAACCAAAATAACTACCCCTTTATGGTTTCGCTGTGCTAGCCAGAAAATATTTTGAACTTGTCCGTCAAATCCTCGTTGCGCATCACAGACAACCAAACATACATCCGCATGTTCAATTGCACGAACTGAACGCATGACAGAGTAAAATTCTAAGTCTTCTTTCACCTTTGCTTTACGACGAATACCAGCGGTATCAACTAGGTTAAATTCAAAACCAAATCGATTATATTTAGTATCAATAGAATCACGAGTAGTCCCAGCTATATCAGTAACGATATAACGATCTTCGCCAATTAATGCATTAATAAATGATGATTTACCAGCATTTGGACGACCAACTACAGCAAATCGAGGCAGATTAACCGGTTCAACATCCTCCACGTCTGGTAATGATTTTACTAAAGCGTCTAATAAATCTCCTGTGCCACTTCCGTTGATGCTCGCAATGGTAAAATATTCTCCCAGGCCCAAAGAGTAAAACTCGACAGCGTCTTGCTCTCGCATCGCATTGTCAACTTTATTAATAACTAAAAAAACAGGCTTTTCAACTTTTCTTAAAAGTTTGGAAACATCTTCATCCATGCCAGTTACCCCCGACTCAACATCCACCATAAAAATAATTGCATCTGCTTCTTCAATGGCTAACTCGACTTGTTTGTCAATTTCAGATTCAAAAACATCATCACTACCAAGTACATAACCACCAGTATCAATTAATGAAAATTCTTTTCCATTCCAATCACTTTTACCGTAGTGACGGTCACGGGTCACTCCACTCACAGCGTCAACAATGGCTTCTCGCCTTTGAATCAACCGATTAAAAAACGTGGATTTACCCACGTTTGGACGTCCTACTATCGCTACAATATTGCTCATATGCTTTTGAAAATTGCTGCAAAAATAAGAAATATCCTATTGCCATACTCTTTTTTACTAAAGTTTAAAGAATATACCTTGTTTATCTCAATTGACTGCGCTAGTCTTAGAAGAAAAATGAGGCTGTTTTAAGGATTATTATAACCAAAACGCTTAAGTTGATTTTGGTTTGATCGCCAATTTTTATTAACTTTTACATACAGCTCTAAGTGGACTTGCTTACCGAAAAATTTCTCTAAATCTTTTCGTGCTTCAACACCAACTCGTTTTAATGCACTCCCCTTATGCCCAATAACTATTCCTTTTTGGGTTTCACGCTCAACCATAATTACAGAACGCATGCGAATAATTCCCTCTTCTTCAAAAAATTCTTCAGTTAATACCTCAACAGCATAGGGAATTTCTTTTTTGTAATGAATTAATATTTTTTCGCGTATACATTCATTTACAAAAAACCGTTCAGGCTTATCTGTAAGCTGATCTTTTGGATAATAAGCCGGAGATTCTGGAAGTAACTCAATAATTCGGTCTAAAACATTTTTCACATTAAAACCCTCAAGTGCAGAAATAGGGAAAAACTCGGCATTAGGCACGTTTTGCTGCCACAGGGCTGCTTGGGCCTCTAATTGCTCTTGGTTAGATTTGTCAATTTTGTTCAACAACATTAATACAGGAGCTTTGGATGATTTAATTTTCTCAAAAAAGGCTTTATCTTTTAGCTCTTTTTCACCAATTTCAACCATATAGATTAAAATATCAGCATCATCAAAAGCAGACTTTACAAAATCCATCATAGAACTTTGTAGTTCATAGGCGGGCTTTATAATACCCGGAGTATCTGATAAAATTACCTGAAAATCATCTCCGTTAACAATTCCAAGAATACGGTGCCGTGTAGTTTGCGCTTTGGAAGTGATAATAGAAAGCTTTTCGCCCATAAAGGCATTCATCAGCGTAGACTTTCCTACATTTGGATTTCCAATGATATTAACAAAACCTGCTTTGTGCATTAAATTTGAATTTATACAAAGTTACAACCTTCATTTAAGACTAGCTAAAATTTAAATACTTAAGAAATTTGAGGGGCACACATAAAACTTTCGACTTTCTCAACCATTGAAATGCTGCCACAAACAAAAGATACGCGTTGATGCAGTTCAACAGGCATAATATCCATAATCCTAGAGCTACCGTCACTAGCCTTCCCCCCAGCTTGCTCAGCTAAAAATGCAATTGGATTACATTCGTATAATAATCTTAATTTACCGTTTGGATTTTTTGTGCTTGTAGGGTATAAATAGATTCCTCCCTTTATCATATTTCGATGGAAGTCAGAAACTAAAGATCCTATGTAACGTGAGGTATATGGCCGATTATCTTCTTCCATTTGACAGTACTTAATATAATTTTTTATTCCTTGAGGGAAATGGATATAATTACCTTCATTGACAGAGTAGATTGTTCCTTCAATTGGAAAATTCATCTGAGGGTGAGATAAATAAAAAGTACCTATTGCAGGGTTAAGTGTAAATCCATTAACTCCATCTCCAGTTGTATATACAAGCATGGTTGAAGTTCCATAGATAATATACCCTGCAGCAACCTGCTTATTTCCTTTTTGTAAAAAATCCTCGATTTTTACTGGAGTACCTGCTGGAGTTACTCGTCTATATATAGAAAAAATAGTTCCTACAGAAACATTCACATCAATATTAGAGGACCCATCCAATGGATCAATTAAAACTACATATTTATTTTGATTATTTTCATCAATACTGTTAATTGAGATGAAATCTTCTTCTTCTTCACTGGCAATACCACAAACGATATTTCGATTGACTAGGGTCTGAATAAACTTTTCATTAGCATAGACATCCAGTTTTTGTTGATCCTCTCCCTGAATGTTAGTGTCTCCGGCAGTACCTAATACATCTACCAATCCCGCTTTATTAACTTCGTAATTTACTACCTTAGCAGCTAATCGAATGGAGTTAATTAACCTGGACAATTCACCTGATGTATATTTAAATGAAGATTGGTTTTTAATGATAAATTCGCCAAGCGTTTGAATCTTATGATGCATATTAAATTAATTTAAACAAATATCTTAATTTTTTGTACAACTACAACGTTTTCGTAATTGTTTTATTGACTAGAATTAAAAGGCTTTTAAGTATCTTTGGGTTAATTAAATTGAAGAAATGAAATATAGCATCCGTAAAGCTACGCTTGACGATATGAGGGAAGTATTAGAATTGATTTCTCAACTAGCTGTATTTGAAAAAGAACCAAATGCTGTGGAAATCACAGAAGAGGATTTGAAAAATAAAGGATTTGGTCGTAATGCAGAGTTTAATTGTTTTGTAGCTGAAGTAGATTTAAAAGTGATTGGAATCGCCTTAGTGTATACGAGGTTCTCGACTTGGAAAGGAACTGTTTTACATCTTGAAGATTTGATTGTTACAAAAAAAATGCGGGGACTTGGAGTAGGATCCGCTTTATTAGACAAAGTGGTTTCACATGGAGCTCAACTTGGTGTGAAACGCATATGTTGGGAAGTAATTGATTGGAATACTCTAGCTATTGACTTTTATGAACGAAAAGGGGCCCAGGTCATGCGAGACTGGAATGTTGTCCAGCTAGATGATAAAGGAATTAAGAACTATATCTCAAAAATAAACTAATGCAAATTTATAAATTTGGGGGAGCTTCAGTGAAAAATGCTGAAGGCATAAAGAATCTGGCAAGGGTCCTAAAGTCAGTCGGCTATGACAAGACGCTTATCATTGTGTCTGCAATGGGAAAAACTACCAATGCTATGGAAAAAGTGGTTTCAAACTACTTTGACGCAAAACACAAGCTTAACAGTTCAATTCAAGAAGTTAAGAAATATCACAATAACATCCTTTTAGACCTGTTCAGTAATGAAAATAGTACTGTTTTTGAAAATATAGATAATCTATTTCAAGAGCTTTTACATTTTTTTGATCACAATAAATCGCCTAATTATAATTTTGTCTATGATCAAGTAATTGGCTTTGGAGAATTAATTTCAACTACTATTATTAGCCATTATTTAAATTCTATTGGCTTAATCAACTCATGGATAGATGTTAGAGAATTCATAAAAACAGATGACTATTACAGAAATGCAAAAGTCAATTGGGATCGAACTCAAGAACTAATTTCTAAAAAATTAGATAACTCAAAACTGAATATCACTCAAGGGTTTATAGGTAGCAACTCTAATAACTCTACGACAACCCTTGGAAGAGAGGGAAGTGATTATACTGCTGCAATTTTTGCATTCTGTTTAAATGCTCAGTCGGTCACAATATGGAAAGATGTACCCGGGATTCTGAATGCAGATCCACGGTACTTTGAAAACGCTGAATTATTAGAACAAATATCTTACTCTGAGGCTATAGAATTATCTTACTATGGAGCTTCTGTAATTCACCCAAAAACACTTCAACCGTTACAACGTAAAGAAATCCCCTTAATGGTTAAGTCCTTTTTAAACCCAAAAAATAAAGGTACCATTGTCGGCAAAGATTTTGATCTAATTCCAAAAGTTCCTTGCTATATATTAAAACGTGATCAAATTTTGATTTCATTGTCATCTTTAGACTTCTCATATATTGTTGAAGATAACATTAGCCATATATTTAGTTTATTACATGATTCTAAAATGAAAGTAAGTATGATTCAAAATTCAGCTATTAGCTTTTCTGTCTGTATCGAAAATAATTATAATAATTTAGAACGTTTACTATTACATTTAAAAGCTAAATACGATGTTAAATTATACAAAGATGTAAAACTCTATACGATTAGACACTACAACAAAAAGGCTATTAGAGATATTGAAAATGGAAAGAATATCCTTTTAAAGCAAATTTCACCAGATGTTATGCAGCTAATAACACACTAAGACTCTTTAATTATTAAACTAAAAAACACATTTAAGGATTTTTGATCATAAATTCTTTTTGACAAATTCCTTTATATAATCTTTAATTTCTGTTCGAGCTTTTAAAAATGCGGAATGTTTTTCTTTTTGGGAACCTATAAGTTTTGATGGGTCATAGAAATCATGATGAAGCCATTTAGCTTTAGGACTCGCTATGTAAGGACAATTTTCTTTAGCATGATCACAAACAGTGATAATAAAATCAAAATCTATATTTTCATATTCGTCTACATGATTGGAAGTATTATTTGATATGTCTACACCATCTTCTTTCATTATGGACGCAGCACCTGGATTGATTCCATGAGTTTCTATTCCCGCACTGTAAACAATCGCTGAATTTGAGGCAAATAGATTTAAATATCCATGTGCCATTTGGCTTCTACATGAATTTCCGGTACAAAGAACAAGTATATTTTTCATCGTTATTATTTTTAGATTGTAGTATGTTATTTCTATTAAGTTGATTCACTGTACAAGTGTACTTTAATTGACTGTAAAGAGAGTTACCAAATCGTTAATTTTTTTTTTGATAAAAATGTAGTATGAATTTATCGATAATTGTTTGTGCTAGTTTTTGGTGACTTTCAACAGTCCAACCAGCAACATGAGGAGATAAAATTACATTATCTAATTTAAGTAAGCTTTTGATTACTAATGGCGTTTCATTTGAAAACATAAACTCAAAAGATGATTTTTCAAACTCTAAAACATCCAAACCTGCACCTAGAATTTTCTTAGACTCTAGTGCTTTTATTAAGTCACTCGTTTTGACACAGTTTCCACGAGCCGTATTTAACAACCAAAAAGGGTGTTTAAAAGATGATATAAAGTCAGTATCTACCATATTAATCGTGGCATCAGTTTGCGGCACATGCAAACTCAAAACATGAGCCTTTTCTTGAAGCACTTCAAGTGAGACTTGTCTCGCATTTTCATCGCCCATATTTGCTTTGATATCATAGCATATTATGTTTACATCAAAGCCTCGTAACTTTTTAGAAAACGCTTTCCCCATATGACCATATCCTATGATTCCGATTGTTTTCCCATCAAGCTCATTACCGCGATTCGATTCACGCTGCCAAATGCCATTCCTTACTTCACGATCTGAAATAGTTAGCTTATTAAACAGCGAGAGCAACATCCCTAAGGCATGTTCTCCAACTGCGTTTTGATTACCCTCGGGCGCGGATATGAGATGTACACCCATAGCGCTTGCATAGTCAGTATCAATATTCTCTAATCCTGCTCCAGCTCGACCAATAAATTTAAGCTTTGTTGCTTTATCTAAAAACCCAGCATCTATACGAAAACGACTGCGGATAATAATGCCGTCGTATAGGTGAATCTTAGCCTGGACAACCTCTTTTGTACTAGAGTAATCCTCATGATTTGTATGGCCTAAAGCTGATAATTGCTCAATAAGCAAAGGGTGATTGCTATCAAGATGTAAAATATTCATCTTAGATGTTTAGGATGAGTTTGGCAATTGAGAAGTAAATTAATATTCCGAAAATGTCGTTACTGGTGGTAATAAATGGTCCAGTAGCAATAGCTGGATCAATGCCCTTTTTATGAAGAAATAAAGGGATGAAAGTCCCTATAATTCCTGCAACTATAATAACTACAACTAAAGACAATGATATAGCTAAAGCCGTTCCAATATCTTGCTTCCATAATAAAATGAATAAAAATAAAAATAACGCTAAAATGATACCATTTAAAGCAGCTAGAAACATTTCTTTTATTAAGCGATTATTTACGCTACCTCTAACCTCATCGTTAGCTAATCCTTGTACAATAATAGCGCTTGACTGTACTCCCACATTACCCGCCATAGCAGCGATCAATGGAGTAAATAATAAAATCATTGGAAAGTCTTCAATAATAGTTTCAAAACCACCCATAATGACAGCGGCGCCTACTCCTCCCAACAGGCCTAAAAAAAGCCAGGGTAGGCGAGCACGGGTAAGATTCAGAATACTGTCTTCAGCATCTACGTCTTGTGTAATTCCAGCAGCTAGCTGGTAATCTTTCTCAGCCTCCTCAATAATAACATCTACAATATCATCGATAGTGATACGACCCAAAAGGACTTTTTCATCATTAATAACTGGGATTGCTTCTAAATCATATTTAGCCATTAATTTAGCAACTTCCTCAGCATCTTCATCTACTTGAACAGAATCAACTTTTGGAATGTAGATATCTTTTATTTTGATTTCATTATTGGAGATCAACAAGTCTTTTAATGACAGTCGGCCAATTAATTTATCTTCTTTGTTTACAACATATATAGAATGTACACGCTTTACATCTTTTGCTTGAGTACGAATTTTTCGTAAGCAACCTGCTACTGTCCATGTTTCATATACCTTAACCAACTCTTTAGCCATTAGACCACCGGCAGTGTCCTCATTATACGTCAAAAGCTCCTTAACATCGGCAACTAGCTCTTTATCATCCATTTGGGCGATCACTTTTCGCTTACGTTCTGGGGATAAATCTGCTAGTAAATCAGCTGCATCATCGGAATCAAGCTCTTGAATTTCTTCAACAATTTCCTTAATCGATAGGTTTTGTAATACTTTTTCACGTACATCATCCTCCAGTTCTGCCAAAATATCAGCAGTTGTTTCACTGTCTAAAAGCTTGATAACGTAAGTGGCTTGATCTAAGTTAAGATCGTCCAATATTTCAGCAATATCAGCATAGTGCACCTCATTTAGAAGGACTAAAATAGCCTTATTATCTTTAGAATCGATCATTACTTTAAGCCCCTCGATTAGGGTCTCGTTGATCTCAAAAGGGATATGTTCCTTAGTTTCTTCCAAAATTAAACGAATTAATGATCAGTTTCTATTGCTTTTGTAAGTTCTATAAACGCTTCAACACTAAGTTGTTCTGGGCGTTTGTCAAAGATAGTATTTGCTTTTAAATTATCCGACAAATTATAGGTTTTTAAACTATTTCTTAGCGTCTTACGACGTTGTTGAAATGCAGATTTTACAACTTTAAAAAATAATTTTTCATCACATGGTAACGAAAAATCAACTTTTCGTGTCAATCTTAAAACACCGGATTCAACTTTTGGGGGCGGAATGAAAACGGAGGGTGACACTGTAAATAAGTATTCAGCCTCATAAAAAGCTTGAACTAATACCGATAAAATCCCATAAACTTTGCTACCTTCTTTTTGACAAATTCGTTGTGCTACTTCCTTTTGAAACATTCCAGAAAACTCTGGTATTTGATGTCTATTCTCTAATGTTTTAAATACAATTTGGGTAGATATGTTATATGGGAAATTACCTATTATTGCAAAAGAATCACTTCCAAATGCCTCGGTAAAATCAAACTTCAAAACATCTTTTTTTATAATTCTAGATGTTAAGTTTAGGAAATTTGCCTGTAAGTACTCCACGGATTCTGGGTCAATCTCAATAACGTGTGCAATGACTGGTTTTTTTAAAATATACTTAGTCAGCACGCCCATTCCGGGACCAATTTCAAGAACTTGCTTATAGCCCTTTAAACTTAAGGTATCTGCAATCTTCTCGGCGATAGACTCATCATTAAGAAAGTGTTGTCCTAAGAATTTTTTTGCTTTTACAGTCATCTATAATTGAGTTACAGTATATTCATCAATCCACTCTAATTCGGTCTTAAATACGAGCATCTTATCTGCAAACAGCCTTGATTCCTCTGCATGAAATATAGAGGCATGAACTTTATAATAGGATTCTAAAGCTTCTTTGGAAGGGGCTAAATACTGGATTGAGTACGTTAAGCCTCCCATTGATTCTTCTACCAAAACTTTTGTAAATGTTGCCTTTAAAAATAGACCTGTGGAAAGAACTTTTGGAATGTGGGTCTTGATCCAGGCTAACCATTTTTCGTGGATGCTATCATCTATATTAGCAGTTACGTTGTAAATTATCATTGGTTAACATGTTGTGATTAATTAATTAGATCGCCTCTCAATATACGATACTGATTACGAGCCTCTACAAAATGAATACTATCTTCATGATTAAAAATAATAGATTCATAACTAAGCTGTGCTTTTTCTGAGTCTTCTAAATGAGTTCGGTATAATTCTGCCAGGTAAAAATAGGCATCATCCACTAGAATTTCTTCTTCATAGTCTTTTATAATTTGTAAATAATTAGAAGCTGCTTTCATATATTGTTTTTGAGACTCATAGAGGTGAGCTTGAAACAATAAAACTTGATCAATAATTGGATCTGTTTTATAATCTTTAAGAATTGAATCTAACAACAAAAGAGCTTCTTTTGGTTTTTTCTGAACCGATAATAAATCTGCTTTGGCATATCGCTTTAAAGCAGAGTTTAGTGAGTCAATTCCCGTATGGTCTGTAATTAACAACTGTAGTTCCAAAGCATCATTAGCTGTAAGTTGAGAAGTAGAGGACTTGAGCACTTTTAACTGTGTTTCTGCCCAATCGAAATCTCCTTTGTAGTAACTGGTTTTGGCAACTTTGAAACGCGCTTGTTGAGCTAAAGGACTGTTTTTAACTGCCATCTGAATTTGTGTATAGTATACTAACGCTTGATTAAATTTGTTTTGGACTACAAATAGATCCGCCAGCTTCATTTTTAATTTAGCGGCTGATAAAACAGATAAATTTTCTTTCAGAGCGGTTTTTAAAAATATAGTAGCGCCCTGTGTATTATTGTCATAAAACGCCAAAAAATGAGCGTAAGATAATTGAAGTTCAATACTTTGCTGTCCCAATTGGTATCGATCTAGTAAAACTACATAAGATGCTTTTATATCTTGATAACTTTTAGAATCTGACGCTATATCAAGCTTAATTTCTAAAAGCTTACAGTTGGCCAAAATAAGAAATCGTGAGTCTGTTGAGTTCTGAATTATAAACTCGAAAACATTAAGAGCTGTTTTGTAGGCTTTTTGTTGATTCGCTAAAACAGCAAGGTTAATAAGGCCTTGTAATGATTCTGGGGTCCGTCTATAGACTGCTTTTTCTTGAACAAAGGCTTTTGAAAACTGCTTTTGCTGGACATAAAGCCAACTTAACCATTTGTTCCATAAAGGATCTGGAGTGGCTTGAGACTTCTTGAGCAGAACTTTTTTAAATAGCTGATTATATGGCTGACTTGAATCTTCGGAAATATAATCCGCGAGTAACCTCATAACTTGATTCATATAAGGCGGATTTGTTTTAACATAATCCATATACCGCTCCATCATTTTTTCTATGTTTTGTTTTGCAGCATATAACCCTGCAAGCTGGTAATAATAAGTTGCATTAGGGGCCACTGCCAGGCCAATTTCATAGGATTGAATCGCTTGACTAATTAACGAATGGGATTCAAATCGTTGTGCAACTCCATACACATATTTAGGTTCCTCTTCAACAAGCAACAAAGCTCGATCATAGTTAAAATTCGCTAATTCTAGTTTATTTTGAAGTTGATAGTTATAACCTAATTCAACCAAAAACTGAGGATGTCTAGACTGAAATATCTGAGTTTCAATATGTTCTTGTGCAGCCTTAAGCTGATTGAGTTGCTGGTGGCAGTCGATTAATTTAATGTTGTAATCAGGGTGCAAACTGGAAGTTACAAGTAATTTTTTATAAAGCACTAATGCCTTTTCAAATTCTCCTTTCTGGTAGTATTCTTTTGCTAATTCCGGATTCACTTGAGCCGAAGACACCAAGCAAAAAACACTTACAAAAAAACAAACTACTAATTTCATTACCTACTTTTTTTAAACTTAATGAATGACTTAACAAGAATTGTATATTACTAGTAGTTGATTTCACAAATTTCTTTTGATGTCTCTGTTTTTCTACAAATCATTACTTAGGCTACAAACGCATCATTAGTCAATAATTTTAAACCCAGTGTAAGGAATTAAAACCTTAGGAACATGAATACCTTGATCGGTTTGGTAGTTTTCTAAAATTCCTGCCAACACCCGTGGAAGTGCTAATGAACTTCCATTCAAAGTATGTGCTAGCTCGGATTTGCCTTCTGCATTTTTAAAACGCAGTTTCAATCGATTGGCTTGATATGTCTCAAAATTAGAAACTGAGGAAATTTCTAACCAACGTCCTTGGGCGGTAGAAAACACCTCAAAATCATAGGTCAGTGCAGCAGTAAAACCTAAATCTCCAGAACAGAGTTTCAGAACGCGATATGGTAATTTTAATTCTTCTAAGATTGATTTTATGTGGTCTACCATGCCATCTAAAGCAGTGTAAGAATTTGAAGGATGTTCTACTCTTAAGATTTCTACTTTATCAAACTGATGCAGTCGGTTAAGACCTCGAACATGTGCGCCATAACTGCCTGCTTCACGTCGAAAGCAAGGCGTATAAGCCGTTAGGGTTTTTGGAAGTTCACTTTCTTGTAATAAAACATCTCTGAAAATATTAGTCGCAGGCACTTCAGCCGTCGGAATCAAATATAAGTCATCTTCTCCAACGTGGTACATCTGCCCTTCTTTGTCTGGCAATTGACCTGTTCCAAATCCGGAAGCTTCATTTACTAAATGGGGTACCTGAATTTCGTTATAGCCTGCAGCAGTATTTTTATCAAGAAAATAGTTAATTAATGCACGTTGTAAACGGGCACCCTTTCCTTTATAAACAGGAAAACCAGCACCTGTTATTTTATTACCAAGATCAAAATCTATAATATCGTATTTTTTAGCCAGTTCCCAGTGAGGGATAGCATTTTCAGAAAGAACTGGAATAACTCCTGCACTAAATATCTCTTCATTATCGTCTTCTGATGAGCCTTTTGGCACAATGGCGTTTGGAAGATTTGGAATTTTATATAAGAGTGCTTGTAGGGAGTCTACGGCTGTGTTTAATTCTTCTGAAAGTGTTGCTTTGGTCTGTTTTAAATCATTAGTCTTTAGTTTAAAATCATTTGCCTTATGAGCTTGCCCTGTTTTAAATAACTCACCGATTTGTTTAGAAATAACATTCAGTTCAGATGAAATCACATCTACTTTGGCCTGTAATCCCCTTCGTGTCTCATCAATTTTTAAAACAGCTTCAATTAACGTGGCAGCCTCTTTAGTTCGTTTACTTAAACGTTCAATAACTTCTGTTTGGTGTTCCCTTATGTAAGATACTTGTAACATGATGATGATTTTAAATGGTAAATTTAAACATTTAGAACATAACAAAATTTGGTTTTTGCTTAAATCTATTTAGTTAATAGTTTAATTCTATTAATGGCTTTTTGACTATCAGATTCTAATTGCAGTTTTAAATCCTCTATTTTGGGAAATTTTATTTCGTCACGAATTCTATCCAGCAATTGAATAATTAACACTTGACCATAAATCGATTGATCAAAGTCAAAGAAAAAAACTTCTACAGAAATTTTATCAGCATCAGAAACAGTCGGATTGGTTCCGATATTCATCATTCCGTATACTAATTGCGCATCTATCACAGACTGGACTAGATAAACACCCTTTTTTGGAATTAATTTATAAGATTCCTCTATTTTTAAATTAGCTGTAGGAAATTGAATTGTTTTTCCTAGACCTTGGCCCTTTACCACTAAACCTGTAAGCATAAAGTTATAGCCTAAAAAATGGTTGGCCGTTATAATATCACCCTTTGTTAAAGCAGCTCTTATTTTGGTAGAGCTGACGGCTACATCCCCTACTTCGTGTGCATCAATTTCTGTGACCTTGAACCCGTAAAAGGCACCATATTCTTTGAGATCATTAATGTTGGCCGTTCTATTACGTCCAAAATGATGATCGTATCCAACAATAATATGCTTTACATGAAGCTTATTTACTAATACATCACGAACATATTCAAGAGCGGTTAGTCTAGAAAATTCTTTAGTAAATTCTTTAACAACCAAGTGATCTACTCCATAGCTCTTCATTAGACCTGCCTTCTCATCTATGGTGTTAATGAGTTTAATAGACGCATCTTCTTGGACTATTGTTCTTGGGTGGGGGAAAAAGGTTAACACTAAAGCTTGAAGCCTTTCTTCATTAGCTATCCCAATGAGTTTATTTATTATTTTTTGATGACCCAGGTGGACTCCGTCGAAAGTACCTATAGTAACAATTGACTCCTTAATTTGGTCGTAATCGGCAGCAGATTTAATTTTCAAGTGGTAATTTTGAGTTGGAAATATTAGTTAACAAAGATAAAAAAGGGACATACATAAGTAGTATAGTATTTTATTTTATTTTTATGTATTATTATACTCATTCATTGCATTTTTTACTCCTGACATTACAAAACTTTTTACAAAATCTGCACAACGATCTAAACGATTATTTAGTTGATCAAGTTGATTAGCAGTCCATTCGCCAAGTACATAGTCGACTTGCCTTCCTTCTAAAAAATCAGAGCTGATCCCAAAACGAAGTCTATTATACTGACTAGTCTGTAATTTATCTTGAACATCTTTAAGTCCATTATGACCACCATCACTTCCCTTTGTTTTTAATCGCAAACTACCAAAGGGCAAATTAAGATCATCCGTAACTATGAGTAAATTTTCTTGAGTTATTGTGTATTTATCTATCCAATACTTTACAGCTTTACCGCTTAAATTCATATAAGTATTTGGCTTCAATAATATAAAAACACGTCCTTTAAAACGAAACGTTGCTATATCTCCCAGTTTTTTGGTTTCAAAGCTTGCTCCATTAACAGATGCCAAATAATCTACAACCTTAAAACCTATGTTGTGACGAGTATTAGTGTAGTCAGAACCAATATTCCCTAACCCAACAATTAAGTATTTTTTTGACATTTCATGAACTTTATTTGACTTATACTTATTTTTAAATATCCAATTAAACATATCGTAAAAATAAAAAAAGCATTCTGAAAATCAGAATGCTTTTTAAAATAATGATTTAATTAAACGTTTATGAGTCTGCTGGAGCAGGAGCGGCTTCCGATGGAGCAGCACCTTCAACTGTTCCTTCTTCTGCTTCTAATTCTTCTTCATCCTCTTCAATAGTAACTCTAGAACGTTTCACTTGACATACTACTGTATTGTCTGGATGTAAAAAATTGTAGTTTTCGTTTACTAACTCAGTGATATACAGCTTACCTCCTATTTTTAGTGGAGATATATCAGCTTCAATAAAATCAGGTAAGTTAGACGGTAGAGCTTTAACTCTAAGTTTACGTTTATTTCTCATTAGAGAGCCACCATTGGCAACTCCTGGAGATTTTCCAATAAGATTTACTGGAATATTCATAGCTATTTCTTTATCATCAAATAATTGATAAAAATCGATGTGTAAAATACGATCTGTAACCGGGTGAAATTGAATATCCTGTAAAACAGCATTCACAGTATCACTTCCTAAAGCAATCACAACGGTGTGTGCATTGGGTGTATATACTAGTTTAGAGAACGCCAATTCTTCTGCTGAGAAATGTACTGGCTTGTCTCCTCCGTATATAACGCAAG
>JABAZD010000057.1 GCA_018608705.1 Flavobacteriaceae bacterium | reverse complement strand
TAGTGTCTATGGGCGCTGAATACATGAGTTGTTCTATGGATGATTCATAGATTTCTTCTTCATAGATAATTCGGATTTTATAGTCTGTATCAAAAACAGGGGTGTACTGCAACGTATAAACTAGATTTGTATTATCGTATTCAAACTCGTGAACTATATTATTTGAAAGGTCTATTAGCTCTAATGTAGCTTCAGACACTATTAGGTTTTCTTCCTGGTAAAAGGGACCTGACAAACTGAGTTTAATTTCTTGAGTAATGGATTCGTTTGGAGACATCTTTAATGATGCTTCAACAACTAATCTAGGGCTATCGGTTGGTAAATCAAGTTGGATGACTTCTTCACAGCCAGCTATTAGAAATCCAATACATAGTAAAATAAAATTATTTTTCATTAATCTAAAATTTGAAATTATATGAAACGGCTCCTATGGCTCCAAATAACGATAATTTGAGGGCTTCATTTTGTCCTGTATCTTGGTTTTCTCTAAAGTTTAAGGACTGAGTATTTTTCCGATTGTAAAGGTTATAGATGCTAAACACCCATTCACCTTTCCATTGTTTATCTTTATTTTTTTTAGGAGTATATGTTCCTGAAATATCAAAACGATGATAAGCATCTAAACGACTTGAATTTCGAGATTCAAATGTTGAGACAATCAAATTGTTGTATTCATATTGTCCATTTGGATAAGTTGTAGGTTGTCCTGTTTGGTATATGAAATTAGCATTTAATTTCCATTTATCAGAAAGGTCATAGCTGGAAGTGATTGATATGTCATGAGTTTTGTCATAAGGTGTATTATACCAGTTTCCGTTATTAATTCCAGGGTCTGAAGCGTTTAGTCCTTTGGTTTGTTGTTCCGATTTGGAAAGCGTGTATGCAAACCATCCTTTAAAACGCCCTTTATTTTTTCTAAATAATAATTCAAAACCATATGCTCTAGATTGACCATTAAGAAGTACTTGTTCAATTGCTTTATTAGCGATTAAGTTAGCACCATCAATGTAGTCAATTCTATTTTTGGTTTTTTTGTAAAAACTTTCAATCTCTAAATCGTATTTGTTATACCTTTTAAAATATCCGATAGCTATTTGATCTAAAATTTGAGGTTGAATGTATTTACCACTTGGAGTCCAAACATCTAACGGAGTAGGAGAGCTTGTGTTAGAAATCAGGTGTAAATATTGTGTCATTCTATTATAACTAGTTTTTAGAGATGTATTGTCATCTAGTTTGTAAGAAATTGCTAGTCTAGGTTCTAAGTTTAAAAACGATTTTATAACTTTATTAGTGGTACTGCTTTCGGACCCAATTGGATTAATTTCTTCGTAGAGTTGTAGATCCGTATTGTAACCTACTGCTTGATTATTTTCATATAGGTTTAGTTCTTTTTGCCCGAGACGCAAAAAAGAACTTAATCGAGATCCATAGCTAACAGTCAGTCGTTCGGATAGTTGATGTTTGATATCTAAGTAGATTGCATTTTCAAATGCAAATTTATTGGTAAGCGCTTCTGTATTTATTCCCGAATCTGACCTATTTGGGCCAATAACTCCCGGATTAAAACGGTAGTAGGTACTATGCAAACCATATTCAAGTTTGTAGCGGTTGTTGATATATTGATTAAAGTCATATTTGATATTCATGTTTTGAATACCAGAGTTCCATTCAAATCCCACAAAATTTAAATTTAATCCATAATAATAATCAGAGTATATAAGTGATAAATTTGAGAATAGTTTGTCGTTAAATAAATGATTTAATCTGAAATTAACAACAGTATTTCCGTATGTGTTTTCAAAACTATTCGAAACATTAAATACATCTCTTCCAAAGTAAGCTGACAAATAGATACTATTTTTTTTATTTAATTTGTAACTTAACTTAGAATTTAAATCATAAAAGTAAGCAATGTTATTCACGTCAAAAAGTGGTAGGAATAAATGAGCATAAGTCGCACGTCCTCCAAGTAAAAATGATCCAACTCCTTTTTTTAAAGGACCCTCAAGGAGTAAGCGGCTAGCTACTAACCCCACACCGCCATTGGCTTTAAATTCGTTTTTATTTCCCTCTTTTTGATAAATATCTAGAACAGATGCAACGCGTCCTCCGTATTTGGCCGGGACACCCCCCTTGTATAGTTTTAAACTTTTAATGGCGTCTGGATTAAATACTGAAAATAATCCAAATAAATGTGAGGAGTTAAAGATAGTTGCCTCATCAAGTAAAATTAAGTTTTGGTCAGCTGCACCGCCTCTAACGTTAAATCCTGCAGCACCTTCACCACCACTAGAAACGCCAGGCAAAAGAGTTATAGCCTTGATTACATCTGCTTCTCCAAATACAACTGGAATCTGTTTAATAGAGGAAGCTGTCAATGAGTTAACGCTCATTTGGGGGGTTCTAATATTTAAGGATTCAATATTAGTTTCTATTAAAACTTCTTCCAAAGCTTCGGTAGCTTCCAAAAGTGTAAAATCCCTAATTATATCTTTATCTAATATTATGGTTTCCTTTATGGTTAAACAACCTACATTACTGATTGTGAACTCATAAACACCCTTAGTCAATGTAATTGAATAGAAGCCGTACTCATTAGATATCGTTCCGGTCTTTAATTCATCAATTATGATATTAGCTCCAATTAGAGTTTCGTTTCCTTGATTCTCAAAAACGGTTCCGCTTAGTGTAAATAGATCCTGTGAGGTTCCATAAAAGTTGGCACATAACAGTATAGAAAATATTAGGCGTTTCATTTGATTAAATTAACAATCAAAAATAAAATAAAAAAGCACCTTAAAAGGTGCTTTTAACAAAAGATTAGTTATCAATTTAGTTAGCTAAAATATTGTTTAACGTTATGCTTGGTCGCATCGCTAAATCTGTTTTATCAGTATTTGGAAGATAATATCCACCAGTATTTACAGTTTTACCCTGCACGTAATTTAATTCTTTAATGATAGTGGATTCATTTTCTAAAAGTGCTGTTGCAATAGTTGTGAATTCTAACTTTAGTTCAGTGTCTTTTTCTTGTTTTGAAATGGCCTCTGCCCAGTAAAGTGCAAGATAAAAATGACTTCCTCTATTATCAATTTCTTTGACACGCCTTGAGGGAGATTTTTTTTCATCAAGTAATCTTTCAGTTGCAAGGTCTAAAGCTTCACTAAGAATAGCTGCTTTAGGGTTGTTGTTTACTTTACTAAAATGTTCAAGAGACACGGCTAGCGCTAAAAATTCTCCTAAAGAATCCCATCGTAAGTGATTTTCGTTAATAAATTGTTGAACATGTTTTGGTGCTGAACCTCCAGCACCTGTTTCAAATAATCCACCGCCGTTCATCAGAGGTACAATAGAAAGCATTTTTGCACTTGTTCCAACTTCAAGAATTGGAAATAAATCGGTAAGATAATCTCTTAAAACATTTCCAGAGACAGAAATTGTGTCTTTTCCATTTTTTAACCTTGAAAGTGTAAAATGAGTCGCATCAATAGGAGCTAGTATTTGAAGTTCTAAACCACTAGTGTCATGTTTTTTAAGGTATGTCTCCACTTTTTTGATAAGTTCGGCATCATGCGCTCTTGTAGAATCTAACCAGAAGATGGTTGGAATGTTCGAAGCTTTTGCTCTGGTTACCGCTAACCTTACCCAGTCTTGAATTGGAGCATCTTTTACCTGACACATTCGCCAGATGTCACCTTTGTCTACTTCATGTGAGGTTAAAACAACTCCTTTGTTGTCAATTACATCAACGCGTCCTTTTGATTCAATTTCAAAAGTCTTATCATGTGATCCGTATTCTTCTGCTTTTTGAGCCATTAATCCAACATTAGGAACTGTTCCCATTGTTGTTGGATCAAAGGCCCCATTTTGTTTGCAGAAATCAATAGTTGCTGTATATATTCCTGCATAACTACTGTCAGGGATGATCGCCTTTGTATCTTGCGCCTCTCCTTTTGAATTCCACATTTGTCCCGAGGTCCTAATCATAGCAGGCATTGACGCGTCTATAATCACATGACTAGGTACGTGTAGATTGGTAATGCCTTTGTCAGAATTAACCATTGCTAAACCTGGGCCATTCGCTAAGGCAGCTTCGAAATCAGCTTCAATTTCTTGACGTTTTTCTGTCTCTAGTTCGGCTACTTTTTCCAAAACATTACCATAGCCGTTATTAGTATTTACTCCAATTTCATCAAAAAGAACTTGATGTTTTTTAAATACGTCAGAAAAAAATAATTTTACTGCATGACCAAAAATAATAGGGTCACTAACCTTCATCATTGTAGCTTTCATGTGAAGCGACAGTAAAACGCCTTTGTCTTTAGCGTCTTTTATTTCTGATGTTAAGAAAGACTTTAGCGCTTGAAGATTCATGACTGTTGCATCAATAATCTCACCTTCTAGTATAGGGATGTTTGATTTTAATTCGGTAGTTATGTTATCGGAACTTATATGAACAATACTAACGACAGTAGCATTTGAGACTGTTACAGATTTTTCATTGTGAGCAAAATCTCCTTCAGTCATTGTCGCTACATGTGTTTTTGAGTCTTTAGACCAAGCACCCATGCTGTGTGGGTTTTTCTTAGCATAATTCTTCACTGCCTTTGGCGCTCTACGGTCCGAGTTACCTTCTCTAAGCACAGGGTTAACTGCACTTCCTTTAATTTTATCGTAACGAGATTTAATAGATTTTAACTCCTTACTTTTAGCGTTTTCTGGGTAGTTTGGGATTCCAAAACCAAGAGATTGTAATTCATCAATAGCCGCTTTTAGCTGTGGCATTGAAGCACTAATATTAGGAAGCTTAATAATGTTGGCTTCTGGTTTTGTAACTATCATTCCAAGTTCAGCTAAAGCGTCTTCTACTTTTTGACCTTCAGAAAGGAAATCTGGAAAGCTTGAAAGAACACGGGAGGCTAGAGAGATATCTTTTGTGTCAATATTTACCTCAGAGCTTTTTAGAAATGATTTAACTATTGGTAAAAATGAACGTGTTGCAAGTGCTGGTGCTTCGTCGGTAATAGTATAAATTATGTTTGCCATTATGGGCTAAATAAAGTTTAGTTTTTCTTTTGTTTAATCGGCTTTTAACCTTAGATAATTGGGACGTAAATATATGAAATTGGAATGATTTTTTGAGGTAATTTAAATCTTTAAATGATCAATAATTTCAATGGTATTATATCAAAATAATATTCAATTAAACCGTTTGCAATCTAGGTCTAAAAAAAGCCCTAAAGTTATTAGGGCTTTTTTGATTTAAATATGACTAACGTCTTCTTTCTTTAATTCTAGCTTTTTTACCGGTAAGTTCTCTAAAGTAAAAGATACGAGCTCTTCTTACTTTTCCGCGTTTGTTGACTTCAATTTTCTGTAAAGCTGGTAAGTTTACCGGGAAAATACGTTCAACACCTATTGTACCAGACATTTTTCTGATAGTAAATGTTTCAGAACTTCCTGAGCCTCTTCTTTGAAGAACAACCCCTCGATAGAACTGTGTACGTACTTTTTCGCCTTCTCTAATTTCGTAATAAACAGTGATGGTATCACCAGCTGCAAATTCTGGAAAGTCTTTTTTTGTTACAAATTCTTCTTGAACAAATTTAATTAAGGATTCCATTTTATTTGATTTTGTGTTTTTTCGAAACAACATCCACGATTATCGCCAGA
This sequence comes from Flavobacteriaceae bacterium, assembly GCA_018608705.1. Lineage (GTDB taxonomy): Bacteria > Bacteroidota > Bacteroidia > Flavobacteriales > Flavobacteriaceae > Hel1-33-131. The sequence continues at coordinate 35,220 of JABAZD010000057.1, read as the reverse complement.
GGTTAATCCGAATTTGGGTGCAAATATAAGTAAAAAGTGAAAAGAAGAAACCTTATTGTACTAAAAGTTTTGTTTCTCATTAAATATTAGTCATTCAATAGCCCGGGTCTTCTAATTTTTGTGTGTTCATACGCTTGTTGCTCACGCCATTTTTCAATTTTTGGGAAGTTGCCACTTAATAACACATCTGGAACCTTCCATCCTTTATAATCTCTCGGTCGTGTGTATATAGGTGGTGCTAATAACCCATCTTGAAATGAGTCAGTCAATGCAGATGTTTCGTTTCCTAGAACACCTGGAATGAGACGAATAACAGTATCACAAAGCACCGCAGCACCCAATTCTCCACCTGAGAGTACATAGTCTCCAATGGAAATTTCTTTCGTAATAAAATGATCGCGCACCCGTTGATCAACTCCTTTATAGTGTCCGCAGAGTATAATTATGTTACCCTTCATTGAGAGTTGGTTAGCGAGGCCTTGATTAAGCGTTTGTCCGTCTGGAGTCATGTAAATAACTTCATCATAGTCGCGCTCTTTTTTTAATTTAGAAATACACTTATCTATAGGTTCAATCATCATGACCATTCCTGCACCACCTCCAAATTGGGTGTCGTCAATAGATTTATAATTATCAGCAGTGTAATCTCGTAAATTGTGAAAGTGAACACTTACAAGTCCAGCTTCAATGGCACGCTTTAGTATAGAGGCCTCAAATGGACTCTTAATTAGTTCTGGTAGAACAGTAATAATATCAATGCGCATTGGATAAGTTTAAGTTACAAATATAACAAATTGTAAACTTTAATAATATGTGAAGCGCCTTACTTTGGCAATGTATTTTGCCAAGCGTATGACTTGATGACTGTACCCAAATTCATTGTCATACCATATGTAAATGATTATATTTTTTCCGTCTGATCTTACAATAGTGGCTTTACTATCGTAGATTGCGGGAGCAGTACACCCTACGATATCACTAGAGACTAGTTCGTTATTTAATTCGTATTTTATTTGTTCAACTAAATTTCCAGAAAGAGCAGCACCTTTTATTAAATTATTTATTTTATTTAAAGTGACACTCTTTTTAATTTGTAAATTTAAGATTGCTAAGCTTCCATTTGGAACTGGGACCCTGATAGCATTTGAAGTTAGTCTATTTTCCAAAGACGGAAGTGCTTTACTAACAGCCTTACCCGCTCCAGTTTCTGTAATGACCATATTAAGTGCTGCCGCACGCCCTCTTCGGTATTTTGAATGCATATTATCGACTAGGTTTTGATCATTTGTGTATGCATGAATAGTTTCAAGATGTCCATGAATGATACCACAATTATCTTCAACAACTTTCAATATTGGAGTGATTGCATTTGTTGTACATGAAGCTGCAGAAAAAATGTCTGTAGTATTGGGCGAGTACTCCAAATGATTTACTCCATGAACAATATTTGGAATGCCTTTGCCGGGTGCAGTAAGTAATACTTTTTTAGCTCCTTTTGATTTAAGGTGCCTTTTTAAGGCATCCTGACCTCTAAACACCCCAGTGTTGTCTATAACTAAGGCTTCATTTATTCCATAGGTTGTGTAGTCTATGTTTTCTGGTTTATTAGCTGAAATAATAAAAACAGTCATACCATTAATAATTAAAGCTTGAAGGTTCTTATCGGTGCTAACTGTGCCAGGAAAGTCACCATGAATGGAATCGCTTCGTAACAATGCCGCTCGTTTTTCTAAAGTCTCTGAACTAATTTTATCACGAGTTACTATAGCTCTAAGTCGCAATTGGTTACCACTTGCTGATTTCATCATCAATTCACGGGCAACCAATCGTCCAATTCGTCCGAATCCGTATAATACGACATCCTTTGGCTCTATTTTTGGTTGCTGCTTAGCTCCTTTTAATTTTTTTGATAAAAACGAAAACAAACTACTACTGATAAGGTCTTCTTTGCGATATTCAAAAGAAAGTTTACCAATATCCAATTTTGAAGCTGGTAAGTTTAATTGTTTAATTGCTTGAGCCATATCTACTGAATCAAAGATTGAAATAGGTTTGTTTACAAAATTCCCTGCATAAGCATGGAGTTTCAAAATTTCACTCACATTTTTATCCATTAATTGATTTCTAAACAAGACTAATTCAATGGAGTAGTCATACCACAGATCGCTAACAATTTTTATAAATTCAACGGCAGATTTTATTCGGTCAGATTGAAAAGTAATTTCAGAATCATACGTAGGGTTTAATGGCATAAAGTTCGAGTTTTACATTAACCATGCTAAAGTAAGTTTTCTCAAACGTTTTCGTAAATTTTACATAAAAAATAATTAAAGTTAAATAATCTTAAATAATTTAATTTAAAACATTGTTTTTTAGAAACTTACCTAAATCTGTAGACTACTTTTTCTCCGTTATTTTTTACGATGGATAGCCTTATTACTTTATTTGAGTATTTTTCTAGCGCCATTTGTGCATCGTTAACAGAATTAATGCTAATATCGTTTATTTCAGTTACAAAACTTCCCACGTAGATTCCATCAGATTCCCAGTCTTTTCGGTTATTTTCGGAAAGCGAAATAACTTCTAGTCCATAGTCTAAATTGACGGATTTTAGTGCTTTTTTTTCAGGCTCCTGAAGTGCCCCAATAATAGGAATTTCAATAGTAGTTCTTTTTTCCAAAATGACTGTTAAACTTATTTTATTATTACCTCTTAAAACCTCAACTTCAACAATATCATTTGGGTTTTTAGTATTTAAAAAACCTTTTAAATCAGAAAACTTAGAAATAGTTATTCCATCAATTCCTTGTATAATATCCCCTTTTTTAATTCCAGCTTTATCTGCTCCTGTTCCTTTTTGAATGTCACTCACATAAAATCCCTCGGTTTCATTTACGCCAAATTCTTTGGAGTTTTTACTATTTAGTTCACCACCAATAACTCCAAGAATTCCGTTCTGGACATTTCCAAACTCCATCAGATCTTCAATAACTTTCCGAGCAATATTGCTAGGTACTGCGAATGAATACCCAATGAAGGACCCTGTTTTCGATGTTATTGCTGTGTTAATTCCGATAAGTTCTCCATTTGCATTTACTAACGCACCCCCAGAATTGCCAGGATTTACAGCCGCGTCTGTCTGTATAAATGATTGTGTATTTCTTCCAGATAAATCTCTTGATTTAGCACTAATTATCCCAGCAGTAACTGTAGAAGTCAGGTTGAAAGGATTCCCAACGGCTAACACCCATTCTCCTACTTTAGCCATATTACTATCTCCAAATGTCAGGTATTTCAAAGTTTCAGAAGGTTCAATTTTTAACAGTGCGATATCAGTGTTAGAGTCAGTTCCAATTAACTCAGCTGTGTAGGTTTTATTGTCATTTGTAGAAATTTCAATTGATTGTGCCCCTTCAATTACATGGTTATTGGTTATGATATAACCATCAGACGAAATAATGACACCTGATCCAGTACCTATTTGTTCACGTTGCTGAGAACGACCAAAGAATAAGTCTTCATAGCTAGTATATCCTTTACTTGTAGTAGTATTTTTTACATGGACGACTGTTGGTAATGTTTTGTCAGCAGCAGAAATAAAATTTATAGTTTCTTCTGTTGAGTTGGCATAGTTTTTTTCAACAACTGATATTGTGCTTAATGCTTGTTTTTTTACGACATCGTCAGGGATGTTTTTTTCAATAAATAGCTTATAGGAACTTAGGGTTATCACACCACCTAACGTTGAAGCTAATAAAACTGATATAATTTTTTTCATGACAATATGTTTAGGGTAATTAACATTTAACATAAAATTACTTTTTTATTAAACCCACATAACAATTTTAACGACGTTTTAACAGCTTATTTTAATGTTAAATATTCTTATATTTGTTTTGTATGTCTAATTTAACATTTTTTAAATATCAAGGTACTGGAAATGATTTTATCGTGATCGATAATCGGTTATCAAGTTTTGACACAAACAATTCGTCATTAATTACTCATTTATGTAATCGCCGAGTTGGGGTTGGGGCAGATGGTCTTATTTTGCTAGAGTCTGATCCAAAATATGACTTTAAAATGGTGTATTTTAATGCAGATGGTCAACAAAGTAGTATGTGTGGTAATGGCGGCCGGTGTATTGTTGCTTTTGCTAATTTTTTAGGAATTGTACAAAGAGATGCTCATTTTTCTGCGATTGATGGACCACATTTAGCAGTATATGACAACGGATATGTTGAGCTTAAGATGCAAGATGTGCTAAATATTTCTTCAAAAGATGACTATTTTGTCCTTGATACAGGATCTCCGCACTACGTATCTCTAAAATCAAACCTAGATTCACTAGATATGGCATCTGAAGGTGCTTTAGTTCGTTACAGTAAACCTTTTAAATCTAGTGGTATTAACGTTAATTTTGCCAAAAAAATAAACATGAATACGTTTGCTGTTCGTACTTATGAACGTGGAGTAGAAGCTGAGACTTTGTCTTGTGGTACAGGGTCCACAGCTGTTGCCTTAGCAATGTATCATTCTGGTCAATCAAGTTCTGAGGTTATAAATATAAAAACGCAAGGGGGTGATTTAATTATAAAATTTAAACCTTCGTCTTTGGCATATTCTAATGTTTGGCTTTGTGGCCCCGCAGCACAGGTTTTTGAAGGGACTTTACAATGGTAGCTTTGCAAGGAGAGCTTATTAATTTACGATCTCTTAAATTTGAAGATTTAGCTTTTTTGTATTCATTAGAAAATAATAAATCCTTATGGGAACTAAGTCAAACTCAAAAAACTTTTTCAAAAGAAGTGCTTCGTAATTACTTAGATACAGCCCAAAGAGACATTCAAGAAACAACTCAATTAAGGTTATTGATTATTTCTAAAGCAAATGAGCCCATGGGGTTTATTGACCTTTTTGATTATGATGCACATAATAAGCGAGCGGGCGTCAGCATAGTTTTAATTGAAATGTATCGTCAAAAAGGTTATGGGAAAGATGCTCTAAATTTATTGGTGAAATATAGTTTTGATAAATTATTTATTCACCAACTGTATTGTAATGTACTGGAAGATAATTTCGCAAGTATTTGCTTATTTGAGTCTGTTGGATTTACGAAAGTTGGTATTAAGAAAGAATGGAGATATTACAAAGGAGTTTTTAAAAATGAATATTTATTTCAATTAATTAATTATGTACTTTAAAAAAATAGCAGCTGTCATTGTATTGTTCGGGTTGATAGGATCAGGAATTTTTTCTTACCACATTTATTCAGTTATGTTAGTGCCGAATACAAATTTCAATTCTAAAGAAGCCTATATTTTTGTAGCTACAAATGCAAGCTTTTCAGATGTAAAAGCGGACCTAAAACCTTTGCTTAAGGATATAGAATCATTTGAAGTTTTGGCCAAGCACAAAAAATATACAAATAATATTAAAGCTGGACGCTTTCTTATCTCCAAAGGGATGACTAATAATGATATCATCAACTCTATAAGAAGTCGTAATCTTCCAATAAAAATCTCGTTTAATAACCAGCATTCTCTAGCAGATTTAGCAACTAGAATTTCGAGCCAAATTGAAGCAAATACTTCCGATTTACTTATGGTTTTTTCAGATCCAGAGTTTTTAGAAGCGAATGGGTTTACAAATGAAAACGCACTTGCAATGTATTTACCTAACAGCTATGAGTTTTTCTGGAATTCCTCGGCAATAACATTTAGATCTAGAATGTTGAAAGAATTTAAACACTATTGGAACAAAGAAAGATTAAGCAAAGCAAAAAATATCGGACTTACTCCTTTACAAGTGTTGGTTTTAGCTTCTATAGTGCATGAAGAGTCTAAGCAAGTCTCCGAACAAGGCCGTATTGCAGGAGTATATATTAATCGTTTAAATGATGGTTGGCCTCTTCAAGCCGACCCTACAATTAAATTTGCTGCGTATCAGTTACCCTACTATAAAAATACAATCATCAAACGTGTTTTAAATAAACACAAATCAATTAAATCTCCCTATAATACCTATATGTACAAAGGTTTGCCGCCTGGGCTTATTGCGATGCCTGATTTATCAGCTATTAACGCCGTATTAAATTACGAAATACATTCCTATTATTTCTTTGCAGCAGACGCTGAAAAACCTGGCTTTCATAAGTTTTCTAATACTCTAAGCGGTCACAACAGAAACGCAAAAGCATACCAGTTATATTTAACTCGAAAGGGAATCCAAAAATAACATAAAACACTCAAAATCAATATATTGTAAATTTACCTATATTTGCACTGTTTTTATTTTAACATAGAGGTTTTAAATTATAATTTAATGATTTCATATCGCATTCTTAATCGCACGATACTAATTGTAACTTTTTTCAGTCTATTTATTGCATTTTCTCCTACTCCGAAAAACGACTCTATTGAGTTTTATTTTTCTAAAGAAATACTTAACTATAACTTTGATGTTATTAAAGTTGTTGCACCAGATCCAAATACAAAGCTTCCCTTTTTAGAAAACTCTTATGTTGCTTTTAAAGAAGCTCTAGCTTTTAAGGAATCTAGGGGTAGGTATAACGCTGTAAATACATTTGGTTATTTGGGCAAGTTTCAGTTTGGATCATCTACTTTGAAAACTTTAGGAATTTATAATCTAAATCTTTTTTTAAATAGTCCTGAATTACAAGAAAAAGCATTTTTAGCAAACACAAAAAGAAATAAATGGAAGTTAACCCTAGAAATAAATAGGTTTACAGGGTCAGAAATTAATGGAGTTATTGTTACAGAATCAGGAATTTTAGCCTCTGCTCATTTAGCTGGGCCTGGAAATGTTAAACGCTATTTAAGAAGTTATGGTTCCAAAGACTTTAAAGATGCCTATGGAACAGATATTTCTTATTACATGCATAAATTTGCAGGTTTTGATACTTCATTTGTGACTCCAGAAAAAAAGCCTAGCTTTTAGTCTTTGTTAATATTTATGGATAATAAAAATTGCGGGACGTTTATGGAAATCTAGCTTTGAATATTTCCATTGTTTCGCTGTTTGAGTCTTGATGTACTCTGTTGGTAAGGTTAGGTCACATGCGACGCAAATTTTGGTATCTGAACTAAGTGTTTTGTGTAAGTCTTCTAGAATACTATTATTTCGGTAAGGAGTTTCAATAAATAACTGTGATTGGTTCTCATCAAAAGAACGTTTTTCAAGTTGTTTTATCTTAGATTTGCGTTCTGCTTTTTCAATTGGTAAATATCCATTAAAAGCAAAATTTTGACCGTTCATTCCAGAGCTCATCATTGCTAATAAGATTGAGGAAGGTCCGACCAAAGGAATGATTTTAATATTTTTTTTATGAGCAATTTTTACAACCTCGGCACCAGGATCAGCTATTCCTGGGCATCCGGCATCTGAAAGTAGTCCAATATTATTCCCTTCATAGCATTCCTCTAAAAAAGAAGGTATTTCCATGGGATCTGTAAACTTATTTAAGCTAAATAGGGTTAGGCTAGATTGAGATTTACCAGAGCTAATAGTTTTGATAAACTTCCGTGCTGACTTTTCGTTTTCAACAATATATACATCAATACTCTCAATTATTTTTTTAATTGAAATTGGAATTATTTCTAAAGGAGCACCGTCTCCTAAGCCTGTTGGGATTAAGTATAGTTTACCAGTCATTTAGAATTATTAGTTAATTGAATGATTGATTTTAAAGTTTTTTTTTAGCTATAATAAAATTTTACTGAAGCTATTTTAATGAAATGATTAAGACATTTATGATAAGAAGTATGACTATCCCTAATAATATCTGATTTTTAGAAAAGTATTTGTTCATAAATTCGAATTATTGAGGTGCGCGTATTGTAAATAAAAAATTACACAGACAATTTCTTTGTTAAATCTTCAACATATTTTCTAAATTGTTTGTCAGTTGTAGAAAGATTGTCAACTGTTTTACAAGCATGAAGGACGGTAGCATGATCACGTTTTCCAATCTGAGACCCAATACTAGCCAATGATGCTTTTGTGAATTTTTTAGCAAAAAACATAGCTAATTGTCTAGCCTGTACGATATGACGTTTTCTAGTTTTTGATTGTAAAGTGCCAATGTCCATTTGGAAATAATCTGACACCACCTTTTGGATGTAGTCGATTGAGACTTCTCTTTTGGTATTTTTAACAAATTTCTCAACAATATCCTTTGCTAGTGAAAGTGTAATTTCTTTTTTATTAAAAGATGATTGAGCGATTAAGGAAATAATGGCGCCTTCTAGTTCACGAATATTAGTAGAAATATGTTTAGCTAAATATTCAATAATATCTTCGGGCATTTCAACACCGTCTCTGTACAGTTTGTTTTTTACTATTGAGACACGAGTTTCAAAATCAGGTTTTTGAAGTTCAGCAGAAAGCCCCCATTTAAAACGAGATAAAAGTCGTTGCTCAATATCTTGCATGTCAACAGGTGCTTTATCACTAGTTAAAATAACTTGTTTCCCATTTTGATGTAAGTGGTTAAAGATATGGAAAAATACGTCTTGTGTTCCTGATTTTCCAGAAAGGAATTGAACATCGTCTATAATTAAAATATCGATTATTTGATAAAAATGAATGAAATCATTTCTGTTGTTTTTCTTTACAGACTCAATATATTGTTGAGTGAATTTCTCAGCAGAGATGTAGAGCACTGTTTTTTCAGGGTATTTGTCTTTTATCTCCACTCCAATAGCATGTGCTAGGTGTGTTTTTCCTAAACCAACTCCACCAAATATTAACAAAGGATTGAAAGAAGTACCTCCAGGCTTGTTCGCAACTGCTATACTGGCATTACGTGCAAGACGGTTAGAATCCCCTTCTAAAAAATTTTCAAATGTGTAAATAGGGTTGAGTTGTGATTCAATCTTGACATTTCTAATTCCAGGGATTATAAATGGATTCTTTAATTCTGGGTTTTTATTTTTGAGTGGAATATCAGCTTGTTGAGACGATACTGATGAACGATTTGAACTAGGTATTTTTTCTGTAAATGGTTGTTTGTTGCCGTAAGTGTTTTCCATCTTAATGATGTACACTAATTTTGCATTTGCCCCTAACTCTTTTGTTAGAGCAACTTTTAAAATTTTTACATAATGCTCCTCTAGCCATTCATAAAAGAATTTACTAGGAACTTGTATGCTTAATGCTTTGTTGTCAAGTTTAACAGCTAGAATAGGCTCAAACCACGTTTTGTAAGCTTGTGGCTGGATGTTGTCTTTGATGAAGTCTAGACAGTTTTCCCAAACCGTTTGAGCACTTATGTTCATTAGTTATTATTTTGGTTAGTTAGAATTAAAGCAATTTGAATTTGTGGGGGATATTCTAGTTGTTTTATCTACATACAAATATGTGAACAAAATTCTTAAAAAAAAAATGGAATTGAAGTGAATATTTAATTTTTTTTTCTCATGTTTAATTATAAAATTTATTTAAATGAACACACATCAAACAAAAATAAAAGTTAGATACGGCGAAACTGATCAAATGGGGGTTGTTTACCATGGAAATTATGCTAATTATCTGGAAATAGGGCGTTTAGATTGGCTTGATGCTATTGGGGTCTCCTACAAAGAAATGGAGGCTAATGATGTGATGCTCCCCGTCGTCTCAATGAGTTTAAAGTACTTAAAATCAGCTATTTACGGAGATATTATAACTGTTTATACTACACTTTTAAAGCGTCCAACGGCTTCAATTGAATTTAATTATGAAATTCATAATTCTAGCGGTGAATTACTAACTACAGCGAACACTAAATTAGCATTTATTAACATGAAATCTAATTTTCCGATGCGTTGTCCGAAATATATTTTAGACGAACTGCAAATTTAATCGTTCAAAATTTCAACTTTAATTAAATGAAAGGCTTGCATTGACTTTGTAAAGCTTTTTAAGTTGATTTTTTTTGCTAAAACTAATACCTCACACTCCATTTCTAAACGCTGAGACTTTATAATTAGTTGCTGTTTTTTTATAACACGCATGACTTTACTGATGTCTTTGTAATCAAAACTTAGTTTACATAAAATTAGAATATCTAAAGTCTTAATTTGACTAGCTTCTAGACTTAATTTAGCTGTAGTTTTATAGGCATTGATAAGCCCTCCAATTCCAAGTTTAGTGCCTCCAAAATATCGAATAATTACAATTAAGATGTTGGTTACTTTAAATGACTGTATTTGACCATAAATTGGAAGTCCAGCACTATTATTTGGTTCTCCATCATCGGAAACTCTGTAGTATGTTTTTTCGATACCATGTTGGTATGCATAGCAAAAATGTCCTGCACTAGAATGTTTTTGTTTAATTTCATCAAGCGCTTTTTTGACTTGTTTATTTGTTTCTACCGGGACGGCAAACCCATAAAACTTACTCCCTTTATCTTTGTAAATTACTTTTTTACCTGGATTGATAATAGTATTGTAGTTAAACAAATTCTAAGAGTTTTTTATGACAGAGTTGTTAAATAAATCTATAATATCCTCTTTTTTAGGATTATTATTCCATGTAAGAATCCCTAACTTTTTTGCAGCATCTGTATTTTCTTTTGTGTCATCAATAAAGAAACAGTTTTCAGCAATAAGATTATTTTCATCCAATACAAACTCATAAATAGAATGATCTGGTTTTCTCAATTTTATTTCATGAGATAGATAAAATTTGTCAAAACAGCTTTTAAAGCGATTATATCTTTCTATGGTCATATTTTTAATGACCTTATCAATGTGAAGTATATTTGTATTGCTTAATAACATGAGCCTGTACTTTTTTAAGGAAGCCAGATTTTCAATAAAAGTCAAACGATGTTCTGGAAAGTCTAGAATAATTGAATTCCAAGCTGTTGTAAATTCTCTGGTTGAAATTTTTGGGAATTTTTTTGTGAATGAATTAATAAACACATCGGTAGTAATCAATCCCTTTTCATATTTCATAGCTATTTCAAGCATCTCATTAGTAATGGTAGAAACCCCTAATTTTTTAAGAGAACGTTCAATTGCAGGTTTATCTAAATTAATAAATACATCCCCGAAATCAAATATCAGAGTGTTAATCATTTAATATTATTTTTAATGAATCAGAACCAATACGAATATTTTTAGTTAGTCTGCCTTCCAGTTGAGGCTTTTTAACCCCTTCTGTTAATTTGTTGCAACTAGTAAATATTCGAGCTTCATCCCAAAGATCTTCGTTTATAAAAGCTTGAAGTGTTTTTAATCCTCCTTCAATAATTACAGAAGTAATTTTATTTATATACAGAGCTTTGCTAATTTGAGATGCCAAAGGTTTTTTAGGATCTATTTCAGTTTTAGTAAGCTTAATAGTTGTAGCCTCAGAATTAAATACTTGACTAGACCTAGATAGTGAATTTTTTATGTCAACAACAATTCTAATAGGATTTGTCCCTTCAACCTCTCTTGTTGTCAATCTAGGGTTGTCTTGAGTTACTGTATTGGCGCCAACCATTATAGCTTGTTCTTCTGCACGCCACTGGTGTGTTAGTTGCCTTGAACGTAAGTTGCTAATCCATACAGGTTTAATTTCTGATTTGGTTAGTGGTGCTATATATCCATCTTTACTTTCAGCCCACTTCAGTATGATATAAGGACGTTTTTTAGAATGATAGGTGAAGAAGCGCTTGTGATGATTTTTACATTCTTTTTCTAAAACTCCAACAATAACGTCACATCCAGCTGCCTTAAGTTTTGATATACCCTGCCCACAGACTTTTTCGTGTTCATCTAAGCAACCGATGACTACTCTAGGAATTTTATTAGCAATAATTAAGTCACTGCAGGGTGGGGTTTTTCCATAATGAGCGCAGGGTTCGAGGGTCACATATAAAGTTGATTTTTCTAAAACCCTTGAGTCAGCTACACTTTGAATTGCATTAACTTCTGCGTGCGCCCCCCCATAGGGACTAGTGTACCCTTCACCAATAATTGTATTCTCAAACACAATCACACATCCAACCATAGGATTAGGAGCTGTAGATCCTAGTCCATTTTTGGCGACTTCTATACACCGTGATATGTATTGTTTGTGGTTTATTACAGTTTTATTTTGACGGTTTCTGTTTTATTAATTAAGTAGCTATGGTTAATTCCAAAAGATTTAAACTGAATTACTCCTTCATATCTGACTTTTAGAGAGCGGTTTAATACGCTGTTTAGTAAACCGTTTAAAAACCCATTAGGGTCTTTGTTCAATAAATCCTTAGTTTTTAATTCAATTTTTAATGGAACTGTGAAATTATCATTAGCAGGGACTTTAAAATCTTCTGTTTCAATCTTACCAAATGATATATCATTGACATATACTAAGACACCAGCGGGGTTAAGCCGTCCACCAATTAAATTTGGATTGTTAAATAATGCATTTGCGCTCAATGTTATTTTAGTTGGATTGGCATTGATTAATTTAATGCTGTCAACTTTTATAAACTTTGGTTTTTGTTTAATCCCGCAGCTTGTGGAAGCTATAATAAATAAAAGTAAAGTGAGTTTTTTAATCATTTTTTTTGGGATATATGTATATTCGAATTACAAAAATAAGATTTATTAATTGTTAACCATTGTATGCGTATTAGAGAAATTGAAATTGGGGACAATTCACAAATTGAATCAGTTATAAAATCTACATTTAAAGAACTTGGCCTACCCTTGGTTGGTACTGCTTACGAAGATATAGAAACGACTCGAATGTTTGAATCCTTTCAAGAAGAAAAATCAATTTATTTTGTCATTGAAGATGAGGGGGAGGTCAAAGGCGGATGCGGAATTAAATCACTTTCCATTGCTGATAACGGAGTTTGTGAGCTTCAGAAAATGTATTTCTCTATTGATTTACGAGGAAAAGGATATGGTCAAAAACTTCTTAGTATTTGTTTGGATGCAGCACAAGAAATGGGTTATACACACTGCTACATTGAAACACTTTCAGAGCTTAAAAAGGCACTGAAGTTATATAAACAAAACAACTTTAAAAAACTCAAGGCCCCTTTGGGTTACACAGGACATACTTCTTGTGGTATTTGGATGTTAAAAACGATATAATGCAACTTAAATCCCTTCATAACTTTTTTATAAATAGGCTTCTGGGTTATTATCCAAACGAAGAGATTGATACCTTTTTTTATCGAATTTGTAATATGCATTTAAAATTAAAACAAATAGATATTTCTTTAAAATCAGACATGATTGTCGCTGCCCATACATTTGAGTATTTTGAAATGATCATTGACCGCTTATTGAATTATGAACCTATTCAGTACATTTTAGGATCTACCTTTTTCTTTGGCTCAGATTTTATAGTTGATAAGCACGTGTTAATTCCGCGCCCTGAGACTGAAGAGCTCGTTAGTTGGATTTTAGAAAAAGTTGATACTAAACAGCCTATCAAAATATTAGATATAGGCACTGGCTCTGGGTGTATCGCTATTAGTTTGGCTAAACAGATTGCTCAAGCAGAAGTCTATGCTATGGATGTTAGTACGGCTGCATTGTCAATTGCAAAAAAAAATGCTGAAGCTAATGGGGTCGTTGTTCAATTTATTGAGGCTAGCATACTAGAGTGGCAAAGCCAAGATATGTTTTTTGACATTATAGTTTCAAATCCGCCTTATGTGCGCGAAAGTGAAAAAGAAATGATGTCTCCTAATGTGCTAAATTACGAACCTCACTTAGCACTTTTTGTAGATAATAATAATCCTTTGTTGTTTTACAAAGCGATTGTTGAAATGAGTAAAATAAACTTGACTTCAGAAGGCTTAATCTATTTTGAAATTAATGAGTATTTAGCCGAGGAAACTAAATCTCTTTTTTCTTCAACTTTTTTTGAAAGTGTTCAATTAAAGAAAGATATTTTTTCTAAAAACAGGATGCTTTGTGCTAGAAAATGTTAGTTTTTATTTAATAAGTTACTAATAAAATCTCATTTGATTCGGGGTTAAATACCGTTCATTTTTCATATCTTAGTTCTGCTAATTAATAAGCTATATTAATTTTTCAATGAAAGAAAAAGAACAGATTTTAAAACTGCGCAAAGAGCTTAGTCAACATAATCACAGCTATTATGTATTGGACAAACCCACTATTACAGACTTTGAATTTGATATTAAATTAAAACAACTACAAGTTCTAGAAATTAACTATCCACAATTATTCGATTCAAGCTCACCAACTCAAAGGGTTGGAGGAGAAGTAACTAAAAATTTTGAAACTATAGTGCATACACAACGTATGTATTCTTTAGATAACTCCTATTCTAAAGAGGACTTGATGGATTGGGAAGTCCGTTTACGAAAAATGGTAGATGGTCCTATTGAGTTCACCTGCGAACTTAAATATGATGGAGCATCGATTAGTTTAACGTATGAAAATGGATTGCTGGTGCAAGCCCTCACAAGGGGAGACGGAACCCAAGGAGATAATGTGACAGCCAATATAAAAACCATTAAATCAGTCCCTTTAAAACTACGAGGTAACTATCCAAGTAAATTTGAAATTCGTGGTGAAATTGTATTACCTTTTGTAGGATTTAGGGCTTTAAATGAAGAAAAGATCGCTGCTGGCGAAGAACCTTATAAAAATCCCAGGAATACGGCTTCTGGGAGCTTAAAACTTCAGGACAGCACTGAGGTCGCAAGGCGTCCTTTGGAATGTTTATTGTATAGTATTGTTGGGGAAAATACAGGTATCAAAACCCAGTTTGATAATCTTGAGAAAGCCCGTTCCTGGGGTTTTAAAGTCCCTTCCGTTGCCAAAATATCGAATTCGATTGATGATGTTTTAGAATTCGTTAATTATTGGGATGTACACCGACATGAGTTGCCTTATGAAACCGACGGAATTGTTGTAAAAGTAAATAGTTTATTCCAACAAGCTGAGTTAGGTTTTACGGCCAAGGCACCGCGTTGGGCGATGGCTTATAAATTTAAATCAGAACAAGTATCTACTAGACTTGAGAATATTTCATATCAAGTTGGCCGAACTGGTGCTATTACTCCAGTAGCTATCCTAAAACCAGTAGAGTTAGCAGGAACTATAGTAAAGAGAGCGTCCTTACATAATGCAGATCAAATTGAGAAATTAGACGTTCGTACTGGCGATTGGGTTTATGTCGAAAAAGGCGGAGAGATCATCCCTAAAATCATGGGTGTAGATTTAAGCCGTCGTGTGCAAGATTCAGATAAATCTTTTTACATTAATTCCTGTCCTGAATGTAAATCAACTTTGGTTAGAAAAGACGGAGAAGCTCAGCATTACTGTCCAAATGACATGGGTTGTCTCCCTCAAATTATTGGGCGTATTCAACACTATATTTCTAGAAAAGCATTGGATATCGAAGGTTTGGGAGGAGAAACAGTCGCCTTATTGGTTAATGAGGGTTTAATCCGAGACTACGCAGACTTATATGAGTTGACAACGGATCAAATTATTCACTTAGACCGGATGGCTAGTAAGAGTGCAGATAATTTAGTCAATGGCGTTCAAGCTTCCAAACAAGTATCTTTTGAACGTGTGTTATTTGGTTTAGGCATTCGTTATGTTGGGGAGACCGTTGCTAAAAAATTAGCGAAACATTATAAGTCGATACAGGCTTTGTCAGAAGCTACTTTAGAAGATTTGGAAACGGTTGATGAAATTGGAATTAAAATAGCTGAGAGTGTCGTCACGTTTTTTAAAAACGAGATTAACATTAGAATTGTTTCTCGTTTAATGCTTTACGGAGTTCAGTTAGAGTTGTCTAAAGAAGTACTTTTGAATCAAACAGCAAAATTACAGGGCCAACGTTTTGTAATTTCAGGTATATTTGAAATAGTTTCTAGAAACGAACTAAAAGAGTTAATAGATTCTAACGGAGGTAAAGTTGTAAGTTCAATTTCTGCCAAAACTTCATTTATTGTAGCCGGGTTAAATATGGGGCCGAGCAAACGTTCTAAAGCTGACAGTTTAAAAGTCCCTATTATTACTGAACAGCAGTTTTTAGATATGCTTTAAATTATCTCTTAATACCACATAAGGTTAACTTTAGGAATTAATTAGTAAAAATTTAATATATAGTTAATATTTTTGTTTGATGATAGAAGAACATGTAATCCTTGTTAATGAAGATGATGAGCAAATTGGACTAATGCCAAAAATGGAAGCTCATGAAAAAGCCATATTACACCGTGCTTTCTCCGTCTTTATTTTTAATGCTAATAACGAATTGATGTTACAACAAAGAGCTGCACACAAATATCACTCTCCATTATTATGGACAAACACTTGTTGTTCTCACCAACGTAACGGTGAGTCTAATATTGAAGCAGGAACTCGACGTCTACAAGAGGAAATGGGATTTGTAACTCAGCTTAATGAAACTACCTCTTTTATTTACAAGGCTCCCTTTGCTAACGGACTGACAGAACACGAACTAGATCACATCATGGTTGGACGTTTTGATAACTCTCCCAATATCAATTTAGAAGAAGTTGTAAGTTGGAAGTGGATGTCATTGGAAGCTATAAAGTCAGATATTAAACTCCAACCATTAATCTATACTGAGTGGTTTAAAATTATATTTGAAAAATTTTACGAACACATAAATACAGCTAATGAAAGTAACAGTAAGTAGAAAAGCCCATTTTAATGCGGCTCACAGATTATACCGTCCTGATTGGAGTTTTGAAAAAAATGATTCTATTTTTGGTAAGTGTAATAACCCAAATTTTCATGGGCATAATTACGACTTAACTGTCAGTGTAACGGGAGATATTGATCCTGAAACAGGTTATGTTGTGGATGTTAAAATATTGAAAGACTTTATAAAATCAGAAATTGAAGATTCTTTTGATCACAAGAATTTAAACATTGATGTTCCCGAGTTCAAAAATTTAAATCCAACTGCCGAAAATATTGTAGTTGTTATTTACGATAAATTAAAAGCAGTTCTCGATTCAAATCTTGCATTGGAGGTTACTCTTTTTGAAACTCCTCGAAATTTTGTTTCCTATTCAGGTCTGTAAAAACTAATCATAACAGAAAGAATGCTATATCCTTTTAAATTTGAACCAATAATTAAAGACAAAATTTGGGGTGGTCAAAAGCTTAAACAGATTTTAAATAAGCCTACTTTATCCGCTAAATCTGGTGAAAGTTGGGAAATTAGTGATGTTGAAGGAGATGTCTCTGTTGTTTCTAATGGTACTATGTCAGGAATGTCCCTCAAGAAGCTGATGCAGCTTCACACGTACGACTTGTTAGGGCATAAGAATTTT
This sequence comes from Flavobacteriaceae bacterium, assembly GCA_018608705.1. Taxonomy (GTDB): domain Bacteria; phylum Bacteroidota; class Bacteroidia; order Flavobacteriales; family Flavobacteriaceae; genus Hel1-33-131. The sequence goes on along the minus strand of JABAZD010000057.1, from coordinate 17,927 downwards.
AAACAATTTGGCACAAAATTTCCCTTACTAATAAAATTTATTGATGCCAAATCGGACCTTTCGGTTCAGTTACATCCGAATGATAAACTAGCTAAGTCTCGCCATAACAGTTTCGGGAAAACTGAAATGTGGTATGTTGTTCAAGCGGACTACGATTCAAAATTAATAGTAGGTTTTAATCAACCTATGACTAAAGAGTTATATTTAAAACATCTCGAAGCCAAAACTCTGAAGAGTATTTTAAATTTTGATAAAGTTGATGCAGGTGATACTTACTTTATTGAGGTAGGAAGAATCCATGCTATTGGAGCTGGTGTACTTTTAGCTGAGATTCAACAGACCAGCGATATAACTTATCGAGTTTATGATTGGGACCGTGTTGATTCTCAGGGAAATCATCGTGAATTACATAACGATATTGCATTGGAGGCTTTTAATTTTGATATGCCTGATAATTTTCGTATTAATTATTCTCGTGACTCCCAAAAAACCAAAGAATTAGTTACTTGCCCTTATTTTACTACCAATATTATACAGTTAAAGACACCGCTTTTAATTGATAACAACCATGATTCCTTTATGATATACATGTGTATTGAGGGTAGTGCGATTATTAATGCTATGGGGAATCAAACAGAATTTTGCAAGGGAGAGACTGTATTAATACCTGCGTGTATTAAAAGCTTTTCTATTTCTACAAATCATGCAAAACTTTTAGAAGTTTATATATAAAATTACGTAGTTTTGCAAAAACAAAAACTATAGATTATGGCTAACGTTAGGAATTTAAAAAAAGACATCAATTATGTATTAGGCGATATAATTGAAGCAGTATACATTTGGGAATATGCTAACACTGACAAAGGCACTAAAAAAAGTGAAGCTTTAATTGATGAAGCTATAGCTACTTTTGATCAATTAATTGAAAAAGTAAATGCCAAAAAAGTTAAAAATCAAAAAGCACATTTCAAGTCTATTGCTCAAGATCTTGAAAATAAAGGAAAAGCTTTGATCGAAAAGGTTAACAAGCTGTAAATTATTCAGACTTAACTTTTTTAATATAATTCTCTAAAATAATACCATATTTAGAATTGGCAATATTTTCTTGAAGTACGCTATTTATAGTGTCTAAGTATTTTACATTAGCATCATACAACTCAGCTACTGCTAAATAAGGAGCTACTTCACTATTTTTATTGTTAATAGCAAAGTTAATGCTGTATAAATAACTACGTTTTAAAGCGTTGTCTAATTTTGACTGAATTCCTTTCACCAGTTCTTGATCTGATTCTTTTTGAGCAATTATCTTTTCTTTAATTAGGTCTAGTTTTTGATTGTTGAAACGAGTCATGTTTTTATAGTAAGACTCTAACAATTCTTGTTGAACACCTCCCTCTATTTCAGCATCAAATTTAAAACGTTTAAGAGTTGTATTTATTTTTGTCTCTTCACTACTAAAAAAGGAGATTCGATCTGCATTTATATCTTCAGATAAGCTTAAAAACAACATTTCAGCTTCTTCAAGATTACACCCTAGTTCAAAACTTTCTGTGCTATTTATAATTAATGAATCTAAAGTAACATATTTAGTGTCTTCAACATGTTGAAGGTAAATAGTTCCTTTCTGAAGGCCTTTAATAGTCCCATTAACTATCATTTTTTTATTGATTTGACTACAAGTTATTAATAGTACAACACTTACAAATAGTAATGACTTTTTCATAATTTTTTTTAAAGATCCAAATATAATTATTCCTAGACAGCTGTGGCTGCTATTTCCATAAGTATCGTACATGCGATAGCAGCGATAGTTCCTATAGCATATCCACATACAGCCAATAAAACTCCTACGGATGCTAACGAAGGATGAAATGCCGAAGCAACAATAGGTGCGGAGGCTGCTCCTCCAACGTTAGCTTGGCTACCAACAGCTAAAAAGAAGTAAGGGGCTTTAATTAATTTTGCAACTCCAATCAAAAGAAGTGCATGAATAGTCATCCAAACAATGCCAATAAAAATAAGACCTGTATTGTCAAAAATCATAGTCAAATCCATTTTCATTCCAATTGTAGCCACTAAAATATAAATAAAGACACTCCCTAATTTACTGGCCCCTGCACCTTCATAGTTTTTGGCTTTGGTAAAAGAAAGTCCTATGGCGATCAGAGTTGCAATGCTAATCATCCAAAAGAATGAGGACCCAAGGAAAGTAAATATATTTCTGGAGGTTTCAGATTTTATTGTGGCTATAAATTCTTTAAAAAAGGGTGCTAAGAAACCTGAGCATAAATGAGCGAAGCTAACGGTTCCAAAAGCAATCCCTACCATAATCATAATGTCGGTCAGTGTAGGTGTGCGTTTAACACTCTCTGTAAAGCTTGATACTTTATATTTCAAAGTCTCTATTGCAGTTGTATCTGCATTTAACCATTTATTTATTTTGTCGGATTTACCAATACCTATCAATAGTAGTGCCATCCACATGTTAGCTACGACTATATCAACAAAAACCATCCCACCATATAGCTTTTGGTTGTATCCGTATATTTCCAGCATTGCAGTTTGATTAGCCCCGCCACCAATCCAACTTCCAGCCAAAGTTGAAAGACCTCTCCAGACAGCATCTGGTCCAATGCCTCCAATGGTTTCTGGGGAAACAAATGAGATCATGAAAATGGCTATTGGGCCTCCAATTATTATCCCTAAAGTTCCTGTAAAAAACATAATCAAAGCTTTCCAGCCTAAGTTGATAACTCCTTTTAAGTCTATACTAAGCGTCATTAACACCAATGCAGCTGGCAATAAATAGCGACTGGCTACATAGTATAAATTACTGCTTCCTTTGGTTGTTTCTCCGCTTGCAGTTAGGCTTTCCCATTCGGGAGCAATCCATCCAAGAGTTGTAAATAAAGCAGGAACCATATAAGCCATGAATAAAGCAGGAACTATTTTGTAAAATTTTTTCCAGAAACCTTTAGGTCTCGATTCAGTATAAAAAATTATTGCAATTGCAGACATGAGTAAACCAAATACAATAGTATCGTCTGTAAGTAATGGAGTTGAGTCTGTCATGATTTATTTTGTTGTAAAGATATAAAATTCATATGCGACATAAATACCAATTTTCAACATTCCTTTTTTTGTGAAATTAAAGTTAAATTTTAAATACCTACATGATATGGCATGGAAGTTGTTTTAAAAAATTGTATTGTTTTCTTAAATAATATTTTTGGTTGGTTAGTTAGTAGTCAAAAGCATCATTTATTTGATGCTTTTTTCTTCCTGACAAATCTGCTATTTAATAAGCCTGAAGGTTAAATTTATTCGTTTATCAATCATTTTCTTTGTTTTTGGTATTTGGTGATGCCAGTGGTGTTGTGTTTCTCCACTCATTAATAGCAAGCTACCGTTTTGTAAAGTTAATTTATGTTTGAGTTTTTTTATTTTTCTATGTTTGAGATGAAAAATTCGTTCAGCTCCAAGACTTACAGAAGCTATCACTGGATTTTTCCCGAGTTCTTTTTCATCATCTGAATGCCATCCGTTACTGTCTTGGCCATTTCTGTACAGATTTAATAAACAAGACGAGAAAGTCATTTTTGTTTTTTTTTCAATCTTCAATCTCATTGCATTTACAATAGGACTAAATGGCTGAGGTGACATAGATATATTTGAGTATCCATATGCTTTGTGATTACTTGCAAAAAAAGCTGTCAGACGGGGCTGTTTATAAACCTTTCCGTATACACGAATATCCTCCTCAATCCAATTGGTCTCATGATAAATGGCTTCAAATAATCTACTTGATTCTTCTAAATTAAAAAATGCTGGAGTATACTCGATTTCAGCATTTGGTAATTTAATTTTTAGTGGTTCCGATACTCTAAATAAAGACATTCTAATTGTTTGCCCTAATTTAGTTTAAGTTTTATTTCTTGCCAACATTTGGCCATAAATAATTAGACTAATCCAAAAACAAAAAGCGGCCTTTTAAGGCCGCTTTTTGTTGATAATTGAAAAAAACAACTATTTAATCATATCATAACTGCGTTTAATAAAATTGGTTAAGGCTTCTCCTTTTAAAAGTCCCTGCGACAATTGTGCTAAGTCTAAACTTTGATTGATTAAGCGCTCTTGTTTTTTCTTTGTTTTAGTGTTTAGAATCTCACTAACAAGTTCGGAATTAGTGTTGACAACAAGATTATACATTTCTGGCATATTACCCATTCCAAACATTCCACCACCTCCAGTTTGTTGCATCTCTTTCATACGACGCATAAACTCAGGCTGTGTAATCATAAATGGTGCTGAATTACTGTCCATTGCTTCTAGTTGAACCATAAATTTTTCTGACGGCACTACTTGTTTTAAAACTGTTTCAAGAGATTTTTTCTCGTCATCACTAAGCTTAGATACAGTTGATTCCTCTTTCTTTATTAGGTTATCTACATGATCTGAATCTACTCTAACAAACGAAATATTCTCTTTAGTACTTTCTAGTTTTTGAATTAAGTGAGATACAATTGGAGAGTCTAACAATAAAACCTCATATCCTTTTGCCTTTGCAGCTTCGATATAACTATGTTGTGAGTCTTTGCTAGAAGCATATAAGATTACCAATTTGTCGTCTTTATCTGTTTGTTTTGCTTTTATTTTGTTATAAAGCTCGTCATAGGTATAGTATGTTCCATCTACTGTAGGGTAGAGGGCGAACGATTCTGATTTCTCAAAAAATTTATCTTCTGAAAGCATTCCGTATTCGATGACAATTTTAATGTCATTCCATTTGGATTCAAAATCCTCTCTATTTGAGTTGAACAGAGATTTCATTTTGTCAGCGACCTTTTTAGTGATATATGATGCAATTTTTTTAACAGCACCATCCGCTTGAAGATAAGATCTCGATACATTCAAAGGTATGTCTGGAGAGTCTATTACTCCTCTTAGCATAGTTAAGAATTCTGGTACAATTCCTTCAACATTATCGGTTACAAACACTTGATTTTGATACAACTGAATTTTGTCCTTTTGTATATTCATATCCTCACCCATTTTTGGGAAATATAAAATTCCAGTCAAATTGAATGGATAATCTACATTTAAGTGAATATTAAACAACGGCTCTTCGAACTGTGCAGGATATAACTCTCTGTAAAACCCTTTGTAGTCTTCATCCTTCAACTCAGCTGGTTGTTTGGTCCAAGCAGGAGTTGGATTATTTATGATGTTATCAACCGTTACTTTTTGTTTTGGTTCAGTCGTCTCTTTTCCGTCTTTGTCGGTGGTTGTTTTTGGCTCATGTGTTTCGTCATCGATTTCCTTAGTTCCAAATTTAATTGGGATAGGCATGAACTTATTGTATTTATTTAGAAGAGATGTAATTCTGCTTTCTTCTAAAAACTCTGTAGAATCATCAGCAATGTGTAGGATAATTTCTGAGCCTCGTTCTTTTTTTTCAGATGCTTCTAACGTATACTCAGGACTTCCATCGCATGTCCAGTGAGCCGCAGGCTCATCTTTAAATGACTTGGTAATTATTTCTACTTTTTCAGCAACCATAAATGCAGAGTAGAATCCTAATCCAAAATGACCAATAATTCCAGAGTCGTCTAATTTATCTTTGTATTTGTCCAAAAACTCTTCAGCTCCAGAAAAAGCAACTTCGTTAATATATTTTTGAACTTCGTCCGAAGTCATTCCAAGACCTTGATCTATAATATGGAGTTTTTTTCCATCTTTATCAATTTTTATTTCAATATTTGGATTACCATATTCAATTTTAGACTCCCCAATATTGGTAAGATGTTTTAATTTTAATGTTGCATCAGTTGCATTACTTATAAGTTCACGTAAAAATATTTCATGGTCACTGTAGAGAAATTTCTTTATCAGTGGGAAAATATTGTCAACAGATACATTAATTTTTCCTTTAGACATAACTAGTGTTTTTTAATTTATTAATTTAATAAATGTTATGTCAAAAAAAATACCAAATATTAAAATGTGACAAACTGACATTTTAGTCTATATTTGTGACTCTTTTTATAAATTTATTAAGATGTTTAACTCAAAAATAATTGGATTAGGACATTATGTGCCAGAAAACATTGTAACAAATGACGATTTGTCTAAGGTTATGGATACAACTGACCAATGGATTCAGGAGCGTACCGGTATAAAAGAACGCCGTTGGGTCAAAGCTGGAGATGGACAGTCTACTTTTACCATGGGGCTAGAAGCTGCCAAAACTGCTATTTCTAATTCAGGAATAAAAAATGAAGATATAGACCTTATTGTGTTTGCAACTTTAAGTCCAGATTATTATTTTCCAGGGCCTGGAGTTCAAGTTCAAGAAGCATTAGAAATTAAAACTGTAGCGGCAATCGATATTAGAGCCCAATGTTCAGGATTTGTTTACTCAATTTCTGTTGCAGATCAATTTATTAAAACTGGAATGTACAAAAACGTCCTTGTTATAGGTAGTGAATTACAGTCAAGAGGTATTGATAAGTCAACTCGAGGCCGAAGCATTTCTGTTATATTTGGAGATGGTGCTGGCGCAGCAGTTTTAACACGGGAAGAAGATTCTGCCAGTGGAATTCTTTCTACACATATTCACTCTGAAGGTAAGCATGCCCTTGAACTGGCGACTGAAGCTCCTGGGATGGGTACACGTTGGGTTACAGATATTATAAAAGATAACAACCCAGACGATTTTAGTTACCGACCATACATGAATGGACAGTTTGTTTTTAAACATGCAGTTAGACGATTTAGTGAAGTGATCTATGAAGGTCTACATAAAAACAACTTAGAAGTTTCTGATATTAGCCTGTTAATTCCACACCAAGCGAACCTAAGAATATCTCAATTTATTCAAAAGAAATTTGGTTTAGCTGATGATCAAGTTTATAATAATATTCATAAATATGGAAACACGACAGCAGCCTCTATACCAATCGCTCTATCTGAAGCGCATGAGCAGGGAATGATAAAAACTGGTGATACGGTTGTTTTAGCTGCCTTTGGAAGTGGATTCACTTGGGGAAGTGTAATTATAAAATGGTAATATAGATCTATAAAAAACTAGTGCCTTCTTTCTCGTTGTTTGTCCTATTTTTCCTTGATTTAGCACTATATTTTGTACTTCCAAATCGGTAATTAATGCCTAAATAGACGGTATTGCTTTCCCAGTTGAACTCACCTTGTTGTACATAAGGTTTTGTACCTTTAAATTGAAATCTCATTGTATTAAAAATATCATTATAATTTAAACTAACACTTCCTTTACCTTTTGCAAAACTAACGCGTGATCCAATGTTTACATAGAACATTGGCTTGACATCGTACTGTAAATTCGAGTTTCTACCTTGATAGAATCCAAAGGCTGTTAGTGTAATTTTTTTATTGATTTTAAAATTATTGTAAAGTCTTAAATTCCATGCAATATTATCCACTGAGTTTGTTTCTGTAATGATGTCATTTACAGTAGCAGTTTCAATTGGAGCGCTTAGCTGTTCTGCTATACCTTTAAGTGTTTGAGAATATAAATCAAAACTACCATTTAATCTCCACCAATTATATGGTTTGTAGCTACTAGACAATTCAACTCCATAGGCAGTAGCGTTATCGAAATTATCATGGGTAAAAATTAAACGACCTGAATTAACATCGGAACGATCAATAAATAATGCACGGTTTATTTCATTTGAAATTCCTCTAAAAAAGGTTCCAAATGTTACACTTCCATATTTTAAGTTCCTTGTATAATTAAATTCTAAAGAGTTTGTGAATTGAGGTACTAAATTACTGTTACCATAAGAAGATACTAGTGGTGTACTCCATTCCTTTATAGGATTAATTTGTCCAATACCTGGACGATCTACTCGTCTACTGTAGTTTAGTTGAAATGCACTTTTCTCTGAAAATTTGAAAGTGATATAAGCTGATGGATATAGTTCAAAATAGCTATTTGTAAAACTATTTTCAGGGCTTGTATTAGTAGCGTTAGTTTGAATTGATGTCGCAATGACATGCACATTCTCGGCTCTTAAACCTAGTTGATAGGACCATTTATCAATATTAGTATTATAATTACTATAAATAGAATAAATATCACGGATGTAATCAAAATTTATATTTGGAGTTGGAACAATAACTCCAGTCGAGTTAAAAGAATCTCCAGTAGATTCATATTTAATTAGAGATTTGAAAATATTAGCTTGTAACCCAAGCTCTATTTTTGAATTTTCCGAAATAGAATTTGCATAGTCTATGTTAATGGTGGTTCGTTTGCGATTTGTTTTGTTGAAATCAACATAGTCAGTAGTTGTACCCAACGGAAATAAAAAATTAGCAACACTACTTCCTGAGTAAATATTATGGTCAATTTCAAGTTCTGCACTATGTCCGTTATCGTTAAAATTGATTTTATAATCTAGGTTATACTGGCTGGTTGAATCACCTCCATCATTACTCCATAGCTGGGTCTGATTAAACAAGGCATTATTTGCATAAATAGCATTAGTTTGTCCACTATCTTCTAAAACCGATTTATTTTGATTTGTGAACACAGATATTGTCTGTTTATCGTTTATATAATAATCCAATCCAAATTTCACTAAATTGTTTTGAGACTTATCAGTAAATTCAAACAACTGTTCAGAATTATTTTCAGGTCGCTGAACGATCCCGTTATTTATATTTTTGGATATATTGTTGCTGAAATTAGCAAAAATGTTGATTTTTCCATTTCGGTAATTTGTTATTACGGAGTTATTCACTTTAGTAGATTTTTCACGTGAGACTCCTGTGCTGATATTGCCGTTAAAACCAAGCATTGTATTTTTGTGTAAGACTATATTTATCAATCCACTCATCCCTTCAGGGTTATATTTTGCAGAAGGGTTTGTGATAAGTTCAATTGATTTAATGGCTGTTGAAGGGATTTGTTTTAAGAGCTGAGTTGTTGGAATATTTGATAGTTTTCCATCCACCATAATTTGTACGTTTGAGTTCCCCCTCAAACTAATATCGCCCGTTTGAACATCAACATTTACAGAAGGTATACCAACCATTAGTTCTGAAGCAGTCCCGCTAGTTGCTAAATCTTTCCCAATTGTAATTACTTTACGGTCTGCTTTTTGTTGAATGCTTGAAGTCTCAGCGATAATTGTAATTTCATCCAAAGTGGTGTTATTTTGCTCTAAATTTAGAGTCCCTAAATCAGTTTTCTCAACATCTTGTTTTATGACCACTTTTTTTTCCAGTGTCGTATATCCAATGTACTGAATGGATATAATTAAAGTGTTTTCATTTATATTTGCGATTTCAAAATAACCCTCATTGTTTGTGTAATCACCTGAAATAAATTCACCTGAAATGGATTTAATAATTACATTAACGTAGGCGAGAGGTTCACCAAGTTTTGAATCTATAACTCGACCGTTAATGATGCCTTTTTCAGATTGGGCCGTTGTGTGACAAAATGGGTTTAAAAACAGAAGGATAGCAAGTAATGTAGTAATTTTACTCATTTATTTAATCTAATTAATTTCTTTTACTACCTTAGACTAGTTTCTTAGTTTAGTGTTACAAAAAGTAACGCAAATTTACTAATTTATCATTACATGGTACAAAAAAAAACTCTTGTTTTAGGGGCGTCGTTAAATCCAGACCGCTATTCAAATATGGTACTAAACCGCTTATCTTTAAAAGAAATTGAAGTCGTAGCTTTTGGTCTTAAAAGTGGAACAGTTTCTGGGATATATATTGATACAGATTTAAAGTCCTACTTAGGAGTGCATACTGTTACACTTTATTTGAATCCAAAGCGACAAGAAGCTTATTATGATTACATTATTAGTTTAAAGCCTGAGCGTGTTATTTTTAATCCAGGCTCTGAGAATTTAGTCTTTTACGGCTTATTAAATGAAGCCTCAATTACATTTCAAGTAGCTTGTTCATTAGTGTTACTTTCTACGAATCAGTATTAAACCGATAAATGTTAACAAGCCATTTAATGGTAGCAGTTCATAGCCAACAACATAGCCACCTAAGTCCTCTGCCGGAATTTTACCAAAAATAAATACAATAATTACTGAAGTCAAGGCGACTATCCATACAAACCTGTCTTTTATTTTAAAATTTGTAAATATTCCAAAAGTAAACAACCCTAATAGGGGTCCGTATGTATATCCAGCAACTGTTAATAAGCTATCAATCACATTTGAATTTAATATGTGTTTAAAGGAAATAATCACAAGAACCAAAAGGAAACTCATTCCAATATGTGTTTTTTTTCGAATTGATTTTTTCACTTTTTCAGATTTACCTGTCATGTCAATGATGTCTATGCAAAAAGAAGTTGTTAATGAAGTTAATGCACTATCCGCACTGCTATATGCTGCTGCTATTAGTCCAAGGATGAATGTAATACCCAGAGTAATTCCTAGCCCGCTGTTGAGTGCTATCTCTGGAAACAATAAATCTGTTTTGGGCTGTCCGTCTAGGATTGGAATTTCGATATTGTTTTTTTTGGCATAAATAAATAAAAGAGCACCTAACAATAAAAACAATAAGGTAACTAACGTGAGTACTATGCTAAAAGAGAGCATATTTTTTTGAGCATCTTTCAATGATTTACAACTCAGGTTTTTTTGCATCATATCTTGGTCAAGACCAGTCATGCAAATAGTTATAAATATACCCCCAAAAAATGATTTCAGAAAATACCCCTTATCTAAAATACTATCCGTATTAAAAACAGTACTATAAGCTTTTAATTCTTCAGATATTAAAAACTCTGAAAAAGTCCAACCTAAGCTATCAGTAATAAAGTAAATAGACAGAGTAACTGCAACAATCATAAATAAAGTTTGAAGGGTGTCGGTCCAAACAATTGTTTTAATCCCTCCTTTAAATGTGTAAATCCAAATCAGTAAAATTGAAATAATTACAGTTATTTCAAATGGAACATTCCATTGATCAAATATAAATTGTTGTAAAACTATGGCGACTAAATAAAGCCGAAAAGCAGCTCCTAATACACGGGATATGAAAAAGAAAAAGGCACCCGTTTTGTGGCTTATTAATCCAAATCTGTGAAAAAGATATTCATAAATTGAGGTTAAGTTTAATTTATAATACACTGGAAGAAGTACAAAGGCAACTACAAAATAACCAACCATATAGCCTAATACTACTTGAAAATAACTAAACTGAGAAGCTTCTACCCATCCAGGAACTGATATAAAAGTAACTCCAGATAGCGATGCGCCGATCATTCCAAAAGCGACAAGATACCAAGGCGATTGCTTTCCAGCTTTAAAAAAATCTTGATTAGAATCATTCTTACCTGTCAAATAAGAAATGAGAACTAAAACTACAAAATAGCTAACTAACAGTGCTAGTATTAAAAATGCATTCATTAATTCTTTGTTGTTGATATAATTGTAAATCTAATAAATATATTGTTATTGTTAACTAAATGAACTCTAGTCAATAAATAGACTTTTGTCAAGTTCTGTTTAAATGAAAAAGTGATATCATTTTTTTAAGATTATATAAAACTGTTTAATTATTTTTATGTATTAGTAGATTATTTTTTGATTAAATTTGTGGTATGGAATTTTCATCAAAGTTATTACAGACTGCTGTTGACGAAGTAGCACAACTGCCTGGGATTGGGCGGAGAACTGCCCTGCGTCTTGTTCTTCACTTAATGCGTCAGCCCTTATCTCAAACACTCCATCTAACATCGGCACTGCAAGCTATGCGCGAAAATATTATTTTTTGTAAAAATTGCCATAATATTAGCGACTCAGAGCTTTGTGAAATATGCGTCAATAACAACCGTTCTCAAGATATTGTCTGTGTTGTTGAAGACATTAGAGATGTTATGGCTATTGAGAGTACTGCTTCGTTTAGAGGTGTATATCATGTTTTGGGAGGTAAGATATCCCCCATGGATGGGGTGGGTCCGAGTGATTTGAAAATTAACACTTTAGTAGATAAAGTAAGATCGGGTCGTATTAAAGAGCTTATTTTTGCATTGAGCTCTACCATGGAGGGTGACACGACTAATTTTTATATCTTCAAACAAATTCAAGATTCAAAAGTTATTATTTCTACTATAGCGCGAGGGATTTCCGTTGGAGACGAATTAGAATATGCTGATGAGGTTACTCTTGGCAGAAGTATAACTAATAGAATTCCATTTGAACTTTCAATTAAATCTTAATTTATCTTGAAGCTATCTGTCGTCATTTTAAATTATAATGTTCGGTATTTTCTTGAGCTTTGCCTTCAAAGTGTAGAGGCTGCGATAAGTGGAATTCCTTCAGAAATTATTGTGATTGACAATAATTCTACGGATGATAGTTGTGAAATGGTTGTATCAAAATTTCCAGCTGTACAATTAATTAAGAATGAGTTGAACGTAGGTTTTTCAAAAGGAAATAATCTAGCTGTTAAATTAGCTAAAGGCCAGTATGTATGTATACTTAATCCAGATACCGTAGTTCCAGAAGACGGCTTTGCAAAAATTATAGCATTTGCTGAAACAAAATCAAATCTTGGAATTATTGGTTGTAGGCTGATTGATGGTTCCGGTAAATTTTTACCAGAAAGCAAGCGAAATGTTCCTGTTGTTTCAGTTGCAATTAAAAAAATATTAGGAAATACTAAGTATTATTATGCAAATCATGTTTTGGAACATGATAATGCAAAAGTAGATGTTTTGGTAGGTGCTTTTATGTTAGTTAAACGAACAGTTTATAACAAGCTTAAGGGATTCGATGAAGACTATTTTATGTACGGTGAAGATATAGACCTATCGTATAAATCTTTAAAAGCAGGGTATGATAATTATTATTTTGGGAATATTTCTGTAATTCATTTTAAAGGAGAGAGTACTAGTAATGATCAGATTTACCTAAAGAGATTTTATGGAGCCATGCAAATCTTTTATATTAAAAATTTTAAAAAAAACATGTTTTTTGATTTTCTAATATTTCTAGGAATTAAATGGATGATTTTATTTAACTCAGAACAAAAATTCATCATTAAGCCATCTACTGTTTCTTTGTTATTTTCTAAGAACCCTAATACTCAATTAGTCAATAAATTAAATTCAAAGATAGCGTCTGACTATAATGAGGTGGGTGACGAAAATGAACTTATTTTTGATGCTCAAGGAATCTCCTTTAAATCGATTATTGATCACATGCAAGTTTTTAAAGAAAAGCAATGTCTATTTAAAATACAACCCAAAAACAGCTCTTATGTCATAGGTAGTAGTTCTGCTGACACAAAAGGAGAAGTAATACAATTTTAAAATCCCTAAATAGTTTCATCTATTTTCGTAAATTTGCAATCAATAACCATTCACCCATTTATATTATCTTATGGCAAAATTCGAACTTAAATTACCCAAAATGGGTGAGAGTGTAGCAGAGGCAACACTTACTGCTTGGCTCAAAGATATTGGTGATAAAATTGATGCAGATGAACCTGTTTTGGAAATTGCCACCGATAAAGTAGACAGTGAGGTGCCTAGCGAAGTTGAAGGAGTGCTTGTTCAAAAACTTTTTGAAGTCGATGCTATTGTTGAGGTTGGTCAAACAATAGCGATTATTGAGACGGACGCTGATACGGCTGTAGTGACAACATTTACGCCTGAGGTTGTGCAAGTTTCAGAACCCAATGAGGTTGAGCAGCTTGAGGTCTCAATCACTAATATTCAAGAAGATGTGAATGTTGTGGATTCTAACGATAATCGTTTTTATTCCCCCTTAGTGAGAAATATTGCAAAGAAAGAAGGAGTCACTCAAGCTCAGTTAGATTCAATTCAAGGAACTGGAAAAGACGGGAGGGTTACCAAAAAGGACATATTAGCTTACTTATCTCATAGGCCAGTGGATTCAACAGAAAAATCACAAGATCAAGAGCCATTATTTGAAACACGTTCTCAAACCGTATCTATTGTAAATTCCTTAACAAGTAGTGGTGAAGACGAAATTATAGAAATGTCTCGCATGGGAAAATTAGTTTCTAAGCATATGACAGATTCATTACAAACGTCTGCACACGTGCAGTCTTTTATAGAAGTTGATGTTACTAAAATCTGGAACTGGAGGAAAAAAATCAAAGAGTCCTTCATGGCGCGTGAGGGAGAAAATATTACTTTTACACCAATATTTATGGAAGCCATAGCCTATGCGCTTTCTGTGCATCCAATGCTAAATATTTCTATTCAAGATGGTAAAATAATCAAACGTAAGAATATTAATATAGGAATGGCTACTTCATTGGATGATGGCAATTTGATAGTGCCAGTGATTAAAAATGCAGACCAATTAAACTTAGTTGGAATGACCAAACGAGTCAATGATCTTGCTCTACGCGCACGAACCAATCACCTCAAACCAGATGATATTCAAGATGGCACCTATACAGTGACAAATGTTGGTGGGTTCGGTAGTATTATGGGGACGCCAATAATAAATCAGCCACAGGTTGGAATTTTAGCTCTTGGAGCAATCAGAAAAGTACCTGCTGTCATTGAAACTAGCGAAGGAGATTTTATTGGCATCAGACAAAAAATGTTCCTATCACATTCATATGACCACAGAGTAGTAAATGGGGCTTTAGGAGGTCAGTTTTTAAAAACAGTCAAAGATTACTTAGAGGCTTGGGATGATAAAAGAATTTTGTAGATATGCAATTAAACTTAAATAAATCCATTTGTTTCTTTGATTTAGAAACAACAGGTATAAATATTACTAAAGATAGGATTGTTGAAATATCTATACTTAAAGTTAATCCCGATGGATCTGAAGAAAAGAAAACATGGTTGGTAAATCCTGGAATTTCAATTCCATCAGAAGTAACAGCTATTCACGGAATCACAGATGAAAAAGTAGCAAACGAACCTAGATTCAATGAGTTGGCTAAGGAGGTTAGTTCTTGGATTAAAGATTCTGATTTAGGAGGATTTAACTCGAATCGATTTGATATTCCCTTATTGGCAGAAGAAATGCTAAGAGCTGGAGTTGATTTTGATATGAAAAACCGTCGTTCTGTAGACGTACAAACGATTTTCCATAAGATGGAGCAGCGCACTTTAATAGCGGCTTTTAAATTTTATTGTGATAGAAGTTTAGATGACGCACACAGCGCCGAAGCGGACACAATGGCTACTTATGAAGTTCTTAAAGCACAACTTGATCGTTACGACGATTTAGAGAACGACACGAGTTTTTTAGCGGATTTTAGCACTCGAAAAAAAATTGCAGATTTTGCAGGTTTTATTGCTTACGATAAAGATGGAGATGAGTGTTTTTCTTTTGGAAAACATAAAGGTAAAAAAGTAACCGAAATACTTGAAAAAGAGCCTGGTTATTTTGGGTGGTTGCAATCAGCAGATTTTCCTTTATACACCAAAAAAGTGTTAACGGGCATTAAGCTAAGATCATTTAATAACAAGCTTCAATAATGAAGTTAATTTGCATTGGGCGTAACTATGCGCAACACATTTCAGAGTTAAAAAGTGAAAAACCATCAGAGCCTGTTGTTTTTTTAAAACCTGATACTGCAATTTTGTTAAATCAACAGCCCTTTTTTATTCCAGATTTCTCCAATGAAGTACATTACGAAGTTGAAGTTTTGGTTAAAATTAATCGAGTAGGAAAATATATTGATTCAAAATTTGCTCACAAGTATTATGAGCAAATTGGATTGGGAATTGATTTCACAGCCCGAGACCTTCAACAAGAACTTAAAGGAAAAGGCTTGCCTTGGGAGAAATCAAAAGCATTTGATGGCTCAGCAGTTATAGGTAATTGGGTTTCTAAGTCGAACTATGATAATTTAAATAACATTTCATTCAGTCTTCTTAAAAATAATAAAATTGTTCAATCATCAACGACAGGGGATATGTTGTGGGGAATAGATGAAATTATAGCTTATGTATCTCAGTATTTCACCTTAAAAATTGGGGATATCATTTTTACAGGCACGCCTTCGGGTGTTGGTAAAGTACAGTCAAATGATTCTTTGAAAGGATATATTGGAGAAGAAGAATTCTTTTCGATTAAAGTTAAATAATTTATGAAAGCAGAAATTATTACAATTGGTGATGAAATTTTAATAGGTCAAATTATAGATACTAATTCTGCTTACATTGCTCAGGAACTAAATAAAATAGGGGTTTCAGTATATCAGATTACTTCCGTGCATGATGATAAGACTCACATTTTAGAAGCATTTCAAGCTGCTGAAAAAAATGTAGATATTGTTATCATTACAGGCGGGTTAGGCCCAACTAAAGATGATATTACCAAAACAACTTTGGCACAGTATTTTGAGGATACTTTAATCCATAATAAAGCGGTTCTTGAAAATATAAAGTACTTATGGAAGAGTTTTGTGAAACAACCCCTTCTACAAGTTAATATCGATCAATCATTAGTACTCACTAAGGCAATAGTTCTGATGAATAAATCTGGAAGTGCTCCTGGGATGTGGTTAGAAAAAAACAATACTGTATTTATTTCCCTTCCTGGAGTGCCCTATGAAATGAAAGCGCTGATGAGTGATGAGGTTTTACCACGTATTTCTCAAAAATTTACGCTTCCATTTATTTTACATAAAACGCTATTAACCTACGGATTAGGGGAGAGTATTATAGCTGAAAGAATTAAGGAATGGGAGTCTGCTTTGCCAGAATCAATTAAGTTAGCATATCTTCCAAATCTTGGGAGAGTTCGTCTTAGATTGTCTTCAAAAGGGTTTGATAAGCAAGCGGTTATTGCGGGAGTTGATACTCAGGTTACTGCTTTAATTCCACTAATTAGCGATGTCTTTGTGGGATTTGAAGAGCAATCAACAATCGAGCAAATTATTGGAAATCAATTAACAAAACTAGGAAGAACAATTTCTATAGCTGAAAGTTGTACAGGGGGTAAGATTGCTGAAAGTATAACAGCACATTCAGGCGCTTCAAATTATTTTAAGGGCGGGATTGTAGCTTACGCGACGGATTCAAAGATAGATATTTTAAAAGTTAACCCTCAACTTATTAAGTCGCATTCCGTGGTGAGTACTCAAGTCGCAGAGGCAATGGCTGAAAATGTAAGACAATTATTTACTTCGGACTATGGATTGGCAACCACAGGAAATGCAGGTCCTACTAAAGGTGGTTCTGAAGCTGAAATAGGTACTGTTTGTATAGCTATTGCAACTCCAGATGGTGTATTCTCACAGCAGTTTAATTTTGGGAAACAACGAATTAGGGTAGTTCAGAAAGCAGTAACTATGGCCTTTACTTTATTTCAGAAAGAAATTTTTTAAAAATTGCTAAAATAAAGTTTGTGCACTTCTAAAGAATTCGTATTTTTGCACCTCGTTTTGAAACAACAAAACAATTAAAGTTAAGAAAAATGTCAAGAATTTGTGAACTTACTGGTAAAAGAGCAATGTTTGGAAACAATGTATCTAAAGCCTTAAATAGAACTAAACGTAGATTTAATGTTAATTTAATAAAAAAACGTTTCTACATTCCAGAAGAAGATAAATGGGTAACACTAAAGATTTCTACTTCAGCCTTGAAAACCATCAATAAAATTGGTATTCAAGCTGCAATAAAAGAAGCAAAGATTGAAGGTTTTTTAAAATAAACGACCAATAAAAGTATCGTAAAATGGCAAAAAGAGGAAACAGAGTTCAAGTAATTTTAGAGTGCACTGAGCACAAAGAGTCTGGTAAACCAGGAACTTCAAGATATATTACAACTAAGAATAAAAAGAATACGCCTGATCGTATGGAAATAAAGAAATTTAACCCCATACTTAAGAGAATGACGGTTCACAAAGAAATTAAATAAATTTAAGAATTTTACGAAAGTAATTTTCAAACTTATAAACACA
>JABAZD010000025.1 GCA_018608705.1 Flavobacteriaceae bacterium | reverse complement strand
AGCTAAACATTCTTTTTATAGTTTCTTTGCTTATTGGTTTTCCTTGTGCTAATTGTTGAGCCCTCACTTTACCGACTTGTGTAGCGCATTTATTATTTACAGCTTCGTTTAGTTTTAAACCCCTTTTAGCGTTGTTACTTACCGAGTCTGGATAATCGGAATAACTTTCTAACTCCATTTTTTTACCACCTTTTAAACGTTTGTCGTTTTTAATGATGGCTTTAACTTGGCTAAGTAAGTAATCTGCTTCGGCTTCTTCAATAGCTGCAAGTTCGTCTTTTATTGTTTGGTCGTTTGGACGTTCCATTTTATCTGCAAAATAGCCCTCAATACTAAACCCTTTTACTTTACCTGTCTTTACAAACTCATTCCAGATTTTATCGTTGTTCACTTTAACACTACCAACCCAAGTTCCCAAAGGTAAATCCATTCCAAACTTTACGCTTTTATCGTGTACCTTGTCCTCAACTATCCAACTTTCAACTAAACTTAAACCTTCCAATTCGTATTGGTGTTCTAGTGTTGAATTGTTTTGTTTGCTATTCATTAAATACATCTGGGATGCTTTTAAGACAGTATCTTTTGAAAAATATATATAGTATTCGTCTTCTCCGTTACGTCTGTAAATCGGTTTATTTGGTATCAGTAAAGCACCCATAAGGATTCTACGCTCGCCATCAATTTCAGCTAGTTTAAATTCTTGGCTTTTTAATGCTACAAAATCTTCTTCGATTGCGGGGTTTTCCACAACGCTAATCGCCTCAATCCCTAACTCGCTTTCTTCGTCTAATATCAATTCGACTATTCTCATACTAATATATAATTAAATTTATTTATTTTTGTTTTTTAATCTATTGTTGAACCTTCCACAATACCCCTCTCCAGGCTTTGTGCGGACGTAACGTCCTGAGAAACTACATAAGCTTGAACTGGTTGGTTTTCTTGACCTGCAACTGCATCCGCTAATTGATTAGTATCACTTGCCCCAACTATATTAAAGCTTGGCGGTTTTGGTGCTGAAACTGCTGCTGCTCCTCCACCCCCTGCTGCTCCTCCACCTCCTCCTCCTGGAACTTTAGTTTTCTTAATGTTTTGTATTTGTTTCATACCTGCAAACACTGCTGCTCCCGCCGCTGCAACCCCTAAAGCTGGACCGACTACTGGAATGGGTGCTAAACTTGCATAGGAACTTTGAGCCGATTGATAGGTCTGTATTAAAGTAGATGCAATAGCTAGAGCCTTCCCTGCTGCTGTTTCTTTTCCCGCCAATTCAGAGAATGAACTTAAAGCGTTTCCAACTTTGGCTAAGTTTTCTTTTTTGGCTTTAGCTTCGTCATCTGATATTTTTTTATTTGCATCTGATATAGCTTCTTCTTGTGCTGCAATCGCTTTGTCATTCTCGATATTTGTTTGCCTAGATTGCTCCATAAACTCATCTAGAGCTATCTGGGCATCTATCTTCGCCTGTGTTTCTACATTTGCATTGTCAACAATTAATTGCAACCTAGCCGCTTCTTTTTCTGCATACAATAAATCTATTGCTTTTAAAGACTCTAATTTTAAAAGCTCGTCGTCTATTTGTTCAGCGTTAAACCTTTGGCGTTCTATTGACAAATTGCTTTCAGCCTCACTTTTAGAGTTCGTAAGTTCTACTGATTCCCTAGATAGTGCTAAATCGTTGGCTAGTTGCTCAGAACGTAAACCTTGAACCTGAGCCAAAACCCCTTCCCTGTTTGCCAAAGCATCTATAAGGGCTACCTGTGCCTCAATAGTGTCGTTTTTGTTTACCTCGTTTTGAGCCGCTGCAATTTGTAGATCTGCCTGCTTTAACATTGCCGCCTCCTGTTGGTCTAATACCGCTAAAAGATTGTCATTTGCCTCTTTACGCTCTGTAATTGATAAACGTTCTTCGTCTCTAATTTGCCTAAGGGATTCAGCTTGTAAATCGTATTTTTCAACTAGCCTTGCCTGTTGGGCAACTGCTAACTCAGCACTGTTTTTTAATTGAACATTTAAAGCCGCTTGCTCTGCTGCTGCGCTTATACTTATTTTAGATAATTCTTCCGAAGCTAGTTTACCAATGTTTGCAATTTCACCAACTGCATCACCTATATTATTAGCTATGTTTTGCCCTGCTTCTATTGCATCAGTACCTACTTCTTTTAGGCTTTCTTTTGTTTCGTTTATGCCTTCATTTAACGCTTTGATTGTAGAGGGGTCGCCATCGCCAAAAAAAGATTTTTCCCAAGCTAATTGAGCAACTTGTAAACCTAATTTAATAGCATAAAAGCCTAGCTTTAATGGTGTAATCGCTAATTTTAATAAACTACCTAAAACCTCACCAAGCCCATTGAAATTTTCAGAACTTTTTGAAACAGATTCATAAACATTAATAATGGCATTAACCACTTGATTAGCGACTATTGAAAACGTTTCAAACGCTGTTGAGAATACGTTAACTACCTTTTGATTTTGACTAAAAACCTCCTTTAGACCAATTAATACGCTAACAATAAGCCCAATTCCAGCCGCCTTCATAGCTGTTCCCAAACCTTTAAAACCTTTGGAAGCTCCGTCAGTCCCTTTTTTAGCTCCGTCAGCACCATCTTCTATACCTTTAAGGCTATCCTCTGCATCTTTGGACGTTGTAGAAAATGTTTTATCTAGGCTTTTTACTGCCTCCGTTAATTTGTCAATATCACTTTTAGCGTCTTTACTATCTACGTTTAAATTAATAGTTTTTTCTAGTGCCATTTTATTTCTTGTTTAAGTGTTTTATAACCCTCTTTTAAAGTGGTTGGTAATTTGTATTTGCCTTGTGCAATTCGTAAATTTTCGGTCTCACCGTTTGCGTACTTTAAACTTTCAATTATTAATTTTATCATAGTGTCGTTACTCTTGTTGATGTTGGTAGGGATTCTATTACTGCACTTTCAATGTCATATACGGCTGTAACACCTATTCTAAAAGAAGTTCCTTCAGGGAGCTCTTTATTAAGTTCTTCTCCTATTGTGTAAGAAACTGACTCGCCAGATAGCGCACTTATTGTATCATATATAATTCCGTCAACATAAACCCTATATTCACCTGTTAGAGTAAAATCTCCGTATAAACCTGTAAATCCAATATCAATTGTTGTTTTTTGAATATCTTCAATTTCTAAATCCGCAACCCTGCCTAAAAAAGCTGTTTGGTTATTATTTAATTGGCTAACAAATTCTTGTTTATTGTATAATTCTAAATCTGTTTTATTAGTTAATAAATTAGTTTTTATTTTATTTATCCTGTAAGGTTTATTATTTATTACAAAAGTATCGTTCATTTTGTAAGTAGTAACCAAGCCTAAAGGTAAATAAGCACTAACCTTTAACATCCTACTGTTTGGGTTAAACCCATTTTCAACATAATCTAAATACCCTTCAGAAAATAAATTGTCACCATTGCCAACAATAGCTTGAATATACTCGTCTGATTCCACTCCAAAATTTAATGATGTTCTGTCTGAACTCCAGGAATTATATGGACCTAGTTGAGTTGGTCTTTGGTATTGGTTTACAATATTATTACCTAAATAAAACTGTCCGTTTGCATTTGTTAATTCAGTATAAAAAAGTAAAGGCTTTCCTATTGTAGGCTCAAACTTTTTATCTATCATAGCACCTTGACCAATGTTAGATAAATCACCGTTGTCTTCATTTGTTAAACGCTCGTACATCATTTTTTCAAAATCAACTTCCACGTTGTAATCAGTCCCATCAAAAGAATCATTCCCATAACTTTCTTGAGCAAATTGGTTCCCTTGTAGTTCATCTGAATACTGTATTAAAAAACTTTTTTTACTTTTAAAATCAAATTTCATATTCTTAAACTGAAACAACCTTTCCACTGTTGACGTACTCATATCACAGTATCTTGTTATATCATAGCTGTTGCCTATTGTACTCCACCAAGAGGCTTCTTCCACTCTAATTTCATCACCCACCCTATACACTACTAAATTAAACATTTTAAATAAATTACTTAAAAAGTCTATTATTTTATATTTAGGCATTTGGAAAGGAACCTCGTAAATATTAGTTACATCAATTTGAGGCGTTCTATACCTTCCTGTGTCTATGGTGTTCCAAGGTCCCCAATATAAATTGGATCTTCGTTTTTTGTTTATTACTAAATTTTGGCTGAAGTTTAAATCATTTTCCACATCAACCTCAAAAGTTAAATCATATTCGTTTGGCGCACCCCATTGACCCCCTATAGTCACCTGTATTCCTGTGTTCTGTCCTCCAGATCTTTCTTCATCTACAAGAATATTGCCTGTATTATTGTCAATTACCCTACATTGAAAAGTTGCACTTGCATCCGGAGAATTAATATACCAATTTATTTCATATTGTAAAAGTGGACCGCCATTAACAGAATAGTCTCTTGAATATAACATTCTTAAATCATTTCCTGCCCAAAATTCCCAATCTGTGGGATCTGTAGGAGTAGGGCGTTGGTATAATCGCCTTCTTATAGTCCTAGCACCCCCACCCTCATCTACGTTGCTTATAAACCCTTCGTTTTTGTGGAGCCACATATAAAGTTTACTGAACCTAGTACTATTAAAAAAACCATTTACAAATTTTAATTGTGGGTATTTTTCACTGATTGCCTGAATTACTTTTTGAACTTTTATCGCTGGTTTTATGTCGGACTCGTTCAACGCCTCACCAGTTTTATTATCTCTATATCCCTCGTTGGTATATCTCATATTTTTAGTATGAGTTATCAAAGGGTATATTATGTCGTCCTGGATGTCTGGTTGAGGGGTTACAGTCCCTGTGTAATTACTAAACCGCATTAAAACATTAAAGTCTGTTAAATCAAAATTAAATTGGTTTAGACTACTTAAACTACTTAACTGGTCTTCCGCCAATATGCTTTTTAATTCTGCTGTGTCTCCGTAAAATACAACTTTATACGAGTGAGGAGAATTGTCTTTTAATTCTACACTTTTAAATAATATTTGACCTTTCTTATAGTCAATTCCATTTAGTTTAATTAAAGAATCAGAACGATACCTAGCGTCAAAACTATTAACTACATCGCTATTTTCATAATGTCTAAATATTTTATTATTTGTTTGGGATGCAGGCAAAGTAAATTGCTGAGAAAATGGTGTGAAAATTTTCTTTATGTCCCTTACATTTAGAATAGAATCTGTAATAGTAATACTTTCATCATCAAATAAATCAACTCTTTTTAATTGAGTTTGAATTATATAATCTGGAGAACCAAGTTGAAATTTTTGGTAATCCCTTACTGTTATTGTAGTGTCCGATATAATAGCTGTAATTATATCCTGCTCCCCTGTTTGTAAATTAGTAATTACGTCCCCTACTTCTGCAAATATTAAAAACTGGGCGTTAGAATCTGATATTGTCCCAAAGCCTGAATCCACGCCTGTAATATTTCCAAAGATGCGTTTAGCACCTCGCATATATAATTCTACAATTTGCATTTATCTAATGTTGTTTATAGTGTCAAAAGCAAAGCTTAGATCAACTGTGTAATTTATTAATTTTTCGTTTAATTGTGTTTTGTATTCCAATCCACTTGACTCTACATTTACAGGCGTTATTCTGTTTTCAATTTCTATCCAAACGTTTTCACTTAACTGTAATTCTTTAAAGATGTCATTATAAAGCTCTGGATAAAAACCAGTATTTAAAGTCATTTTTTCAACACCGTTTTTAGTCAATACTTTTTGTTGGTGGCTTGAAACATTATAAGTTCCATTAACAATTATATTTCTTTTAAACGTTTCTTTCTTTGTAGTTAGTTTTTTATTAGACCTTTTAAAAAACCACAAATCTTGTAAAGCCCCAAACCTATTTTCAAAAGTTACTTTATAGGGCGTATATTTACATTCTTCTATATCCTTAACCTTTATAACTGTAACACCGTCACATCCATTTATGAATATTGTATCTACTGGAAAATTATCAAACTCCTGTTGGAATTGTTCTAAACAAATATTGTCCTCAAAAGTACCTCCATCGTCTTCAACCCTTTGCCTAAAGTTATTAAAAGTAGAACCAGTATTTGTAATATATTGAATCTGGCTGTTAGATAAAATGCTACTAGAAACTATTTGATTATTCACTAAATCCCCTTCATTATAAAAACTGACAGACGTTGTGCATTCTGTGTCAACTGGAATCATTAAAGATTCACCTGCATATTTTAAAATGGTTAAATTTGATTGCAAATAATCGGATTGAAGGGCTGGATTTGCTCCATCCTGAAAATATCCATAAGCATAAAAACCCCTTAATAAAGTAAAACTTGTAAACCCTTGAGCAATTCCGCTCACATAGTTGTTAGTTCTAAAGTCAACCCAAACATTAAAGCTATCGTATTCTCCTTGAAATTGATTGTCTATATAATCTTTTATAATTTCAGAGATTTCAAATGTAGCAACCTCTGCAACGGCAAAAGATGTCAACCTAAATAAAGTTCCGTTTTGACCATTCCTATCGTTCACCTGTTCCCCTGTATAGATCCATAAATCCATATCAACCTGAGTTAATGAAATTTCGGTTCTACTTACATAATAGGGACTTCTTACATTAATTTTTGCCATAATTTATTTTTTTATACTGGACACCCGATTCTAAATTCCCAACCAGAAAACCCTGTCTTTTCTAACGGTGCATATACATAAACTAAAATATCTCTATTTGCGTGGAAGTCTATAATATTGCCTGATGGTTGTGTAATTGTTTCAGGTGGTAAGCCCCTTGCAATTAAATATGAATCCAATTGAGTCTGCCAGGAAGCAGGGGCGCTTGATCTATACCCCGTATCTACCAAAGTAACACCGCTTTGAACAACAACAAATTTAGTAGGTCTGTTATAAGCATCAAAATCTATAAACGATTCCCCTGCTTGATTGATTGAAATATTAAATACTTTTGGAAACGAAGGGTTTAAATCATCCCATTGATATACAACACCACAAACGCCATCTTCTACAACGGGGTTGCAAGTTGCAGGAAATTCTGGAACTGATTTTTTATTTGCTTCATCCCCCCAATTTGAATAACAATATATTTCGCCCCAGTTTATTTGATTTGCCATTTTATTTTTGTGTTAATTTTATTAAATCTTTTTCTAATCCTATTGAGTACGCTTCAACCAATTCATCTGGCAACCTTTTAAACGCTGCTACAAATGGCTTAGTAAAAAACAAACTCGGTTTAATTCCTTTCTGATATATGCTTCGGGATATTAAAAATGCTGTGCTTTGATAACTTAAAAACCTACCAGATTTTCTGTCTTTAAATTGAATCCCTCTACGCCTTA
>JABAZD010000018.1 GCA_018608705.1 Flavobacteriaceae bacterium | reverse complement strand
TCACGGAATTCATCGGCATCCATTTTACCTCTTAAGGTATTAGCGATGTTCCATAGTTGTTGTTCAAGTTGTTGTTTGTGGGATTCTGACATAGACTTATATATTTTGTGAATATAAAAAAATCAATTAATAAAATATAATTTATCAAAGGAAGAAATTAGTATGAGTTGAAAATAATGAAATAATTTACCTATGTCTGCCAAATGTCTGCCAAATATTTATCAAAAATACTAAATGAATAAAAATTTTGCTTTAACTTTACCTGTCTTGTAAGTAATTTTAAGAACAGTATAGATTGTTGCAAACCTCTGTAAAACCTACGTTTTAACCAACAAAAAAGCCTCACATTTCTGTGAAGCTTTAAGTGACCCAGACTTACAAAAGTTCGAACTATTTTGACACTTATCTTCTGACAAAAACTTTTTTGAATGATTTATCCCAATTTAGTTTGTTTGCAACCAACAATAATAATGATGACTAAACTAAAAAAACTCTTCTCAAACATAGAGTTATTTTGATGTATTATGTTTTCTGTGTTTTTGTTCCCAGCACCAGGCTGAGTCAATCATTTCATCGAGTCCAAGCTCGGCTTTCCAACCCATTTTTTGATAAGCTAAATCTGTCGCAGCAAATAATTGAGGTACGTCACCTTCGCGGCGACCAACAATTTCATAGTTTAGTTTCAAGCCTGATACCCTTTCAAAAGATTCTATTACCTCCATGACAGAAAAGCCATTCCCAGTACCTAAATTATACGTTTCTAAGGGCTGTTGCTGTTTATGGTCAATAAGTCTATTTATTGCTTTAACATGCGCTTTGGCTAAATCCACAACATGAATATAATCTCTTATAGGAGTACCATCTTTAGTCAGATAATCATTACCATAAACCATTAGCTTATCTCTTAGACCTACTGCTGTTTGTGTAATATATGGCATCAAGTTATTTGGAATACCATTTGGTAATTCGCCTATTTCGCCAGATGGGTGTGCTCCTATCGGATTAAAATATCTAAGTGATATCGCTGAGAATGCATCATTAGACTTCGTAAAATCAGTTAGAATTTCTTCAGCTATCTTTTTTGTGTTTCCATAAGGCGAAAATGGACGTTGCGTTTCGTTGTCTTCAGTAATTGGTAATGTATTTGGTGTACCATAAACAGTTGCTGACGAAGAAAAAATGAAATTATTAATTCCATGTTCGCTTTGCGATTCTAAAGTATTTAATAAAGAATAAAAATTATTCTTGTAATACATTAAAGGCTTCTGTACAGATTCACCAACAGCTTTATGAGCGGCAAAATGTATAACTCCGGCTGCATCGTTATGCATTTTAAAAACTGTAGATGTTGCTAGAGGATCCTTCAAATCTATTTTTACAAATGTTGGAGTTACACCAGTAATTTTATGTATTCGAGAAATGGTTTTTTCAGTTGAATTTGATAAGTCATCCAATATGATCACATCGAAATCATTTTTTATTAATTCTATTGCAGTGTGAGACCCAATATATCCACATCCACCTGTTACTATAATTTTAGTTTTCATTTTAAATAATTATTCAGCCTATTTATTAAAAAACCAAATATATAATTTTAAAATCAAATTACCTACTAGTACCTACTAGTTTAATTATTTAAAATTTTATCCTATATTTGTAGCATGGGGATTGTAATTATTAAAAATAAATCTGGCACACCTAAGTACAAACAAATTGTCGCTTCTATTGAAGATGCTATAGTAAATGGCTCACTAAAAAAAGGAGATAAACTACCTTCCTTGAATAGCATTAAAAACCAATATTCCCTTTCTAGAGATACTGTACTTACTGCATTCAACGAATTAAAGACTCGAGGTATTATTCAATCTGTTGTTGGTAAAGGTTATTATGTATTGAGCGAAGATATTGATGTTAATCAAAAAATATTTTTACTTTTTGATGAGTTCAACTCTTTTAAAGAAGATTTATACAATTCCTTTACAGCATGTTTGGGAGAGAATGTTCAAGTGAATATATTTTTCCATCATTTTAACCTAGATGTTTTTAACAAACTTATAAATGATAATGCTGGTGATTACAGCTATTACGTTATAATGCCTGCCAATTTAAAGGGAACAGAGAATGTAATTAATAGACTCCCATATGGTAAAGTCTATATATTAGACCAAACCCATTCAGAATTAATAGATTATCCATCTATCTATCAGAATTTCAAGAAAGACATATATGAAGGTTTACAAGACGGGTTGAAGCAAATAAAGAAATATCAAAAAATAATTTTATTGTATAACGAAGAGCGTCAACCTGAGGGGATTTTGGAAGGCTTCAATTTGTTTTGCGCTCAATATGGTATTCAAAATAAAATTATTGATACTTTAATTGACAGAGAATTATCGAAAGGAGAATTATACATCATTTTAGATGATAAAAATTTAATCCGAATCATAAAGAGAATTAAGGATGAGCATTTAACTCTTGCAAAAGATATTGGCATTATTTCATACAACGATACACTTTTAAAAGAAATTGTAGGAGATGGAATAACAACCATATCAACCAATTTTAACTTAATGGGAGAACGCTTGGCCGAAATGATTTTAAATAGTGAATTCGCTCAAGTTGAAAACCCTAACCGTTTAATTCTTAGAAAATCACTATAGGAACTTGTATACACTAAAAGAAATAGAAACTAACGAATTATACTACCTTGAACTGGTAAGTTCTAATGGAGAATCAACAGCGCAAATTTGCCTTAACCAAGGTGGGCGATTAAGTAATTTTTCATTTGAAAACACTCAAATTATTAAAGAATTCGATTCTTCAACCTATAAAGACAATTACGCATCTGCTATTCTTTTTCCTTTTGCTAACAGAATCAAAGACGGCGAATACACTTTTAAGGATTCAAAACATAAATTAAACTGCAATGAAACGGACAAAAACAATGCCATACACGGCTTAGTTTATAACAAAACATTTGTTCTTATTAATAAAGAATTAACATCAGATTTCGCTTCTGTATCCTTGCAATATAAAAATTACGGTAAGGTTAAAGGCTTTCCATTTAAGTTCCATATAGAATTAACTTACACATTAAGTAAAAACGGAATCACTTTAGCCATCAAAGTTAAAAATAAAGACAAAAAGACCTTCCCTTTTTCTATAGGGTGGCATCCTTATTTTTATAGTACTAATTTAAATAAGAGCACAATAAATTTTAAAAGCGATAAAAAATATGTATTTGATAATCAACAAATTATTTCAGGTACAACAGCTTTAAATCTTCAAATGCCATTTAAACTAAAAGATGTAAAATTAGATGATGGTTTCCCGCTTAAAACGAACGAAATTGATTTTTCAACACCAGAATATGATTTCAATATAAGTTCTACATCAAAAGAAAACTTTCTGCAACTCTACACTCCAGTTCAGCCCAATGTTATTGCTATTGAACCAATGACTGGTGCTGCGGATAATTTTAATAATAAAACAGGGTTACAAACGCTGCAACCAAATGACACTTACCTTGTGAAATGGAATATGGCAATTGAAACTTCTATTACTAAACTAAATACTAACCATCTAATTGATAAACTATGCAATTCTTAACATTCATTGGCTTTACAGCACTTGTTGCTATAATATCCTATTACAAAACTAGAAATACTGAAGAATCGTCTTCAGATGGTTACTTCCTCGGTGGTCGTAGCCTTACCGCTGGTGTAATTGCCGGATCTCTATTGTTAACCAACTTATCTACCGAGCAAATTGTTGGATTAAATGGGGCTTCTTACGCAAGTGGTTTATCTGTTATGGTTTGGGAGACTTTAGCCGCAATAGCAATGGTAGTCACTGCTATGTTTTTACTGCCTAGATATTTAAAAGGCGGATTAACAACAGTACCTGGGTTTTTAGCAACCCGTTTTGATGTCACTACAAAAACATTAACCTCTGTTTTATTTCTAACGGGTTATGTTGTGGTTTTACTTCCTGTTATTTTATACTCGGGTTCTTTAGCCATTAGCGGTATGTTTGATGTACCAGAACTACTTGGTGTAACACATACAAAATCCATCTGGATATGCGTTTGGGGAATTGGAATTATTGGTTCTATCTATGCTGTTTTCGGTGGACTAAAAGCCGTTGCAGTTTCCGATTCTATTAACGCGATAGGCCTGTTAATTGGTGGGATTTTAATTCCAATATTTGGATTAATGATGATTGGTGATGGTAGTATTTTAGATGGCCTTTCTACACTAACAACTGAAAATCCTGATAAATTTAAATCTATGGGAGGACCAACAGATCCAGTACCATTTTATACCATCTTTACTGGAATGATGTTAGTACAATTATTTTATTGGGGAACAAACCAACAAATTATTCAAAGAGCACTTGGAGCTAAGAATTTAAAAGAAGGACAAAAAGGTTTATTATTAGCTTCGTTCATAAAAATATTAGGGCCATTAATTGTTGTATTGCCTGGCATTATTGCATATCACTTATTTCAAGGAAATTTAGAAAGTGCAGATAGTGCTTACCCTATGTTGGTAAAAAAAGTATTGCCAGGTGCTTGGGTTGGTTTCTTTGCGGCTGTATTGTTTGGAGCTATTTTAAGTTCGTTTAATAGTGTTTTGAATAGTTCTGTAACCTTATTTGGGATTGACGTTTACAAGGAACATATTAATAAAAATGCCAATGAAAAAATGATTGTAAAATATGGCAAAATCTTTGGTGTTATTTTAGCAATAGCTTCTATGTTTATTGCACCACTTATTGCAAATGCAGGAAGTCTGTTTGACTATCTACAAGAAATAAATGGAATCTATAGTATTCCTATATTAACTATAATAGTGGTAGGTTATTTAACAAAACGTGTTCCTGCTATTGCAGCAAAAATCGGCTTAGTTTCTGGTTGCTTACTGTACATCATTAGTCAATTCTTTATGAAAGACTATTTTATAAATAAAGCATTGGAGACAGCAAAAGCAACAGGAGTGACTGATGAAGCAGCTTTATCTCTAGTAGAAGTGCAAGCTTATCCACACTTCTTAGATGTAATGGCAATTCTATTCATCCTCAACGTAGTGATTATGCTCATCATAGGAAAAATAAAACCAAGAGAGGAGCCTTTTGTACAACAATACACAAAACAGGTAGATATTAAGCCTTGGAAATATATAAATCATGCTGGTATAGTAATCTGCATTATTGTAATAGGTGTCTATGTTTATTTTGCATAATAATTATGAACAAAAAATTAGTTAAAAAAGTAAAGCGTAGTTTTAAAGAACAATTTATAACAAAACCCCTTGTTGTGTTTTCACCCGGAAGAATCAACCTTATTGGTGAGCATACTGATTATAATGACGGTTTTGCTTTTCCTGCAGCAATTAATAAAGGGATTGCACTTTCGATAAGCAAAAGTTACACCAAAATTAGTACCGCTTGTGCTTTAAATAAGAATGAGATTTACAACTTTAATACAGAAATCATAAAACCTTTAAAAGATGGAGGTTGGAGAAATTATATGCTTGGTGTTGTAGCGCAATTACAACTGTTAGGAAAACAAGTTGGAAACTTTAATGCTGTTTTCGCTGGAAATATTCCTGGAGGCGCAGGCATGTCATCTTCAGCTGCTTTAGAGAACAGTTTTGTTTTTGGTTTAAATGAATTATTTAATTTAGGTTTAACTAAACACGAAATGATTTTAGTCTCACAAAAAGCGGAACATAATTTTGCTGGTGTAAAATGTGGTATTATGGATCAATACGCAAGTATGTTTGGTCTAAAAAAGAGTGCGCTTCTATTAGATTGCAGAACTATAGAATCTCAACCTTACAAAATAGATTTTAAGGATTATAAATGGATGCTTATTAACACCAATGTAAAGCACGATTTATCTGAAAGTGAATATAATGATAGACGTCAAGTATGCGAAAGGGTATCTGGTTTATTGCATCTTAATGCCTTGAGAGATGCTTCTAAAGAAGATATAGATCGCATAAAAAGTAACATTTCAGATGGGGATTATCAAAAAGCGCTTTACGTAATTAATGAAAATCATCGTGTAAAACAGTTTTCTGAAGCTATAAAAAATGGAGATATAGAAGCTTTAGGTAATTTGTTATACCAATCTCATGAAGGTTTAAGCACCAAATATAAAGTCAGTTGTAAAGAATTAGATTTTCTTGTGGATAGAGCAAAAGAAAATCCTAATGTTTTAGGTTCTCGTATGATGGGAGGAGGATTTGGTGGCTGTACTATTAACCTGGTTAAAAAAGACGCGTTTAAAACTTTTAAAAAAGAGGTCTCTAAAAAATTTAAAGCAGCATTTGAATATGATTGTTCTGTATATAGTGTAAAACTATCTAGAGGAACACAAATCATTAAAAATAAGAAAATCTAAGATGAATACAAATTTTCAGGACTACTCGCATAAGCGATTTAATATACTCACAGGAGAATGGGTTTTAGTGTCACCACATAGAGCTAAAAGACCTTGGCAAGGACAAAATGAGGAGATTTCTAATGAAAAACGTCCAACACACGATCCAAATTGTTATTTATGTTCAGGAAATACTAGGGTTAATGGCGAAAAAAACCCTAAGTATAATGACGTCCTTGTATTTACAAACGATTTTGCAGCCTTACAAACCACATCACCAAAGTTTGCTAAAAACGAAGGTTTATTTAAAGCTGAAAGTGAGCAGGGCATTTGTAAAGTAATATGCTTTAGTCCAGACCACTCAAAAAGTTTAGCCGATATGTCTGTTGAAAATATCCATAAAGTAGTTAAGACTTGGCAAAATGAATATACTGAGTTAGGTTCTAACAACATGATTAACTACGTTCAGATTTTTGAAAATAAAGGCGCTATAATGGGGTGTAGTAATCCGCATCCACACGGGCAAATATGGAGTCAATCTACATTACCAAATGAAGTAGATAAAAAAGATCAACAACAAAGGGCATATTTCGGTAAGAACAATAGTAGTTTATTAGGCGATTACTTAAAGCAAGAACTAGAAGCAAATGAGCGAACCATTTATCAGAATGATGATTTTGTGGTACTCACCCCTTTTTGGGCAGTTTGGCCTTTTGAAACTATGATAGTTCCTAAAAATCAATTTGCAAACATCACAGAAATTTCTGAACAAGAAAGTTTAAACTTTGCTGACGCTATTTCTAAAATAACTAAAGCTTACGACAAATTATTTGATTGTTCGTTTCCTTATTCAAGTGGAATTCATCAATCTCCTACAAATGGAAAAATTAATGATTATTGGCATTGGCACATGAGTTTTTATCCTCCATTATTAAGAAGTGCAACGGTTAAAAAATTTATGGTTGGATATGAAATGTTTGGTTCACCTCAACGAGATATTACAGCAGAACAAGCAGCCAAAAGACTACG
>JABAZD010000046.1:9732-138344 GCA_018608705.1 Flavobacteriaceae bacterium | reverse complement strand
GGTATTCCTTTGACAACCACATCGTTTTTGTAGCGGTGAGTGGCTGCAAATTCCAGTACAGCACTTCCAAACCCTCCATTTTCAACGCCATCTTCAATAGTTATGAGCGTTGAATAGCTTTTAAAAATAGTATGTAATAATGACTCATCTAAAGGTTTTACAAAACGCATATCGTAGTGTCCACAATTGAGTCCATCGATAGCTTCTGTTACAGTGTTAGAAATATCTCCTATACTTAAAATAGCGAGATCCTCTCCTTGCTCTAATTGAACTCCGGTTCCAATTTCAATAGCTTCAAACGGGGATTCCCAATTAGGTGTGACGCCTCTGCCTCTTGGGTACCTAATGGCGATTGGATGCTCTAATCCTTTCTGTGCGGTGTACATAATATTTCTTAACTCTCTCTCATTTCGAGGCGCAAAGATAATGAGGTTTGGAACGCATCTTAGGTATGCTAAATCAAAAACGCCATGATGTGTAGCGCCATCTTCACCTACCAATCCAGCGCGATCGATACAGAAAATAACAGGTAAATTTTGCAAGGCAACGTCGTGAATTATTTGATCATAGGCGCGTTGTAAAAAAGTAGAATAGATATTGCAAAAAGGGATAAGCCCTTGTGTTGCCATTCCTGCAGCCATGGTCACCGCATGTTGCTCTGCAATTCCTACATCAAATGCGCGCTCAGGATGTGCGGCCATCATATATTTGAGAGAACTACCTGTAGGCATCGCAGGCGTAATGCCTATAATATTTTTATTTGAATTTGCTAAATCCAAAAGAGTATGACCGAAAACATCTTGGTACTTTGGAGGAATATCATCATTGTTTTTAGATAATATATCCCCTGTTTTAGCATTAAATTTTCCTGGCGCATGGTATTTAACTTGATCTTTTTCAGCCTGTCTCAATCCTTTGCCTTTAGTGGTGATAACATGTAAAAACTTAGGTCCATCAATCGATTTTAGTCTTTTTAATTCAGAAGTAAGCGTTTTAAGATCATGTCCGTCAACAGGTCCAAAATATTCAAAATTGAGAGCCTCAAATATGTTATCTTGTTTTTGAGTACCTTTTTTTACATTGGTCAGATACTGTTTTAGCGCTCCTACACTTGGATCAATTCCAATTGCATTATCATTTAAGATTACTAATAAATTTGCAGTGGTTACTCCGGCGTGATTGAGCCCTTCAAAGGCCATCCCACTGGCTATAGAAGCATCGCCAATCACGGCGACATGCAGCCTATCCTGACCCTTTAACTGGGAAGCAATAGCCATCCCTAAGGCTGCTGAAATGGAAGTAGATGAATGCCCTGTTCCAAAAGTGTCGTATTCACTTTCGTCTCTTTTTGGAAATCCACTTATGCCTTTGAACTGTCTGTTTGTATGGAACTCAGACTTTCGTCCGGTTAGAATTTTATGTCCATAAGCTTGATGTCCAACATCCCAAACTAACAAATCTTTGGGTGTGTTATAAACATAATGCAAAGCGATTGTAAGCTCTACAACACCAAGACTGGCTCCAAGATGGCCTTCTTTACTTGCTATGATCTCTATGATAAATCGCCTTAGTTCTTCTGATAGTTGAGGTAGTTCTTCGACCGAAAGCTGACGTAAATCTTCTGTTGAGTTTATATGCTTGAGTAAATTTTTCATTACATAACAAAAGTACAAGATTGAAATCGTATTTTTGACTTATGGATGCTATTTTTGACGATGATTATTTTATGAGAAAGGCCCTTCAGGAAGCTGAGGTTGCTTTTGATAAAGGCGAAGTTCCAGTGGGAGCCGTGATTGTTGTTGATAATAGAATTATCGCAAGAGCTCATAATCTCACCGAACTTCTCACGGATGTCACTGCGCATGCAGAAATGCAAGCCATCACTGCTGCTGCAAACTTTTTAGGGGGGAAGTATTTACACAAATGTAGTTTGTATGTAACACTTGAACCATGTCAAATGTGTGCTGGCGCACTGTTTTGGAGTCAAATCTCAACTATTATCTACGGTGCCAAAGATGAGCAAAGAGGCTATGGGGCGATGGGAACTAAGTTACACCCAAAAACAGTCATACGTGGAGGGGTTTTAGCAGATGAAGCTTCTCAACTTCTTAAGCGTTTTTTTAGTGAAAAACGTAAGTTGAATTAATTTTAATCTTTTTTAGAGTCATTATACTCACGCATTTTCTCCAAATTTTCTGCAGTGAGCATGTAGTCAGCCATCTTTTTGTCTTTCCAACGGTAATAAGAAAATAATGGAAAAACAACGGCACATAAACCAATTACCCCGAATCCAACTAATTTATCTGAGTAGGGTAACTCAACAATCAGTCCTATCAGCATACTGACCAGTGTCGTAATGAATAAAAACCAAATCAAGTGTTTCATTTTTAAAGAACAAAGTTATTTTAATCTACTTTTAAGTGTAGCTCATTTAATTGCGCTATATCAATCGCAGATGGCGCATCAATCATCACATCGCGACCTGAGTTATTTTTTGGAAAGGCTATGAAATCTCTAATGGTTTCCTGACCCCCTAATATTGCCACTAAACGGTCCAAGCCAAAGGCCAAACCTCCATGTGGCGGCGCACCATATTCAAAGGCATTCATTAGAAATCCAAATTGTTCTTTTGCTTCCTCAGGGGTAAAGCCAAGATGATCAAACATTAATGATTGTGTTGCCTTGTCGTGGATACGAATAGATCCACCACCAATTTCATTTCCATTTAATACCAAATCATAAGCATTAGCTTTTACAGCTCCGGGGTCACTATCTAGTAATTGAATTTGATCCGGTTTTGGTGCGGTAAATGGATGGTGCATTGCATGGAAACGTTTACTGTCTTCATCCCATTCAAGAAGCGGAAAGTCAGTAACCCACAGTGGCGCAAACTCCTTTGGATTTCTAAGCTCCAAGCGTTCTGCTAGTTCCATACGCAAAGCACTTAATTGTGTTCTGACTTTGCTAGTAGGCCCAGAAAGAATACAAACTAAGTCACCGGCTTGCGCTCCAGTCACCTGAGCCCACTGTGCCAAGTCTTTTTGATCATAAAACTTATCAACGGAAGATTTAAAAGATCCATCGTCATTACAGCGAGAATATATCATACCCAAAGCACCGATTTGAGGGCGTTTTAGCCATGTAATAATACCGTCAATTTCTTTACGTGTAAAGCTGTTCCCACCAGGAACTGCAATACCAACTACTAATTCAGCATTGTTAAAAACACCAAAATCTTTGTGTTGAGCTACTGCATTTAGTTCTCCAAACTTCATTCCAAATCGAATATCTGGCTTATCGTTTCCATAGGCTCGTAATGCATCATCATAGGTCATTCTTGGAAAAGAGCTAATGTCTTTTCCATGAATAGACTTAATAAGGTGTCTTGTTAAGCCTTCAAAAATATTCAAAATATCCTCTTGGTTTACAAAGGCCATTTCACAATCGATTTGTGTAAATTCAGGTTGTCGATCTGCTCTTAAATCTTCATCTCTGAAGCACTTTACAATCTGAAAGTATTTATCCATACCACCAACCATCAATAACTGCTTGAAGGTTTGAGGCGATTGAGGAAGGGCATAAAACTGACCTTCGTTCATTCTACTTGGTACTACAAAATCACGGGCTCCTTCCGGAGTTGATTTTATTAAGTAAGGGGTTTCAATTTCTATAAAATCTTGAGACGATAAATATGAACGAACTTCTTGCGTTACTTTGTGTCTAAAAATCAAATTATTTTTAACGGGGTTTCTCCGAATGTCCAAATAGCGGTACTTCATACGAAGTTCTTCACCTCCATCAGTTTGATCTTCAATAGTAAAAGGGGGGACTTTTGCTTCATTTAACACTGTTAGTTTAGACACCAGAATTTCGATGTCACCAGTGTCTAAATTAGGGTTTTTTGAACTACGCTCAATGACGGTACCAGTTACTTGAATAACAAATTCACGCCCTAAGCTTTTAGCTATGTTAACCATTGCTTCTGGTGTACGCTCTGCATCAAAGATAAGTTGTGTGATTCCGTAACGGTCCCTTAAATCGACCCAAATTACAAATCCCTTATCACGAGATTTTTGCACCCACCCTGAAAGCGTCACTTCTTCGTTAATGTTTAAGGCTCTTAACTGCCCACAATGATGACTTCTGTACATAAGACTAAATTAGTTGAGCAAATTTAACATTTAAAAAATTAAAACCAATAGCCTTAGGAAGTGACTTTAAGCTTTTTTGCTTTCAAATTATTGATTAAGTAAAACAAGATGGGAACCACTACCAGGGTTAAAAAGGTAGCAAAGGTAAGTCCAAATACAATAGCCCAACCCATTGGCCCCCAAAACGCCACATTTTCTCCTCCAATGTAAAAATTAGGATTTAGCTCCGTTATCAGTGTTCGAAAATTAATATTTATTCCAAGCGCCAATGGAAGTAAACCTAAAACAGTGGTAATTGCTGTTAGCAAAACCGGTCTTAAACGGGTTTTACCGCCTTCAACTACGCACGAAATGAGTAAGTCAGGAGTTAGTTCACTATCTAATGGAAGCTCTAACACACGTCGCTTACGAACAATGGTAAGATTAATGTAGTCTATTAAAACAATGGCATTATTAACAACTATCCCAGCAAGTGAAATGATACCTATCATTGTCATAAGAACGACAAAATCCATTCTAAAAATTAAGAGCCCAAATAGTACCCCAATTAAACTAAGGAACACAGAAATGGAAATAATGATAGGGGTTGTTGCAGAATTAAATTGTGCAACTAAAATCAAGAAAATTAATAGAACTGCAATTAAAAGTGCTTTACTAAGGAACGCCATTTCTTTGGCCTGTTCTTCTTGTTCTCCAGTAAAACTAACTTCTATATTTTTCGGTATTTCAAATTTTTCAGTAATTTCTCGAATCTTATCATTAACCTCTGTTGGGTTATAGTCATTTAGCACATTTGAGTATACAGTAACTACTCTATCCAGATTAATTCGCTTGATTGCACTAAAGGCCGTTGTATTCTCAGACGTAGCAACAGCAGATATTGGAACTTGTTTTATTTGTCCGTCACTTTGATTTCTAAAGGTTATTTTTTGATTTAATAAGGCGTATTTGTTGTAACGCATTTCATCTTTTAATCTAAGGTTTACAGGGTAATCATCAGTTGCATCTTTGAAAGTTGAGATTTCCTTTCCGTATAAAGCCGTTCTCAAATTCATTCCTATTTGTCCAGTAGAAACGCCGAGACGTCTTGCTTTTTGACGGTCTACTGTCACGATCATCTCAGGCTTGCCCTGGTCAATATCTAGCTTAAGCTCCTCAATCCCAGCTACATTTGATGTATTAATAAAGGCTCTTAAGGCATTTGCTGTTTCTAAAATAAGTTCATAATCATCTCCTTTTACTTCTATGTTTATTGGCGGTCCTGTTGGCGGTCCATCCGATGGTTTGTCAACAACAATACTCACTCCAGGGTAGCCCTGTAATAGTTCACGAACTTCTTTAAGTACCGTTTCAGAACTAACGCCTTCACGATCTTGAAACTTCACAAAATCAATTGTAATTCGCGCTTTATTTGGAGTTTTACCTCCTTCTTGCCCACGGCTTGGATCTGCGGTGCCCTCACCAACTTGTCCGATTACAGAAGTTATTAAGAAGTTTTCTCCATTGACTTCATACTTTTTTAGGTAAGTTTCAATATCCTGTTCTATTTCCATTGAAATAGTATTGGTCTCTTCAATATCGGTTCCAATGGGATACTCCACGTACACAAATACCTGTTTAGCATCAGTGTTTGGAAAAAATAATATTTTTGGAGGAAAAGTAAACATTAGTAAAACGGCTAGAAATAATAACCCAAACGTCCCAGTAACGATACCAATAGGTTTTTTACCTTTTAAAGCGTAGCTCAAAAAACGTTCGTATAGGTTTTCTAGTTTTGTAATAAAAGTAACTTTAGAATCCTGTTTAGGCATTACTTTCATATACACTGAAATCAACATTGGGTTGATTACAAGTGCCACAAAAAGAGATGAACCCAATACAATTATTAGTGTGATTGGCAGCCACCTCATAAACTCTCCCATGATGCCTTCCCATAAAATTAAAGGGAAAAAAGCAGCTAATGTAGTAGCTGTTGATGCTATTATTGGCATCGCCACTTCACCAACACCAAGCTTTGCTGCTTGAATTCTTGGGTAACCCTCATCCATTAATCGATACACGTTTTCAACAACAACAATCCCATTATCAACCAACATCCCTAAAGCGATAACTAAAGAAAATAAAACCATTGTGTTAAGGGTTACCCCCATAAACCCTAAAATAGTAAATGATAAAAACATGGACAATGGAATTGCAATTCCAACAAATAAAGCATTGCGGAATCCTAGGAAAAAATACAGTACTGTGATTACTAGTATGATTCCTAAAATAATGCTGTTTTCTAAGTCAGAAACCATGGTTCGTGTTTCGTTTGATTGATCATTTGTCTTAGAAATTATGAGACTCTTGGGGAATATGCTTTTTTGGGCTGTTGAAATAATTTTATCAATCTTGGCAGATGCTTTCAAAAGGTTTTGTCCACCTCTCTTTTTGACATCTAGCATCACTACAGGTTGCATATACTCTCTTGCGAAACTCTCTTTTTCTTGCTCTTTGAACGATACTTCAGCTATATCTCTTAGATATACAATGTTACCTTTTTCTTGTTTTACAATAAGGTCTTTAACTCCTAAGGGGTCTGCAAATTCTCCAGTTACCCGAACGGTCTTCCGAACACCATTTTCTAGGATGTCACCCCCAGTAACACTCATGTTTTCAAATTTAACAGCATTTTCTATGTCAGTGAAACTAATCATCGAGGCTTCCATTTTATATAAGTCGACCGCTATTTCAAGTTCCTTCTCCTGGACCCCTCTAATGTCCACACTTGAAATCTCAGAAAGCTCTTCAATTTCATCCTCTAAGTATTCAGCATATTCCTTTAGCTGGTCCATAGAAAATTCCCCCGATAAATTAATATTCATGATTGGAATTCGTTCACTAAAATTCATTTCTGTGACACTTGGCTCCGATTGCAGGTCTTTTGGAAAATCAGTATCCGCCATGGCAACATCAACTTTGTCTTTTACTTTTTGAAGTGCCTCGGCAGGGGTATAATCAAAGTTAAATTCAACCACAATACTAGAATACCCTTGTATTGAATTAGATGTAATTTTATCAACGCCTGTTATTGAGTTTATTTCTTTTTCTAATCTTTTAGTGATAAGTTTTTCCACATCCAATGCTGAATTTCCAGGGTAAGGAGTTGCGACGTAAATTTGTGGAACAATAATTTCTGGGAAGTTTTCCCTGGCCATTCCAGTATAAGAAAGCAACCCTCCCAATATTATAATGAAGGTAATTACAGACACCGTAATTCTGTTCGAAATTGCCCACGAAGAGAGTTTAAATTCTTTTATTTTATTTGAGTTCATAATTTCTTAGTCTACAAGTTTTACAATATCTCCGTCTTTTACAAGTCGAGCGCCTTTGTCAATCAGGGTTGATTTAATGTTGAGCCCCTCAGTAACATAGGAGTAGTTGTTGTAGGAATTAGCATCTTTAATAAAAGTTTTTACAACTTTATAGTTTGCTTCTTTAGATTCAAGGGTATATACAAATGTTTTTCCATTACGATCTTTCTGAATAACTTTTGAAGGAATTACAATTCCAGAAGCATTAAAATCGTTGATTTTAATATCGGCAAGCAAGTTAGCTTTTAGTTCATTATTGATGTTTTTTATATCTATTCTTGTTTTGAAACTTCGATTGCTAGGGTTGATGAAGTTTCCAACCTGAGTTATGGAAGCCTCTAAAGAGGTGTCAATAGAGGAAAAGCTTAACAACGCCTTTGTTCCCTTAGAAATAGATTTTAGATAAGTTTCCGTGATTTCACTTTCTATGTATACATTGTCAAGGTTGACCAGTCTTAAAAATGGCACTTGGGGAGAGATGAATTCTCCTGTTTTCGCAAACACTTGATCTATAGTTCCAGAAAAAGGAGCAGTGATCTTCATCTTACGAGCTTGAGCTCTTAAACTTCTTAAGCTATTTTCAAGACCTTCTTTTTGGGATTTTATCTGCAGAAATTGGATTTCACTGCCAATCTTTTGCTCCCATAACCGCGCTTGTCGCTCATATGTGGTTGTAGCCAAATCAAGCTGTGTTTTTAACTGTAAAACTGAATTATCAATGACAGAGCTCTCCAAGGTTGCTAAAACCTGCCCCTTATTGACTTTCTGTCCTTGTTTAATCAGTATAGCAGTTATAGTGCCACCCATCTCAGAGCGAAGCTCGATTGTCTTGTCCGCTTTTACAACTCCTTGCACTTCAATATAGTGATTGAAATTTTTTTCTTCTGCCTTAAAAGATGTAACAGTGACCAGTCTTTTAAGAGTGTCCAAGTCTGAAATGGCGCTTTCAACGGACTTTAATTTAATACTGATATTATTTAGTTGATTTACAAGCTCTTTTTTTTGTGTTTTTAAATCTGCAAGAGACTGTGATTCATTAGTGGCAGTATTACAGCCAACGACTAATGATAAAAGGCCTATGTAAAAAATAGATTTCACTGTGGGGATATTATGTTTGTATGTCATTGTTTAGTTTTTAAGGGGTGTATTTATTAGGGATTCTAACTCAACTCGCTTTAGCAAAATATTTAGCATGGATTGGAGGTGGTCTTGTTGCGCCATGTATAGTTGTCTTTGTGCTTGGGATAAGTCAAAACTAGTTGTTAAGCCCTCAAAAAATTTGATTTCATTTTTAATTGATATGTTTTTAGAAAGATCAAGGGCGTTTTTTTTAATCTCATAGTCTTCAACAGCAAATTCATAATTACTCCTTGCTGTATTGATTTCTAGTTTTATTTTATTTGTGGTTTCTTCTAAATTTGACTTTGATTTCTCTAAGTTTAGTCGTGCTCTTTGAGTAGAGGCACTCCTTTTAAAGGAACTAAAAACGGGAATATCTAAGGTTACACCAAATAAGGAAGCCCCAAACCATTTTTGGGAATTTTCTGTAAAAGAAAAGCGCTCACTATTTCCAGAGTAACTCCCGTTTACAAAAGCATTTAAGGATGGTAATGCTTTACTTTTTTCTAATTTTAATAAAAGCTCGTCTGACTTAACGGAGTTAACAGCAATTTTAAAGTCTATAACTTCTTCAATTTCATTTTCAGACCTAGAAGGGGTT
Organism: Flavobacteriaceae bacterium; assembly: GCA_018608705.1. Lineage (GTDB taxonomy): Bacteria > Bacteroidota > Bacteroidia > Flavobacteriales > Flavobacteriaceae > Hel1-33-131. The sequence goes on along the minus strand of JABAZD010000046.1, from coordinate 129,120 downwards.
AGTAAGGAATATAAGAGAACCAATTCTTCTAGGCTATTTGTCAATACCACTTCAGAGTTGAGATTAAGGCCAAGAGAATTATTAAATATTTGGTAAGCGATATTTTTTAAGCGTTTGGTGTAGCGTTGGTTGCTTTTTAAGCCCGATAGTGTTAGTTGTAACTGTTGAAGACTTTCTTCTTCAACGAGCCCATTCTCATACACTTTTGAAAGCTCCCAAACATTTTTCTCGAGAAGTGCAATATTTGAATCTACAATCTCCAAATTTGCCTCAGCTAGTAATACATTCCCATATGAGTAAGCCACAACTTTACGAATTTCATTTGTTGTTTTTTCTTTGGCATTTTTAGATATTTCAAGATACACTTTTGCGGCTTGAAGCGCTACTAAATACGATCCATCAAATAGCTTCTGTTTGATGTTAATAGAGCCATTCATTGTTTGTGTTGTTCCAAATGTGACTTCTGAAAACTGGCCGGGTACTCCGCCAAAAACCCCAGCAGGAATTAGCGAAACTTGTTGTTCAAGCCAATTGTTATATCCAATGTTTGCATTGATCTGTGGCAGCCCAGTTGCAGTTGTTTCTCGCTTTGTTTGTGCCGCAATTTTCACATCACGTTCTGCATTTTGGATGGCTCTATTGTTATCAGTTGCAAAGTCGACAGCCTCTTGTAAAGTAAAGCTATATTTGTTTTCTTGAGCATTCAGCGAAGTAGCAAAAAGCAAGAAAATAATAAATTTATGTAACATTATTAGGTTGGTTTGAGTTTAGGTAGTCGTTTAATAAGTTGAGGCCTTTATTTGTAACGATAGCTCGTAAATGGTATTCTAGATAGCTTTCAAAAATATAGTGTTTATCAAAAAGATTGTCTGGAAAAACATTAATATCACGAATGCCATTGGTTCCACTAAAGTATATTCTGGAAATAAAATCTAGATTAATTTCAGCTCTAAATAATCCAGTCTCAACACCTTTTTTAAGACTATCTATTACGCAGGAGTTCATCTTTTCAAATTGTTTGATATTTAACAAATCATAGATTTTTGGATAGTATTTTTTTAACTGGAACTGTGGAGATACTTTTTCATTTTTCAAGTAATTCATTACAAACATCTTGATTTGGTAAAGCTCTTCAATTGGATTTGTTGAGATTTCTTTTATACTATCAATTCCTTGATGTATATGATCTAAAGCTTCAAAAGTTACAACTTCCACTAGCTTTGTTTTGTTGGCAAAGTGAGTGTAAATTGTTTTTTTAGAAATACCCATTGCATTTGCAATGTCATCCATTGTAATGCTTTTAAACCCAAGAGTTAAAAACAATTCCTCTGCTTTTTTTACAATTTTTTCTTTCATAACAGGGTGCAAAGATACATCAGGAAACTATAAAAACAGTAAAAGTTTCCGAAGTTTTATATATTTTTTAACATTTAATATTTTTCCTTTTTAAATTTGTTGTCATAATTCACTTATTTTTGCTGAATGAAATTAATTGAGTCCTACCAAAAACAGTTTTCAGAATTTCTTAAAACATATAATGTTTCAAGAGAGCCAGAAAGTCTATATAAGCCTATTGAATATATCCTACAGCTTGGGGGTAAGCGTTTGAGACCTGTCTTGACCCTAATGACAACAGCATGTTTTGATGGTGATGTCAATCGGGCAATGAATGCCGCCTTGGCGGTTGAGGTTTTTCATAATTTTTCTTTGATTCATGATGATATTATGGACGCTGCTCCGTTGCGTAGAGGTAAAGAAACCGTTCACGAAAAATGGGACTTGAATACAGGAATATTATCTGGGGACGCTATGCTCATTAAAGCCTACCAGCTTTTCGAAAATTACCCCCCAGCTACTTTTAGAGAGTTAGCAAAGTTGTTTAGTAAAACAGCCCTCGAAGTTTGCGAGGGCCAGCAATATGATATTGATTTTGAAACTCGAACGAAAGTTTCTATTAATGAATATTTAAAAATGATTGAGTATAAGACAGCAGTATTGGTTGGTGCTGCTATGAAAATGGGCGCGATTGTAGCTAATGCGTCAACAGAAGATCAAGACCGCTGTTATGAGTTCGGGAAAAATCTTGGAATAGCATTTCAATTACAAGATGATTATTTAGATGCATTTGGAAATCCTGAAACTTTCGGAAAACAGGTCGGTGGAGACATATTAGAAAATAAAAAAACTTATTTGTATCTAAAAGCTATTGAAAATGGCACTCCAGAAATTTGTAATCAACTATCTAAACTGTTTCAAGACAGTGCTGAGAATCAAGATAATAAAGTTTCCAAAACTCTGGAGTTATATGTAAAAACTGAATCAAACCTTGCCACAAAAAAGGCAATTTCTTTTTACACTAAAGCAGCCTTTGATGTTTTAGAAAATATTAATATGTCTAGCTCCAACAAGCAAGTACTTAAGGTCTTTGGTACTGAGCTCATGACAAGGGATGTATAGCTGTAAACAGAAACATATATCTAGATTTTAATTTATTCATATTTATCTTGTTTTCAACTATCTATTTTGTGAAAAATCGTATTTTTGTTTATATTCTTTATTTGAAAAATAGAATTGTAAATCATGGATAAGTATTCTTTTCTTAACGCCGCTCATACTGCTTATTTTGCAGACATGTACGAACAGTATCTGCAGGACCCTGATAGCATAGAACCAACTTGGAAAGCTTTTTTCCAGGGTTATGATTTTGGAAGTGAAAGTTATGGCGCCGCAGGCGAAATAGTTGAAGGTGTAATGACACAAATTCCTGAGCAATTTCAAAAAGAATTTCAGGTTATAAAATTAATTGATGGCTATAGAACTAGAGGTCATTTGTTTACTAAAACTAATCCTGTAAGAGATCGCAGAAAATATCAACCTTCTCTTCAAATTGAAAATTTCGGTTTGTCTTTAAAAGACTTAACAACTGTTTTTAACGCCGGGGAAGTTATTGGTATAGGACCACAGAGCTTACAAGTTATAATTGAGCATTTAGAAGCTATCTACTGTGATGCAATTGGAGTTGAATATATGTATATTCGAAAGCCTGATGAACGTCAGTGGATACAAGAAAAACTCAACAAAAACGATAACCACGGGAGCTTTAGTAACCAAGAAAAGAAACATATTCTTAAAAAGCTAAATGATGCAGTTTCATTTGAAACTTTTTTACATACAAAATATGTTGGGCAAAAAAGATTTTCTTTAGAAGGTAATGAGTCTTTGATCCCTGCTGTTGATGCGCTAATTGAGAAGGCTGCATCGTATGGCGTAAAAGAGTTTGTAATGGGAATGGCACACAGAGGTCGCCTTAGTACGCTTACAAATATATTTGGAAAGTCCGCAAGTGATATTTTCAGTGAGTTTGACGGAAAAGACTATGAAGAGGAAGTCTTTGATGGAGATGTTAAATACCACCTTGGCTGGACAAGTGATCGTTTAACCGATAATGGCAATCGGATTAATTTAAGTATTGCCCCAAACCCATCACACTTAGAAACAGTAGGAGCAGTTGTAGAAGGGATTACTCGCGCTAAACAAGATGCCATTCAACCAGAAGACCCAACTAAAGTGTTGCCAATAGTAGTACATGGAGATGCCGCAATAGCTGGACAAGGGCTAGTTTATGAGGTAGTTCAAATGGCTCAATTGGATGGTTATAAGACTAATGGAACCATACATATTGTGGTAAATAATCAAATTGGATTTACTACAAATTACCTAGATGCCCGCTCTTCAACCTATTGTACCGACGTAGCAAAAGTAACATTATCTCCTGTGTTACATGTTAATGCTGACGATGCAGAGGCTGTTGTTCATGCCACTGTGTTTGCATTAGATTTTAGAATGCAGTTTAAGCGTGATGTATTTATAGATTTATTAGGCTACAGAAAGTACGGACACAATGAAGGAGATGAGCCAAGATTTACCCAGCCTAAATTGTACAAAGCGATAGCAAGCCATAGTAATCCTCGTGATATTTACGCTCAAAAATTAATAGATCAAGGTGTAATAGATTACGATTATGTGTCTGCCCTTGAGAAAAACTATAAGGCATCATTAGAAACAGAGTTAGTAACTTCAAGAAAAGAAGATAAAACAGTTATTACGCCGTTTATGCAAAAGGCTTGGAAAAACTTCCCAAAAGCTAAAGTTAAAAAGATGAAACTTACTGTTGATACCAGTTATCCTAAACAAAAACTAGGATTAATTAGTAAAGTTATTTCATCACTCCCCAAAGACAAAAAATTTATACGTAAGATCTCCCGTCTAATCGAAGCCAGAAAACAAATGTTTGAAACTGACAAACTTGACTGGTCAATGGCTGAGCATTTAGCATTTGGCTCGCTTCTAGAAGAGGGTTTCAATGTCCGTTTTTCAGGACAAGATGTTGAGAGAGGTACTTTTTCTCACCGTCACGCGGTTGTAAAAGTTGAAGATAGTGAAGAGGAAGTTGTTCTTTTAAATAACATAAGTTCAAGCCAAGGAAAATTCAGTATTTACAATTCATTACTGTCTGAATATGGAGTTGTAGGATTTGATTATGGTTATGCTATGGCAAGTCCAAATACTCTTACTATTTGGGAAGCTCAGTTTGGAGATTTTAGTAATGGGGCTCAAATTATGATCGATCAATACATCTCATGTGGAGAGGATAAATGGAAAACTCCTAATGGGATTGTAATGTTGTTGCCACACGGCTACGAAGGTCAGGGAGCTGAGCATTCTTCTGGTCGAATGGAGCGTTATCTGCAGCTTTGTGGAAAAGACAATATGTTTATTGCAGATTGTACTACTCCTGCAAATATGTTTCACTTACTGCGACGCCAATTAAAGGCAAATTACAGAAAACCTTTAGTTGTATTCACTCCAAAAAGTTTATTACGCCATCCAAAAGTGGTTTCATCAGTTGACGATTTTGCAAATGGAAGTTTTCAAATGCTAATTGACGATGCAACTTCTAAAGCAAGCTTAGTCAAAACATTAGTATTTGTAACGGGTAAATTTTACTATGATTTATTAGAAGCGCAAGAAAATCTTAAGAAAACAGATGTTGCACTAGTTCGTATTGAACAATTATTTCCATTACCAGAAAGTGAAATCAAGGCAGTGATAAGCAAATATAAAAATGCAGAAGATATTGTTTGGGCTCAAGAAGAGCCTAGAAACATGGGGGCGTATGCTCATATGTTAATGCACATAGACGATGTAAAAAACTGGAGAGTCGCATCAAGAAGAAGTTATAGCGCACCTGCCGCAGGAAGTGCTACACGTTCTAAAAAGAGACACCAAGAAATCATTAACTTTGTTTTTGACAAAACAAAAGACAATCAAAGAAAAAAACTAAAATAAACACACAATGATTTTAGAAATGAAAGTGCCTTCACCAGGTGAATCTATTACAGAAGTTGAGATTGCAGAATGGCTAATTCAAGAAGGAGATTATGTTGAAAAAGATCAAGCCATAGCAGAGGTAGATAGTGATAAAGCAACCTTAGAGTTACCAGCTGAAGCCAGTGGAACCGTAACTTTCAAAGCAGAGGTAGGAGATGCTGTTGAAGTTGGAGCGATTGTTTGTCTTATTGATACAAGTGCTTCAAAACCAGAGTCAGCAGACACTACTAAAGTATCATTAACAAATTCAGAAATTGTTGAACCACTAAAGGTTGAGGAGCCAACTAAGACAACTTATGCTACTGGATCTGCAAGTCCAGCAGCTAAAAAAATACTTTCTGAAAAAGGGATTGAAGCGACTTCCATTTCAGGCACAGGCAAAGATGGCCGAATTACTAAAGAAGACGCTGTTAAGGCAGTCCCAGCGATGGGACAGCAGATTAATATTGAAGGCCGTGGTGTGTCACGATCTAAACTTTCTATGTTACGCCGAAAAGTTGCGGAACGCTTGGTAACAGCCAAAAACGAAACAGCTATGTTAACGACATTCAATGAAGTTGATATGTCTCCAATTTTCGCATTAAGAAAACAATACAAAGAAATATTCAAAGAAAAACACGGCGTTGGTCTTGGATTCATGAGTTTCTTTACCCTAGCTGTTGTTCGCGCCTTAAAATTATTTCCAGCTGTTAATTCGATGATTGATGGAAAAGAAATGATTAGTTATGACTTTTGTGATATTAGTATTGCTGTCTCAGGACCAAAAGGCTTAATGGTTCCAGTAATTAGAAATGCAGAAGACTTATCGTTTAGAGGGGTGGAATCGGAAGTAAAGCGCTTGGCAACTCTTGCGCGTGATGGTCAAATTACAGTGGATGAAATGACTGGAGGCACGTTTACAATCACCAATGGAGGTGTATTTGGAAGCATGCTTTCAACACCAATTATTAATCCTCCTCAAAGTGCAATTCTTGGGATGCACAATATAGTCGAGCGTCCAGTCGCTATTGAGGGTAAGGTAGAGATTCGACCAATTATGTATGTAGCTTTATCGTATGACCACAGAATAATTGATGGCAAAGAATCTGTAGGGTTTTTGGTTGCAGTTAAAGAAGCTCTTGAAAATCCTCAAGAGTTTTTGATGGATAATGATGTGATAACGTCATTAGAAATGTAGTTTAATGTGCTTCTAACCAATTAGCGCCCATATCCATCTCAACATCTAAAGGAACGCTTAATTTGTAGGCATTTTCCATTTCTTCCTTGATCAACTTTTTCATGTTTTCTAACTCTGGTTTATAAACATCAAATACCAATTCATCGTGAACTTGCAATAGCATTTTTGTTTTATATGGTCCCGCCTGAAGTTTATTGTAGATGTTAATCATTGCAATTTTTATAATATCAGCAGCACTGCCTTGAATTGGTGCGTTAACGGCATTTCGTTCTGCCGCTCCTCTCACAATAGCATTACGAGAATTGATATCCTTAAGATAACGGCGTCGGTTAGACAGCGTTGTCACATAACCATGATCTCTTGCGAAATCTACTTGTGAGCTCATGTATTTTCTAAGCTTTGGATAAGTTTCATAATATGTTTCAATTAATTCTTTCGCTTCAGAACGGCTTAAGTCAGTTTGATTACTTAGTCCAAAAGCAGAGACTCCGTAAATAATCCCAAAGTTTACAGTCTTAGCATTTCCACGCTGCTCTCTAGTCACGTCTGTTATTGGAACATTAAATACCCTACCAGCGGTGGAGGCATGTATATCTTCACCATTTTTGAAAGCTTCGATCATAGTTTCTTCTTCGCTTACAGCGGCAATTACCCTTAGTTCAATTTGCGAATAATCAGCTGCTAAAAGTGTGTATTCTTCACTCCTTGGTACAAATGCTTTTCTCACTTGACGCCCTCTCTCGGTTCGAATAGGAATATTTTGTAAGTTGGGATTATTACTGCTTAAGCGCCCTGTAGCGGCAACCGTTTGCATATATTCTGTGTGGATATGTCCAGTACTGTCTAAAACCTGTTCTGGAAGCGAATCCACATAGGTACTTTTAAGCTTTGCTAGCCCTCTGTACTCTAATATGTGCTGAATAATTGTGTGTTCCTTTGCTAGATAGGATAATACATCTTCAGCTGTACTATATTGCCCAGTTTTTGTTTTTTTAGGCTTGTCAACTAGCTTTAATTTTTCAAATAAAATTACTCCTAATTGTTTAGGGGAGGCAATATTGAAGGTTTCTCCTGCAGCCTCATATATCTTAGATTCAAGAGATGCGATGTCATTATTAAGCTCAATTGAAAGAGACTTCAAAAATGCAGTATCCAATTTGATCCCCTCTAACTCCATCGATGCTAGTACTTTCACTAATGGGATTTCAATCTCACTAAACAACTTTAATGTTTTTGCGTCTATTAATTCTTTTTTGAAATGACTTGCCAGTTGAAAAGTAATGTCAGCGTCCTCAACAGCGTATTCTGTAAGTTTTTCAAGAGAAACATCTCGTACTGAAAGTTGGTTTTTACCCTTTTTTCCAATTAAATCCACAATAGAAATAGGAGTGTAGTTTAAGTAGGTTTCTGCCAATACTCCCAAATCATGTCGCATATCAGCATTGATTAGATAATGCGCAATCATGGTATCAAATAGATTCCCTTTAATATCAATTTTATATTTGTGCAAAACTTTAATTTCGTACTTTAAATTCTGTCCAATTTTTTCAATAGAAGTTGATTCAAAAAACGGACGAAATAGTTCGATTAGTTGTTTGGCATCTTCAAAATTTTCCGGAAAAGGGATAAAAAACCCTTTGTGTGCTTCCCATGAAAAAGATATGCCAACGAGCTCTGCTTTAAGAGGATTTAGGTCTGTAGTTTCAGTGTCAAAACAAACGGATGGCTGCATCATTAGTTGTTTTATGAACAGCTTTAAACCTAGTTCACCAGTCACATTTTGGTAAAAATGAGCCGTAGAACGAGCTGTTTCTCTTCCGTAATTTTGAGACGCCAAAGATGCTTCGTTTTCGTCGCTACCAAATAAAGAAAACTGTCCAGCTCCTGCTTGGGACGTTGTGGAGACAATACTCTTTTTAGGTGTTGAAGTAGACGGATCAGCTGAGGTAGTCACTTCTGTGTTTTTGACTGCAAATGTTTTGTTGAAGTTATCAATTAGACGCCTGAACTCCAGATCTTGAAAAATTGCCTCTACTTTTTCAGAGTTTGGAACTCCTAACTCACATTTTTTGGCGTTAAATTCTATAGGGACATCTAGCAATATTGTAGCTAGTTTTTTAGATAAAAGTCCAAGCTCGGCATTGGCTTCAATTTTTTCTTTCATTTTACCTTTAAGCTCATGAGTATTGGCTAAAAGATTCTCCATACTTCCGTACTGAGCAAGTAATTTTTTTGCAGTTTTATCTCCAACTCCTGGGAGCCCTGGAATATTATCAGAAGCATCTCCTTTCATTCCTAGAAAGTCAATAACTTGAAGCGGGTTTTCAATCTCAAATTTTTCTTTTATTTCATCAATCCCCCAAGTTTCATATCCCCCACCAAACATAGGTCTGTACATGAAAATATTTTCACTTACTAACTGTGCGAAATCTTTATCGGGGGTGACCATAAAGGTTTTAAAACCTTCTTTTTCCGCTTTTTTGGCGAGTGTTCCAATAATGTCATCGGCCTCAAAACCTTCCTTGACAATTGCAGGAATATTCATAGCCTCTAGAATTTTGTAGATGTAAGGTACCGCAAGCTTTATACCCTCTGGAGTTGCATCCCTATTTGCTTTATATTCCTTAAATATCTCTACGCGATCCTTGCTACCACCCTTGTCAAAACATACCGCTATGTTGTCGGGACGTTCTCTTTTAATAACATCCAACAATGAGTTAGTAAAACCAAGAATTGCTGAGGTATCAAGCCCCTTTGAATTAATTCTTGGGTTTTTTATAAACGCATAATATCCCCTAAAAATTAAAGCATAAGCATCTAAAAGAAATAATCGTTTTTGTTTAGCCATTATTATAACTAGTTTCTCTTTTTACAGTTTATAAATTAAAAAAAAAGTTCTTATTACTAATTTATTTTGTCAAAAGAAATCCCTTGTGTTTTCAATACACTTTTTGTTTTGTAAGCATAAAATAATAGATATATGAAACAAATAACAGCTATCCAATAAGACGACTGTATGCTAAAAATATCTGCTAACTTTCCTTGAAGAGGTGGGATTATAGCGCCTCCTAAGATCATCATGATCAAAAATGCGGACCCTTGAGATGTGTATTTTCCTAGTCCAGAAATACTTAACGTAAAAATACACGGCCACATGATAGAGCAAAATAAACCACCAGAAAGTAAGGCATATAAAGCCAATTGACCCGAAGTAAAAACTCCAATAATCATTCCGATAATTCCTAGCGTGCTAAATATTTTCAATGTCGCAATAGGGTTGTCTTTCGCCAGAAAAAATCCACCAATTTGTATAGCTACACAAACACCAAACAATAAGATTTCTGTAGATGAATACTTTCCAAAATTAACCAAAAGAATCACACCAAAAGCAACATAAGGGACAATAATAAGCAGCCACTTCTTAAGCCCTTTACCGGGATTAAAAACTGTTATAGCACCTACCCAGCGCCCGATCATCATCCCCCCCCAGTAAAGAGAGATAAATGGCGCAATTTCTGCGTCATTCATGACCTTTAGCCCTAACGGGTTTAGGTTGTTAACCTTGTCTGCAACAAACTTTAAGAGTTCTCCGAGATTACTTTGTATAGTAACCTCTACCCCGACATAAGTAAATATAGCTAGCATACCTAAAACAAGCTGTGGGTATTTCATAGCACCCCATCCTTCGGGAGATTTTGTTGCACGGGTATTGGCAAAGAACACGCTTAAAATCACCGCAAATAAAGCCACTAAGAGCAAGTAAAGCCGTTTATTTTCAATGGCTTCATTCGCTACTACTCCGTCTGCATATGTATTGAAAATCAATCCAAAACAAACAATAATAACAACAGTTAAAGCAATTAATATATTTTTAGCCTTATTAGCCGGTTCAAATAACTCATCTGTTTTAGTATTGGGTAATTTTTTAGAAAAATGAAATAATGCAGCAGCAGCCAAAAATAAAGCGCCCACCCCAATGTAAAGGAGCTGAATCGTTGTTAGTTTTATTTCATTATTTAAAATCATTTGATTTAGCTCGTCTCCTGAAAGCGGAGTGGATCCAAAAATTATTAAAGCAATAACAGTAGGTCCAATGGTAGCTCCAAATGAATTTACCCCTCCAGCAAGATTTAATCTTTGGGATCCTGTTTCTGGCTCCCCTAACGCAATAGCAAATGGATTAGCTGCTGTTTGTTGAAGTGAAAACCCAAGCCCAACGATAAATAAGGCTAATAATACTAAATAGAAGACCGAACTATCCCCTTGTTGCGCTCCGTTTACAAAGGGGTACATTAATAATGCACCAAGAGCTGACACCAACAAACCATAGACAATTCCGTTTTTATAGCCCCAGCTGTTGAGAATGTCTTTTTTGACTGCACTTGATAGTACAAATAACAATAAAGCTCCAAAATAATAGGCGCCATAAAAAGCAAAATCGACAAGTTGAGACTGAAACTGGTCAATATTAAAATAGGTCTTACAAAATGGAATAAAGACCCCGTTAGAAGCTGCAATAAATCCCCAGAAAAAGAAGACAGTTACCAATGTGGTTAGCGCTGAGTTGTTGTTTTTAGTACTCATATTTTATTATTTAGTGTGTTAGTTTTTGGCTAAACAATCCTTTAAAAATGATTTATTTGCCAACTTATGGATTGATTTTGTAATTATCAGAAATATACTAAAAAAATCTAAAACTAAAAGTATCGTTAAATAATAATATTAACTTAATTATCATCTGGATTTGTTCTATTTTTGCAAATCAAATGACCTAAGTATGAGCCGACTTATAATTTTTATAATCTTAGTTTTGGCATTGGATTTTTATGCTCTTCAAAGTTTTCGAAGTGTCATAAAAAGTTCTTTTGTAACATACGGATATGTAATTATTTCAATTATAATATTTTCTAATATAGTTTATCAGGGGATGACCTTTGATAGGAGCTCAGTAAACAATCAAGGATTTTATTTAGCACTTGCGTTGTTTATTTTGGTTTATGTTCCAAAGCTAGTGTTGTTGATTTTTGTGTTAGGAGAAGATATTTACAGACTTTTTGAAGCTATTTATAACTATTTTATTTCAAAACCGGATAACTCTTCTGCATTTTTTAGTTCTAGACGAAAGTTTATTGGACAACTTGCAATAGGTTTGGCTTCTATTCCATTTTTATCAATATTATATGGAATTACACAAGGAAAGTATAATTTTAAAGTTTTAAGGTACTCATTGTTTTTTGAAGATTTACCAGAAGCCTTTGAAGGTTACCAGATTACTCAAATAAGTGATATTCACAGTGGTAGTTTTGACAATAAAGATAAAATTGAGTATGCTGTTAATTTAGTGAATGAACAAGGATCTGACGTTATCTTGTTTACGGGAGATTTAGTAAACAGTAGGTCTGAAGAAATGCGACCTTGGAAGTCAACTTTTTCTAAATTAAAAGCAGTCGATGGTATTTTTTCTGTTTTAGGGAATCATGATTATGGAGATTACACTCGCTGGTCTACCGAAAAAGATAAAGCTGAAAATTTTCAAGAAATGCTAGACATTCAAAAGGAAATGGGTTTTGATCTTTTAAGAAATGAAAGTCGATTTATTCAAAAAGACAACGACCGTCTAGCAATTATTGGAGTTGAGAATTGGGGAAAAGGATTCAAACAGAAAGGGGATTTAGAACTAGCGTCTACTGCCGTTAGTCCAACTGATTTTAAAATATTACTCAGCCATGATCCTTCTCATTGGCAGTACGAAGTTGTTAAGCACCCTATTCATTACCACCTCACACTCAGCGGTCATACTCATGGAATGCAATTCGGAATTGAAATTCCTGGCGTATTGAAATGGAGTCCTATAAAGTGGCGTTATAAGTACTGGGCTGGAATTTATGAAAAGGCAGGCCAGTTCATAAATGTCAACCGTGGTTTTGGTTTTTTAGCTTTTCCAGGCCGTGTTGGAATATGGCCGGAAATCTCCGTCATAACGCTGAAAAAAGGGGTTAATAACACTTAAACGTCAGAAAACCTTATATTTACCCTAAATAAATCATTTATTTTTAATGAGTTATCTTGGTAAATCTAATTACTAGTTTAACGGTTGAAAAATAAAATTTCAAGATATGTCAAAATTTGGAGATTTAATAGACGTTGAAGTTCCGGTCTTATTCGAGTTTTTTACAGAGTGGAGTGACGAATCTGAAACGATGCATGATGTGCTTAGAGACGTTGCTGCCGCCATGGGAGATAAAGCTCGAGTGATTAAAATTGATGTAGAGAAAAATCAAGATCTCGCAGAAGCACTTCGTATTAAGGGGTTGCCAACATTAATTATTTATAAGTCAGGCGATATGAAATGGCGCCAAAGCGGCGAACTTGATGCTAATACTATTATTGGCCGTATTCAAGAATTTGTCTAACAATTTCTTAATCACTTTACTCCAAAAGATCTTCTTGCTGTAAGTCTTTACTTTCAGGCTCTCCAGTAAACAGTCTTAGATAATTATTGAATTTACCCATTTCTGTTTTGATAAAGTCATCACTTTCATAAAAGGTAGTAACGTCAACCAAGCTTCTGTATCGCTCAATATCACTATATATTGTTTGTATGTATTTAGATTGATTATCATCTGAAAGATCACTGTAGTAACTCAGACTTTCCTGGTACTTACTGCTAACCTTAAGGAATAATTTTCGTGCTTTTTTTGTAGCTTTCAGCTCATAATATGCGCCAATGTAAGGTTCAAGAAGTGTGTAAAAACCAAACATATCTACAGGCATTTTTGTCATAGCTAAGTCCGCAATTTGTTCAGCTTTTTCTAACTTACCTTCCTTAATTAAAGCTTCAATTAGTCGTGCTAAGTTTCCGCGATAGGTTAAACTGTTTCTGCGTGTTTCAACATCGTGATACATATCAGGATCGCCGTTATTCCCCCAATCCCAATAGGTAACCATATCATACATTTTATCTGTATCAATACGCCCCATATCAAATGGGTTGTTTTTATCTACCGCAGTTTTAATAGGAACTAATTTATACACTAATCCATCTAACTGAAGGTAGTCCTTCATCCAAATATAATCCTCGTCTCCAAACGCACCACCTGTAAAGTAAATTGGCCGTTCCCAATTGTTGTTATTAATAATGTCCAGCATCATTAAACGGTTCTTGTAAAGCGCAGCCCCTTTAATCTTAATATCAATGTGAGGAACGATTAAAGAAGAATCTTGAGCTTTAACAATACCGTTTTTTAAAACTGTTAATTTGTCAACGGGGATTCTAACATTTTCTGTAGGTAAATAATTAGCGTTCAGATCTTGGTTTCTTTGGCCGCTGGTGTCATATCCTTGTTGTTGTAGCACGTGTTTGTATTTAGTGCGCTCATCATCACTTGTAATAAATCCTAAAAACTGATCGAGATTTAAAGTATCTTTTGTGACAACTTCTTTAATTATATAGTCACGAGTACCCCACTTATATTGTTCATGAGACAACCCAGATGGAATTGGGGCACTTTCATAAGCTTTACGTTTCATCTGATCGATGTACCAATCCACATTAAACAAGCTTGTACAAACTACTCGAACATCCCTACGAACACCTTCAATTTCTTGAGCATACCAAAGCGGGAAAGTATCGTTATCCCCAATTGTAAAAATAATAGCGTTAGGGTCACAGGACTCCAAATACTGTATTGCCATAGCATGAGCAGTTTCTCTTTTAGAACGGTCGTGATCATCCCAGTTTTGACTTACTAAAATTCCTGGAACTGCGACTAAGCAGGCCAGACAAACTAGGGGAGCTAAAAGACTTGATTTTGAAAAACTGCTTAATTTTTTATAGATAGCAAAGACTCCGAATCCAATCCAGAGTGCAAACACATAGAAAGACCCAACTACAGAATAGTCGCGCTCGCGAGGCTCAAACGGCCGTACATTTGTGTAAACTTGTATGGCAATTCCTGTAAATAGGAAAAATACTAACATGGTCCAAAATAGTTTTTTATTTTTGTTAAAAAGAAAAAACAAACCAATCAACCCAAGTAATAAAGGGAGGAAATAATAGGTGTTTCTCGCCTTATTGTTTTTAACGTCACTGGGAAGGTTTTCTTGTGACATTCCTAAAAAGTATTCATCAAGACTGCCAAATCCACTGATCCAATTTCCATGAAGATCCATTTTCCCTTGAATATCATCCTGACGTCCCGTAAAATTCCACATAAAATATCTCCAATACATGTAACCAATTTGATAATTAAAAAGGTAATATATATTTTTGATTAAAGAAGGTTTTTCAATATCGATATACCGCCCATATTTTTTTAGAAAACTATGATAGCCTTCATAATCAACTTCACCATTTGCAACCGCATTTCTAAAATCATTAATAACCGACCTTAATTCGTTTTGCATTTGATGTTCAGACTTAATTGAAAAGTCTAAAAACCCAGAATATGTCATATAGTTTTCAGCATGCTCTGTACTCCACATTCTTGGCAACAAAGAAGCATGTTTAGAATTGTAATTTTGTAATCCGTTCTCGTAATCGTTTACTATTACATACCTGCGAAGGATTTCGTCTTTTTCATATTTTGGTTTGTCATCAACATAGGGCTTATTTTTATCTAGACCAGCGTATTGGTCTGTAAATTGCGGCCCGTAGAACAAGTGTGTCTTTGGGTATTGCTCAAGATTATAATAGGCTAGTAACTCTCTAGCACTTGAAGGGTTGTTTTCATTAACTGTCACATTAGCATTTGCACGAATTGGAAGCATTAGCCAACATGAAAATCCAACAACTATAAATGTAATACACAATAAAGCCGTATTTAAATTCACATAGTTTTTTTTCTGTGTGTAGCGGATGCCCAAAATGATAAAACTAACCAGAAGCACAAAAGCAATGATAGACCCTGAGTTAAACGGTAGGCCAACTGAGTTTACAAAAAATATTTCTAAGATGCTGAAATATCTGAGAATGTTAGGAGCCAAAAGTTTAAATACAAATAGTAAAACAGCAATTCCAGCTAGATTTGCCAAAACAAAGTTTCTTAAAGTAATTATTTTATAATTTTTAAAATAATAAATAAGTCCAATCGCTGGAATGGTTAATAGTCCCATGAAGTGAACTCCAAAAGAAAGCCCTACTACAAATGAAATAAGGATCAACCATTTATTGCCTCTGGGAGTAAACATTTCATTTCCCCAGCGCAGTCCTAAATAAAATAAAACAGCCATGATTAATGTAGCCATAGCGTACACTTCTGTCTCAACAGCATTAAACCAAAAAGAGTCCGTGAAAGCAAAAGATAAACTCCCAACAAATGCAGCCCCTAAAATAGCAATGTTTTGCTCTTTTGAAGATTCGTTGTTGTTAACTACTTGTTTAATAAGTAGTACAATAGACCAAAACATAAATAAAATAGTAAAGGCACTTGCGCTGGCACTCATCATATTAATCATGAGTCCAATTTGTGTAGGATCTGTAGCAAAAATAGAAAAGAATGCCCCCATCATTTGAAAAAATGGTGCTCCTGGCGGGTGTCCAACCTGTAACTTGGATGACGTTAAGATGTATTCGCCGGCATCCCAAAAACTAACGGTTGGTTCTACCGTTAGACTGTAAGCAATAAAAGCAATTAAAAAAGCAAACCACCCAAGTATAAGGTTCCACTTTTTGAAGTTAAAATCGGCCATTTTACAAAATTGAAGTTCGAAGCGAATTTAATAATAATTACTTAACGGAAAAAAGCTTTTAAGTAAAGCTTAATAAATTTTATACTTTCTAAATATTATATAAATGGCACCCCTTGTTTAGCTTGATAGAATGTATACCCAATACACAATGCATATGCTATTCCAAAAACAGTGACAATTATAATCTGATTCCTTGCGCTAGTCTTCGATTTATTTGAAATTAATAATGCGAAAATTGGAATTATTTGTAGGCCATGTAGACCAAAAAAATGTGCTACTCTTAAATCACCAGCAATTGTACTCCAATTAACTAACGGAAGACCAGGACCTCCATCCTCGACACCAATATTATGAGACATTTCACTTATCATTTGTCCGCCAACCCAACTGCCAAAAAATACTATTACCCAACCTAGAAGTATAGCCCATTGAAGTAATTTAGGTGTTTTTAATTTCAATCGGATAGTTTCAAATATAAATAATGCCATAATTATAACATTAATAGCTATTAATATTCCCATAGCTGTAAAGATTAAACCATCAAATGGATTTGATATATTATAATGTGATTGTACCCCACCTGATGCTTGATATATAATAAGTCCTAATTCTATTAGCAATGTCCAACAAACAATATTATTAATAAGATTCTTCTTTTTTTTAGAGAAAGGATATAACGTCATAAGAAACCCTACTGTTAAAATATAGATAGCTACAGAAATTGAGAATTTCAATGGCTTCATCCAAACGTTAACTCCCATAAGGGTTCTATCATCCATAAAACTACTTGTTATAGACACAATAGCTAAAACCAAATGAACTATTACAATCCAATACAATAGTGGGCTATGGTTTTTTACTGTGTTAAAGACATGCTTTAAAGACATCAAGATTGTTTTTGTTTAATGGTTTTAATAATCATGAAAAGCAGGAAACCGACTGGCCCAAGCGTGAAGGTTAAAAAAAGACAAGGAGCTATTACTAAATGATTAATCTTTAATTTTTTATTTTGATCTAGCATCCACATGCCAACTAAAAGATCAAAAGCTAGGTAATGAATCCACCCTGCCAGCACTGCATTTTCTTCTGAAAATAACGCCATAACCGATCTAAGGTTTCCAAAGTCCATCATTCCACTTACACAAACGGCTTGAACTATATAAATAGCGTATATGAACGCTAATGTTAATGGAATTACTTTAAAATCAATCAAAAACCGAGTTACTTTCCATTTTGATAAAAAGAGCATCAAGACCCACATTGGTAATGCGACCGCATTAGCTATTGTGAAAGCTTCTGTTGGTGTCATATTAGTTTTTGTTCAGTTTATGTTATATTTTTTTTATTATAATTTAATGTAGATTTGTTTATCTCCGTCAATAAGGAATGTACAATTTTCGAAACTAGGAGGGCCAAACGTTGTTCTTGGATTGTTAGAGAATCCATAAGGCTCGCTGGGTATTCCAAATAAACCTTTAGTGTCTAAAACACCGTTGTTATTCTCGTCATGGAACAGCGAAACTGAGTAAACCCCTGTTTTTATGTTTGCTATTTTTAATGAAATAGTGTTGTTTGTTACGGCGACTGTTTTTGCGTAGTCGCACTGTTTTAAAAAATCCTCTTTTTTATCTGTTAAGCACACCTGTAATTTGCCTTTTATATTCTTAATATTATTTACAGTAATCTTCAACACATGAGCGGTGTTTGGTTCTTGTTCTAAAAGAAAAATAGAACTAAGTGTTGACATTAATAATATTATTAATTTTATCATGATTTATGTTTTAGATTGAGGTTCTGGTATTCTTTAAGGTTTTCAAAATGTTCTTTAAACGATTTAACTCCGGCTTTTGTAATTTTACAATTGGTTTTTGGATAGTTCTTCTCAAAACTTTTATCAATAGAAATATACCCACACTCTTTGAGCTTCTTTAGTTGTATACTTAGATTTCCTTGGGTAGTTTTGGTAAGTTGTTTCAGAAAATTAAAATCACAATTTTCTACTTTCATCAGGACGGATACAATCATCAGTCGTATTGGATTTACCAGTATTTTATTTAGTGGCTTAAACATTTTATTTCCTGTAATAAAGATAAATTCCAGGAAGAAGTAGCCCTAAAACAGCGGCAATACTGTTTAGCAACAGCCAAGAATTATTTGGAGTGTAAACGCAAAGGATGCTGCATATAATAACAGATATGCCTCCAAAAGAAAAGGGTTTGAAGCGAATTAAAAGTCCCGTTATAAGAATCATCACTCCTAATAAAAACAATATAGACTCTGTTGGATTAATTTTTTTTTCAATAGAGATAAAAATTAAAAGAATCCAAGAGATATTAAACACGCCCCATATTATTTTTAAACTCCGCCCGACATGTGTTTCATAGCCTGCTTTTACGCGTTTTTTAATGTTATAGACCAAAGTTATAACCATCCCTATAATAGGAATTAAGACCCAATATAGTAGTAATGAGTAGTGTGTTTGCTGTACAACTTCCGGATATCTGTAGTGAAAAAAGCTTAGTATAGCGATAAGTGATCCCCAAAAAATAAAAGAGAAAGAACTTTCTTTTAAGTTTTCTTTTGTTTTGTTGATTACATCATTAATTAGTTGAATTTGATCTTCCATATTTTTATTGGTTTAAAATATCAAATATAAACTAGTTTATATTATAAACCAAAAAACCAGCAATAAATAATTTTAAAAATGTTTGGCTAAACAAAACTTTATCATAAATTTGCAGCCTCATTACGAGATTGGCCCATGGTGTAACTGGCAACACGTTGGTTTTTGGTACCAAAGAGTCTAGGTTCGAGCCCTAGTGGGCCAACTAAACAAGTATAAACACTTGTTAAATTCAATTTTTATGTCGTATATTTGCGCCATAGAATGATAAATGAAAATGCGAGGGGACATAAAGTCCCCTCTTTTTATACCAAATGTTTAGAGATAAAGTAAAAGAATTATTGGAAGAGTGTCTAGAGCAAAGACCTGACTTATTTTTGATAGATTTTGAAATCTTAGATAGAAATAAAATAAGAATTGTAATCGATGGTGATAAGGGGGTTCTGGTTGAAGACTGCATGTTTGTAAGTCGTGGAATAGAGCACAATCTAGACAGAGAAGAGTATGATTTTTCTTTGGAAGTGTCCTCGTTAGGAGCAACTACCCCATTGACACACTCAAGACAATATCAAAAACATATTGGCAGAACTTTAGAAGTAAGGACTTTAGAAAATAAAAAATTTGAAGCTGTTTTAAAATCAGCCAGTGAAAGTGACATTTTACTAGAATGGAAAGCAAGAGAACCAAAACCCATAGGAAAGGGTAAAGTAACAGTTCAAAAAAAAGCAACCCTTTTGTACGATGAAATAGGTGAAGCAAAAGTGAAAATATTATTTTAATATAAGACTAAAAATTATGGAGAATTTAGCGTTAATTGATTCGTTTTCAGAGTTTAAAGATGAAAAACTGATCGACCGTGTAACTTTAATGTCAATCTTAGAAGATGTGTTCAGAAATACATTAAAAAAGAAATTTGGTGACGATGATAACTTTGACATCATCATTAATCCGGATAAAGGAGATTTAGAGATTTGGAGAAATAGGATAGTTGTCGCTGACGATGCAGTTGAAGATGACAATCAAGAAATATCATTAACAGATGCCCAAATGATTGAACCAGATTTTGAAGTTGGAGAAGATGTTTCTGAAGAGGTGAAGCTGTTCGATTTAGGTCGTCGTTCTATATTGGCGCTTCGTCAAAACTTGATCTCAAAAATCCAGGAGCACGATAACACTAACATTTACAAGCAATTTAAAGAACTAGTAGGAGAAATATATACAGCTGAGGTTCATCATATTCGTCATCGCGCAGTTATTTTGTTAGACGACGAAGGGAATGAATTGGTTCTTCCAAAGGATAAACAAATTCCATCTGATTTTTTCAGAAAAGGGGATAATGTTAGAGGAATTATTGAGAGTGTAGATCTTAAAGGAAACAAACCATCAATTGTTCTGTCCAGAACATCGCCAATATTTTTAGAGAAATTATTTGAACAAGAAATACCAGAAGTTTTTGACGGTTTAATTTCTGTCAAAAAAGTTGTTAGGATACCAGGTGAAAAAGCCAAAGTAGCTGTGGATTCTTATGATGACCGAATTGATCCAGTTGGTGCTTGTGTAGGAATGAAAGGTTCGAGAATTCATGGTATTGTTCGTGAGCTTGGAAATGAAAATATTGATGTCATTAATTACACAACTAACTTACAACTCTACATTACAAGATCTTTAAGTCCTGCAAGAGTCACTTCTGTAAAGATTGACGAGGAATCTAAAAGAGCCGAGGTGATTTTAAAACCTGAAGAGGTAAGTAAAGCTATTGGTAGAGGTGGACATAATATCCGTTTAGCTGGTCGTTTAACTGGTTATGAAATAGATGTATTTAGAGAAGGAGTTGAAGAAGATGTTGAGCTTTCTGAATTTTCTGATGAAATTGAAGCATGGGTTATTGAAGAGTTCGCTAAAGTAGGGTTAGACACAGCAAAGAGCATTCTTGAACAGGACGTTACGGACTTGGTTAAACGCACAGATTTAGAGTTAGAAACAATTGAAGACGTTGTTCGCATTCTTAAAGAGGAGTTTGAAGAGTAAAATTTATTATATTGGTGGCCTGAAAGGCATTTTACAACTTGATTTTGCGAAAGTAAACACAGTAAATTTGAAAAAAACAATAAAGGCAATTTATGGCTGAAATTATTAGATTAAATAAAGTTTTAAGGGAATTAAACATTTCACTCGATAGAGCAGTCGATTTTTTGGAAACAAAAAACGTCGAAATAGAAAAACGCCCAACAACTAAAATCAACTCTGAAGTATATAATCTCCTTGCAGGAGAGTTTCAAACAGATGCTAGTAAAAAAGTTGCATCCAAAGAAGTGGGTGAGGCAAAGCTTAAAGAAAAAGAAGCACTGCGTGTGCAGCGTGAACAAGAAATTGAGGAAAAGCTTCAAAAAGCAGAAGCAGCTAAGCAAGTTTTAAAGGCTAAGTCTAAACTAGAGGGGCCAAAAAAAGTTGGAAAAATTGATTTAGAGAGCCCTAAAAAGGTATCTCCAGAAACTCTCAAGGCCAAGCTGACTGAAAAGCCTGAAGTAGAAGTCTCCAAACAACCCGAAAACCCACAAGTTAAGGCAACTCAAATTTCTGAGCCTACAGCTCATGCAACCCCCCCTAAATCAACAAAAACGGTAACAGCAACAAAGTTAGATAAAGTAAAAGAAGAGGCAGAAAACCCCACGATACCATCGTCTAAACAAAAATTACTTAAGCCAGAACCAAGTATTGATGAAGCTCTAATTACTGGAGACAACAAGGTTGAAACAACAAATTATCAAAAATTATCAGGGCCTAAGTCCACAGGTCAAACGATTGATTTAGCTCAATTTAACAAACCTAAAAAACCCAAGCCAGCCACTCCTACAGCAAGCGGAAACTCAACAGATGCTAAGAAAAAGCGTCGACGAATTAGCAAAGTAGGGAACAATTCTTCACCTAAGAAGGGTAATTTTAGAAGTCGCCCAAACCAAAGTAGAACACAAACACCAAAAGTAGAGCCTACGGCTGAGGAAGTTCAAAAGCAAGTAAGAGAGACTCTTGAAAAATTACAGGGAAAATCAAATAAAGGCAAAAAAGGTGCTAAGTACCGAAAAGAAAAAAGAGACCAACATAGGGAACAGACTGAAAAAGATCAAGAACAACAAGCGCTTGAGAGTAAGGTATTAAAGGTTACTGAGTTTGTTACCTCAAGCGAGGTAGCCACAATGATGGATGTCTCGGTCACTCAAATTATTTCTGCATGTATGTCCTTAGGTATGATGGTTACAATGAATCAACGCTTAGATGCTGAAACATTAACCATTGTTGCCGAAGAGTTTGGTTATACTGTAGAATTTGTAACTGCTGATATTGATGAGGCTATCGAAATAGTTGTTGACACAGAAGAACAATTAGAAACTCGTGCGCCAATTGTAACTGTTATGGGTCATGTCGATCATGGTAAAACATCTTTACTAGATTACATTAGAGAGGAAAATGTTATTGCGGGAGAATCAGGAGGCATTACTCAACACATTGGAGCTTATGGCGTTACCTTGTCCACAGGCCAAAAAATAGCGTTTTTAGACACTCCGGGTCACGAAGCTTTTACAGCCATGCGTGCACGTGGAGCTCAAGTCACTGATATTGCTATTATTGTAATTGCGGCGGATGATGATATTATGCCTCAAACAAAAGAAGCCATAGCACATGCACAAGCAGCTGGGGTGCCAATTGTTTTTGCCATCAATAAAATTGATAGACAAGAAGCAAATCCAGAAAAAATAAAGGAAGCGTTAGCTAATATGAATTTATTAGTTGAAGATTGGGGAGGAAAAATACAATCCCATGACGTCTCGGCTCTTAAAGGAGATGGTGTAAAAGAATTACTAGAAAAAGTATTACTTGAGGCTGAATTGTTAGAGCTAAAAGCAAACCCTAATAAAGCCGCAGTAGGCACAGTTGTTGAAGCTTTTTTAGATAAAGGACGTGGTTATGTGTCTACCATACTAGTGCAAGCAGGAACCTTAAAAATTGGTGATTATGTACTTGCAGGAAAAAATAGTGGTAAGGTTAGAGCAATGCATGATGAGCGAGGAAATGACATCTTTGAGGCTGGACCTTCTACTCCAATATCTATTTTAGGATTAGATGGCGCACCGCAAGCAGGGGATAAGTTTAACGTTTTTAAAGATGAACGTGAGGCGAAACAAATTGCAGTTAAACGCACACAATTACAGCGTGAGCAATCTGTTAGAACACAGCGTCATATTACACTTGATGAAATTGGTAGACGTATAGCATTAGGAGACTTTAAAGAACTTAATATCATTCTCAAAGGGGATGTAGACGGTTCTGTGGAGGCCTTGACTGATTCATTTCAGAAACTTTCTACTGAAGAAATCCAAGTTAATATTATACACAAAGGAGTTGGGGCTATTACTGAAAGTGATGTTTTGTTGGCTTCTGCTTCTGATGCTATAATTATCGGATTTAATGTGCGACCAATGGGGAATGCAAGACAGATTGCAGATAAAGAAGAGATCGATATTCGAATGTACTCAATTATTTATGATGCTATTAATGATCTTAAAGATGCAATGGAGGGTATGTTGTCCCCAGAGTTCAAAGAAGAAATTACAGGATCTGCAGAAATTAGAGAAACATTTAAAATTTCTAAAATTGGAACCATTGCTGGATGTATGGTCACTAATGGCAAAATTTACCGAAATTCTGGAATTCGTTTAATTAGGGAAGGAGTCGTTGTATATACAGGGGAACTAAGTTCTCTGAAGCGTTTTAAAGATGATGCCAAGGAAGTCGCTAAAGGTTATGATTGTGGGATGCAAATCAAAAATTATAATGATATCCATGTTGGAGACGTTCTTGAGGCTTTCCAAGAAGTTCAAGTAAAAAAGAAATTAAAATAATATTTGAAAACTGTAATAGCTAGGGATAGCCGCTTTTTTTATTGATTTAAAAACTACTGTGTAAACAAAAACGCGTTTGAGAATTTTGATTTGACCCTAACAAGTTGTCTATCCGCTTCAAGACGCGTCCTAAACCTTCCTACCCATACTTTATAATTTGGCGTTTCGTATTTCATTTCTACAAATTGTCCCGGAAAATTAGCTTTAAAATTTAGTAAAGCTTTTGTCGCGTAAGAGCGTCGCCCACTATATATTTGAATTTTAATAAAAGGCATCTTTTTATTCATTTCTTTTTTCAAAGCTAGGATGCGTTCAATTTCTGCACTTTTATTTATTGTAACCAAGCCCTCTTGAGCTAAAGCAGGCACTGAAAACAAGGCATTTACAACAATAAATATGAATAATTTTTTTTTCATGCAATTAAATTATTTTTACAAATGTAATCCAATAAAGTTTATGGCTTTGATTTTTACTTATTTAGAATGCTTATAAATTAGGAATTTACGCAGATCTAACATTTCAAAAACGGACATTATATCTTACTTTTGCGGAAGATTTTAAAGTTAAATATTACACATTTGCTTGAAGAAATCGCATTAAAGTTTAGAAACGACCCCTATCGACACTATGAAACAAGGATTTAAATTTTACGCGCCCTCAAAATTACTTTCAACAGGGCTTTTCTTTTTAACAATTATATTCACGTCACTTTTTGCTCAAGACGGAGATCCAGTCAAAGGAAAATCTTTGTTCAATGCAAATTGTGCAGCATGTCACCAGTTAGACAAAAAGATGACAGGTCCAGCTCTTCGTAACGTAGAGGCTAGGCTCAGTGAAACAGAAGGTTTAGATCGAGCCTGGCTTAATTCATGGATTAGAAACAGTTCTGCAATGATCAAGTCTGGTGATGCATATGCTAACAAAATATATGCGGAGTACAACGGCTCAGCAATGACTGCTTTTCCACAGTTTTCTGACGAAGATATTAATAACATCTTAGCTTACACAGCGAAAGAAAAAGCTGCACCTGCAGTCGCAGTAGTTGGCACGAGTCAAGCTACTGTTGAAAGCAGTAGCGGAGTGTCTCAGGAAATTGTATTAGGTGCACTAGCGATTCTTTTTGGGTTACTCGCTTTAGGCTTATTTTTAGTAAATAAAACATTACGGCGTTTTGCCTCTGCAAACAATGTAGAAATAGCTGAAGCGATTAAAAGAAAATCACTTTGGAAAGCCTTTGTTCAAAATCAATTTTTAATGTTGGTTGCAGCAATCTTCTTTTTGCTATCAAGTGCCTACTTTGTGTACGGTTACCTATCTCAAGTAGGAGTTGACCAAGGCTACCAACCAATTCAGCCCATCCATTACTCTCACAAAATTCATGCGGGTGATAACGGGATTGATTGTAAATACTGTCACTCTTCTGCACGGGTGAGTAAGCACTCAGGGATTCCAGCGCTTAACGTTTGTATGAACTGTCATAAATCTATTTATGAGGTGTCAGAAAGCACAGGAAACGATGAGTATAGCAAAGAGTTTTATGATGGAGAAATCAAGAAATTATACGATGCTGTTGGTTGGGATGATGCCAATCAAAAATACACAGGAAAAACAAAGCCAGTTAAATGGGTTCGAATACACAACCTTCCTGATTTTGCATATTTCAACCACTCGCAACACGTTACAGTAGCTGGACTCGAGTGTCAAACTTGTCACGGTCCTGTCGAGGAAATGGAAGTAATGTATCAGTTCTCACCTCTCACAATGGGCTGGTGTATCAACTGTCACAGAGAAACAAATGTCAAAGTTCAAGATAACGGCTACTACGAAAAAATTCACAAAGCTCTCTCCAAGAAATACGGAGTTGAGCAACTAACTGCAGCACAAATGGGTGGGTTAGAATGTGGAAAATGTCATTATTAGAACTTAATCAAAACGATCAACAAGTAACATTATATATATGTCATCAAACAAGAAATATTGGAAAAGTGTTGAGGAGTTAAATCCAAACCATAATTCTGCTGTTGAGATGCTAAAACAAAAGGAATTCACACAAGAGATTCCTGTAGATGATTTTTTAGGTGACAAAGAAACCCTAGAAGATTCAAGTACTACGCGTCGTGATTTCTTAAAATACGTTGGATTTAGTACAGCTGCCGCCTCTTTAGCAGCTTGTGAGGGTCCTGTTATTAAATCGATTCCTTATGTGGTGCAGCCAGAACAAATCATCCCTGGTGTTGCTAATCATTATGCAACTGCTATTGCTAATGGATACGATTTTGCAAGTGTCTTAATTAAGACTAGAGAAGGTCGTCCAATTAAAGTGGAGTCTAATAGTTTGGCCAAAGCGAGTTGCGGTATTAATGCAAGAGTACAAGCATCAGTATTAGATTTATATGACAACCAAAGAGTCGTAGTTCCACAAAAATACGGCCAAGCAATTAGCTGGAGCGAACTTACTGCAGAAGTTTCACAAAAACTAGAGGCTCTAAAAGGCACTGACAAATCAATTGTGTTGTTAACACAAACCTTTGCAAGTCCATCGACGTATAAATTAATTTCTGAATTTAAACAAAAATATACAAACGTGAGCCATATTGTTTATGATGCGATTTCTGAATCTGAAGCAGCAGATGCATTCCAAAATAAATATGGCAAAAGAGGGTTAGTAAATTACGATTTCTCCAAAGCACAAACAATCGTATCTATTGGAGCTGACTTTTTAGGAGACTGGCAGGGTGGTGGATTTGATGCAGCCTATGCCAAGGGACGTGTTCCGAAAAACGGAAAAATGTCACGTCACACACAATTTGAAGCAAACATGTCTCTTTCAGGAGCTAATGCAGATACTCGTGTTGCGCTCAAGCCTTCACAACAAAAAGTTGTTCTTGCAAAGCTTTACGGAAAATTGTTTGGCACTAGTGTGGGTGGAGACTTACCAACAAATTTACAAACAGCCGTTGACAGAGCCGCTTCAGAATTATTGAAAGCAGGTTCTAACGCCGTTGTTCTTACTGGAATTCAAGACGTTAATGCACAAAACATTGTTTTAGCAATCAACGAAAAGTTAAATAGTAAAGCGTTTGATACGGCTCATCCAACTCAAACTCGTTTAGGGAATGACAAAGCGGTTGCCAAATTAGTATCAGACATGAATGCGGGTACTGTTGGTGCTGTTATAATGGCCGGCGTTAACCCAGCCTATACACTACCAAACGCAACGGCATTTGTAGAAGGGTTAAAACAAACAGAACTATCAGTTACTTTTTCAATGAAAAACGATGAGACTGCTTCGGTATCACAATATGTTGCTGCAGCACCTCATTATTTGGAATCCTGGGGCGATATAGAAACTAAAAAAGGATATTACGGGCTTATGCAGCCAACAATTCGTCCGTTGTTTGATACAAAACAATTTCAAGACGTTTTATTAGAACTTGTTGGGATTTCAGGGTCTTACCACGATTTTGTAAAGTCTTATTGGAAAAGTGCCATCCTAAAAGACGCTTCATGGAACGATGCCTTACATGATGGTGTTTATACGTCAACAAGCTCAGCCACTGTCGATACTGCCGATGCTTTTGATTCGAGCGAAATTACAACCTTATCTGTAGCCGTAAAAATGCTAGCTTCGACTCCGCTTGCTAATGACTTTGAGCTAACGCTTTATCCAAAAACAGGAATGGGAGATGGTCAACAAGCGAATAATCCATGGTTACAAGAATTTCCAGACCCATTAACAAGAACAACTTGGGATAATTATTTAACTGTATCTGAATTTGATGCTAAAGAATTAGGATTTTATCTAGACACAAGTACTTTCTTCAGTCAAAATCGCCACGACGCAAATGGCGGTTTGAACGGAAAATATGCGAACGTTACCGTAAACGGTGTGACTGTTAAAGTCCCAGTGATTATTCAACCAGGACAAGCAAGAGGCACAATGGGAATGTCATTTGGATATGGACGTAGCGAAGGACTTAAAGCAGAAATGCAAACAGGTGTGAACGCCTATCCTTTTTATACGAACTTCAATACAGTTCAAAATGCAAAAGTAGAACTAACAGACGGAAAGCATGAATTTGCTTGTGTTCAATTGCACAATACATTAATGGGTAGGGGAGATATTATCAAAGAAACTTCTTTGGAGATCTTTAATACTGAGTCTGCGGCCGATTGGAATCCGATGACCATGGTGTCATTGAACCATGAAGAAACACCGGTTGATTCACCAGATGTTGACTTATGGGATGAATTTGATCGCTCTATCGGGCACCATTTTAATCTTTCAATTGACCTAAATTCATGTACCGGGTGTGGCGCTTGTGTCATAGCATGTCATGCAGAAAATAATGTTCCAGTCGTAGGAAAACAAGAAATCCGTAGAAGTCGTGATATGCACTGGCTTCGAATCGATAGGTACTACTCTTCAGATGAAACTTTTGAAGGTGATAACACTACCAAAGAGAATATTGAAGGTCTTGGAAGTTCGTTAAGTACTTTTGGAGAGATGGAAACTCCATCAGAGAATCCACAAGTTGCTTTTCAACCAATCATGTGTCAACATTGTAATCATGCACCTTGCGAAACGGTTTGTCCTGTAGCAGCTTCTTCTCACGGACGACAAGGCCAAAATCACATGGCTTATAACCGTTGTGTGGGAACTCGTTATTGTGCAAATAACTGCCCTTACAAAGTACGTCGATTTAACTGGTTTCTGTATAATGAGAATGATGAGTTCGATTATCACATGAATAACGACTTAGGGCGTATGGTAATTAATCCAGATGTGACGGTTCGTTCTAGAGGGGTTATGGAAAAATGTTCTATGTGTATTCAAATGACACAAAAAACAATACTTGATGCAAAACGTGATGGGAGAGAAGTAAACCCAGATGAGTTCAAAACAGCGTGTTCATCAGCATGTGACTCTGGCGCGATTTCGTTTGGTGACATCAACAATAAGAAAAGTGCGATTACTAAACTTAAAGATGATGAGCGTGCTTATCATTTATTAGATCATGTAGGAACAAAACCTAACGTGGTATACCAAGTGAAAGTAAGAAACACAAACGAAGCATAAAATAATTAAGAAATAATATAAAAGTATTATGGCGTCTCATTACGAAGCACCTATCAGAAGACCATTAGTTACCGGGGACAAGTCATATCATGATGTGACCTTGGATGTGGTTGCTCCTGTTGAAGGAAAAGCAAACAAACTATGGTGGGTAGTATTTTCTATTGCACTTGCAGCTTTTGGCTGGGGGTTAGGATGTATGGTTTACACCGTTTCCACCGGAATTGGTACTTGGGGCCTCAACAAAACTGTTGGATGGGCTTGGGACATTACAAATTTTGTTTGGTGGGTTGGGATTGGCCACGCTGGTACACTAATCTCGGCAGTCCTATTATTATTTAGACAAAAATGGCGTATGGCAATCAACCGTTCAGCGGAAGCCATGACAATTTTCTCTGTAATACAAGCGGGATTATTTCCTATCATTCACATGGGCCGACCTTGGTTAGCTTATTGGGTTCTTCCGATCCCAAATCAATTTGGATCGTTGTGGGTTAACTTTAATTCTCCATTACTGTGGGATGTATTTGCGATTTCTACATACCTATCGGTTTCACTTGTGTTTTGGTGGACCGGATTATTGCCTGATTTTGCAATGATTCGTGACCGTGCGGTAAAGCCGTTCCAAAAGAAAATTTATTCTTTATTAAGTTTTGGCTGGAGTGGACGTGCAAAAGATTGGCAGCGATTTGAAGAAGTTTCTTTGGTTCTTGCAGGTCTTGCAACGCCTTTGGTATTATCAGTACACACTATTGTATCTTTTGATTTTGCTACCTCGGTAATTCCAGGATGGCATACAACGATCTTCCCTCCTTATTTTGTTGCAGGGGCCATCTTCTCAGGGTTTGCAATGGTAAATACCTTACTAATTATCATGCGTAAAGTATGTAATCTTGAAGATTATATTACAGTTCAGCATATCGAATTAATGAATATAGTTATAATGATCACGGGATCAATTGTTGGTGTTGCTTATATAACTGAATTATTTATTGCCTGGTACTCAGGTGTTGAGTACGAACAATATGCCTTCTTGAATAGAGCAACGGGGCCTTATGCATGGGCTTATTGGGCTATGATGTCATGTAATGTGTTTTCACCACAATTTATGTGGTTTAAAAGGCTGAGAACAAGTATTATGTTCTCATTCTTTATCTCGATTGTTGTAAATATCGGAATGTGGTTTGAACGTTTTGTAATTATTGTGACTTCACTTCACAGAGATTATTTACCATCATCATGGACTATGTTCTCACCAACATTTGTTGATATCGGAATTTTCATTGGAACTATTGGATTCTTCTTTGTGTTGTTTTTACTTTACGCGAGAACATTCCCAGTAATTGCACAAGCAGAGGTCAAGACTATTTTAAAATCGTCTGGACAACGCTATAAAAATATTAGAGAAGCGGGTGGAACCTTAGCGGGTACAGGTTCAGACAATCGAACCGACTCAAAGTCAAAGCCATTAGTAACCCCTAAAAAGAAAAAATAGTAGCCTATGGGATCTTTAAAAGTTATTCACGCACTTTATACAGATGACGATGTATTATTATCAGCTGTTAAGGCAGTCAAGGCCGAAAAGCACCATATCGAAGAGATATTTACTCCTTTCCCAGTGCATGGACTCGATAAAGCAATGGGCTTAGAGCCTACGCGAATCGCTATTGCAGCCTTTATGTATGGGTGTGTTGGGTTGATTGTTGCAACGACGATGATGAATTACATCATGATTGAAGATTGGCCTCAAGATATTGGAGGTAAGCCAAGCTTTAGTTATTTAGAAAATATGCCAGCATTTGTGCCAATCATGTTTGAATTAACCGTTTTTTTTGCTGCTCACTTAATGGTTATTACTTTTTATTTAAGAAGTAGAATGTGGCCGTTTAAAAACGCAGAGAATCCTGATTCGAGAACAACAGATGACCATTTTTTAATGGAAATTCCTGTTCACAATAATGAAAAAGAATTAAAAACTCTACTCACCAAAACTGGTGCAGTTGAGATTCATATAGTTGATAAAGAAGCACATTAGTCCTATGAAAAGTGTATCGAAAATAATCGTTCTAGTAGTAGTTTTAGTGACTACGTTCTCATGTCAAAATGATAATAGTCCAAACTATCAATACTTTCCAAATATGTATAAGCCTATCGGATATGAAGCCTATGGTGAATATGATGTTTTTCCGAACTCACAAGAAGCATTGTTGCCTGTGAAAGGTACGATCTCAAGGGGTCATTCACTTTACGAATATGAAAATACAAACGAAGGCTATGCAGCGGCACTTTCGGAACTTAAATCCCCTCTGGGGGTATCCCAGTTAAATGCTAAAAGAGGAAAAGAGCTCTATGACATTTATTGTGGGATTTGTCACGGAACTAAAGGGGCTGGCCAAGGAAAACTAGTAAAGAGAGAAAAAATTCTTGGGGTTCCAAGTTACGCAGATAGAGATATTACTACAGGGAGTATTTACCATGTTATTTATTTTGGCAAAAACTCTATGGGATCATATGCAAATTTATTAAATGAGGAAGAACGTTGGCAAGTAACAGCTTATGTTGAAACCCTAAGAAGAGAATTAAAAAAATAAGAAAAGTAAAACATTTATATACATGTACACGTTTTCAAAAAGACTTAAAATTATTTCAATCCTTCTGTTCGTTGTTGGCGCCATAGGCTGGGGAACAAGTTATCTATCATCTCATGGACTTACTATTGAAGATGTGAAAATATTACTAGCTGAAGAAAACTCTCACCACGGAGGTGAGGTCTCTCACGGGGCAGATACGACCGAAACTTCTCACCACGAAGTTAAAACTGACAACGAGGCGCACGTTGCAATGATTCATTCTACACACGATTCCGAAGTTCACACTGAAGATATACGTGAATCAGATGATCATGGAACGGATGCTCATGCAGAACATGTTTTACACCAAATGCACAATAGACCATATGCTGCTTTATATGTAGCGGCTTTTTTCTTTTTTATGATTTCTTTAGGAGTGTTAGCCTTTTACGCTATTCAATATGCTGCACAAGCAGGCTGGTCACCCGTACTTTTCAGAGTGATGGAAGCTATTACGTATTATCTTTTACCAGGTGCTTTGTTCGTATTAGGGATTGCTTGGTGGGCAGGAGATCATATTTTTATATGGATGGACCCAGATGTAGTAGCACACGACGAACTGATTCAAGCAAAAGCAGGCTGGTTAAATAAAACATGGTTTCTGATTAGAGGACTTATTTTTATAACAGGATGGAGCTTGTATCGTTATTTTTCTCGAAAATTCTCACTTGCACAAGATTTAGCTGATCTAAATGACAATAGTAATTTTAAAAACAACTTTAGAATTTCAGCTGGTTTTTTAGTCTTTTACATATACACGGAATCTATCATGTCTTGGGATTGGATCATGAGTGTTGACCCACACTGGTTTAGTACGCTTTTTGGATGGTATGTATTTGCGAGTATGTTCGTAAGCGGAATCACTGTAATAGCCCTAATTACGATCTATCTAAAATCTAAAGGTTTAATGGAATTTGTAAATGATAGTCATTTACATGATTTAGCTAAGTTTATGTTTGCCATTAGCGTCTTCTGGACTTATTTATGGTTCTCACAATTTATGCTTATATGGTATGCAAATATCCCTGAGGAAGTAACATATTTTGTAACTAGAATAGAAGACTACAATCTACCTTTTTTCGGAATGATAATTTTAAACTTTATCTTCCCGTTTTTAGTGCTAATGAACAGCGACTATAAGCGAGTACCTTGGTTTATTGTGATGGCTGGGATTGTGATTTTATTTGGTCACTACATTGATGTATTTAATATGATCATGCCAGCAACTGTAGGAGACCGATGGTTTATTGGTATCCCTGAAATTAGTGCAATATTATTATTTTTAGGATTGTTCATTTTCATTGTTTTTTATGCGTTGTCAAAAGCACCATTACTAGCAAAAGGGAATCCTTTTATCAAGGAGAGCGAACATTTTCATTATTAATTAAAATTTAAAAAGACAAGATATAACGATGACTGGCTTATTAACCATATTAATTTTATTAGGGATCACTATTGCAATTTGGCAAATGGTTAAGATCTTTGATTTAGCGCAAGCAAATAAAGACTTCTCACAAGTAGCAAACGACAAGGACAACCGGGTTAATGGATACCTAATGCTAGCCTTTTTAGGTTTCATCTATGGAATTACAATTGTCTCTTTTGCATTATGGGGAGACTTACCACTAACTTCGAATTCAGCCTCTGAACATGGGCCAGAAATTGATCGCTTAATGATCATTTCGATGGTTGTAATTTTTATAGTACAAACTATTACACAGTTTTTACTTCACTATTTTGCATTTAAGTACAAAGGAGAGAAAGGACGTAAAGCCCTTTTTTATGCAGATAACGATAAGTTAGAATTTATATGGACTGTAATCCCTGTTATAGTATTAGCAGGACTAATTATGTACGGACTGTTTACTTGGTCAGATATTATGAATATTGACGAAGATGAAGATCCTCTTATGGTTGAACTATACGCACAACAATTTAACTGGAAAGCTAGATATGCTGGACATGACAACGTTTTAGGAAAAGCTAACGTGCGATTAATTAACCTTGATAATGCAAATATTTTAGGACTAGACGAATCAGATCCTAACGCACAAGATGATGTTATTACAACGGAATTACACCTTCCTGTAGGCCGCCCTGTATTGTTTAAGATGCGATCTCAAGATGTTTTGCACTCTGCTTATATGCCTCATTTTAGAGCTCAAATGAATTGTGTGCCAGGGATGATAACTCAATTTGCCTTTACACCCACTGTCACCACGGAAGAAATGAGATTAAATCCAGACATTTATGAGAAAGTAAAAAATATCAATAGAATTAGAGTTAAGAAAAGTAAGCAACTTCAAGCCAAGGGAGAAGAGCCATTAGACCGCTATGAGTTTGATTATTTGTTATTATGCAATAAAATATGTGGAAAGTCTCATTATAACATGCAAATGAAAATTATCGTAGAATCGGAAGAAGATTATAATGAGTGGTTAGATGAGCAAAAACTATTTAAGAACTCTCTAGTCCAAAATTAAAAAATTTAAAGAAATAATAATATAAATTTATGTCAGCACACGTAGATATTCATACACACGACGACGATCATGGACATCATCACAAAGAAACCTTTGTGACTAAGTACATTTTTAGTCAAGATCACAAAATGATAGCCAAGCAGTATTTGATTACTGGAGTTATTATGGGCGTGATAGGAATTTTAATGTCTCTTCTAATGCGTATGCAAATTGCATGGCCTTCTCAACCAAACATAATTTTTGAAGCACTATTAGGTAAATGGGCTCCTGGAGGTGTTATGGATGCTGATATTTACTTGGCATTAGTAACCATTCATGGAACTATTATGGTTTTTTTCGTTCTTACTGCTGGCTTAAGCGGAACCTTTAGTAATTTATTAATTCCGTTGCAAATAGGCGCAAGAGATATGGCATCAGGGTTTCTTAACATGATTTCTTATTGGTTATTTTTTCTTTCTAGTATAATAATGGTTATTTCCTTTTTTGTTGAGGCAGGGCCCGCAGCAGCTGGATGGACTATCTATCCACCTTTAAGTGCACTACCATTAGCCCAAGGAGGATCTGCTGCAGGAATGACTTTGTGGCTAGTTTCGATGGCTATATTTATTGTATCATCCCTACTGGGATCTCTAAATTATATCGTAACGGTTCTTAACTTGAGAACAAAAGGAATGTCAATGACTAGATTACCATTAACAATATGGGCGTTTTTCATAACTGCAGTTATAGGAGTGGTATCTTTTCCAGTACTATTATCAGCTGCGTTATTATTAATAATGGATCGTAGCTTTGGCACATCTTTCTTCTTATCTGATATTTTTATTCAGGGAGAAGTATTGCATTACCAGGGAGGGTCTCCTGTTTTGTTTGAACATTTATTTTGGTTCTTGGGACATCCTGAAGTATATATTGTATTGCTTCCAGCCTTAGGAATTACATCTGAAGTAATAGCTACAAATTCACGAAAACCAATTTTTGGATACCGAGCCATGGTAGCTTCTATTTTGGCAATCGCATTCTTGTCAACAATCGTTTGGGGTCACCATATGTTTATTTCAGGAATGAATCCATTTTTAGGGTCTGTGTTTACGTTTACTACCTTACTTATTGCAATACCATCCGCAGTCAAGGCTTTTAATTACATTACAACGCTTTGGAAAGGAAATTTACAGCTAAACCCTGCCATGTTATTTTCAATTGGATTGGTGTCAACGTTCATAACGGGGGGGCTTACAGGAATCATTCTTGGAGATAGTGCATTAGATATAAATGTTCATGATACTTACTTTGTGGTAGCTCACTTTCATTTAGTTATGGGGATCTCTGCACTTTATGGACTTTTCGCAGGTGTTTACCACTGGTTTCCTAAAATGTTCGGCCGTATGCTTAATAAAAACTTAGGATATATCCACTTTTGGGTAACAGCAATATGTGCTTACGGAGTCTTTTTCCCAATGCACTTTATTGGGATGGCAGGACTTCCAAGAAGATATTATACAAACAGTAATTTTCCGCTATTTGATGATACTTCAAACGTTCAAATTCTTATAACAATATTTGCCATTGTAGGAGGCCTTTTCCAACTCGTATTTTTATGGAACTTTATACACAGCATGTTCTATGGAAAGAAAACAGAACAAAACCCATGGAAATCTAATACTTTAGAATGGACTGCTCCAGTTGAACACATGCATGGGAACTGGCCAGGCGAAATCCCTCATGTACATCGTTGGGCTTATGACTATAGTAAGCCAGGCCATGAGAGTGATTTTGTTCCACAAAATATTCCTCTAAAGCAAGGAGAGGAAGAATTGCAGCATTAGTAGGCTGTTAACACTTAGTTGTATATTTAAAAGCCTTTCATAATGCATGAGAGGCTTTTTTTTTATATTTGTTGGTATGAACGAAAATCTGGACCCAACCGATGAGAATTTTTCAGCAGAGGAACATGATATTGAAAAAGTATTAAGACCACTTTCATTTGATGATTTTGCAGGACAAGATCAAGTGCTCGAAAATCTACAAATTTTTGTAGAAGCTGCAGTTGAGCGTGACGAAGCTTTGGATCATACACTCTTTCACGGCCCACCAGGACTTGGAAAGACAACACTTGCACATATACTTGCAAATGAGTTAGGAGTGGGTATAAAAGTTACTTCAGGTCCAGTTTTGGATAAACCTGGTGATCTAGCCGGACTGCTTACAAATTTGGAAGAGAGGGATGTTCTTTTTATCGATGAAATCCATCGCCTTAGCCCAATAGTTGAAGAGTATCTATATTCTGCAATGGAGGATTATAAAATTGATATTATGATTGAGTCCGGACCCAATGCCAGGACGGTTCAAATCAATCTAAACCCTTTTACATTAGTCGGTGCCACAACAAGGTCAGGACTTTTAACAGCTCCGATGCGTGCTCGATTTGGGATAAGTAGTCGTTTACAGTACTATTCAACAGAACTACTTTCTACAATTATCCAGCGAAGTTCAGAAATCTTAAAGGTCCCTATTAGTGTAGAAGCTTCCATTGAAATCGCAGGTCGAAGTCGCGGAACGCCTCGTATTGCAAATGCACTTTTGAGACGGGTCCGAGATTTTGCACAAATAAAGGGTAATGGAAAAATTGATATTGTTATTGCTAAATTCGGATTAAAAGCATTAAATGTAGATGCTCATGGGCTTGATGAAATGGATAATAAAATTTTAACGACCATTATAGATAAGTTTAAGGGAGGTCCTGTTGGGGTTACCACAATTGCTACCGCAGTGAGTGAAAGTCCAGAAACAATTGAAGAAGTTTATGAACCGTTTTTAATTCAACAAGGCTTTATTATGCGCACCCCTAGAGGTCGTGAAGTTACCGAACTTGCATACAAACATTTAGGTCGTGTTAAAGGAGATATTCAAGGAGGATTATTTTAAAATAACATAATCACTAATTCTGGCTAATAAAGACACATACTCAAAACAAATCAAAGCCGAAGCTAAACGCCTCGGCTTTTTGTCTTGCGGAATGAGTAGAGCAGGGTTTTTAGAGGAAGAAGCACCACGCCTAGAATCGTGGCTAAAAAAAAATAGCCATGGTAAAATGCAATATATGGAAAACCACTTTGATAAGCGACTAGACCCCACATTACTAGTTGAAGATTCAAAAAGTGTAGTTTCATTAATTTATAATTACTTTCCTGAAGAGGTACAGAAAGATCCAAATGCTCCAAAGATAAGTAAGTATGCATATGGACAAGATTATCACTTTATTATAAAAGATAAATTAAAACAATTACTGGAATTTATTAAAGAAGAAATTGGTGATGTTCATGGTCGTGCTTTTGTTGATTCTGCTCCAATTTTAGAGAAAGCATGGGCTAAAAAGTCAGGTTTGGGCTGGATCGGTAAACACAGTAATTTACTCACTCAAAAAGTAGGATCTTTTTACTTTATAGCAGAACTTATTATTGATTTAGAATTAGACTATGATCATGCAGTTACAGACCATTGTGGCAGTTGTACAGCATGTGTAGATGCCTGTCCAACACAAGCAATTACGTCTGACTACGGAGTAGATGGAAGTAAATGTATTTCTTATTTTACAATTGAACTAAAAGATCAAATACCATCTAATATGAAAGGGCAATTTGACAACTGGATGTTTGGTTGTGATGTATGTCAAGATGTTTGTCCTTGGAATAGATTTTCAAAAGCACACAGCGAGCCCTTGTTTAACCCAAAGCCTGAACTTATTTCAATGTCTAAGCAAGATTGGGAAGAGATTACCCATGACACTTTCAATAAAGTTTTTCAGCATTCAGCTGTTAAGCGCGCTAAGTTTTCTGGATTGAAAAGAAATATTAAATTTCTCGAATAAATATACTCATGAACAAAATCAGCCTATTATTAGTCACCGGAATCCTATTGATGTGTTGTAGAAAAAACACAATTCAAGATAAGAGAGAGAAAAGTCGAGGGTTTATTGCTGAAAATGCCATGGTGGTTTCAGCAAAAGAAGAGGCTTCAAAAATAGGCCTAGATATAATGAAACTAGGAGGTAATGCTTTTGATGCTATGGTTGCCACCGACCTGGCACTGTTAGTTTCGTACCCTGTAGCTGGAAATATTGGTGGAGGTGGGTTTATGGTTTTCCGCATGGCAGACGGTACAACTGGGGCTTTAGATTATAGGGAGATGGCGCCTATATCAGCCACTAAAAACATGTATTTGGACCAAGAAGGAAAGGTAGTATCTGATAAAAGTAAAACGGGAGCATTGGCAATTGGAGTTCCTGGCACCATAGCGGGATTATTTGAAATACACAATAAATTTGGTACAATTTCTATTGAAAAACTTATTCAACCTGCAATAAATTTAGCCAACAATGGAGTAGTTATAACACTAGCGCAAGCAAAGCGCTTAAATCAACATAAAGTTAGTTTTAGAAACGTTAATCAAAGACGAATACTTTATGATAAACAATGGCGGGCGGGTGATACTATTAAAAATCCTTTACTGGCAAAAACATTAGAGCGAATAAAGACCGAAGGCAGAGACGGATTTTACAAAGGGAAAACAGCAGACTTTATTGTTAATAAAGTTCAAAACCTTGGGGGAATTATTACAACAGAAGACTTAGAAAACTATAATGTAAAATGGAGAGACCCTATAATTTTTAATTATAATGATCATAAAATCATATCGATGCCACCACCGTCCAGTGGAGGGATTTGCCTTGCTCAAATTCTTAAAACTATAGAGCCGTTTAATATATCCCAGTATAAACACAACTCTAGTAAATATATACAATTAATAGTTGAAGCCGAAAGACGCTCCTATGCTGACAGAGCCTATTTTTTAGGAGATCCTGACTTTGTTGATATTCCAACAGACAGTTTAACTTCTAATAAATATCTTTCGCAGAGAATGAAAAGTTTTAATTGGAATAAGGCTACAAAATCAAGTGAGCTTTCTAGAGGTTCATTTTTAGGTTACGAAAGTGATGAAACTACGCATTACTCTATAGTTGACCACAAAGGAAACAGTGTTTCGGTAACTACCACTCTAAATGGGGCTTATGGATCAAAAGTATTTGTAGATAAGGGAGGTTTTTTTTTAAACAATGAAATGGATGATTTTAGCGCCAAGCCAGGTACCCCAAACATGTTTGGTTTAATTGGAGCCGAAGCAAATTCAATTGTAGCAAAAAAACGAATGCTAAGTTCAATGTCTCCAACAATAATAGAGACTAATGCTAAACTTAAAATGGTTTTAGGCACACCAGGAGGCTCAACAATTATTACCACAGTATTGCAAAATATCATAAATGTTTTGGACTATAAAATGACGATGCAAGAATCGGTTTCAAAGCCGCGTTTTCACCACCAATGGTTTCCAGATAATATAAAATTTGAAACCTCATTTGATACAACAGTTTTTAGCCCCCTTAAGAAATTAGGCTATAAAGTCGATACTAGTAATTTTCTAGTAATAGGAAAAACAGATGCAATCTTGGTTCTTCCAGACGGTCGTTTAGAAGGAGGAGCGGATCCAAGAGGTGATGACAAAGCAGAAGGTTTTTAGGGAGGCAATGGTTTAATCATTACAAACTAGCTTTTGGATCTTATTAAAAAGAATAGCAATTAAGTTTTAATATTAACTATTAGCGTTTAACTTTGTAAGAATAACAGACTAACACATGCCAAGATTAAGTAAACATGATTTAGAAGCTTTAGCTTATCACGAAAAACCATCACCAGGAAAAATTCAGGTAGTTCCAACAACTAAGTATGCATCACAACGAGATTTGGCTTTAGCTTATTCCCCTGGAGTGGCCGCTCCTTGTTTGGCTATTGAAAAGGACCCGTCAGATGCCTATAAATATACTGCAAAAGGAAATTTGGTTGCGGTTGTGACCAATGGAACCGCTGTTTTAGGATTAGGAAATATTGGAGCTGCAGCCTCCAAGCCAGTTATGGAAGGTAAAGGTTTACTTTTTAAAATATTCGCAGATATTGACGTGTTTGATATTGAGGTAAATACTGAAAATATAGAAGAATTTATTAAAACAGTCAAAAATATAGCCCCCACTTTTGGCGGTATTAATTTAGAGGACATTAAAGCTCCAGAAGCCTTTGAAATTGAAGAACGACTTAAAGCAGAGTTAGATATACCTGTGATGCATGACGATCAGCACGGAACAGCAATTATTTCTGCAGCAGCTCTGTTAAATGCATTAGAAATTGCGGAAAAGGATATCCAAGACGTGCGTATCGTTGTTAGTGGCGCAGGCGCAGCAGCTATCTCTTGTACTCGTCTCTATCAATCTTTTGGAGCTAAGCGTGAAAACATTGTAATGCTAGACAGCAAAGGAGTTATTAGAAATGATCGTGACAACCTCACTACCCAGAAAGCCGAGTTTGCTACTGATAGGAAAATAGATAGTTTAGACCAAGCGATGATAAATGCGGATGTTTTTATTGGATTATCTACCTCGAATATTGTAAGCCAAGATATGCTAAAATCGATGGCTAGTAATCCAATTGTTTTTGCCATGGCAAATCCAGACCCCGAAATAAAATATAAACTTGCCGTTAAAACCAGAGATGATATTATTATGGCAACTGGAAGGAGTGACAATCCGAATCAAGTAAATAATGTTCTTGGTTTTCCATTTATATTTAGAGGGGCCTTGGACGTTAGAGCTACAACAATTAACGAGGAAATGAAAAAAGCAGCAGTAGTTGCATTGGCTGAGTTAGCAAAAGAACCTGTACCAGAACAGGTCAATATAGCATACGGAGAAACACGTCTTACTTTTGGGAAAGATTACATTATTCCTAAGCCATTTGATCCTCGATTAATTGCTGCGATCCCTCCAGCAGTAGCTAAAGCAGCCATTAAAAGTGGAGTTGCGCAATCTCCGATTTCTAATTGGGTTAAATACGAAGATACACTACTAGAACGAATGGGGTCAGACAATAAGATTGTTAGACTTTTATTCAACAGAGCCAAGCTAAAGCCAAAGCGAGTTGTATTTGCTGAAGCTGATCAATTAAATGTTCTAAAAGCAGCCCAAATTGCTTTGGAAGAAGGAATAGCAACGCCGATATTACTAGGAAGACGTGACGAAATTGAACGTCTTATGGAGGAACTAGAATTTGACGAGGAAATATTAATTATTGACCCAAAAGAAGACAATAGTAGTGTCCAGAAAAACCGATATGCTGAGATTTATTGGAAGCAACAAAAAAGAAAAGGTATAACACTTTTAGCCTCTCAAAAATTGATGAGAGAAAGAAATTATTTTGCGGCTATGATGGTTAATGAGGGAGATGCAGATGCCCTCATATCAGGTTATTCCAGCAACTATGGATCTGTTGTAAAGCCAATGTTGAATCTTATTGGTTTGGCACCAGGGTCAACACGTATCGCTACTACTAATGTAATGATCACACAAAGAGGACCAATGTTTTTAAGTGATACCGCAATTAACATAAATCCCTCAGCAAACGATCTAATAAAAATTGCTCAAATGACATCAGGCGTTGTTAAGATGTTTGGCGTAGAACCAGTTATGGCAATGATATCATATTCAAATTTTGGATCCTCCAAGGATAAAACAGCCACTAAAGTAAAGGAAGCTGTTTCTTACCTTCACAGAAGACATCCACAATTATTAGTTGATGGTGAATTACAGACAGATTTTGCTTTAAATAGTGAGATGTTGAAAGCTAACTTTCCTTTTTCAAGACTTGCTAATAAAAAAGTTAACACTCTTATTTTTCCAAATTTAGAATCAGCTAATATTACATATAAACTTTTAAAAGAATTAAATAAAGCAGAATCAATTGGCCCCATCATGATGGGGTTACGTAAGCCCGTACATATTTTACAATTGGGAGCAAGCGTTGGTGAAATTGTAAACATGACTGCTGTTGCTGTAGTTGACGCACAACAGAAAGAAAAACAGTAAAATATCATTCGTAACCGCTCCTCTTTTAAACACTAAATGTTGTATTAATTTATTACATTTGATTACAGAAAGTGAAAATATATGATAACACATATTCAAGGTAAGCTAGTTGAAAAAACTCCCACACATATTATAGTAGATTGCAATGGCGTGGGGTACTTTATTAATATTTCACTAAACACATTCTCTCAACTCCCGGAACTTGAATCAGTTAAGGTTTTTACTCATCTCCAGGTCAAAGAAGACTCACACACTTTGTATGGTTTTATAAGCTCATCAGAACGTCAGATATTTAGACTTCTAATTTCTGTAGGTGGAATTGGAGCAAGTACTGCTAGATCAATGCTTTCCTCACTTACCCCAAAGCAAGTGAAGGAAGGAATTGCAATTGGAGATGTTCCGTTAATCCAATCTGTGAAGGGCATTGGATTAAAGACAGCCCAACGTGTTATTATTGAATTAAAGGACAAGGTTCTTAAAATTTACGATATAAATGAATCTTCTTTGTCCCAAAACAATACAAATAAGGATGAAGCGTTATCTGCACTAGAGGTTCTAGGTTTTATGAAAAAACAATCTGAACGTGTTGTTGAAAAAGTAATATCATCTAGCCCGAATGCTTCTATAGAATTTATTATCAAAGAAGCCCTAAAAAACCTATAATTCATTTGAAAAATTCAAATCATAGACCATATTTAAAAGGACTCTTTTTGATGTTTTTTTTATTGATTTACAATTCTATTCTATTCGCCCAACAGCCCTCAATAGTTAGAGACTCCACCTCTACCACTTTTTCATTTGGAACACTT
Organism: Flavobacteriaceae bacterium; assembly: GCA_018608705.1. Lineage (GTDB taxonomy): Bacteria > Bacteroidota > Bacteroidia > Flavobacteriales > Flavobacteriaceae > Hel1-33-131. The sequence goes on along the minus strand of JABAZD010000046.1, from coordinate 86,379 downwards.
GATTCGTTTGATCCACCTAGTATAGTAAGTAAATACACCTATGATCCGTTAACAGACCGATATTTTTTCAACACTAGCGTTGGAGATTTTGACATTAACTACCCTATAATATTAACTCCAAAGCAATTTCAGGAGTTAGCTATGAACGAGAGTTTAAAGCGCTATTATAAAGATAAAATAGACGCGCTTGAGGGAAAAAAAGAAGGCTCAGAAGATGCTAAGAAAAATTTAATTCCTGATTTTTATGTTAACTCTAAGTTTTTTGAAACAATATTTGGGAGCAATACTATTTCTGTAGTACCCCAAGGATCTGTTGAAATGGATCTAGGAGTTATGTACACTAAGCAAGAAAATCCTGCATTTTCACCAAGAAATCAAAGTAACTTTACTTTTGACTTTGATCAAAGAATTAGCTTAAGCTTAATGGGACAAGTGGGTACAAGATTACAAGTTAATGCTAATTATGATACCCAATCAACATTTGATTTCCAAAACTTAATTAAGCTAGAATATGACCCTTCTCTTCCAGGTTTAGATGGCACTAGCGGAGGGGAAGATTCGATTTTGCAAAAGCTTGAGGTAGGTAACGTTAGCATGCCACTAAACAGCTCTCTTATAACCGGAGCCCAAAGTTTATTTGGTGTAAAAACAGAGCTACAGTTTGGGAAGACTAGAGTTACAGCTGTATTTTCGGAACAACAATCTGAAACAAGATCTGTTGTTTCACAGGGTGGAGGAACTATTGAAGATTTTGATTTTTTTGGATTAGACTACGACGAAAATAGACACTTTTTCTTGGGACATTACTTTCGAGATAATTATGATAAGGCTTTAGAAAACTATCCATTTATTAACTCTCAGGTTCAAATCACAAGAGTTGAAGTCTGGGTTACAAATCGAACTAATCAAATTCAGAATATCAGGAATATTGTTGCCTTACAAGATTTAGGAGAATCCTCAATAATTGGTTTAAATTCTGTGCCAACTGGCTTTGTTAATGTAGGGCCCAATGCGTTTCCAGACAATGGAAACAATGGCTTTGATCCTACTAATATTGGAGGTGCAGGCTCTCAACTTACAAATTCAATTCGAGATATTGCTACTGCACAATCAGGGTTTTTAACTACAGGTGTTAATGAGGGTTTTGATTTTGGGAAGTTAGAAAATGCTAGAAAACTAGTGCAGGGTAGTGGATACAATGTAGATTCTCAATTAGGGTATATATCTTTAAATCAACGTTTACAAAATGATGAGGTTTTGGCTGTTGCTTACCAATATACAGTTGGGGGTGAAGTTTATCAGGTTGGGGAGTTTGGAAATGACGGGCTCAACGCAACTGAAATAGGACAAGATCCTTCTTCAGGAAACCAAATAGTTACAAATCAAAGTTTAGTGCTAAAAATGTTAAAAAGCGCAGTGACAAATGTAAATCTTCCAATATGGGATTTAATGATGAAAAATATTTATAATACTGGAGCTTATCAATTGTCTCAAGATGACTTTAAGTTAAATATCTTTTACAACGAAACATCAACACTTAATTTTATATCACCAGTTAATGGCACCCCTTTTCCCAGCCCAACAGGAAATCAAGACCCTATCAATGAAATACCTCTAATTAGGTTATTTAATTTCGATCGACTTAATTTTAATAACGACCCACAAAACAAAGGAGATGGTTTTTTTGATTTTGTTCCAGGAGTCACTGTCATTCCCCAAAACGGAAAAATTATTTTCACCAAGGTTGAACCTTTTGGTAGTTTTCTATTTGAAACCTTAAGATTAACTACTTCTGAAAACTATACTGGAGATGAGTCTGTTCCTGGTGTATATAATCCAAATCAATTAAAATACGTTTACAAATCTCTTTATAAAAACACCAAAACAGCAGCTTTGCAAGACAATGACAAAAATAAATTTTTGATGCGTGGTCGTTATAAATCTTCAGGGAGTTCTGGGATACCAATTGGAGCATTTAATGTCCCAAGGGGTTCAGTTAATGTAACTGCAGGAGGGCGTGTTCTTGTAGAAGGTGTAGATTATACTGTAAATTATCAAATGGGGACAGTTCAAATCTTAGACCCTTCACTGCAAGCGTCTAATGTGCCCATTCAAGTATCTGTAGAAAATAATGCTGTTTTTGGCCAGCAAACAAAAAGGTTTACAGGGTTGAACGTCGAACATCAATTTAATAGAAATTTTGTATTAGGTGCAACAGTTTTAAATTTAAATGAACGACCAATAACTCAAAAGGCAAACTATGGTACTGAACCAATAAATAATACAATTTTTGGGTTCAACGGAAATTACTCAACAGAGATCCCTTTTTTGACACGTCTCGCAAATAAACTACCAAATATTGATACGGATATTGAATCTAATATATCTCTCAGAAGCGAGATGGCTTATCTAAAACCAGGTGCACCAAAAGGCACTGATTTTGATAGTGAAATCACTTCATATGTCGATGACTTTGAGGGTTCTCAAAATGGAATTAGTTTACTGACTCCACAGTCATGGTTTTTGTCTAGTCGACCAAAAGGACTTGGTCGTGTTTACGCACAAGGATCTGAAGATGATAATGGATATCAAAATGGATTTGATAGAGCTCATTTAAATTGGTATACTGTCGACCCTATTTTTTATAGCGGACAACGACCTGGGGATATCACAGATGATGATATTTCAAATCTTTACACCAGACGAATATTTATTGATGAATTATTTCCGCAAGTTGATCTAGTAACTGGACAGTATACAATTATAAATTCATTAGATTTAGTTTATAATCCTTCGGAAAGAGGTCCTTATAATTACAATGAGGGGGCTGAGGATGGAGTTTTAGATACGCCACAAAATAGTTGGGCAGGGATATCAAGACAACTTACTTCAACAGATTTTGAACAAGCAAATGTGGAGTATATTGAATTCTGGTTGATGGACCCGTTCCTAAACACCCCTTCAAATCCTGGAGGAAAACTAGTTTTAAATTTAGGGAATATTTCAGAAGATGTTATAAAAGATGGTAAAAAACAATATGAAAATGGACTCCCTGAAGATGGAGATATTAGTCTTTTGCCAACTACAACGTGGGGGTCTGTTAGTCCGCTAAACCAATCCCTGATTTATGCCTTTTCTTCACAAGGAGATGAACGAGCAAATCAGGATGTTGGGCTTGATGGATATGATGATTCAGAAGAAATAGCATCTACTGATCCACGTTTTTCATCTTTTTCCGCACTTGAAGACCCTGCCAATGACAATTACAAATATTATTTAAATTCAGAGGGTAATATATTTGATCGCTACAAGAAATACAATGGATTAGAGGGAAATTCACCAGACACATTCTCGGAAACCAACCGAGGATCTACAACTCAACCAGATGTTGAAGATATTAATAGAGACAATACAATGAATACTATCGACAGCTATTTTGAGTATGAAATAGGAATTTCTTCCGCCGACTTTAATAATTTAAATAACCCATACATAGTTGATAGAAAGTCAATTTCAAATATTACGCTTCCAAACGGGTCCCCCTCAGGAATTATAAATTGGTACCAGTATAGAATACCTCTATCAGAATTTACAAATGCTGTTGGCGGAGTTTCTGATTTTAGATCTATTCGCTTTGCCCGTCTATACTTGAAAGAATTTACAGAATCAACAGTCCTTCGTTTTGGAACTTTAGATTTAGTTCGAAGTGATTGGCGTCGTTATCAGCAGTCATTAGATGATGATTCCAACCAGTCAACAGAACTAGAGACTACTGATTTTAGCGTTGGAATTATTGGAATTCAAGAAAACGACGGAAGTTATGTATCCCCACCAGGAGTTGTACGCGAACAATTAAATAATAATAATACTATTGTTCGACAAAACGAACAATCTTTGGTAGTGGATGTGTGCGAATTAGAAGGAGAGGATGCTAGAGGAGTTTTCAAAAACGTCAATGTAGATATGCGTCAATATAAAAAATTAAAAATGTTCATTCATGCCGAAGATGGCGAAGCCAATGGTTTTAATCAAGGTGACTTAGTTGGTTTTATAAGAATGGGTAACGATCTTACTCAGAACTACTATCAAGTTGAAATCCCATTAAGAAAATCTTCAGGAGCTATAGGCGCCTCAGACACTGAAGTTTGGCCAGAATATAACGAGATAAACATTCCCTTAGAATTTCTCGAGCAAATTAAATCATTAGGAATTAGTCTTGGAACCTTAGGGAATGAGGACCCAACTTTTTATGATATTATTGATGGAGAGCTACAAGAAACCCCCGTTAATGAATTCGCCCCTTTTTCATTAAACTTAAGTTCGTCTTTAAATGAGACCCCTGTTGAGCAGCGAATTGCAATAAGAGGAAATCCAAATTTTGGAGATATTCGTACATTAATGGTAGGAGTTAAAAATATTAGTAGTTCCCTACAATGCGCGGAAGTTTGGTTTAATGAACTTCGACTAGCAGACATGGACAATGAAGGAGGGTGGGCTGCAATAATGAGCATGGATTCTAATATTGCAGATTTCATGAATATTAACGCAACTGCCAAGCGAACTACGACTGGTTTTGGCAGCTTGGAACAGGGACCAAATGAGAGAAGTCGGGAAGATTTAAAACAATATGATTTTGTAACCAATACAAATATTGGTCAATTATTTCCTAAAAAATGGGGATTAGAAATCCCATTTAACTATGGGCAAAGTGAAGTCCTAATAACTCCTGAATATGATCAGCAATACAAAGATCTAAAGCTTGATAGTAGATTGGCTGCTGCCATAAATGCAGATGACCGAGAACGCATTAAATCTCAGTCTGAAGATTATACAAAAAGAAAGAGCATCAATTTTATTGGAGTAAGGAAACAACGTACAGGAGATGCTAATCCTAGAGTTTACGATGTGGAAAACCTAACAATGAATTATTCTTACAATGAGATTAAACATCGAGATTTTGAAATTGAAAACTCATTGGATCAAAATGTGAGAGTAGGAGCTAATTACAGTTATAGTTTTGAACCACTTAAAATTGAGCCATTTAAAAAGAACGACTCTATTTTTACTAACAAATACTGGAAATTAATAAAGGATTTTAATCTTAATTTACTTCCCTCAACTCTTGCTATTAACACTGATTTCATCAGACAATTTAACAGTCAAAAGTTTAGAGATGCAGGATTAGGAAGTGATAATATTTCAATCAATGAACTTATTAGAAGGAATTATACATTTGACTTTCAGTATACCATCAACTATGAATTAACAGACGGTTTACGTCTAAACTTTACAGCCTCAAATAATAATATCGTTAGAAATTATTTCATTGATGATCAATTAGATGGAGATCAAGACCCAACTCTTGGTGTTTGGAATCGGTTTTTTGATTTTGGAGACCCTAATAGACACACACAGCAACTAGGGGTCAATTATGAGCTGCCAATAAATAAATTTCCTGCTTTCAGTTTTGTGTCTTCAAACTATTCATATACAGGCGACTTTCAGTGGAACAAAGGATCTGATTTATTTGGAGATATAAGTATAGATGGGCAGACTTACGACCTTGGAAATTCAATATCTAATGCTAGTCAGCATAATTTGAATACATCACTAGATATGCGAAAATTATACCGTTATTTAGGAGTTAAGAAGCCAAGAAGATCCAGTCGTCCGTCAAGAGGTTTTAACGATAGGACGAAAGCAAAAAAAATTAATTTAAAAGAATTTGGTGTCGGGATACTGACGGCTATCGATAGGGCTCAGTTCAATTACTCAGAGAGTAATAGCTCTTTTTTGCCCGGATATCTTCCGACGCCTGGATTCTTGGGAACTCTTAGGCCTACAGCGGGATATACTTTTGGTAGCCAGCGAGATATAAGAAGAATAGCTGCTGAGAAAGGATGGCTAACTACCTTTTCACAATTTAACCAACAGTATACTGAAACTCATAATCAAAATATTGATTATGCACTTAATATGGAGCCAATAACAGATTTAAAAATTGATTTGAATGGAGGTAAAACTTATGCCACTAATTATGCTGAGAGTTTTAATACGACTGACTCCAATGGTGACGGTCTAAGTAATGTATATAATTCGCTTATTCAAAACACTTATGGGAACTATAATATTTCAACTTCCTTAATCAAAACAGCTTTTAGTCAAAGTGATGAAAATAGTTCTCAGCCATTTGATAAATTTAAAACAAACCGACTGGTGGTAGCTAATCGCTTAGCGCGTGAATTTTATGGCTCATCTCCGTATTCACTAGACTCAGAAGGTTTTCCAGAAGGGTTCGGTAAAAATAGTCAATCGGTATTGCTGCCTTCCTTTTTAGCAGCTTACTCAGGAGAAAACTCAAAAAATATAAGTTTGAATGCATTCCGTGATATTCCAATTCCAAATTGGACCTTAAAGTATACAGGACTCATGAGAAATAAATGGTTTAAAAAACGTTTTAAAAGATTTTCATTGACTCACGGATATAATGCATCCTATACGATCAATCAATTTAGAACTAATCTTGACTATGTAGCAGCTGACCCCAATTTAGATTACTCTTCTCAAGCCCTAGACACTAAAGATCAGTCAGGTAATTATAAAGCGCAAACTCTGTACAGCAATGTAAATCTTGTAGAACAATTTAGCCCGTTAGTAAAAATCGATATGGAGATGAAAAGTTCAGTTAAGTTAACAGCTGAGATTAAAAAAGATCGTAGTTTGTCTTTGAGCTTTGACAATAATTTATTGACTGAAATCCAAGGAGATGAATATGTTTTTGGATTAGGCTACCGAATAAAAGATTTAAGAATACGATCAAAACTAGCCGGGCCTAGAAATATTATTAAAAGTGATTTAAACATGAAGGCTGATATATCTATTCGAAATAATAAGACTATAATTAGGTACTTAGATCTTGATAATAATCAAGTTAGTGCAGGACAAACGATTTGGAGCATGAGATACTCAGCGGATTATGCTTTTAGTAAGAATCTTACTGCAATATTATATTTTGATTATGCATTCTCTGAATATGCAATATCAACTGCTTTTCCTCAAACAACGATTCGTTCAGGTTTTACTTTGAGGTATAATTTTGGAAATTAATTAAATACTAAATATACAAATATGAAAACACCATCAAATTTAAAATACACAAAAGATCATGAGTGGGTCAAAGTAGAAGGTAATGTAGTTACTGTTGGAATTACTGATTTTGCACAGGGTGAGTTAGGCGATATTGTTTATGTTGAAGTAGATAATTTGGATGAGACTCTTGACTCAGAGGCCGTTTTTGGAACTGTTGAAGCAGTCAAAACAGTATCAGACTTATTTATGCCAGTCGCAGGCGAAATAATAGAATTTAATGAGTCTCTTGAAGAAGAGCCTGAGAAAGTAAATGAAGATCCTTATGGAGATGGCTGGATGATTAAAATAAGATTAACTGATTCTACAGAGCTAGATTCCCTTTTGAGCTCTGAAGATTATAAATCTTTGGTAGGTGCCTAAAAAAACAACTATTTTTAGTGCAACTGTATTTTATACAATAGCAGTTACTGTATTAAGCCTAGTTAATCTTGGTAATAAACTTCCGAAATTAAACTCAGGTTTTGATGATAAAATCGCACATTTTTTATTGTATGCCATTTTCTGTCTAATGTGGTTTTTTACTTTTAAATCACTAGATCTAAAGCGAAGTTTGTTTATAGCCCTTTGTTTGTCAATTCTGTTTGGTATGGCTATTGAACTCATACAAGGACTGGATTTTATAGGCAGAACAAGCGATGCATATGATTTTATGGCAAATGTAATGGGGGCAATGTCAATGGCTACCCTCATTTATACAAAAAACAAAGTTCCAATTAAAAAAATGTAAAGCTTTGTGTATTTGTGATTTTTTTAATTAATTTTAGCCCACTATAAAGAACACTTAATATGGAATCAAAGAAAAACCCAAAATCAGATGTTAGTAGAAACGGTTCAATTTATTTTGCAGTTGGATTAGCTTTAATGTTATTTTTAACTTACACCACCATTAATTATAAAACTTACGATAAATCATTAATTGACATAGGTCAACTAGATTTAGATGCTGATCTTGATGAAGAAATCCCTCTAATAGATCAGATTAAGCCACCACCACCACCACCTCCTCCTCCGGCAGCACCAGAAGTTATTGATATAGTTGAAGATGAGGAGGAAATTGAAGAAACCGTAATTGAGTCAACAGAGACTGATCAAGATGAAGAAATTGAAGTAGAAGATATAGTAGTTGAAGAGGTTTATGAGGACGTTGAAGTTCCATTTTCAGTAATTGAAAATGTACCAGAATACCCAGGGTGCGAAAAAGGATCTAATTCGGAGAAACGTAAATGTATGTCAGCCAAAATAGCTAAATTTGTTCAGCGTAAATTTAATACAGACCTGGCAGGAGATTTAGGTTTGTCTGGAAGGCAAAGGATTAATGTTATTTTTAAAATTGATAAACGCGGAAACGTTGTTGGGGTTCGTTCTAGAGCACCTCACCCGCGTCTTGAACAAGAAGCGGCCAGAGTCATCAATATGCTACCTAAAATGAAACCAGGACGTCAGCGTGGAAAACCAGTTATTGTTCCTTATTCACTCCCTATTACTTTTCAGGTTCAAGATTAATTTTTAATGAGTTACTAAAACAAAAAATCCCACAGTAGTGGGATTTTTTGTTTTAGTAACTCAGGTATAAATATTTTTTTTCATAATCGATAATTGCACTTCCTTTTTTTAAAATATCAGCACCAATTATTCCATCTACGGGGCTAGTCTCAATAGATTCAAATACATCATTTATATTACTAAAATCTATTAATGCAAGAGGAAATCTTTTACAAGCCCATCCCCCAATATTTATAGAATTATTTTTAGAGACGAGTGTCATTAACTTATTCGGGCCAGCACCTCTAGTTTCTATTTTGGAAGTTTCTAGTTTTAGTTTATACTTATCTTTGAGCTTTAGGTCTAGGAATGACGATGAGGCGCCAGTATCCAAAATAAAAACTCCTTTGACTTTATTGATTTTTGATATTAACGTAAAGTGATTAGACCTAATTGTGTGTAATTTTATCTTAAAGTATGATTTATTTTTCAAAAAATCAGATAAATTATTCCTAGTTGTTTTCAAAGTAAATTATTTTTACAAATATACTATTCAAAATCTTACTTTTGTATTATGATAATCACAGATACACATACACATCTTTATAGTGAACAATTTGATGACGATAGAGACCAAGTTATTGAGCGTGCATTAGCAGCTGGTGTAAGTCGATTTTTTATTCCTGCAATTGATTCTACGTACACTGAAGCAATGTATTCACTCGAAGCCAGATACCCAAACCACATGTTTTTAATGACTGGAGTTCACCCCACTCATGTAAAAGAAAACTATCGAGAAGAATTAGCCCATGTTGAGGATCAGCTTAAAATTCGCGAGTTTGTTGCAATCGGAGAAATTGGAATAGATCTCTATTGGGACCATAGTACTTTAAAGCTACAAAAGGAGGCTTTTAGAGCACAAATCCAATTGGCGAAGCAGTATAATCTTCCCATTGTAATTCATTGTAGAAATGCTTTTGATGAAGTGTTTCAAGTTCTAGAACAAGAAAAAGGTTCTGATTTGTTCGGAATATTTCATTGTTTTACAGGAGATTTACACCAAGCTCAAAAAGCAATGTCCTATAATATGAAGTTAGGAATTGGAGGAGTTGCCACTTTTAAAAATGGAGGAATAGATCATTTTTTAAATAAAATCAGCCTGGAACATGTTGTTTTAGAGACTGATTCTCCTTACTTGTCACCTGTGCCTTTTAGAGGAAAACGTAATGAAAGCAGTTATATATTAAATATTTTAGAAAAACTTTCTGATATTTATGAGGTTTCAACAGATAAAATTGCATCAATCACTACCGAAAATTCAAAGTCTATTTTTAAAAAATAATAAATGAAACCTCAAATCTTATTGATTTATACCGGTGGTACTATTGGGATGATTAAAGATCCTTTGACCGCTTCTTTACAAGCATTTGATTTTGCTTCTCTATTAGAAAAGATTCCAGAGTTAAATTTATTAGACTGCTCCATAGACAATATTTCGTTCGAAACTCCTATAGATTCCTCCAACATAAATCCAACTCACTGGATAGAAATTGCTACAATCATAGATCAAAATTATACGATGTACGACGGTTTTGTAGTATTGCATGGTAGTGACACCATGAGTTATTCAGCGTCGGCGCTTAGTTTTATGTTAGAAAACCTATCCAAACCTGTGATATTTACAGGATCCCAATTGCCAATAGGCGATTTACGCACTGATGCTAAAGAGAATTTAATCACTGCAATACAAATTGCAGCATTACAAAACAATAACAAACCAATTATAAATGAAGTAGGTTTGTATTTTGAATACAAACTGTATAGGGGTAACCGAACAACTAAAATTAACGCAGATTACTTTGAAGCGTTTTCTTCATTAAATTTCCCAGCTTTATTGACATCAGGTGTTCATCTAAACATTAACCATGAATTATTATTAAAAAACTACTCAAAAGCATCTTTTTGTGTTCATAAAGAGCTAGATGATAATGTTGCATTGGTTAAATTATTTCCTGGGATCTCACAAACAGTTTTGAGTTCAATTTTAGATATACCAAAATTAAAGGCAGTTATAATTGAGACCTATGGAAGTGGAAATGCATCTACTGATACTTGGTTTCTTCAAACCATCGAGGAAGCCTTAAAAAAAGGTATTTACGTGGTGAATGTCACCCAGTGCGCTGGGGGGAGTGTTCAAATGAATCAGTATCACACTGGTAAGTTACTTGAAGAGTTGGGGGTTATTTCTGGAAAAGATATGACAACTGAGTCTGCCTTAACAAAGCTAATGTACATGCTTGGACTTAAAATTTCTAGGAAAATGTTTAAAACTGTTTTTGAATCTGACCTCAGGGGAGAAATATCTAAAAATTAGCACTCAAAAATTTTAAAAATCAAACAATTTTCTCTTTATTTGGGCTGCGATTATGCAAAAAAATAGAGAGGTGGCCGAGTGGCTTAAGGCGCACGCTTGGAAAGCGTGTATACGGCAACGTATCGAGGGTTCGAATCCCTTCCTCTCTGCAACAAACAGAGTAGATTGTCTACTAGGATACTAGACAGGGTGCCATAGTGCTAATAATTTCCTGCTTATCATGAATGTTAATAGACAGCTATGCAATAATTTATTATTTAATGACTTTTGTCATTTTTGTTTTCGTAACTATATTTTTTTCATATCTTTAGCTCCCTAAACACAAACTTTTTTAATAAAATAAGAATACAACAATGAAAAGATTATTTCCAATTTTAGCTATCGCTTTCATGATGGCATTCGGTTCCGTTAGTGCTACTACAAACACTGTCATTACTGCTTCGACTATTGTCAATCCGCTTCAAGATGATACTTCTTCAGATGATGTTGAGTCTCTAGGGTTTCATCAAGAGCTTAAAAAACGTTTTATTGAAGGCGGCCCTGGTTTTATGGGAATCGTATTACTGTGCCTTATTCTTGGGCTTGCAATTGCTATAGAAAGAATCATCTTTTTGAACCTTTCAACTACTAATACAAAGAAACTAACAGAAGATGTAGAGAATGCTCTTTCTTCAGGTGGTTTAGATGCAGCAAAAGAGGTTTGTAGAAACACAAAGGGACCTATCGCATCAATTTTTTACCAAGGTTTAGATCGTGCAAACGAAGATTTAGAGTCTGCCGAGAAAGCTGTAGTTGCCTACGGAGGCGTTCAAATGGGACAGCTTGAGAAAAATGTTTCTTGGATTTCTTTATTCATAGCATTAGCACCAATGTTAGGATTTATGGGAACAGTTATTGGAATGATTCAAGCATTCGATAAGATTGAAGCTGCTGGGGACATGCAACCATCACTTGTAGCTGGAGGTATTAAAGTAGCTCTTCTAACAACGGTATTTGGACTAGTTGTTGCAATTATACTTCAAGTCTTTTATAATTATATTATAGCTAAAATTGATAGCATTGTAAATAATATGGAAGATGCTTCAATTACCTTAATGGATATTTTGGTTAAAAATAAAAAATAATAACAACTCAATACTAAATCAAATAATTATGGATTTACAAAAAATATTGAAGATTGTTGCTATTGTTATCGGAGTAATTTCAATCTTTTTCCTTGGAAGTATTCTTTCAGCAGGAGATGAGGCTATAAAAGCGGGTCAAAGCAGTGGAACTGTGAATGTATTTATGTATGTTTCTTACTCAATTCTTGCTGTGGCTGTACTTATAGTTTTAGCATTTACAGTGCTGAATCTAGTTTCAAACACATCAGGATTAAAAAACACCCTCATTGGTATAGGTGCTTTCGTAGTACTTTCTTTAATTTGTTATTTTGGGTTTGCAAATGGAGTTGAATCAAGCTTAAAAGATGGTAATATACTATCTGCTAATGGATCTAAACTCATAGGTGCTGGCCTTTACTTATTCTATTTCTTAGCTTTTATAGCTGGAGGAATAATGCTAGGGTTTGGAATTAAAAAAATGGTAAAATAATATGGCAAAGCGATCCGTACCAGAAGTTAATGCTGGCTCAATGGCAGACATTGCTTTTTTATTGTTAATATTTTTCTTAGTTACAACTACCATAGAAAAAGACTCAGGAATTAATCGCAAGCTTCCTCCTATTGAAGAGCTTGAAGAAGATGTTGTCATCAAGCAAAAGAATATTTTTACAGTTCTTTTAAACGGGAAAGACCAGCTTCTAGTTGAAGATGAATTGATGGAGCTTAAAGACTTGAGATCTGCAGCTGTTGAGTTTTTGGACAATAATGGAGATAAAACATGTAATTATTGCAAAGGGATTAAGGATCCAGCATCTTCAGATAATCCAGATAAAGCTATTATTTCCTTGAAAAATGAAAGAGAAACCTCATACGCGGCCTACATTTCTGTTCAAAACGAGCTAGTTGCGGCTTATAATTTACTTAGAAATAGACGTGGTTACGAATTAGGTTCTAAGGAAGGCTTTAAAGACATGAATTTTGTTGAAATGCAAAAGAACTATAAGGACGCACGATTTGTTGGAAATAAAGTAAAGTTAAAAGCAGTAATTGACCAGATAAAGTTGGAGTTTCCACAAAAATTATCTGAAGTTCAGTAAATGATCAAACTTAAAAGTAAACAAGATGTCAAAATTTAAAAAGAAAAAAGACGGAGGTACTCCACCTATTTCTACGGCTTCACTTCCAGATATAGTATTTATGTTATTGTTTTTTTTCATGGTAGCAACTGTAATGCGTGAAAATTCACTTAAAATTCAAAATGCACTCCCTGTTGCTAACCAAGTAGAAAAACTTGACAAGAAAAACCCTGTCAGCTATATCTACATGGGTAAGCCAAGTTCTGGATACGAAAAGTTTGGAACTGAAGCAAGAGTACAGTTAAATGATCAGTTTGCTAATCTTAATGAAGTTAGTGCTTTTATCAGCGCCGAAAGGGCGGCATTAAGAGAGGAATTAATTCCTTTTCTTACCGTTGCATTAAAAGTCGATAGAGACGCTAATATGGGTATTGTTGGGGACGTAAAGCAAGAATTAAGAAAAGTTAATGCACTCAAAATAAATTACACCACTGGAGTTGGAGACGCAATGACTAATATGAATTAAATTATAATTTTTATATTTCAAAGGCATTCTAATTAGAATGCCTTTTTTGTTTAATTTAGTAATGTAATAACAGTTTGTATTATGAGGCTCTACTTATATTTAATATTTCATATAAACTTTGTATTTACATTGGCTGCACAAACTGGGTTAGTTCCTGAGTCAGATAGCCTATACAGGGAAGATCAGTTTTATGTTAGTGTTACCTATAATTCTTTGATTAATATGCCTATAAATGTTTCTCAGAATAGCTTTTCACCCGGACTCCATTTAGGTTTTGTTAGGGATTTTCCTTTAAATAAGCGACGCAATATTGCTTTAGCATTAGGCTTAGGTTATTCTTATAATAGCTATAACCAGAACATTAGAATTAGCGAATCCAATCCTTCTATTTATACTATTATTGATAACTCTAATTACTCAAAGAATAGCTTTTCTCAGCATTTTTTAGAACTTCCTTTTGAGTTTAGGTGGCGTACTTCAAGTACTGAGAGTTATAAGTTCTGGCGGATTTATACCGGCTTTAAGTTAGGGTATATTGTAGGGTCAAAATCTGTTTTCGAAGATGGGTCGGAGTCTATCAATATTAAAAATTTAACAGATTTAAATAGACTTCAATACGGCATAACAATGAGTATTGGTTATAATACTTGGAATGGTTTTATTTATTACGGGCTAAACCCCGTTTTTAATGAAGTTTCTACAACTGATTTCCAGCCTATAAACATAAGTACTTTAAAAATCGGACTTATCTTTTACATACTCTAATGGTTAAATACTTTTATGAAAAAATCTAATAAAGTATGATTCTTAAGCTAAGTTGATCTAGTAAGCATATATTTCTCATCAAATAATTAACAAAATTTACCAACTACTTTTTAGATTTATATGTAATCTTAAAATGAGCTAATTTAATAGCTTCCTTTTTGTTAAATTTTATTAATTTTACGACCTTAATTATAATTGATAATGAGTACAACTTTTCCTGATTATAAAGGACTTAACTTGCCAGAAGTAGCCGATGAAATACTAAAGCTTTGGGAAGAAAATAATATTTTTGAGAAAAGTATAACCACTCGAAACGGTCAAAACCCATTTGTTTTCTTTGAAGGACCTCCGTCTGCAAATGGATTACCAGGTGTGCATCATGTTTTAGCACGTGCTATAAAAGATATTTTTCCACGTTATAAAACTATGAAAGGATTTCAAGTCAAGCGAAAAGCAGGCTGGGATACACATGGTTTACCAATAGAGTTGGGGGTTGAAAAAGAACTAGGGATTACTAAAGAGGATATTGGCAAAACTATTTCAGTTGAAGACTATAACTCTGCCTGTAGAACTGCAGTAATGCGCTATACTGATGTTTGGAATAACCTAACTAAAAAAATGGGTTATTGGGTAAATATGGATGACCCATATGTTACTTATGACCCTAAATACATGGAAAGTGTATGGTGGTTATTGAAGCAAATCTATAATAAGAACCTTATTTATAAGGGCTACACCATTCAGCCCTATTCACCTAAAGCTGGAACGGGGTTAAGCTCTCACGAATTAAATCAGCCAGGAACTTATCAAGACGTTACTGATACTACTATTGTAGCCCAGTTTAAAGCTGTTCAGGGGTCACTTCCACCATTCTTACAAAATCAAGGATCTATATTGTTCTTAGCATGGACGACTACTCCATGGACATTACCTAGCAATACTGCCTTAACAGTTGGCCCAAAAATTGAATATGTTCTTGTAAAAACATATAATCAGTACACTTATAAAGCTGCTAGCGTTGTTATTGCAAAAGCCCTTATTAGTAAACAATTCAGTGGTAAATTTAAACAAGTAGATTCAGATGAAGAGCTAATAAGCTACTGTCCATCAGATAAAAATATTCCATTTTTTATCGGAAACTCATTTCTTGGAAAAGATTTAGTAGGTATTTTTTATGAGCAATTATTGGATTATGCATTGCCTAATGACAATCCAGAAAATGCGTTTCGAATTATTTCAGGTGACTTTGTAACGACCGAAGATGGTACGGGTATTGTTCATACAGCTCCAACTTTTGGCGCCGATGATGCGACTGTTGCTAAGCAAGCAACCCCAGAAATACCGCCACTATTGGTTAAAGATAGTGATGGAAATTTGGTGCCACTTGTTGATTTACAAGGTCGCTTTAGGCCCGAAGTATCTGAATTTGCAGGTCGATATGTTAAAAATGAATACTACCCTCAAGGTAAAGCTCCTGAAAAATCTGTTGATGTTGAGCTAGCAATCAAGTTAAAGACAGAAAATAAAGCATTTAAAGTTGAAAAGTATAAACATAGTTATCCTAACTGTTGGCGAACTGATAAACCAATTTTATATTATCCGCTTGACTCTTGGTTTATAAAAGTAACTGACGTAAAAGAGCGTATGTTTGAGCTCAATAAAACAATTAATTGGAAACCAAAAAGTACTGGCGAAGGTCGTTTTGGAAATTGGTTAGCTAATGCAAATGACTGGAACCTTTCCCGTTCCCGATATTGGGGGATTCCACTTCCAATTTGGAGAACTGAAGATGGTAAAGAAGAAATTTGCATAGGTTCTGTTGAAGAACTTAAATTTGAAATGGGAAAAGCTGTGAACGCAGGTGTGCTTGAAAAGCCTATTTTTGAGGATTTCATAGTAGGTGACTATTCTAATAAAAATTATTCAAAGATTGACTTGCACAAAAACATAGTAGACTCCATTATTCTAGTATCTGTTTCTGGAAAACCTATGCGAAGGGAAAGTGATTTAATTGATGTTTGGTTTGACTCTGGTAGCATGCCTTATGCTCAATGGCATTACCCATTTGAAAACAAAAATATTATCGACCAAAGCAAGGCATTTCCAGCTGATTTTATCGCTGAGGGTGTTGACCAAACACGCGGGTGGTTTTACACTCTTCATGCGATTGGAACTATGGTTTTTGACTCTGTAGCTTATAAAAATGTAGTTTCCAATGGTCTGGTGTTAGATAAGAACGGACAAAAAATGTCTAAACGCCTTGGCAATGCTACGGATCCTTTTGACACCCTATCAACTTATGGTCCAGATGCCACTCGTTGGTATATGATTAGTAATTCTAATCCATGGGATAATTTAAAATTTGATATAGATGGCATTGAAGAAGTAAAGCGTAAGTTTTTTGGAACACTTTACAATACATATACATTTTTTACTCTATACGCTAATATCGATAAATTTTCTTATTCAGAACTAAATATTAAAACCGAGGAGCGTCCAGAAATAGACCGTTGGATTCTTTCAGAACTAAACTCATTAGTAGAAAAAGTCGATACCTTTTATGCAGAATATGAACCTACAAAAGCAGCACGTGCTATTTCTGAATTTACTCAAGAGTATTTAAGTAATTGGTATGTTAGATTGAGTAGAAGACGTTTTTGGAAAGGAGAATATGAACACGACAAAATATCAGCATATCAGACCTTATATACTTGTATGGTTACCATAGCTAAGTTAGGGGCGCCTATAGCTCCTTTCTTTATGGATCGTTTATATTTGGATTTGAATTCAGTCACAAACAAGGAAGCTTTAGAAAGCATACATTTAGCTGATTTCCCTTTGGTAGACGCTTCACTTATCAATAAAGATCTGGAGAGAAAAATGGGTCAAGCGCAAACAATTTCATCACTTGTACTTTCTTTACGCGCCAAAGAAAAAATTAAAGTTAGACAGCCCTTACAAAAGATAATGATTCCAGTGAATTCTTCTGTTCAAAGAGAAGAAATCCTAGCCATCTCTGATCTGGTTAAGCACGAAGTTAATGTAAAAGAAGTTGAGCTTCTTGAAGATGCATCTGATATACTAGTTAAACAAATTAAACCCAACTTTAAGGCTCTAGGTCCTCGTTTTGGCAAAGACATGAAGTTAATTTCGAATGCTATCCAAAAACTTCAAGAGCAGGATATTAAAGAAATTGAAGAAAAAGGTGTTTTGGAGATTGAAATTAATGGGAAAAGTATTAGATTACAATCTGATGATGTAGAGATAACCTCTCAAGACATTGAAGGCTGGTTAGTTGCAAATCAAGGCGCAGTCACTGTAGCCTTAGATGTTACTATTTCGGACACGCTTAAAGCAGAAGGTATTGCCAGAGAACTGGTTAATAGAATTCAAAACTTAAGAAAAGATTCTGGCTTTCGAGTAACAGATCGAATAGAGGTTTTTTTACAGGTAGATGAAAGTCTTGAAGATGCTATAAGATTAAATTTAGATTATATAAAAATAGAAACATTAACGGATAATTTACAGTTAGTGCCGCAACTAGATAAAGGTATTGAAATTTCCTTTGACGCAGTTAACAGTAAGTTGCACATCCAAAAATTTAAGTAATTATGTCAATAGAAAATACAAGTAGATACTCTGATAAAGATTTGGAAAAATTCAGAACTATTATTCATCAAAAAATAGATAAAGCTCAGCATGATTTAGAATTAATTAAAAGTGCTTATATGAACGACCATAATAATGGTACTGAAGATACATCTCCAACATTCAAAGCATTTGATGAAGGTAGTCAGGTAATGAGTAAGGAGTCAAATTCCCAGTTAGCGATACGACAAGAGAAGTTTATTAGAGACTTAAAAAATGCATTGATTAGGATCGAAAATAAAACTTATGGAATTTGTAGAGTTACAGCAAAGTTAATTAATAAAAAACGTTTAGAGCTAGTTCCACATGCAACATTGAGTATTGAAGCAAAGAACATGCAAAAATAACATGTCCAAGAAACAGGTACTCTTATTAATAGCGATCATTCTATTTTTTGATCAAGCCTCAAAAATATATATTAAAACCCACTTTGAGTTAGGGCAAGAGCTCATAGTTTTTGATTGGTTCAAAATTTTTTTTATTGAAAATGAAGGTATGGCTTGGGGTGCTAAATTAAGTGATATCTCTTCTTATATTACTGACTCAAATGCAAAGCTATTCTTGTCAATTTTCAGGTTATTTGCAGTTTGTGGAATTGGTTACTGGTTGTTTCAAAGTATTCAAAAACAGGCCTCTAAAGTACTGATTATTTCGATTACATTGGTTTTTTCGGGTGCGTTAGGAAATATAATAGATTCAGTTTTTTATGGTCTTTTTTTTGATAGTAGTTCAGGTAAAATTGCATCATTTTTTCCTTCAAATGGCTACAGTGGCTTGTTTTATGGAAATGTAGTAGACATGTTATACTTTCCAATGTTTAAAGGAGCCTTACCTCAGTGGATTCCATTCGTTGGAGGCCAATACTTTTCGTTCTTTGACCCTGTATTTAATATTGCTGATGTGGCTATAAGTACTGGAATAGGGTTTCTTTTATTCTTTAACAAAAAAGTGTTTTCAAAAGAATAATTGATTAAAAAGAATATACCTGATTTGGAGTTATACAATAATCCAAAGCAACATCGTGAGAAGTGTTTTCAATGATAAAGTTTTCAGCTTCAAAAAAAGAAAGTCCAATTTTTAAAGTATTCTTGGAGCATTTTTTCAAGAATATATCATAGAACCCCTTACCGTAGCCAACTCGATTACCTAGTTCATCAAATGCCATTAAAGGAACAAATACGACTTCGATCTGCTTACTGCTTATTTCAATTCCATCATCTGGTTCTGGAATATTTTGAGGGTTTAATTTCAATATGGTATTATCTTGTAATAATATATGGGACATTGTACGCGTCTCAAAATTAGTTTTTGAGACAACAATGTTTTTGTCTTTCCCAAATAGTATCGCCAAGAGAGGCTCTGTATTCACCTCTTTAAGAGATTTTATACTCAAAAAAGTATGATAAAACGAGTATTCCCAAATCGGAAGGTTAATAATTAAGTTAGATATTTGAAGACTAAAGTCTTCAATTTCTTCCGAACTTAAATTATGACGACGTTGTTTTATTTCTGCCCTTAGGTGTTTTTTGTTTAACACTTATTTTGTTTTAATATTATTAACGTCCATTTCTTTCAATATAGGTTATAATAGATTGTGCTATATTTTTTTTGGAAGCACCTTCGATGCCCTCAAGTCCAGGAGTCGAATTAATTTCCATAATTAAAGGACCCCTATTGGATTGTAATAAATCAACTCCGCAGATCGACAACTTCAGTTCACGAGCAGCTTTGAGGGCAATCCTTATTTCCTCTTCACTTAACTTACACTGTTTATAGGTTCCCCCTCTGTGCAAGTTTGATCTAAACTCCCCCTCTTTCCCTTGTCGTTTCATTGCACCCACTACACGATTATCAATTATTAGAGCCCTGATGTCTGCACCTTTTGCCTCCCCGATGTATTCTTGAATCAAAGCTCTAGCTTCAAGTCCATTAAAAGCTTCAAGAATAGACTCTGCAGCAATATTTGTTTCTGCTAAAATCACTCCGATTCCTTGAGTCCCTTCCAGTAGTTTTATTACAACAGGTGTGCCTCCTACTTTCACAATAAGATTTTCAATATCTTTAGAATAATGAGTAAACACTGTCTTTGGCATGTCAACTCCTGCCTTGGAAAGACGTTGATAGCTTCGGAGCTTATCTCTAGACCTTACAATGGCGTCCGATGAAACAGATGAAAACACATTCATCATTTCAAACTGCCTAACAACTGCACATCCATAAAAGGTTACTGAGGCTCCAATCCGCGGAATAATTGCATCTACATAGTCGAGATATTTGTCCTTGTATAATATAGTTGGCTTTTCGTTTTCAATAATTAAGTCACAATTTAAAGGGTCTATTACTTCAACAAAGTGGTTTCTTTTTTCAGCCTCCTCAACCAATCTTCTGGTTGAATAGAGCTCTTTATTACGTGATAATATTACAATATTCATGACATTTAATGTGTTTTACACCTGCAAGATAGTAAAAATGCAAATTCAACTTTTACAATCGTCTGAATTAATATACCTTTGAATTAATGAGTATCTCTAGTATTGAAATTCAATTACAAACCTTACCAAATACACCTGGCGTTTATCAGTTTTATGATTCTTCAGGTGCAGTGATTTATGTCGGTAAAGCTAAGAACCTAAAAAATAGAGTTCGATCTTATTTTAATAAAGTTCATGATTATGGAAAGACAAACGTTCTAGTAAAAAAAATTATTGATATTAGACATATTGTTGTCGAAAGTGAAACGGATGCATTACTATTAGAAAACAATTTAATTAAGAAGTACCAACCCCGCTATAATGTACTTTTAAAAGACGATAAGTCCTACCCATGGATTTGTATAAAAAATGAGCGTTTCCCTAGGGTGTTTCATACACGTCGGTTAATAAAAGATGGATCTGAATATTTTGGTCCCTACACCAGTATTAAGACCGTATACACACTTTTGGATCTTATAAAAGGTCTTTTTCCTCTAAGAACTTGCAAGTACGATCTTTCTGAGGAAAAAATTGACAGCCGTAAATACAAGGTCTGTTTAGAATATCATTTAGGAAATTGCAAAGGAGCTTGTGAAGCTAAAGAACACGAATCTTCTTATCAAGATAATATAATAACGATTCGTGAAATTTTAAAAGGTAATTTCAAGAATTCTATAAACGTTTTTAAAATTCAAATGAAATCATATGCTGATAGACAGGAGTTTGAGGCGGCTCAATCTTTGAAAGAAAAATTACAAATCTTAGAAAACTACCAGGCTAAATCAACGATTGTAAACCCAAAGATTAGCAATGTAGATGTTTTTAGTATAGTTAGTGATGAGGGTTTTGCGTATGTAAATTTTTTACAACTATCACATGGTGCAATTATCCGTTCTCATACATTGGAAATTAAAAAGAAACTTCAAGAAAGCGATCAAAACTTGTTGGAACTTGCTATTACAGAAATTCGTCAAAGATTTTCTCTAGAATCTAATGAATTATACGTGCCTTTTGAAGTGGATTTAGGCCCTGATTTTAAAATTACAATTCCTAAGGTAGGGGATAAAAAAAAGTTAATGGAGTTGTCAATACGTAATGCTAAATACCATCGCTTGGATCAATTAAAACAAATTAAAATTACAGACCCTGAGCGGCACGAAGGACGTATTATGGCCCAAATGAAATCAGACCTTAGACTTTCAGAAATACCCACACACATAGAGTGTTTTGACAACTCAAATATTCAAGGTACACATCCTGTAGCTGCTTGTGTGGTTTTTAAAAATGGCAAACCTAGTAAAAAAGAATACCGTCATTTTAACATCAAATCCGTTGAAGGACCAGACGATTTTGCTTCAATGACTGAAGTTGTTTACAGACGCTATAAGCGCTTATTAAAGGAAAACAAGCCACTACCACAGTTAGTAATAATTGATGGAGGCAAAGGACAATTATCCGCATCTTTAAAGAGTTTAGAAGCCTTAAAGCTACGAGGCAAAATAGCAATTATTGGAATTGCAAAACGTTTAGAAGAATTATACTATCCAGGTGATCCAATTCCTTTATATTTAGATAAAAAAAGTGAAACACTTAAAATTATTCAGCAACTTAGAAATGAGGCTCATCGATTTGGGATTGAGCATCACCGAAATAAACGAAGCAAAACAGCCTTAAATTCTGAATTAGAATCTATAGTTGGGATTGGTCAGAAAACAATCTTAGAGTTGCTAAAAAAGTTTAAATCTGTTCAGCGCGTTTCATTCGCTAAACTTGATGAATTAGAACATGTAGTGGGAGCTTCAAAAGCTTTAATTATTTATAATTATTATCAAAATAATCCGCGTGAATAAATTATTCATTTTAGTTTTTGTATTTATTTTTTCTTCTGGTTTTTCTCAAGAAAAAAAAAGAGATAACCCCCTTGTAGGTTTAGTGCTCAGTGGGGGTGGGGCTAAAGGCTTGGCTCATATAGGGGTGTTAAAAACATTAGATAGTCTGGGTGTACGTGTCGACTATGTAGCTGGGACAAGTATGGGGGCAGTAGTTGGAGCATTATATGCCTCTGGTTACACTGGCAATCAGTTAGATTCTATTGTTAGATCTACTAGTTTTGAACTATTGATAAGCGATAAAGTGCCTAGAAATTCAAAAACATTTTACGAAAGAAAAAATGCTGAAAAGTATGCGTTAACTCTGCCATTTAATAAGTTTAAAATACAGTTGCCATCTTCAATCTCTAAGGGCCAAAATGTATTTAATTTGTTATCGAAATTAACAATAGGTGTTAGTGGGATTGATAATTTTCAAAAGCTACCGATTCCATTTTATTGTATTGCTACAGACATTCAAACTGGAGAACAAGTTGTTCTAGATAAAGGAAATTTAGCACAGGCTATCGCAGCTAGTAGTGCCCTACCAACTCTATTTCAGCCTGTCAAATTAGAAAATAAATTATTGATGGATGGAGGTATAACAAATAATTTTCCAATTGAAGGATTATTGACAAAAAACTTAGATTATATAATTGGAGTTGATGTTCAAGATGATCTTTTTCAGCACGAAGATCTTAACTCAGCTTCCAACATTATGCTTCAAATTAATAATTTTAGAGCTTTAGAAAACTTAAAGGAAAAGTCAAGATTATCAGATATTTATATCAAACCTGACGTTACCGATTTCTCAATAATTTCATTTAACGAAAGTGAGCAAATCATTGAAGAGGGCCAAAAAGAAGCTTTAAGATTCTTAGACAAGTTAAGTTCTATTGCAAATGCACAAGAATTTAAAAAAATATCCTTAGAGTTGCCCAATTATAATGAAATCAACATAAAAAAAATAAGAGTATCCGGACTCGAAAAATATACATCTTCTTATGTTAGAGGTAAACTTAGGTTTAGAAACGGGGAAACTATAAGCTATGAAGACGTAGGGAAAGGGGTCAACAATTTAGTAGCAACAAATAATTTTGATAGTTTTTTGTATAAATTCACTCCAATTGGAGATCGTTATGATTTTAATGCCCAGTTAGTCGAGGCTAAAAACACGGCTTTTATCAGATTTGGATTGCATTATGATCAACTTTTTAATAGTGCTGTATTACTAAACTTAACAAAAAAGCAACTTTTATTAAAAAACGATGTCTTGTCAATAGACTTTATATTTGGAGATTCCCCCAGGTACAATTTTGACTATTATATAGATAAAGGTTTTTATTGGAGTATTGGAGTTAACTCAAATTACAATTTAATTAAGGACAATATAAACCCTTCGTTTTTTAATAATAACGATTTTGCAGGTTCTGAAAAGGTCGACGTGTCCATATCAGATTTAACAAACCAATTTTTCATAGAGACTTTAGTTCAAAAAGATTTATCAATTAAAGTTGGAGTAGAGCTTAAAAAGCTAAAGATCTCATCAAAAGATAATTTCTTTAACCCGTTACAGCTTAATACGGATTCATATGTTTTTGAAGATAGTAACTTTTTTAGTATGATTGGAGCTATCAAGTTTGACACTTTTGATGATAAGTTTTATCCAAAAACCGGAACATTTGTTGAAGGGAATGCTCAGCTTTTTCTTTCTTCTACTGGAATGAATGCAGATAATTCCCAGTTTTCATATTTAAAACTAAATATTGCAAAGGCATTTAGTGTTTTTGAAAATTGGTCATTTGTTTTTGGAGCTCAGTCTGGAGTTAAAATAGGAAGCACAAAAATAAAGTCCCTTGATTTTGGTTTAGGAGGCTACGCATATAACAATATAAATAATTATTTTTCATTTTTTGGATATGATTACTTCTCATTATCGGGTGATAGCTTCACAAAAACATATGCGACTATTGATTATGAGTTATTTAACAACCATCACATTAATGCGTCTCTAAACTTTGCTAACATTGGAGATAATATTTTTTTAGAGAGTGAATGGATGGAAGTTCTAAATTATAGTGGATACTCTGTCGGATATGGACTTGAAACTTTCTTTGGCCCTATTGAGATAAAATATAATTGGAGTCCAGACACAAGTTACTCTGCATATCTTATTAATTTTGGGTATTGGTTTTAGTGCTAATGGATGAAAAGTTAGTCTTAGATATATTTATAAATTCTTATTATGGATTCATTTTATTGTCTCAAATAATAATTGCAAATTTGTAAATGTTATGTAAGTAATATGGTCTCAACTCAACATGAAAAAATTTAGATTAATTTTCCTATTTTTATTTTGCTATCAGTTTTTAGCAGCACAAGGTACATCTTCATTTCAGGCTGGCGAATGGCTGAAATTCAAACTGAGCTATAGCGGATGGTTAAAGGGCGGCAACGCCACTCTTGAAGTTTTTGATGATGTTTATAAAAAAACACCTGTTTATAAGGTTGTTGCAAAAGGATGGACTACTGGGCCTTTAGACTTATTTTATAAAGTTAAGGACCATTATGAAAGTCATTTTGATCTGCATACAGGACTGCCATATAAGTTTGTTAGAAATACTTACGAAGGCGGCTACACCAAAAACCGAATTATTGATTTCGATCGTAAACAGAACAAAGCGTATATTAACGACATTAAAGAGCAATCAAAATCTTCAGTTAATATTAAAAATGACATCCAAGACCTTGTATCTGCCTATTATTTTCTTAGAAATAATTACGAAACAGAATTATTAAAAAAAGGAGATATTGTTAAATTAAATGTTTTTTTTGACAGCGAAACTTTTCCATTTAAACTAAAGTTTTTAGGTCAGGAATCAATTAAAACAAGTTTTGGAAAGATTAAATGTATAAAGTTCAGACCTTATGTAATGGCAGGGCGTGTTTTTAAAGATGAAGAAAGTTTAACGCTGTGGGTTACAGCAGACGCAAATAAAATTCCAGTTAAGATTAGTGCAAACCTTGATGTGGGCTCGTTAAGAGCGGACCTAGTCGCTTTAAGAGGACTTAAGCACCCTTTCGAAATCCAATTTTAAAAAAATGAAAGATAAACCTATAGCAGATAAATTATTACAGGAACTTGACGCCAAATACAAATTAATTAACCAAGATCGTGATACACATCTTAAAGGTTTATTACACAGTAATTCTATAACCTATTGGGACTATATTCACACTGATGCCCTATTAGGGCTACAGATTCAACGTACGAATCTTCCTGATGAAATGGTTTTCATTGCTTACCATC
Organism: Flavobacteriaceae bacterium; assembly: GCA_018608705.1. Taxonomy (GTDB): domain Bacteria; phylum Bacteroidota; class Bacteroidia; order Flavobacteriales; family Flavobacteriaceae; genus Hel1-33-131. The sequence goes on along the minus strand of JABAZD010000046.1, from coordinate 60,607 downwards.
AAATCAACGAGTTGATCTTTAAAATGATTCTTTGGGAAATAAAACAAGTAGCTGAGGTTGATTTTTTAAATGTTGATATTTTTAAAGAGAAGCTAATGCGAATCAGTCGTTATTTTGACATGCTAACAACTTCATTTAATGTTATGCGAGAAGGAATGGATGTAGCTCAATATAATAAATTTAGGCATACCTTAACCCCTGCAAGTGGATTTCAAAGTGCTCAATACCGTAAAATAGAATTTGCGTCAACTGAACTAATCAACCTAATAGATATTCGTTTTCGAGATAGTATTGACAGAGATACTCCATTCGAGCATGCTTTTGAGCATTTGTATTGGCAAGCAGCAGGAAAAAATCATAAAACTGGGCAAAAATCTTCATTATTATCTAATTTTGAGAATCGTTACAAAGAAGAGTTTATTACATTTATGAAAGTCTATAATACTCAAAATTTAGGCTCTAAGTTTAAAGAACTTTCTCTAGAAGACCAGCAAAACACATCATTAATTGCTGCCATGCGACACTATGACTACACAGTTAATGTGACTTGGGTTATGGCTCATTATAATGCGGCTAAATATTACATTACGGGTAAAGAAGGCGATGGAGTTGCTACTGGCGGAAGTGATTGGCAAAAATATATGCATCCTAAATACCAAAAACGAATATTTTTTCCTGAACTTTGGAGTCAAATTGAAAAAGAAAATTGGGGTAATGAAGTTGATTAATAAAAAGTATTTTAATTTATTAAAAACAGTTTTCATCTCGTGGATGGTAATATTCTTTTTATACAGCCTAGTTGTCAAGGGGTGTTCTATTTATGGGTCTGAGGAAGATACTCCAGTTGTCACAGTCCATAACGACTATTTTAAATTTGGATACAACCTTAATAACTATATGGTGGTCAACGATACCGTTAGAAGCGGAGATAGTTTTGGGGTCCTTTTAGAAAGAAATCATTTATTTTATCCACAGATTCATAACATTGCTGAAAAAACTAAGGGTGTTTTTGATGTTCGTAAGCTAAGGATTGGAAAGCCATTCACTGTTTTATATTCTAAAGACTCCGCTAGAACCCCCCTAGTATTTATATATGAACTCAATAAGATTGAATATTTAGTTGTTGAGTTTTGTGACTCAATTATCGCATACATAGATAGAAATCCGGTTAAAATAATAGAAAAAGAAGCATTTGGGATCATAGAAAGCTCTCTTTCTGAAACAATGGAAGCGCAAGGGCTTCCCACTCAGCTTATTTATGATATGTCTGATGATATTTATGCTTGGACAATCGATTTCACTAGATTACAAGAAGGGGATAACTTTAAAGTAATATATAAGGAGCGCTTTGTAGATGATAGTATTTATGCAGGTATCGAAACTATAGAGGCTGCATTTTTTGAACATAAAAAAGACTCCTTTTATGCGTTTAACTATATAAATAAAGCTACCAAAAACAGTACTGATTATTTCGATGAAAACGCTAAAAGTTTGCGTAAAGCTTTTTTAAAAGCACCAGTTCAGTTTAGTAGAATTTCCTCCAGATTTAATCTGAAACGTAGAATCGCTTATTATGGAAACAAGATACGCCCTCACAGAGGAACAGATTTTGCAGCGGCAATTGGTACTCCAATTTTAGCGACTGCTAATGGGACCGTGATAGAGTCAACGCAAAGAGGTGGAAATGGTAAATACGTCAAAATTCGACATAATGCCACCTATAGCACTCAGTATTTACACATGAGTAAACGCTTAGTAAAAGTAGGAGATTACGTTAAGCAAGGTGACGTTATTGGCAAGGTGGGAATGACTGGAAACTCTGGAGGTCCCCATGTCTGTTATCGTTTTTGGAAAAACGGAAGGCAAGTAGATCCACTCCGCCAAAAGCTTCCCGAGGCAGAAGCCTTATCTCCAAATTTAAAATCAGACTTTGAGGCCTTTACGGCACCATTAAAAAAGCAGTTAGACTCAATAAATTTATTATACTAAAACCAAATAATGGCATTAAATTCAATCAATCCAACGCAAACTAAAGCGTGGTCTAAATTATCAGCGCACTATGAGGCTATCAAAGAGTCTCAAATGAAGACCTGGTTTAAAGAAAATCCTAATCGTGCAGATGAATTTACAATAGAGTGGGAGGATTTTTACGTAGACTTCTCTAAAAACAGAATCACATCAAAGACATTGATGCTTTTTAAAGAACTAGCAAAAGAATTAAAACTTGAGGATGCTATTTCTAAGTATTTTGATGGAGATATTATAAATCAAACTGAAGGTAGAGCGGTTCTACACACCGCACTCCGAGCCCCTTCTCAAGCTGAAGTTTTTTTTGAGGGTAAAAATGTAATCCCTGAAATCCAAAAAGTTAAGTTAAATATTAAAACTTTTTCAAAAGCTATCATAGATGGCACAAAAAAAGGTTACACAGATAAACCCTTCACAGACATTGTAAATATAGGAATTGGAGGATCTGATTTAGGCCCCGCCATGGTAGTTGATTCGTTGTCTTTTTATGGCAATCACTTAAAGCCACACTATGTAAGTAATGTGGACGGTGATCATGTCAACGAAGTCTTAAAAAGTCTTGATCCAGAAACAACACTTTTTGTTATAGTATCTAAAACATTTACGACTCAAGAAACTCTATCAAACGCAACTACCATTAAAAAGTGGTTTTTAAAACACGGAACACAAACTGATATTGCCAAGCATTTTGTAGCTGTTTCAACCAATATATCAAAAGTTAAAGCCTTTGGCATCGAAACTTCTAATATTTTCCCTATGTGGGACTGGGTAGGCGGACGTTTCTCACTGTGGAGCTCAGTTGGATTAAGTATTAGCCTAGCAGTTGGGTATGATCATTTTGATTCGCTGCTAAATGGAGCTCATAAAATGGATCTTCATTTTAAACAAGAGAAATTTGAAACTAATATTCCAGTGATTTTAGCATTTTTGAGTATATGGTATAATAACTTTTTTAATGCTGAAAGCGAGGCTGTTATCCCCTACACTCAGTATTTAAATCAATTTGCAACCTATCTTCAACAGGCAATTATGGAAAGCAATGGAAAAAGTATTGACCGTTCTGGAAATAAAGTCAACTATCAGACAGGAAATTTAATATGGGGTGAGCCAGGAACAAATTCTCAACACGCCTTCTTTCAATTAATCCACCAAGGCTCAAAATTAATTCCTGCGGATTTCATTGGTTTTGCTAATTCACTTCATGGTAACTCAGACCATCATGATAAATTAATATCTAATTTCATAGCACAAACAGAAGCTCTTCTAAATGGCAAATCTAAAGCCGAGGTTCTTTTGGAAGGGACTGAAGTAGCCATTGTCCCTTTCAAAGTATTTGAAGGGAATAAACCAACCAACACTATTTTTATTAAGCAATTAACACCTGAAAGCTTGGGTAAATTAATAGCTATGTATGAACATAAAATATTTGTTCAAGGAGTTCTTTGGAATGTTTTTAGTTATGATCAATTTGGGGTTGAATTAGGTAAACAACTAGCCAATAAAATTTTGAATGAATTTGACTCTGATTCCTCGCTTAGTCATGACGCTTCAACATCCAATCTTTTAAATTATTACAAGAATAGCAGACTATAAAATCGTAATTTGTTAATATTAGCTAGTTTATCACATCTTATTTTATAAGTTTCACAACGAACTCAATTACTTTTTTAAGCTGTTTTCAATACAAAACATGCTAATAAAAGATAATTATCACTATTTTTGCACTAACTAATTAAACAATTAATAATATAATTTAAATTATGAAAAAAATTACAAAATTATTTTTATTTGCAGTTCTATTTATGGGATCATCAATAGCGATTGCTCAAACCGAAACACCAAACGACTCCACTTATGTAGAAATGGATGAAATCGTTTTGGTAGGATCTGGAGTCATTGATTTAGCTGCGGATAGAAAAACACCAGTAGCTGTGTCCACAATTAAAGCATCTACAATTCAACAAAGGGCTGTAGGTAACGTAGAGTTTTCTGAAGCTTTCAAAAACACACCATCGATCTATGTATCAAACCAAGCAGGTGGATTTGGAGACAGTCAAGTGTTTACTCGTGGATTCTCACAATCTAACACAGCATTTTTACTAAACGGACAACCAATCAATGGAATGGAAGATGGTAAAATGTACTGGTCAAACTGGTCAGGAATGTCTGACGTAGCTAACGCCGTTCAAGTTCAGAGAGGCTTAGGTTCATCTAAACTTGCTATCTCATCTGTTGGTGGTACAGTAAATATTGTTTCCAAAACAACAGACAAAAAGCAAGGTGGCTACGTACGTTACATGTCAGGTAATGACAGTTACATCAAAACTACAGCTTCTTATAATTCTGGTCTTCAAGATAACGGATGGGCCTATTCAGTGCTATTAGACCACTGGCAAGCTCATAGAAAATATGCAGTAGGTACTGCTGGTCAAGGGCAAACTTATTTCTTTTCTGTTGGAAAAAAATTCAATGAAAAGCATAGCTTAAACTTCTTGCTAACTGGGTCTCCACAATGGCATGATCAAAACTTTTCAAAAAGTAAGGAGTTTTACCAACAAAATGGTATTAAAGCCAATAGAAACACTGGTTTTTACAACGGAGAACGTTTTACAGAAAGACGTAACTTTTATCACAAACCAATCGCTAATATCAACTGGGATTTTAACATAAACGATTCTATGGATTTATCCACTGTATTATATGGTTCTTGGGGCCGTGGTGGTGGTACTGGAGGTTATGGAAGAGGTCGTGTCCGATATGGAGATGATGAATCTGCAGGTACTGGTCTTGCTCATGAAATTGATTTTGATGCGATTGAAACAGAAAACATTGCTAATGCTGATTCAAATGGTAATGGGAACTATAACGATTCTTACTTAAGAAGAGGGTCAATGAATATCCACAACTGGTATGGTTCTGTTATTAATTTAAATATAGACAATGGTGGTGCATTTACTTATAACTTTGGAGCTGATGCTAGAACTTACACAGGGCAACACCACAGACAAGTTGTAGACTATTTTGGTCTTAACGGATATGCTGACACATATGGTTCTTCAAGACCAGATGGATATGTAGTAACGGAATCATTTGAAGCTGACCCATGGTCTGCTTTATTTGACTCAGCAGATTCAGGTCAAAGAATAGCATATGATTATTCTGAAACAATCAACTACGTTGGTGGATTTGGACAAGTTGAGTACTCAGTAAATGAATTTTCTGCTTTCCTTCAAGGGGCTCTATCTACGCAGTCTTACCAAAGACATGGTGGACGTGATTTTGGGGACTCAGGAGATTCAGAAAAAGTTAACAAAACAGGATATAATGTTAAAGGTGGTGTTTCTTTTACTAGCGATGATGGTGCACATGCCGTATTTGCTAACGGGGGACTTTACTCAAGACAACCTTTCTTAGATAATATTTTTGATAATGTACGATACAGCAATGACTTGGTTGATACAGATATTGAAAATGAAGAAATTATTGGTTTTGAAGCTGGTTACCGTTACACGGGTGACGAGATAAAAGTTAATCTAGACCTTTACAGTACGGAATGGGGTAACCGATTTTTATCCTTTGGAGGAGAAAATTCTGCTGGGGATTTAACATTCTTTAGATTTAATGACGTAACACAGATCCATACAGGTTTTGAGTTTGACGTTCAATATAATCCAATGGCATCTGCACTTACATATAGTTTTTATGGATCACTTGGAGACTGGAAATATAAAGATTCAACTCCATTCCAGGAATTTGATGATGAAACATCTGAGTTAATTGACAGCGGGGATATTAATCTCTCCGGAGTTAAAGTTGGTCAAGCACCACAAACATCTTTTGGTTTAGGAATTGACTGGAAAGTATCTCCAATGATGACATTATACACTAACTACAACCAGTATGGTAACTTCTATGGGTTTGTAGATGTGGAAGATGCTGTTCAGGCAGGCGTTGATGGAGTAGAGTATTCTTCTGAAAAATTAAACTCCTATGGTTTAGTTGATTTAGGAATGTCTTATAAATTTTATGTAAACGACCACGCAGTGATGTTTAGAGCTAACGTTTATAATTTATTGGATGAAGAGTTTATCAGCCAGGGAGATGCTTATGGGTATTTCTACGGAAATGGTACAACTTGGAATGCAAGTTTACAATACAGATTCTAAAATTTAATCATATAAGAAATAAAAAAACCCTCAATCTTTGAGGGTTTTTTTGTGCACAATTTTAGTTGTTCAACTAACGATTTGAGAATAATTATACTTAAATTTACACTAACTAATTTTAAAATTAATTTAACATAATTCAAATTATGAAAAAAATCAAACAAATTTTTAACTTTGCTTTAATGATCTGTGGCTTCACAGTCATGGCTCAAGGACCTGTTTCAGGGGTTGTTCAAGATGCGAATAATCAAGATCCCTTGCCAGGAGCAACAATTATTGAGAAAGGAACCGCAAACGGAGTCTCTACTGATTTTGACGGGAACTTCGAAATGAAAACATTGAACTCTTCAGGGGAGCTTATTGTCTCATATGTGGGGTATGTATCATACACAGTATCATTTTCGCAAAGTGGTGACTTAGGGGTCATATCTTTAGAAACAAATGAATTAGGTTTAGAAGAAGTTCAACTTTTTGCATCTGTAGCAATTGATAGAAAAACTCCTGTAGCCGTATCTACAATTAAGGCGGCTGAGATTGAGTTAAAACTTGGAACTCAAGAATTTCCAGAAATTTTAAAATCAACTCCAGGTGTTTACGCTACAAAAGCAGGTGGTGGATATGGTGATGGTAGAATAAATCTTAGAGGATTTAACTCTGAAAACGTTGCAGTATTAATAAACGGTATTCCAGTTAATGACATGGAAAATGGCCGTGTATACTGGTCCAATTGGGCTGGATTAGGAGATGTTACGTCTTCAATGCAGGTTCAAAGAGGTCTTGGAGCTTCCAAAGTTGCAGTACCTTCAATTGGTGGGACAATTAATATTATTACTAAAACAACTGATGTTGAAGCTGGAGGTAGTGTATTTTCTTCAATTGCAAATGATGGTTATGAGAAGATAGGCGCAACGTATTCAACAGGAGTCTTGGACAGTGGACTTGCAACTACAGTCTCTCTTGCTAGAACAAGAGGTAATGGTTACGTAGACGGAACAGAGTTCAGTGGGATTTCATACTTTTTAAATTTATCAAAAGAGATTAATGATGAACATAAACTAGCTTTTTCTGTATTCGGAGCTAAACAACGTCACGGACAAAGACAAAATAGACATCTAATTGAGACTTTCAGAAATGCTGAAAGAGGTAGAAAATTCAATTCAGATTGGGGCTACAAAAATGGACAAGTTACTCACCAAGAAGATAACTTTTACAACAAGCCACAAATTTCTTTAAATCATTACTGGACAATTAATGAGAAATCTAGTTTATCAACTGTATTGTATGCTTCATTTGGTTCTGGTGGTGGAGGCGGAACTGCCGGTATGAATAAGTTCATAATGGATGGATCAGGATACAGTGATTATAGAGATGGTTTGTATGGAACTTTAGATTTTGACAAAATTGTGGATGAGAACATAGCAAGAGGAGCGCTAGGGTCTGAAACAATTTTAAGAGCCTCTCACAATGATCACAACTGGTACGGTGCCTTGTCAACATATAAACTTGACCTTTCGGACGATCTCGTTTTATTAGCTGGATTAGACGCTAGAAGCTATACTGGTAAGCATTACCAGACTGTTACAGATCTTCTAGGAGGGCAATATTTTCTAGATAATAATGATGAAAATAATCCTAACCGTGCATTGCAAGTTGGAGACAAAAGAAGTTATAATAACGACGGAAATGTAGGCTGGCTCGGTGCTTTCGGCCAGTTAGAATATGATGTTAATGATAGCTTTAACACTTTTATTTCTTTGGCAATATCTAATACCTCTTACCAAAGAGTAGATTACTTTAATTACCTAGACTCAGATCCATTACAAACTACGGATACTTATAATTTTTTAGGGTATAGTGCTAAAGGGGGTGCTAACTATAGAATTAATCAGAACCATAATGTTTTTGCAAACATTGGTTACTTTGAAAAAGCTGCAGGTTTTGATGCTGTATTCTTGAACTTCAATAATGAGTCAATAAATGCAGATGCAGAAAATCAAAAAATTACTAGTTTTGAATTAGGATATGGTTACAGATCTGGTAAATTATCTGCTAATGTGAATCTATATCACACAGCCTGGAGAGACAGAACAGAGACACAGGGTTTCCAACAACCAGACGGTACATTTGCTGTTGCAAATATATTGGGTGTTGATGCCGTTCACCAGGGTCTTGAACTAGATTTTGTATATAGAGCATCAGAAAAATTAAAAATCACAGGAATGGCTTCAATTGGTGATTGGAGATGGGATAGTAACGTTGAAAATGTCCAAATCACAAATGAAGATCAAGAAGTTGTTGATACTGTAAACTTGTACATTGAAGGTTTACACGTTGCAGATGCGGCACAAACAACAATGGCTCTAGGGCTTAATTATAAATTAACTCCTAAAACAAAATTTATTGTCGACTATAATTATTATGCAAATCTTTATGCTGATTTTGATCCTAGCAGAAGAGGTACTCAAGGAGCTCCAGATGCATGGATGATGCCCGAGTACGGTTTGTTTGATACAGTAATAAGTCACACATTTGACCTGGGGCCTTTTGAAACAACAATGACAGCTCGTATGAATAACGTATTTGATACTGAATACATTTCAGATGCTAGAGATGGATCTGGATCTGTTTCTAATACAGCATTGGTGTATTATGGTTACGGAAGAACATTCAGCTTAGGCGCAAAACTTAACTTCTAAAAAAATAAAATAATGAAAAAAATAATTTATGTTTTAGCAATTTTAGGAATCGCAACAACAAGTTGTAGTCCTAATGAAGACATCTATAATGAATTAGATGCACAAGCAGGCCCAATTGTTGGTGATGCAGTTTACACACTTACCGATGATGATTATGATGATTTAAATTTAAACTATGGTAACTTTAATTCTACTGAAGATGCTAAGGAAATGATTCCTAGTTTACTATCTGATATTTTCCCTGTGTGGGGACTTGGTTCAAGTGCATTAGTATCGTTTAATGTGTACAATCCAGTTTCAACATATGAGTCTGAAATTAGAGAAATATCTGCTGCAGAATGTAATGCTATTACAGGTCAGACATATGGAAACTTTTCAAGTAGTGGGCATATATATAGCTTCCTAGCCGCAGAATATCCAAATCCTAGTGAAGGAGATTTTATTTCATTAAGATATGACTATTACTCTGGTAGTGTGAGTACTCTAACAAATGGTTTTGCTTATGAAGATGGAAATTGGATAAAATTCACTGGATTTACTGAAGACCAGTATTCCGCAATGGGAGAAAGTTATCCTAATTTCTCAAGTTCAGACGAAGCAGACATAAAAATTCCTATTGCTTTGTTAGATATCTACCAATTTAGCCCTCTAAGTGCTGGTGATATCGTACTATCAATGTATGAGTTGTATATGGGCGGAGGCGTTACTAAAAGTTTCACAGCAGCATTTATTTTTGATGGCGTAGCCTTTCATCCATATGAAAATGAAATCGAGGTAACAGTTCAGTTTGGTCATGACGGTGAAAATTGGATTCCTGATAACACTATAAAATATGATTTAACATCAGCTGATGTTAGTTTTATTTCAAATTCATTTATGAGCTTGTACCCAGGTCCAGCTGACAACGTTGGCTATTTTGGAAGTTTTGATAGAAGACCAAACAGTTCTAATTACTGGTCAGACAGCATGCTGCTAGAAGCTTTTAATGTCTTGTTAGACGATATGGATTCTGCTGCGGAAGAAGGACAAAAATACGTTCTTAAGTATGTTGTATACACTGGCGCAACTGGTAACGAAACTATGAGCCTTATAAAGACTGATGGAATGTGGGTAGTTAATTAACAAATCTATTTCAGTTTTTATTTAAAGCATAAAGCCATCTATATATAGATGGCTTTATGCTTTAATTTTATATATTTGATTATGAAAAAAATTATACCAATCTTCCTTTTTGCCAGTCTATTTATCAATTGTAGTTCTGACGATAATTCTGCATCAGACAATAATAATAACAATAACAACGATAATGACGCCCAGCCAGTAGCTGTTGATGACTATTATGACACACTGGAAGATACTGATTATGATATAGAGAACTTATTATCAAATGATGCTATTGAAGGCTATGCATATATTGATTCTTTTGATGAAACTACCGTCGAAAATGGAATTATAGTTGACAACAGAGATGATACTTACACATATACTCCTGCTGCTGATTTCGTAGGTGAAGATTCTTTTACTTACACTCTATGCGGTAATGACTCGTCAGCCGATTGTTCTACGGCTACAGTTACAATAATCGTAGCAGATCAAGGAAATCCAGTAGCTGAAGACGATGCCCATAATGTCACTAAGAATACTACTAAATTAATTACTAATCTATTAGATAATGACAATGTAATTGACGAAGCTATTCTTTTATCTATTGATAGTTCGGGTACTTTGGGAGTAGCTATTTTAAATTCCGATGGATCTGTTCAATATACACCTCCAACAAATTTCGTAGGTTCTGATAGTTTTACCTATAATTTATGTGATGACGATTCACCAGAAAATACTTGCTCATCTGCCACAGTCCACATTACTGTCTTAGATACATTTTTATTTAATGTTCCAGCAGATTTAGTGGATTATTACACAGGAGTTCAATTTTCTGAGGATTCAGGGATAATGTATGATGAGTTGTCAACCCATACTACGGATAACCACACCACCATACTTACATATACACAAAGACACCAATACTTATATGATGCTGATGCAGACTTAACTACTTCTGATAATGTGGTGTTGATGTATTCAGGAGAAACACGCTATTGGCAAGAATATACCTCTGGCTCAAATTCCTACTCACCTCAGACGTTCAATACTGAACACGTTTATCCGCAGTCATTATTAAATTCTTCTGTTGCATTAACTGACCTTTATCACCTCAGAGTATGTGATGCTAGCATTAATACAACAAGAAGTAATAAAGCTTTTGCAGAAGGAAGTGGAGACTATTCTGTAACCTCATCTAACAAATGGTTCCCAGGAGATGAATGGCGTGGTGATGTAGCACGAATGATCTTGTATTTAAATATAAGATATGGTGAGAGTTTTGCACCAGTAGGGAATTTAGACCTTTTTCTAACTTGGAATTTAGAAGATCCAGTGTCTGAATTTGAAAATCAGAGAAATACGGTCATATACTCAGCTCAGGGTAATAGAAATCCTTTTATTGACAACCCTTATTTAGCAACTCTCATATGGGGAGGCGAGCCTGCGGAGAACAAATGGGATTAATCTAACTTTATTAAATTAAAAACAAGCTATAGTGATTCAAACTATTCATTCCTACTGGGCCTATTCAGTACTTATTGTACTGATTTCTGCTGTATTAAAATCCGCGATCGGGTATTTTGCAAATAAGGACTATGATGCTAATGCTTTTAGAGTATCTCTATTTACTCTAATTGTCTCGCATATTCAGTTACTTATTGGTCTTATTCTCTATTTTACCTCTGTCCGTTTTGACCTTTGGAGTGATTTAGGGGTAGGAGAGGTCATGAAAAATGCTAATATTCGACTATACCTTGTTGAGCATCCAACTATTAATATTTTAGCTGTAGCTCTGATTACTATAGGCTATTCAAAACATAAAAAGAAACTGGTTTCTAAGCCTAAATACAAAACTATTGCTATTTTTTATAGCATAGCTTTAATTCTTATTTTTTCTAGGATTCCGTGGAACGTTTGGCCTAATTAACAGAAAATTAATAATAACTAAAACAGTCGAACAAACAGGCTGTTTTTTTTTGTACACGTGGCTGCAATTAATCAAGTTCTTTGATTAATTGCACGTAAACCGGAAGGTGATCACTAAATCCTCCAATGAAACCGTCCTTGTATGTAAAGCTCCTAAAAGGAAATCCTTTGTATGGGCCTTGTTTATTTATTAAAAAAGGGGGATTAAATATACCAGCTTTATAAAATTTAAATGAACTATAATCATTATTTAGCAGAGGTTTGCTTATTAATATTTGGTCAAATAGAAACCAAACTCCTTTGTATGCATTGGTGCCAACACCTGTCTTATACGTAGCCTCCAAAGGATTGTAAATCCCTTTGAACTCAACAAGTTCTATATCTTCTTTGGCTTTTAATATTTTCTTTATACTATTGTCATCGGGATTGTCATTAAAATCTCCAATTGTAAATATTTTGGCATAAGGGTCATTAGATTGAAGCGAATCTATTAGTTTTTTATTTAGTTCTGCTGCCGCTTCCCGTTTTGATCGACTTTTTTCTTCACCACCACTTCTTGAAGGCCAATGGTTTACAATCACATGAATCAAATCACCTTCTAAATAGCCACTAACAAGCAATTGGTCTCTTGTGTAATCTCTTGTTCCTTTTCTCTCATCTATGAGCTTTAATTCATGAGTACTTGAGCTTAGTGGAGTAAACAATGCTTTTTGGTACAATAAAGCTACATCAATTCCGCGCTCATCTGGAGAATCGAAATGAATTATCCCATAATCTTTTGAAATAAGATACGGATCCCTCGCTAGATCTTCTACTACAAGTTTGTTTTCAACCTCAGAAAGACCAATTATTGCAGGTGAATTTTCAGATTCTTCAGCCCCTATTTTGGCAATTACCATTGCCATGTTTTGAATCTTTTTTTTATAAACCTCACCCAAATTTGATTTCAAATTCATTATGGGGCTAGCTTCATCATTTTTATTTGGATCGTTTATAGTATCGAATAGATTTTCAACATTATAAAATGCTATTGTATTAATTTTATATTTCTTATTTTCTTGAGCTTCAGTGATTGACACTGCCAATAAAGTGAAAATAAAAATTGTAGCTGAGATAATTTTTTGAGTCATGGAAGTAATTTAATATGGCTTATTTAAGTTATAAGCAAAAATAAAGAATTTTCATAAGAAGCATATTATTGTTTATTCGTTTAGTTTTTTTAAACCAATAATATAATCACAAGTTTTTTTTATACTATTGCATATGAATTATTTTAACCAATTATATCTTACCGTTTTCAACCGTTTCAAAGCTAGTTTGAAACAAAAAGCTAATACTATAGCTCTGTTCTATGTTTCTATTGTAGAAATAGCGATTATGTTATTATTAGGGACATTTTTTATTAAGTTTTTAGATCAAATGAAAGTTGTCGTTATGAACGGAACTAATGCCTGGTTACTTTTTATAATAGTATCGCTTTTTATTCACTTTAAGAACTGGCTAAATTATAGTGGTCGCAAGCGACTTATACTTAATGCAAAATTATCTAAAAGAAAGGATCTAGAGTACTCTTTGTTTATTCTGATTTCTCTCCCTTTTGGCCTTTTTGGATTGTCGTTAATGATGTTAAAAGTGCTTTAAATTAAAAAAGCCTCAGTAATTACTAAGGCTTTTAAGTATTAAGTTTATTAATTACTACTCGTCATTTGGGTTTCCAGATAATATTATGAATTCAGAGCGTCTATTTAGTTGATGCTCTTCTTCGTTACAACTTCCTCCACAATCAGTACTTGGCATTGTTTCTCCTTTTCCATTTCCTGATATTCTTGAGGCATCAATTCCTTTCGAAATCACGTATTGAGCGGTTGATTTTGCACGCCTTTCAGAAAGTGATAAGTTGTATGAACTAGAACCACGAGAGTCGGTATGAGATTCTACGCTTATAACAATTGATTTGTATTTATTCATTAATTGAATTAGGTTATCTAGCTCAAATGCTGCTTTTGCAGTAATATTTGATTTGTCAAAGTCAAAGTAAATAGGATTTAAGATAACTTTATTTGCTAGTATAATTTCCTCAATAGGAGTTAGTAATAGTTCAGTAAAGACTTCTTCTTCACTCGTTCCAGCAACTAATGTAGATCCGCTTTCGTAATTTATTTTAGATCCGACTAGCTTGGTGTCAATATCACATTCAATAATATATTCAATCACCCCATCCCCATTTGATATCTTGTTTCCAAAAATATTGCCTTCAGCATCTTGAATACTAACAGCTGCACCTTCTAATATTAATCCTGTTTTACTATCTCTCACTGTCACCGTCATAAGTACATCACAAATTGGCTCAAGCTTTTTAATGGAATAGATGTCGTCGCTCATGTCTTCTCCATTTGCTAATCTATTTGATGATACAAATCCTTCTTGAGTTTGTTCATTAATACTAAAAGCAAAATCATCAGCATAATCATTAACACCTGCTCCAATATTTCTAACAGGTCCTACTTTTCCATCAACAATTTTAGTAAAAAACACATCTAACCCCCCAAGGCCAAGATGTCCATTCGATGAAAAGTAAAGTGTGTTGTTAGAACTAATAAATGGAAACATTTCTTGAGCTTCGGTATTTAGCTTTTGCCCCATGTTTGTTGCCTCTCCAACGGAACCATTACCATCAATAGGGGCACTGTAAATATCAAAGTTCCCATATCCACCTGATTTATCTGATGCGAAATATAAAGTAGTACCATCCGGGCTAACTGAAGGGTTCTTCACAGAGTAGTTTACACCATTCAATGATAACGCTTCTGCTTCTGACCACTGGCCCTCTTGAAAAATTGATTTGAAAAGATGTAAAACACTTATTTTGTATTTTGTTGAAGGATCTTTTTCATAGATTTTATCATAAAAACTTTCACGTGAAAAATACATTGTATTACCATCTGGAGAAAAACTCACAGTTCCTTCGTGATATTTTGTATTTATATTTTCTTCAATAACAGATGGCTCTGAAAATTCACCTTTATCATTTAGATCAGCAGTATAAATATCTAAAAATGCTTCTGTTGTCCATCCATAAGTTTTTCTACTATTTCTGTCATTTCTAGCTGATGTTATGTATAGTTTCCCATTTTTGAGAGTCCCACCAAAATCAGATGTTTTAGAATTTATAGGATCTTTTAGCCTTTGAACATTAAACTTTTTCTCCTTTCCAAGAATTCGTTCCAAATAATCTGGGTTACTCTTGTAAGTTATTGATCTTTGATCTGCTGGTCGCATGGAAGCAAACTTAGCTAATTGTTTATTGGCTTCGTCGTATTTCCCTCCTGCTTTGAGCATTAGTGAGTATTTAAAAATCATTTCAGGATCTGCTGAGGTTTCTAAAACTTTGGCATACCATTTTTCCGCTTTACTGAATTCATATATATTGTAGTAGCTTTCAGCTAACTGGCTGTAGACATAAACATCTCCCTTACCATCTTCTACTAATTTTTCATAATCGGCAGCAGCATCAATAAATTCAAACTTATTGAAATGCTTATCCGCCCTTTTTGTTTCGTTACTTTGAGCAGTTAAAATGAAACTACTTAGTAACGCGATACTAAAAATTGATATAATATTTTTCATAATGTAATTACTTAACTTAGATTAGAAATAACGTGGAGATCTTGAAACTTTTTTTGAGAAGTTGAGATCAAAATTAATAAAGATTTCATGAGAGGAGTTGGTCACAATATCCAAATCCGAGCGAATGGCGTCATAGGCATATCCAATTCTTAAATTGTCATACACTTGAAAATTAATCATACCACTAAACGAATCTTCTAGACGGTATCCAACACCAACTTCAACTAGGTCATACATAAATACATTCGCATTTATGTCATAACTAACAGGCGCATCCATTGCATACTTTAAAAGAGCATGTGGCTTAAGTTTGAAGTTTTCAGAAAGGTTAATTACATATCCAGCAGCTGCAAATAAGTGCTCTGATTCCGAACCAATATTTCTTCCATTTGCATCTAGATGGACTCCATTTAGGATGTTAGGCATGGATACTGATACATAATATTTATTAGGTTTATAAAAATAAACACCGGCCCCGATGTTTGGAGTTGTTTCGTTAATAGCATTTGCAAAAAACGGATCTCCTGTATCAATTAAAGAAATTTGACTTTCAGCAATTCCAATATCATGAAATGTGAAGCCTCCTTTAAGTCCAAATGCTAATTTGGTAGTATTTCCTACAGGTATAGTGTAAGAAAAATCTACATAAGCATTTGTTTCATTAACCGGACCAATTTGGTCAGAGATCACAGATAGACCCAATCCTACCTGTTTTCCAACTGGTGAATGAATATTAAAAGTAAAAGTCTCAGGACCACCATCTAGTCCTACCCACTGACTACGATATAATGCACCAACGGCTAGGCCTTCTGTTGTTCCCGTGTAAGCAGGATTTATAATATTCATGTTGTACATATACTGTGTGTACTGAGGATCCTGTTGCGCGTTAAGTTGCACAGAAAACAATGTTATTAATAAAATTATTACTAAATTTTTCATTATAGTTAGTTATTATTTTGGTTAGTAATTAAGGTATATCCAACTGATATTTGGTTCTTTTCCTGAAGCAAATTGAACTACATAGAAGTAAGTTCCAACAGGAAGTAGTTCATTTGAACCGTCATCTCCGTCACTTGCATTTTGCCCACACCATTGATCCATGTAGTCATTCATTTCAAATATTTTAACTCCGTATCGGTTGAAAATTTCAATTTTAACGATATCTTCTCTATCTTCTAAGTGATCAAGTTCTAAACAATCATTCATTCCATCTCCATTTGGTGAGAGTGCTTGTGGCATATCGACACAGTTACTATTCATGTAGTATCCAACATCAATACTTGTAGCTGATTCACAGGAAGAAAGGGTGTCAGTTACTACTACTGTAACTGTACCATTTTCTTGGCCAGCTAAATGAGTATAGTATGCACTTGAGCCGGATTGAACTTCATTGCCATTCAAATACCATGTGTATTCTAAATCACCACCAAGAAGGTCTAAGTTTAAGACATTAACATCTAATTCAATATCTTCATTCATACATTTAGTAAAGCTCGTTCCGTCTTCTAGTGCTGGGACCGTAGCTTCATTTACAGAGATTATTGTTTCTCCAAAACAACCTCTCTCATCCAATGCTGTAACTAAATAACTTCCAAATTGGCCAGCAGGAACTGAGTAGGTATTGTCTGGCCCAGATTGTACATCAACTCCATCATATGTCCAATAGTATGTCATAGTATCAATTACATCAGAATCAACATTGACTTCAAGAACACTTTCGTCTCCAGGACATTGATACACGGTATCGCTGGTCGCAACTGGCTGTGGATTTGGATTTATTTCAACAACTACTGTATCAGTTACTGTTGCAGTTCCTCCAGTACATAAGTTATAAGTAATGGAAGCTGTGTAAGTTGTTGTTTCTGAAGGAGATACTGAGACAGTATCTTCTGTTCCAACTAAAGTTGACCCTTCATACCATTCAAATACATAGTCATTAGTTCCAAGTGAGGGAGTGAATCTCCAAAACTCATCTGCAGTTGCCCAAACTCCTGTGTTTCTTTCTGGCGGAGTAAAAGCAATAGTATCTTCAATGTTTTGAACTCCTACAACAGCTAATCCTGAGTTCCAATCTTCACAAACAGGTTTGTCATAGATATTTACATCTATCGTATTTGATGATTCGTAGAGAATAATTTGTGATGTAGTTGTGTTCTCATTGCATGAGAATCCAAAGTGACATATTTCAGAATAGTTAACTACGAATTGTCTAGATGGAGATGATCCTAAAATCATATAAGAAATTTCACCACAAACGCTTGGGTCAATATCGTGTGCAACTCCATAAATATTTGCATCTGACAATGTAGTATTAGACGAATTAGGCAAGGTATCTTCTGCTCCTAGATTCCAACCATTGTATCCACCTGCATTGTCTAATTCAAAAGATAGTACTCCGTTTGATCCTATTAATACTTGACTGTAAACACCTCCAAAGAAACAGAATTCAAACCCTAAGTCAATTACATCTGACCAGCGGTCATCAATATCTAAACTTGTAGGGATACCACCTTCTAAGGGTGGGGTTGGACACCCTTGTTGAGTTGTTACATCATATGAGGTCGTGTCTTGACCTAATGGGTGGTAAACAGCTGTAAGTTCAGTGCTTGTTCCCTCACAAACAGTTGTGTCTTCTCCTGCATACACTATAGAACAATCATTTGGAGCTGGGGGACATAAGAATGTTAAGTCACCACTATCAATAGAACAACTTTCATCGTCTGCATTAGTGATAGTAATTACTACATTTGAATTTGCTTCATAAGGTCCAAAAGTGTAAATTCCTGTCGACTGAGTTGCTTGCGTTGAAGCTCCATCAGTCATATTTATGTTGACCGCTGACCCAAGGTTAGTTAAGTCAACATCTACATAAAATTCTTGTGTTGGTTCACAAACACCCACAACTTCAAAGTTTGCAGATTGTGTAACACATGTTTTACATGCTACTACAAAGTCCCACGGAGTATAAAAAGTTGAAGAATCACAACTTCCAAATCCATCTGAGGTTACTTCTATGAATACAGAGGTTAGCGTTGATTCAATTACAAGTCCAGTAAAATCTGCAATTCCTGCAGTGTTGTTATTAAATAAGACAGCACCAGTATTATCAATTCCATCGTAAATAGTTAGATTATCCCAGAAGTTTTCAATTGTTCCTGAGTTAAAAGTAATTTCAATTGGAAAACCACTATCAGTTGTAAACAGCCATGAGGTAGTCTCATTATTTGTGTAACAATAGTTGATATTTATATTTTCACTTCCACATTCTAATGTATAGTCAGTTTGTATTGTAGTTGTGAATGTTAAAGGTCCTGCCCACGTACTCATTTCACCATTTCCACAATCGCTAATAACATAAACATCGTAAGTAGTATCATAATCAAGATCTGTAAACTGAACTGATGTTGTAGATGTAGAGGTTCCAGCAGTAGGAGCTGGAGATCCTGTTGGTAAAATAACATATTCCCACGAAGTATTTCCAGTTGCACCAGTCCAGCTAAAATCTGCAGTAGCCCCTGTGATATTTTCAATAGTTAAGGCTGAAGGAGGGATACACGCTGGTGGTTCTGTTACATTAACAATCATATCCATAGTAACACCCCATGATCCACTATAACATGGGTTTGGTGTAGCTTGGCCAGAATCAGCAGAACCTATTCTCATGTAGTAAGTTCCTAGCGCAACGTCTGCAGGTACTAAGAAAGAGGCATCTAGCGTAGTTGGATTTGCATTAGTCGATTCTCCTTGAAATACTAGCTCTGTATCATTATCAAAAACTAGATCTCCGTTAAAATCAATCCATACGTTTGTTCCGTACGTGTAACCAGTAGCAAAAGTGATTTGTAAGTTAGCTGTAATTGCTTGGCTAATATTTACAATTGGGTCTGTAAAATCTTCATAAGTAACATCTCCAGCTGAAGTAAATGTTGTTGATTCTAGCACAACATTAAGGACTCCTTGTCCATCATTTGAAGAAGGTACATCATTACAATACCCAGTGTAAAACTCAAAAGGCCCTGACCAAACACTATACCCATTTGTATCACAATCGGCTCTAACATAGAATTCATAAGTTGTATTCTCAGTTAAGCTACTAGCTTCGTAAGAAGTTTCAGAAACTGAAGTTCCAGCCTCCGTTGGTTCACCTGTACCAGCTAATTGAAGAACAAATTCATATGAGCTAGCCGTGTCGTCGCCTGTCCAAGACAGCGTTGCATCATTGAATGAAGATGCAGTTGCTGCTAAATCAGTTGGAGCAATACAGCTTGGTATTGTTTCAACTATAAAATTATCAATATAAAGCCTCCAACCATCAAGCCCACCGTCAGGCACATGAAATGCAATATAAGTGTCTCCAGAGTAATCAGATAAATCTATCACATATTCAATATAAGTTGTATTATCGTATGATTGGTTAGGTAGTAGAACGGTTGTAAAACTATCAACAGAAACTCCTGTTGTTGAAAGTAATACTTCAAAATCATTTGGCTCAAAACTAGATTGAACTCTTTGGTGGAATTTTAATCGCTCGTTTCCAGTTAATGCAAGTCCTGGTGAAATTAAATAGTCATCATTAGCGCCTCCATTAAAGTCAGTATACATCATAGCTACCTCATCTCCCTCAAACTCATTAAAGGTATAACTAGTATTCCAAGCGTCTGTATCTCCATTTGCATTTAAAATAGTCCAACAGTTTTCTGTAGTTGAATCAGAGTTGAAGCCTTCGTAAAAAGGGATAGTTGTAATGACATCACATAAAGTTGTGAAGCTCACCATCGACCAAGTACTGTAAGTCCCTCCACAATCAGTTCTTACATATAAATCATATGATGTATTTGCATAGCAACCTGTAATAGTTAATGGGTTTTCAGAAGTAGCAGTACCAGTCTCTGCAGGAGTTTCACCCGTAAGAACTAATTGATATTCCCATGCTGTAACTCCTTCTTCAGCCGTCCATGAAATGACAGCTCCTGTTGTAGATGTATTGTCTACTATTAAATCAGCTGGGGCAGCACAACTTGGGCAAGTAGCTGTTATTGTTCCAGCAGCAATATCACTCTGAGCTCCAGAACCTGCGACGGTTCCTGCCGTGTCAAGAATTTCATAGCTAGTCTCAGCTCCCCATGAGCCACCAGCGTTCCAAATAGCCGTAACATCCGAACCATCGATTACACTAAATCCTAAAATATCTTCAGAACCACTTGCTAAAGTGACATCGTCAAGAACAACATTGCCGTCAACCAGTATGTCTATAGTATTGCCGTTCCATCCATCTCCATAGGAATCTATCATTCTTAGTGAATAATTACACTCTACAACGGGACATACAGCACTTATAGTTCCAGTAACTATATCGGATTGAGCTCCTGAACCAGCAATAGCTCCATCATTATCTAAAATGTTATAACTAGTTTCAGCACCCCATGAGCCACCTGCATTCCAAACAGTGGTAACATCAGCATCAGTTGTAACATTAAATACTAATGATTCTGTTGAGCCAGAAGCCAACGTCACGTTGTCAAGGACAACAACGCCGTCTACTAGGACGTCTATAGTATTTCCATTCCATCCGTCTCCATATGAGTCATTCATTTCTAGCGTGTATTCACATTGGCTGTAGGAAAATAGCGTGAAGCAAAACAACGCTATTAAAGTCGTAATATTTTTCATAAAATTATGTTAGTTAGTTTAACAGAGATTGAAGGTAATTAATTTTAAAACTTAATAATAATTAACATTGTATTAATAGTTTAAGTGCATTTTTTATCGTTAAAGCGTTTTTTTAATCACTAAACACAAGCTTTCAATAATAATTAAATTATACTCGTTTTAATCTGATTTTTAATTTTTACCTTTGAGCAAACCTTTTTATGTTAGAAAAAAAAGATATTAATTTAGAAAAAGCAGTGTTGATTGGTGTCATTACCAAATCACAGGACGAAATCAAATCCAAAGAGTATTTAGAGGAACTTGAGTTTTTAACTTATACTGCTGGTGGAGAAGTAGTAAAGCGATTCACCCAAAAGATGGATATGCCCAACCCTAAAACTTTTATTGGAACTGGAAAAATGGAAGAGCTACGTGTTTTTATTGAAGAAAACAAAATAGGCACTGCTATCTTTGATGACGAATTATCTTCGGCACAAGAAAGAAATATTAGTAAAATATTAAATTGTAAGGTTTTGGATCGAACCAACCTCATTCTAGATATTTTTGCACAACGGGCACAAACAAGTTATGCAAGAACCCAAGTAGAGCTTGCACAGTGTGAGTATTTATTACCCAGACTAAAAGGAATGTGGACACACCTCGAGCGTCAAAAAGGGGGTATTGGTATGCGTGGGCCTGGTGAAACAGAAATTGAAACTGACCGTCGAATTGTTAGAGAAAAAATAGCATTATTAAAGGCTAAAATCAAGAAAATTGATAAACAAATGTCAATCCAGCGAGGTAACAGAGGGGCTATGGTACGAGTGGCTCTTGTTGGGTATACTAATGTTGGCAAGTCTACTTTAATGAATGTAATTAGCAAGTCGGACGTATTTGCTGAAAATAAATTATTTGCAACTTTGGATACTACGGTTCGAAAAGTGGTAGTTAAAAACCTTCCTTTTTTAATGAGTGATACAGTCGGTTTTATTCGAAAGCTTCCAACACAGTTAGTTGATTCGTTTAAGAGCACATTAGATGAGGTAAGAGAATCAGACTTGCTTTTGCATGTAGTGGATATTTCACATCCTAGTTTTGAAGAGCATGTTGCATCTGTAAATCTAATTTTAGGTGAAATAAATGCCTTAGACAAACCCACATTAATGGTTTTTAATAAGATAGATGCTTATGAACCTGAACCATTTGATAACTCCGATTTAATAGCTGTACGTACTGAGGCACACTACTCTTTAGAAGAGTGGAAATCAACATGGATGTCTAAAATTGGTAAGAATTCCTTATTTATTTCAGCCCTGAACAAGGATAATTTAGAAGATTTTAAAAAACGTATTTATGATACAGTTCGAGAAATTCATACAAAAAGATTTCCATATAATCATTTTTTATACCCCGATTACGAAGATATTATTGAATAAAAAAAGCAGCTAATCGTTGTTTTTTTTATGGAGTCAATAGTTTCAAAAACTATAATTTATTCCTAATCCAATCATTTGTCGTGTTTGTAAGCCCTGAAATGCGTTATCATCATAAATAACTTGAAATGCTAAGTTTGTTGAGAAGTATTTATTAACCCCCATCATAATATTAATTGAGTAATCAAAATCTAAATTTTGAGGATTTTCGAGGTAGTCTGAGTACATATTTAGAATATTCTCCATCGTTATATTTTCCATCAAAGTAAATTTATAATAGGCCCCTATAGAGGCTCCTAGTTCATAACGCACACTTGTTCCTTGTTCTACCCCAAAGTAAGCTTCATCCGGAAGCGTAAGCTCTTTATCTACGATAACTAACTTTGAAGTTGCAACTGCCATGTTTAATTTTAAATTATCACTTTTTCTCCAAAGCATTCCAGGGCCAATTTGTAAATATCCAGGAGATAAAATACGTGTGGGTCCTTCAGTTTCACTATTCAGATCATCTGTAAATTGAGTTTTAAAGTTCAGAAATAGTGAGTAATTCCAGTAACCTTTCGCATTTTTCCCCAAAATAGAATTCCATTCTAGGCGGTCATCAGATTTTTGTATGTCTTGCGATTTAATTTTTGTAATACCAAAAGCAATAATAACCTTATTATCCCAAGACCAGTCTACTTTGGAGTAGTTAAAATCATAGTTAATTCCTACTGCGCCAGAGATATTACTTACACCACCAGCTATCCAGTTGTCAAAAGAAGATTGATTAACTAAAAATGAGAAGGTACCTACTTTTGTCCAGGGAGAAGGGGTACTCTCTTTTATTGTTTCTTGTGAACAAATACTTTGTATTGTTAGTGCAATCAATAAGATTATGTTTTTCATCTATTAATACCTAGTTACATTGTTAATGAATAAAGTGTTATTTTTTCTTGTAAAGGGGTACAGATGAGCATGCTTCTCCATAGAGAATGGATTTTGCAACAGGCTGCAATTTGTCAATCAAAAAAAGATAGGCATTTTTTGGAACAGGCCTATTGGAACACCCTTTAACAATTACAGGTTTATTTTTACAATGACTGATATCTAAATTGTCGATTATTTTATGATAAATGTTCGTCTCCAAAGCTTCTAGATCACCGACAATGACCTGTTTGGCAATTTCTGAAAGCCGGAGTCTTACAAGCATATAGGCCCATGCTGGGATGATTGCTTGTGAAGTACAACAAAGGGCAATGTATTTATCTTTATAACTATTCCAGTCATGTGCCTCTACAAAAGCTCTGAATTCTTTTTCGCGAAGAACTAAACTTTCATACAGCCAGTCTTTAATGTCAAACACTACACGTGTTCCATTTGGGTAATAGTCTTCTAAGTCAATTGTTATTAAAGCGCTATTAGCTACACGATTTATAATCTCAGGCTTATTCATTGTTATAGCATTCCAAGTTCAAGCTTAGCTTCTTCACTCATTAAGTCTTGCGTCCAAGGGGGGTCAAAAGTTATTTCAACCTCTGCGTCTTTGACAGCATCTAATGATTTTATTTTTTCTTCTACTTCTAAAGGAAGCGTTTCAGCGACTGGACAGTTTGGAGTGGTCAGCGTCATTAAGACTTTTACCTCATAATCTTCATTTACAAAGACATCATAAATTAGCCCTAGTTCATAAATATCTACTGGTATTTCTGGATCAAAAATTGTTTTTATGACACGAACTATTTTTTCACCTAACGCATTAACATCAATTTCTTCGGTACTCATAATCCTATTTGTGTTTGATATGCTAGTGCATACATTTTTATTTTTTTTATCATACTTACTAATCCATTTGCTCGGGTAGGAGACAGATGTTCCTTAAGCCCAATTTCGTCAATAAAGTCAGTATTTGTCTTTAGGATAACCTCAGGACTTTGGTTTGAAAAAACTCTGATCAAAATTGCTACAATGCCTTTAGTTATAATAGCGTCACTGTCAGCAGTAAATATAAGTTTATCACTTTCTAAGTCTGCATGAAGCCAAACTTTGCTTTGACATCCTTTAATGATGTTGTCTTCAGTTTTATGTTTTTCATTTATGATAGCTAGTGACTTTCCAAGTTCAATCATATATTCGTAGCGCTCCATCCAATCTTCAAACATGGAAAACTCATCTATTAGTTCTTCTTTTATGGTTTCAATTTTCATACTCTAAAAATACAATTCTTAAATTTTAATTTTCTTTTAAAGATAATATATGATCGACTAACTCCTTTAGTTCTTTCGGGGGATTTTTGTGGTCGAAATCACTTGATTTTAGAGTATCACCTTTTCTTATGACGGTTAATTGTGCGTAAGCTACACGATCTGTTTTTCTTAAATCAGATGGGGCAGTTAATTGACTTATGGATTTGAGGTCAATTGTATCAACTAAATCAATACAAGCTTTCCACTCTTTAAAAGTGATTGAGCCATTAATAGGTTTTATCCTCTTACGATTTTTAATGAAAACTATTGATTTTTCTGTTACAGAAACCTCTTCAAAAAAACCACGTGTATGCGCTTGGTAAATTAATTTGAGCTCATTATGACCAAACTCTTCTAACCTATAATCATTTGATACTTTAGCAGAATTGCAGGCTAAAGCAATTAAAGTAAGATAAGTGATTAGTAGTTTCATGGATATTTTACGAATTAATTAATACGAGTTGTTTTATAAAAGTAATAAAATATAAACTAATGCAACATCATTGCAGCTCTTTTAATTCCTTCAACAAAAACATCTATTTCTTGTTTGGTATTATAAAAAGAAAAGGAAGCTCTAGCAGTTCCTGAGATTCCAAAGAAATCCATAATTGGCTGCGCACAGTGTTGCCCTGTACGAATCGCAATTCCTAGCTTATCAATAATAGTCCCAAGGTCATAGGCATGAATACCTTTGATATTAAACGAGATCACTGAAGTCTTGTTTTCTTTTGGCCCATAGATCTTCATACCTTCAATAGTATTCATTTTTCTAGTGGCATATTCTAATAGTTCATGTTCGTATGAGGCAATAGTATCAAATCCGATAGAATTCATATAATTAATCGCTGCTCCGAAAGCGATTCCACCACAAATATTTGGTGTTCCGGCTTCAAATTTGTGAGGAAGTCCAGCATAGGTTGTCTCCTCAAAAGTCACCTCAGAAATCATTTCACCTCCACCTTGATATGGGGGCAGTTTGTGAAGCCATGACTCTTTTGCGTAGAGTATTCCAACTCCTGTTGGTCCACACATTTTGTGGCCTGAAGTCACATAAAAGTCTACATCCAAAGCTTGAACATCGGGCTTAATGTGAGGACATGCCTGTGCACCATCAATTAATATGGCTGCCCCTACTTTATGAGCTTTTTGAATCATTTCTTCGATAGGGTTAATGGTACCTAAGGCGTTAGAAATGTGATTCACAAAAACTAGTTTTGGATTTAAAAGTAACAAAGTATCGTAAGCATCCATGTCTAATGCTCCATCTTGTGTCATGGGGATTACTTTTAAAGTTGCTTTTGTTTTTTCGCAAAGCATTTGCCATGGAACAATATTGCTATGGTGCTCTAATGCTGAAACTAAAACAGTATCAGACTTGGTTAGTAAGCTTGCAAATCCATTAGCAACTAAATTAATACTATGTGTAGTACCAGATGTAAATACAATTTCGTGAGAATGCAAAGCGTTAAAGTGCTTTTGAGTTATTTGGCGAGCATCCTCATATTTGTCTGTTGCTTCTTGACTTAATGTGTGTACACCTCTATGGATATTTGAATTATAATTTGAGTAATAATCAACGATGACGTCAATAACTTGTTGAGGAGTTTGGGAGGTAGCCGCATTATCAAAGTAAATTAAGGGCTTTCCATTAACGCTTCTTGAAAGAATTGGAAAATCTTTTCGGATACTTTCTACATCAAAAAGTGTATTTGAGTCTTGGCTTTTCTTCATAAATCAAATCCGATATTAACACCTAGTTTTTTAGCAATTAATTTATTAATTCTATTTTTCAGTTGAGGAATTTTAACACTTTCTAAAACATTGTTAGCAAACGCATACATTAAAAGAGCTTTAGCTTCTTTTTCAGGTATTCCTCTTGCACGCAAGTAAAACATAGCATTATCGTCTAGTTGACCAATAGTACAACCATGCGAACATTTTACATCATCAGCAAAAATCTCTAACTGAGGCTTAGAGTTTATTGTGGCTTTGTCATTTACAAGTAGGTTGTTATTTGATTGAAAAGCATTTGTTTTTTGGGCTTCTTTATCTACAAGTACTTTTCCATTAAATACCCCAACAGAGCTATCACTAAAAATTCCTTTATAATCTTGATGACTTTCACAATTTGGTTCAATATGGTGTACTAGTGTATTATGGTCTACATGTTGTTTATTTCCAATAATAGTTACCCCTTTTAGTGTTGAATCCATATATTCACCGTTTTGATAGAAATTTAAATTGTTGCGAGTCAATTTGCCTCCAAAACTAAATGTATGAACTGAAACATGGCTTTCTCTTCCTTGGTCAATATAGGTGCTATCTATTAGCGAAGCATTCTGTCTGTCGTTTTGAACCTTGTAATAATCAATAATGCCTCTTTTTGCTGCAAATATTTCAGTCACACAATTCGTTAATGTAGGGTTGCTTGTAAGGCTTTGATGGCGTTCTATAATTTGTACCTGCGCATTTTCATCTACTACAATTAAGTTTCTTGGCTGCAACAATAGAGCAGCTTCATTACCAGTTGAAAAATGAATTATTTGGATTGGTTTTTCAACCAACTTATTTTTTGTGATATGGATGTAGGCGCCTTCATTTACAAAAGCAGTATTTAAGGATGTTAAGCTATTTTGTTCTGCTATTTTATTGAAGTAGTTTTCAATTACAGAACGGTATTTTGGCTTTTCTAACGCATAAGACATAAGGCAAATGTCAATGCCATCGTGTGTAGTTTGTGATAGGTGAGAAGCATATTTCCCATCGACAAAAACAATTTTATAACTATCTATGTCGTGTATGAAATAGGGCTGAACATCTTTGTATTCGAGCGCCTGTTCTGTTTTTGCAAAAACACTGAAATCTTCCTTGAGAACTTTCTTTAAACTGGTGTATTTCCATGCCTCATCCTTTTTTTCGGGAAATCCTTGAGATTCAAAACGGGATAGAGCCTCAGTTCTCATACAGTGAACAAAAGGGTTATCCAATGAAATTTGATTTTCAAAAGCAATAAAAGAGGATACTAATTTTTCTTTAAGTTCCATAAAGGCTTTGTGTTCTTTTTAATTTCCTGCTTCTTGTTTAATCCAGTCGTAGCCTTTTTCTTCTAATTCAAAGGCTAGTTCTTTGGACCCTGATTTTACAATTTTACCATTGTACAGTACGTGTACAAAATCGGGCACTATATAATCTAGTAGTCTTTGATAATGGGTTATAATTACTACTGCATTATCTTTTGACTTTAACTTGTTAACTCCATTGGCCACAATTCTAAGTGCATCAATATCTAGTCCTGAATCAGTTTCATCTAGAATGGCCAATTTTGGTTCTAACATTGCCATTTGAAAAATTTCATTTCGTTTTTTTTCTCCTCCAGAAAAGCCTTGATTAAGAGATCGAGATAAAAACTTTCGATCAATTTCTAGCAATTCTGATTTTTCACGAATCAGTTTTAACATTTCTTTTGCAGGCATATCGTCTAAGCCTTTTGCTTTACGCGTTTCATTAAGCGAAGTTTTCATAAAGTTAGTAACTGTGACCCCAGGAATTTCGACGGGATATTGAAATGATAAAAAGATTCCCTTGTGAGCTCTCTCTTCTACAGAAAGTTCATCAATGTTTTGACCTTCAAGTTTGATCTCTCCTTTATCAACTTCGTATTCTTCTTTTCCTGCGATGACTGAGGCTAAGGTACTTTTACCAGAACCATTCGGCCCCATAATAGCGTGTACTTCTCCTGCTTTAATATCAAGATTTATCCCCTTAAGAATTGATTTTTCGTCAATGTGTGCATGTAAATTGGTTATTTTTAACATAATTATTTTATACCTGATTTTAGTGTATTGTTTGTATCGTTTGCTGATGATATAGCAATGATATCAATAATTTCTATTTTATTTTCCCATAGAATTATATCATCTTTTTTTGTGGATATAATCCCAGTAACTTCCACGTTTACATTATCGTTGTTACTGGTTTTGTATTTTGCTGCCTTTTCATTTAATTCAAATGCTTTTTCATTCATGAATACACCATAAATCACATCATCATTTTGTAAAACTGCAGCATCATTAAAAAAGATATAACTTCCCTTTACAATTGATGCTCCATCAGATATTGATTTTTTACAACCTAAATAGCTAGTAAACAATAGAATCAATAATATTTTTCTCATTTTAAAATTTTTATCCTACGGAACCCTCTAGACTAATCTCTAATAGTTTTTGTGCTTCAACTGCAAATTCCATAGGAAGTTTATTTAGCACATCTTTGCTGAATCCATTAACAATTAGAGCTATTGCTTTTTCAGTTTCGATTCCACGTTGATTACAATAAAATATTTGGTCTTCACCAATTTTGCTTGTTGTTGCCTCATGCTCAATCTGCGCAGTCTTATTTTTAGCCTCAATATATGGGAAAGTATGTGCGCCACATTCATTACCCATTAACAAACTATCACATTGAGAGAAGTTTCTAGCATTGTCAGCCCTTGAACTTATTTGCACCAAGCCTCTGTAGCTGTTTTGTGATTTTCCAGCTGAAATTCCTTTACTTATTATAGTTGACTTGGTGTTTTTGCCTAAGTGAATCATTTTTGTTCCTGTGTCTGCTTGCTGGTAGTTATTTGTAACTGCAATGGAATAAAATTCACCAACCGAGTTATCACCTTTTAGTATACATGATGGGTATTTCCACGTAACAGCACTTCCTGTTTCAACTTGTGTCCAAGAAATTTTAGAATCTTTTTCACAAATCCCTCTTTTTGTTACAAAGTTGAAAACCCCTCCTTTACCTTCTGAATTCCCTGGATACCAGTTTTGTACTGTTGAGTATTTAATCTCAGCAGCTTCAAGAGCAATTAATTCAACAACGGCTGCATGTAGTTGATTTTCGTCTCTGCTGGGAGCCGTACAGCCTTCAAGGTAGCTTACATAGCTAGCCTCGTCTGCAATTAACAAAGTTCGTTCGAATTGACCTGTGCCTGCTTGATTTATTCTAAAATATGTAGAAAGCTCCATTGGACATCTAACTCCTTTGGGAATATAACAAAAACTACCATCACTAAAAACTGCACTGTTAAGCGCTGCATAATAATTGTCAGTTGTTGGCACCACTGTCCCAATATATTTTTTGACAAGTTCAGGGTGTTTTTTGATAGCTTCCGAGATGCTCATAAATATTATACCCTTTTCACCTAAAGTTTTTTTAAAAGTTGTAGCAACTGACACAGAATCAACAACGATATCCATTGCAACATTATTCATTTTTTTTTGTTCATTTAATGAAATCCCTAATTTTTTATACATCGCTAATAAATCAGGATCAACGTCATCAAGTGTTTTGTTAGGGTCAACAGCTTTGGGAGCTGAGTAATAAGCAATAGATTGAAAGTTAGGTTTTTGATATTTCACATTTGCCCAGTCTGGCTCCGCCATTTTTTCCCAGATTCTGAAGGCTTCTAATCTCCACTCGGTCATCCAATTTGGTTCTTCTTTTTTCTTTGAAATTGCACGCACAATGGATTCGTTTAGTCCAATTGGAAACGTTTCAGAATCTAGATCTGTGTAAAAACCATATTCATACTCTTTAGTTTTTAATTCTTCTCTTAAATCGTCTTCCGTGTACTTACTCATAGCGACTGTAAATTTTATTATAAAGAAAAAGATTCTCCGCACCCACATGTACGATTTGCATTAGGGTTCTCAAATACAAATCCTGATCCGTTTAGCCCTCCGGAATATTCTAGGGTAGTTCCAATTAAATATAGAAAACTTTTTGCATCGACTATGATTTTGACCCCATTATCTTCAAATAATTTGTCACTTTCAACTTGAGCCTTATCAAACTTTAGCTCATAAGAAAGACCGGAACAGCCTCCACTTTTAACACCAACTCTGACATAGTCATTGTTTGGGTCAAAACCGTCATCTTTCATTAATTCTAAGACTTTACCTTTTGCGGTTTCTGAAACTTTTATCATAATACTAATAACTTCTATATAAATAGGGAACAAATATACAACATAAGGAGGGGATTTCCATAAATCCTAACATTAATATAACATATTGTAAGATAGGCTCCAACCTATTGATTTGAGAAGTTTGGATTGTTTACAAACTCCTCGTCAGTTAATGTTAGTAAAAAAGCTTTGAGACTAGCTTTTTCTTGAGTAGACAACTGCACACCTCCCTGATTCACTTTTTTCATCAATGGATCTATGGTGGGTGAGTTTACAAGACCATGGCTGTAATGATTAATAACTTCTTCTATAGTTGAAAACCTTCCATCATGCATATATGGCGCCGTAAATATTAAATTTCGTAATGAGGGCGATTTAAATTTACCATCATCAGACGGGTCTCCACTAATACCTCCAAGACCCAGGTCTGTAATATTTGAATCCAAGCCGTTGTTATGAAATTTGTTGTCAGTCCACAATGGATTGTTTTCACTACCGTGACAATGAAAGCAATCCCCTTTTGATTCATCCATGAAAATATTAAACCCGTCAATCTCTTGTGTCGTCAAGCTGCCTGATCCCATTAAATATGCATCAAACTTTGAGTTTGAGGAGATAAGGGTTCTTTCAAACTGAGCAATGGCATTTGAAACTAAAGTAGAGTCAATTGAGATGATTCCAAAAGCAGCTTCAAAAAGTTGTGGGTAATCAGGGTCTTGCGAAAGTTTATAAGCTACTTCGGGCCAAGTTGTATGCATTTCAATAGTATTTGTAACAGGCTCAAAAGCTTGGTTTTCAAGTCCATGTTCGCGACCATCCCAGAAAAATCGATCTCCATAATTCCATGCTAAATTAAATAAGGGCATTGAGTTTCTAGTTCCAATTAATCCATCAATTCCTTCACTAAATCGGTTGCTATCCGTAAAAGCATTTGCAGGATTATGACAGTTAGCACATGCTTGGCTGTTATCTGCTGATAAAATTGGATCATAAAATAGTTTTTTTCCAAGAAATATACCTTCTTCTGTCTGCGGGTTGTCGGGTGGTATAATTGGATTGAGAATCAGTGATTCAAATAGTGGAGGAATCTGTAAAGGACTAGGGGTTGTTATATTAGTATAAGAACTAATAGTTTGTTTATTACATGACATCACTAAAAGTGTTAATAAAAACAAGACTGTATTTGATTTTATAATATTCATTATGATTTAATCATTTGACATCAGTGTAAACACGTTTTGACCATTTTCATACATCATAACTTGGGCTTCATAATTTTGCATTAACATTTGATTAAAGTTATTAAGATTCCAGCTATTTGGTGTTTTAAACCATTCAGAAATATTTACAGCAATATTAATTTCAGCATCTGCAGTAATAATAATAGCACCTAAGTCAACTCTAAAAAAAGTATCTTGAGCAGAGTCCCAATTATCTCCAGGGTTATTTGAAGCTCTTATAGCATGATAATTATATCCCTGCTCTTCGTTGTCAGTGTTTAAAAACTTTCCATCCATCTGTAAGAAATGATAACCACCTCCAAGCATTAAAGGAACATTCCAAGATTCCGAATTCAGATCAACATAACTACTATCAGAGTTTTTTTCGTTTGTTAAACCAAATACAAACGAGATATTATTATATAATCCGGGTTCAATTAGCTCAGTAGGAGTGTATGTTAGTGAAGCTTCATTTGAAATATCTGTCAAATTATATTCTTGTATTTCAATAATTTGCCCATCTTCTTTTGTCAATACTATATCAGAAATTAGGTAGCGCAAGCGCTCAATACTTAAAAGGTTGCCAAAGGCATTTGTAAGATTTAAGCTATTGAGTTCTGTACTAGTAAACTCGTTTTCATCCCAATAATGATTAAAATTTAAAGTTATATGCGTTTGAGTCGTAGTTTCATTTGAATCTGAAATACAGCCAAAAAGTAATATATTCGTTATTATTAAAAAAAGAGATTTTAGTTTCATTTTGTATTTAGTATTAAAAGGTCTGTAAAGCCTTTATTTTCTATAATATCTCCATTTGAACTACTTGAGTCACCAACAGCTACAATTGACCCATCTATCAATTCCTCAACTCCATTAAAGAAGTCAACCTCAGTACCTCCAATAGTTTTTTGCCACTCTAAGTAGCCACTGTTGTTTATTTTCATCACCAGAGCATCGTTTTGTCCATTATTAATGTCGAGGACTCCGTCAGAACTTCTTGAGTTACCTGCAATTAAAAACCCATCGTCCTGTGTTTTTGAAATAGATCTACCAACATCAAAGCTACTTCCTCCCAAGGTTTTTTCCCATATCAAAGATCCCTCGGGGCTAATCTTGATAATCCAAACGTCTGCGGCTCCATTGTTTTGAGAAACATCAATATTAGAGCTTCTGGTATCTCCAATTACTAAATAATTCCCATCAGCCATTTGACTTATTGAGCGAGCTTCATCTACTTGGTCCCCTCCAAACGATTTCTCCCAAATTAGGGTTCCAAGTTCTGATATTTTAATTATCCAAAAGTCATAATTTCCCTTATTATTTGAAATATTCACATCTGTGCTATCAGATGATCCAACAATTATGTATCCATTGTCATTTGTTTGTATAGCACTGTAAGCTGTATCAGTAAAAGTTCCTCCGTAATAGTTGCTCCATTCCTTAACGCCACTACTACTTAACTTTATTATCCAATAGTCTCCTCCAGCATGTCTTCCTTGAATATTAGTTAGTCTATCACCCTGACCGTTTGATGCAGAAACATCTAGTACTCCTGAAAGTAGGTAACCCTGGTCGTTTGTTTGAATAATTGAGTAGGGCACATCACTTCCTGAGTACCCAAAAGATTGCACCCAGGAAACAGAGCCATTTATATCTAATTTAGTGATCCAAAAGTCGTCATATCCAGCATTTTCTAAAACATCACCATCTCCACTTTTACTTTTCCCAACAACTGCATAGCCACCGTCATTAGTTTGAATGACACTATTAGCCCTATCGTCAGCACTGCCACCATATGTTTTTTGCCATTCTAGCTCTTTAGAAGCATTAAATTTTAAAAACCAGTAATCAAAGGATTCATTAGATTTCCCTTCCACATCTCCATCCATACTTTGAGTATATCCCACAATAGCATAGCCACCATCTTGAGTTTTAATCACACTTTTTGCACTTTCATTTTTTGTTCCCCCTAAGGTTGTAATAGACTCGGTTTCTGGACTAAAATCACTACTATCTAGAGGGTCATCTTTTTTAGAACAACTCAAGAAAATCGTAATAGTAAACGTACAATATAGCAATGAGGAATAGTTGTTGAGGCTCATAGTCTAAAAATTAAAAATCACTTCTTCGAATTATAAATAAACCTCGATCTATATCACTAATGATAATATTATCACTCATTAAAAACGGGTATACATTCCAAACACCATCAAAAGCAGCATTGTCATTTTCTGGATAAGTATCAAAAAAACCAATTTCAGTAAGATTATTATTTTCAATTTGAGATAAATCTAGCACACGAACTCCAGCTGTATAATTTGCCAAATAATAATCATTTCCGTTTGGGTAACCGTTGTGATCAATAGCTAGAGTAGTTCCTAGATAATCAAAATCATATATGGGGTTATCTAAATCTGAAAAATCAAAAATAAGTGTACGAGTGTTCGTTCCAATATTTAATTCATCTAGCTCATCCCCTACAATAAAATATTTCAAATCTTGAGAAAACCACCCCTGGTGGGTGTAACCAATATTTGAGTAGTTAATGGTAGAAATTGTGACTGGGTTAGACTTGTTAGTGACATCAGCTATCACAATTTCATTTTCGTTACTACCAACTAATATTTCTTTTCCGATATAATCAACATCTGGGCCATCATAATTAATTACTTGAGCATCGTGAGAATAACCTCCGTCTCCAAATCCCCCCTCTGAAATTGGCATAGTAGGATTTTGAATATTAATAAACAGAGCCCCTCCAGAAAAA
This sequence comes from Flavobacteriaceae bacterium, assembly GCA_018608705.1. Lineage (GTDB taxonomy): Bacteria > Bacteroidota > Bacteroidia > Flavobacteriales > Flavobacteriaceae > Hel1-33-131. The sequence continues at coordinate 25,807 of JABAZD010000046.1, read as the reverse complement.
GGACCACTCCGATTTGCACCTACTACGTAAGCATATCCAGATGCTTCATTAATCACAATATTGTGAGCACTTCCGAAGTCTGTAAAATGGGTGTCAGCAGTAAATATTTCTGGGGGAATAGTATCTCTTAATCTTGTGAGATCAAAAACTTGCATCCCATGCCCAGAAGCTTCACTTACAATAAATGCATGATTTTGATATACTTTTATATCTCTCCAAATACTGTTTAAAGTTGCTGTTGGAAGTGCTCCTACTAATATAGGCATAGAAGGGTTGCTTATGTCAACAAATGCAGTATGAGAATTTAAGCCCACTAAAGCATATTCCTTACCAGTATTTGGATCAGTCCATCCCCATGAATCATTACCAGCGAGATTTATGTTATTAATCCCTTCAGGAGTTAAATCATCTAAAGACATGTAACTCATTAGGTCATAGCCGTTACAGGGATATACATCAGCGATTCCATTTTCACAGGGCCATGTTGCAGTAAATACTGGAGATGCTACATTGTTATCATAAATAATATTACTACACGATGTTGATAGTCCAACAACAGTCAATAAAATAAAAAAATAATTTTTCATAAGGTGTAATTTAAAAAAAACTATTAATCTAATCTACATAAAACTCGAAAACAACTCCAATTCATTTGAATTACTTGTGAATTGTGTCTGGAATCTACAAAAAGCTCCTTATTTTTGTACTATGATAGAAGATAAAAACCAAGAACATACATCCCTCAGCTCACTGGGTGAATTTGGCTTAATAAATCACCTAACCAAACAATTTAATATTAAAAACGATTCAACTTTAACAGGAATTGGAGACGACTCTGCTATATTAGATTTTAAAAATAAATCGGTTGTACTAACAACTGATTTATTGTTAGAAGGAATTCATTTTGATTTAAGTTATATGCCCTTAAAGCATTTAGGATACAAAGCTATAATGGTAAATCTTTCTGATGTATACGCTATGAATGCTACAGCTACACAAGTAACGGTTTCTGTTGCTGTATCTAATCGTTTTCCTTTAGAGGCTTTAGAGGCCTTTTATGAAGGGATCAACAAAGCTGCAGAAGTCTATGGGGTTGATGTTGTTGGAGGCGACACCACATCTTCTAAAACAGGCCTTATGATTTCTGTAACAGCAGTAGGGGAAGTTGATATAGAAACTGCAGTTATGAGAAGTGGAGCTAAGTCTAATGACTTATTAGTTGTTAGTGGAGATTTAGGCGGGGCCTATTTAGGACTTCAAGTTTTAGAACGTGAAAAACAGGTTTTTAAGGTCAATCCAAATAGTCAGCCTGATTTGCAGGCCTACAGTTACATCGTTGAGCGTCAATTAAAGCCCGAAGCAAGAAAAGATATTATAAAACTCCTCAAGGACCTAGATGTGTTGCCAACTTCAATGATTGATATCAGTGATGGCTTATCATCAGAAGTCATCCATTTGTGTAAACAAAGCGAAGTGGGGTGTGATTTGTATGAAACAATGATACCTTTGGATCCTCAGGTAATATCTACTAGCGAAGAGTTTAAAATGGATAGCACTACAGTTGCCCTAAATGGAGGAGAGGATTATGAACTCTTAATGACGATTTCACAAGAGGACTATCCAAAAATTAAAGCTAATCCAAATTTAACTGTTATTGGATATATGACCGATTCAAGTAACGGAATGAATCTAGTAACTCGAAGCGAGACTAAAATTCCTTTAACTGCTCAAGGATGGAATCCATTAGGTTCAGATTCTGAAAATTAGCTTCATACAATTACATATTTTATTGAATTGTTAACAAAAATGTAGTGTTTAAGCCAGTTTATTTCCATCGTAGACTTTCAATAAAGCGCATTATATCTTTTTGAATATAGCTAATGGCTGGTAGTGTGGAATCATAGTTAGGCTTTGTTTCAAAGTAAAGCGCTCCAGATAAAAAATGATTAACACTATCGGTTACATAAAATTGAGATTGAGACGCCACATTGCCTTTAAGATCATAGAACATCCCATACACTTTTTTAAAGTTATTATCATATTTACGTTGTGAGATTTCATTAGCCATTTGACGGTGTTTGGCAGTCATTTTTTTTGCGTCAATGATGTGTTTTTTTAAGTTATTATTTACTTTTTTGTAGTTAATGAAAACAGAGGCTTTTAAAGTTGGGTAGCGAAGAATAATCCCTTCTAGGTTATTTTGTTTTTTAGAAATTGATAACTGAGTAAGTTTGTTTTTTTCGAACAAAAAAGGAAGCCCTCCATAGCTTTCATGGTAGGATGCTTTTTTGTAATCTAAGCTAAAAAACGCCTTTGGTTTTGGAACTAAAACCTCCTCACAAGATAAACACGTTAGTAAAATTAAAAGAGTTGAGAATAGCTTCATTATCTTTTTAATGTTACTTTTAGTTGTTTAATCCGTTTGTTGCTCAGTGCCTCTACTGTAAATGAATACGTTTTAAAATTAATTTTACTATTAAGTTTCGGAAAACTATTTGAAATTTCAAGTACAAAGCCAGCTAAGGTTTCAGCCTCTCCTTTTTTCTCTTCAAATACTGACACATCATCGAGCTTAATAATGCTGTAAAAATCTCTTAAAGTAGTTTTTCCCTCAAACACAAAGTTATTAGCGTCAAGTTTTGAATATGTCAAATCGTTATCATCAAATTCGTCGGTTATATCCCCCACTATTTCTTCAATAACATCTTCTAGAGATACTATCCCTGAAGTGCCTCCATATTCATCAACAACTACAGCGAGGTGATTTTTTTTCTCTCGAAACTCTACCATTAAATCATCTAGCTTTTTATTCTCAGGAACGAAAAATGGTGTTCTTATTAGCTCAGTCCAATTAAATTGTTTTTTCTGAAGGTGGGGCAGTAAATCTTTCACATGCAAAACCCCAATTACACTATCAATACTGTCCTTATAAACAGGAATTCTTGAATAGCCATTTTTTAAAATTTCTGGGACTATTTCAATATAGCTAGTCGCTTCATCTAGGGCAAAAATATCGATACGGGGACGCATTACTTGTTTGGTGTCTATATTTCCAAATGATACAATCCCATGTAGTATTTTTTGTTCCTCTAGAGTTGTGTCTTCTTCGCTAGTTAGTTTTAATGCCTGAGATAGGTGTTCAACATTTAATGTAAGTTTTTGATTACCTAGTTTTCTGTGAATTAATAAAGTGGCTTTTTGCATAGGGATGCTTATAGGTGAAATAATTACATCAAGAAACTTAAGTGGATAAGCCATAAATCTTGAAAATTTCAAGTTATTTCTGTTAGCATAAACTTTAGGTAGAATTTCTCCTAATAACAAAATTAAAAATGTTATTAATACAACTTCGACCAAAAAGACAAGATTAACTTTAAAGCCAGCTAAATTTATTTCTGAATCAATTTCCTTAAATAAGTTATTTGTTGTCGAGGCAAATAAAATTACGATTGCTATGTTAATGAAATTATTAGCCACCAGAATTGAAGCGAGTAGTTTCTTAGGTTTTTTCAAGAGCTCTGTGATAATTTCAAAAGACTTTGATTTAGATTTTTTTGCTTCATCTAAGTCTTTTTTACTTAATGAAAAAAGAGCAACTTCAGCACCCGAAATTAGAGCAGATCCTATTAATAAAATTACCAGCCCTATAATTCCAGTTGTTAATGATGCATTTAAAAATGGTATTGTCATTGAGTATTTACAAATCAATTAAAAGGGGAGATCATTAAGCTGTTCTTGGTCAGATTTAGTATTTGGTTCATCATTAATAGTTGGTCCAGATTGAGCCGCGCTAGTTGATTCATTATTTTTGGCTCTAGGAGTTAAAAATGTAAAGTCAACACACTGAATCTCAACTGAATAGCGATCAACTCCTTTATCATCTTGCCACTTACGAGTTTTTAGACGGCCTTCAACATATATTTTGTCACCTTTTTTTAAGTATTTCTCGCAGATTTCAGCCCCTTTATTTCTCACAACAATATTATGCCACTCTGTATTAGTAACTTTTTCGTTTGTTTGTTTATTTGTGTAGGTTTCATTTGTAGCTAGAGAAAAGCGTCCCACACAGTTTTTGTCATCAAAATAATGCATTTTCACTACATCCCCAAGATGCCCAATTAGCATTACTTTATTTAAAGTTCCTGTCATAAAAATGAATTTTTGTATTTGTAATTTAAGTTCCAATTAAAACATAAAGATATCCAAAAATTGGGGATGGTCATATCTAATTTTGAAAATTATTAATAAATCGTTCAATGACTACAGGTACAGGATATGATTTAATATCTGACCATTTAACAGTATTTTTTATTGGAGTTGAGGTTTTTAATATCCAAAATTTTACATATAATTCTAAATGAGAGAGTTTGTGTACTATTTCAGTATTATTAAACAACAATAACTCAGTAAATGTTTCAGGAAATATTAATGGTGCTTTTGAGTGTTCCATTAAGTCTTTTAGAACAGCTGGTTTATTTGTTTCGATAAGCGGAAATTGATAAAGTTGTTGCCAAATTCCCTTATTTTTTCGTTGTTCTATGTATGTTTCGCTGCCTTCTGAGTTTAACACGATGAAGTTGAAGTGTTTTTTAGTGATTTTAGTTTTTTTAAGTTTAACAGGAAGTATTTTAGTTGATCCCGTAGCGTAGGCCATACAGTCTGCATTTAGCGGGCATTTCATACATAATGGCGATATTGGTTTGCATTGTTTTGCCCCAAACTCCATTATTGCCTGGTTATAATCACCCAAGTTTGAGTTTGGGAGTAGTGATGTAGCTAGTGCCTTAAATTGTTTAATACCTTTTGAGCTATTAATTGGTGTGTCCACTCCAAAATAGCGAGCTAGAACACGATATACATTCCCATCAACAACCGCAACGGCCTCTTCGTAACAAATTGATGCAATAGCGCTTGCCGTATAGTCTCCAACTCCCTTAAGTAACAGAAGTTCCTTTTTGGTTTTTGGGAACACTCCATTAAGTTCTTTTGTAATATATTTTGCTGAAAAGTGAAGATTTCTTGCTCTTGAGTAGTAGCCTAGTCCTTGCCAAAGTTTAAGTATTTCTATTTCAGAGGCACTAGCCAGGTCATAAAGTGTTGGAAAATTAGATATAAATTTTTCGTAGTAGGGTAGTCCCTGTTTGACCTGAGTTTGCTGAAGTATAATTTCAGACAACCATATGTTGTAGGGTGTCTTGGAGTTTCGCCAAGGAAGGTCTCTTTTGTTTTCTGAATACCAGCTAACTAAGGTTGAGTTAAAGCTCATTTTTTATTTTATTGATAGACAAAAATAATCTTTTAATATATTTAATTTTAATTCTTTAGGGTTGAAATATTGAATTTAAAATACATATATTTGCAAGCTTATTACAAACATTAACACTAAAATTAAGATATAACATGACAAAAGCCGAAATTGTAGCTAAGATTTCCAGTGATTTAGGAATTGAAAAAGGAGATGTGTTGGCAACTGTTGAATCTTTTATGAGCGAAGTAAAAGGATCTTTAGAAACAGGTGAAAATGTTTATTTAAGAGGATTTGGTAGCTTTATAATCAAAACAAGAGCTGAAAAAATAGGTAGAAATATTTCTAAAAATACTTCAATCAAGATTCCAGCTCACAATATACCATCGTTTAAGCCTTCCAAAGTTTTTACAGAAGGAGTCAAATCGAAGGTTAGAGTAAACAAATAAATTTATTACTAATTTTAAAAAAATACATTTATGCCAAGTGGTAAAAAACGTAAAAGACATAAGGTAGCAACGCATAAGCGTAAAAAAAGACGACGCGCTAATCGTCACAAGAAGAAATAAATTAAAAAAGTAGCATTTTGCTACTTTTTCAATTTATTAACACAAAGTTCTTTGACATCAAATTCGTTTAAAACTCATTTATACCTTACTGAGTTCACGAATTTAACGAATTAAATCCTGTGAAATCTTAGTTTTAAACATAAGTAATTGTTTATAACTCTAGATTATACTCCTATTAAATAAATAGGAATTAATAAAAAATTATAATCCATCTGTACACTTGTGTACAGATTAAAATTAACACTTATGAACAAAGAATTAATAATTAGATCTAATTCAGATAATGTTGATTTTGCCTTACTAAAAGATGGAAAATTAATTGAATTTCAAAAAGACGATGATAATAGTAAATTTTCTGTAGGCGATGTGTTTTTGGCCAAAGTCAGAAAGTCTGTTCCGGGTCTTAACGCTGCATTTGTAAATGTAGGGTATGAAAAAGATGCATTTTTGCATTATCATGATCTTGGGCCCAAATATCCAACTCTTATGAAATTCATGAAACGTGTAAGCACAGGTAAATTAAAAGATTACTCTCTAAAAAACTTCAATTTTGAAGAAGATATTAAAAAAGATGGTAATATTGACGATATTATTAAGTCAAACCAGTCTATTTTAGTACAAATAGTTAAGGAGCCAATTTCCACGAAAGGGCCTAGAATTAGCTCAGAGATCTCCCTTGCAGGTCGCTATTTAGTACTTGTTCCTTTTTCTGATCGCATTTCAATTTCTCAGAAGATTGAAAGTAGAAAAGAAAAAGAACGTCTAAAACGTTTAGTGAAAAGTATAACTCCAAAGGGATTTGGCGTCATTATTCGTACCGTTGCTACTGATAAAAAGGTTGCAGAATTAGACAAAGATCTTCAAAACTTATATTCAAAGTGGGAATCTATATGTAAAGCAATTCCACGTGCGCACACACCAAGTAAGGTCCTTGGTGAAATGAACAAAGCGTCCTCAATTCTAAGAGATATTTTCAATGATACCTTTACGGGTATTACAGTAGATAACGAAATACTTTTCAACCAGGTTAAGGATTATGTGAATGAGATTGCACCTCATAAGTCCTCAATTGTAAATTATCATAATCCAAAAACACCAATTTTTGAGAAATTTGGAATTGAAAGACAAATCAAAACCTCTTTTGGAAAAACAGTATCAATGGCTAGAGGTGCTTATTTAATTATTGAGCACACAGAAGCTCTTCATGTTGTTGACGTTAATAGTGGAAATAGATCAAGTAAACAAAGAAATCAGGAAGATACTGCTTTAGAGGTTAATTTAATCTCAGCAACCGAACTAGCACGCCAATTTAGATTGCGTGATATGGGTGGGATCATTGTTATAGATTTTATTGACATGAATAAGGCAGAGAATCGCAAAAAACTCTTTAATCATCTAAGAGATGAGATGAAAGATGATAGAGCCAAACATAAAATACTACCTCCAAGTAAGTTTGGTTTAATTCAAATCACTCGACAACGTGTTCGTCCAGAAATGAATATTAAAACCAAAGAAAAGAATCCTAGTGGAATTAATGGCGTTGAGGTTGAAGCACCAATTGTTTTGATTGAAAAGATGAATCATCAGCTAGATCAAATTATTAAAAAAGGTTATAAGAAAGTGACTTTAAACACACACCCTTTTATAGCTGCCTTTATCACTAAAGGTTTCCCATCCATACGAACAAAATGGTATTTTGAACATAGAAAATGGGTAAAAGTAATGCCAAGAGATGCTTACACGTATCTACAATATCATTTTAAAAATAGTAATGGTAAGACCATTAAACTGTAAAAAAAGCCTCGCATTAGCGAGGCTTTTTTTTTATAATTAATTAAATAATCGTTGACTGTCCAAGATGCATGTTCTTGAAATTCAAATTTGAATCATCAGGGTTATTGATGAAGTCTTCTATGAAATCACCCACGTTACTAGTTGAGATATTATCAAATTTTGTATTCAAGTCAGGGGTAGTAATGTTTAGTTTAAGAGATTTTTCAACCGCTGTCCTTATCAGTTCAGCTTCCTTGTGCAGCTCAAAGTGATCTAATAACATAGCGGCAGACAAAATTGAAGCAATTGGATTAGCGATTCCTTTTCCTTCCGCCTGCGGATATGATCCATGAATTGGCTCAAACATAGAATGCTTATCCCCAACAGATGCAGATGCCAAAAGTCCAATAGAACCTCCGATAACACTGGCTTCGTCACTTATCACGTCTCCGAATAAGTTTTCGGTAAGAATGACATCAAACTGAGTTGGATTTAAAATCATTTGCATAGCTGCATTATCTACAAAAAGATAATCTAGTTCTATTTCTGGGTAGTCTTTTGAAAGTTCTCCAACTACTTTTCTCCATAGTCGAGAGCTCTCTAGTACATTAGCTTTGTCTATTAAAGTAACCTTTTGTCTTCTCGATTTTGCAGCCTTAAACGCTAGGTGTGTTATACGTTCTATTTCATACCGAGAATATTCACAAAGATCAGATGCTGTATTTCCATCCGCACTTATTTTTTTTTCTCCAAAATAAATTCCACCGGTTAGTTCTCGATAAATACTAATATCAGTCCCTTTAATAATTTTTTTCTTTAGTGGTGATTTTCCGAGTAATGATTCATAGGCCTTTACGGGTCTTACATTTGCATACAATCCTAACTCTTTACGAAGCTTTAGAAGACCTTGTTCAGGACGTACTTTTGCAGTTGGGTCATTGTCATATTTAGGGTGACCAATAGCACCAAATAGAATAGAATCATTAGCTCTACAAATATCTAGTGTGCTTTTAGGTAAAGGATTTCCAAGTTGATCGATTGCTGTTGCGCCAACAAGGGCAGGGGTAAAGCTAAAATGATGATCATAATTAAGGGCGATGGCTTTTAATACTTTCACAGCTTGTTCAGTCACTTCTGGCCCAATCCCATCTCCAGAAAGTACAGCGATTTTTAAGTTCATATTAATATGGTTTTTGAAGCTCAAAAGCTTCGATAATTTCTCTTTTACTTAATAAATAATCAATATCATCATAACCATTAATCATACAAGTTTTTTTGTAAGGATCTATATTGAAACTTTCACTCAAATCAGTTCCCCTAATACTAATGGTCTGGTTTTCTAAATTCACTTCAAATTGGCAGTTAGAATTTGATTCAACAGCTGAAAATAGTTGAATTAAAAAGGATTCAGATACTTGAACTGGTAAAAGCCCGTTATTCAAAGCATTTCCTTTAAAAATATCTGCAAAAAAACTAGAAACGATTACTTTAAATCCAAAGCCAACTAGTGCCCAAGCTGCGTGTTCACGGCTAGAGCCACAACCAAAATTATCTCCTGCAATTAAAATAGTTCCTGAATATATTGCATTATTAAGAGGGAAGTTTGAGACTGGATTTCCTGTCTTATCAAAGCGCCAGTCTCTAAAAACATTATCTCCAAAACCTTTCTTGTCCGTGGCTTTTAAAAAACGTGCAGGTATAATTTGATCAGTATCTACATTTGCAATATTTAACGGAATTGCTTGAGATATGAAAGTTTTAAATTTTTCCATTAATTAAATTGTTTAGTAATGTCTATAATTTTTCCTTCAATTGCGGTTGCAGCAGCAACTAAAGGGCTAGCCAAAATTGTTCTTGACCCTTGTCCTTGCCTACCTTCAAAATTTCTGTTTGAAGTAGAAACACAGTATTCGTTTTGTGGAATTTTGTCTTCATTCATAGCTAAACATGCAGAACAACCAGGCTGCCTTAATTCAAACCCAGCCTCATTAAAAATATCTTTTAGTCCTTCTTTAATAATTTGAGATTCTACTTGTTTACTGCCTGGAACTAGCCAAGCAGTTACATTTTTGGCTTTAAGCTTACCTTTGACATAATCGGCAGCGACTCTAAAGTCTTCGATTCGAGAATTTGTACAGCTCCCAATAAAAACAAAATTAATAGGCGTGTTAATGAGGGATTTTCCAGATTGGAAATTCATATATTGTAACGATTTTTGAAAAGAAGGATCATTGTCAGTTGGGATTGTTTCAGAAATTTTAATCCCCATTCCTGGGTTGGTTCCGTAGGTGATCATTGGCTCAATATCTTCTGCATCCATGAAGTATTCCTTATCAAATACTGCTCCTTCATCTGTTGGAAGGGTTTTCCAGTAGTCTACTTTTTTATTGAACTCATCATTTTTGGGAGTAAATTTACGATCTTTAACATACTTAAACGTAGTGTCATCCGGCGCAATCATTCCCCCTCGAGCTCCCATTTCGATACTCATATTACATACAGTCATTCGACCTTCCATACTCATATTTTCAAAGACATCTCCAGCATATTCACAGAAATATCCAGTTCCAGAGTTAGTTCCTAATTTAGAAATTATATATAATATTACATCCTTGGGAAGAACTCCATTTTTAAGTTTCCCATTAACGCTCACCCTTAAACTCTTTGGTTTAGTCAACAGTAAACATTGGCTAGCAAATACTTGGGCTACTTGACTTGTTCCAATTCCAAATGCAATGCTGCCAAAGGCTCCATGTGTAGAGGTATGGCTGTCTCCGCAAACCATAGTCATTCCGGGTTGTGTAATGCCTAGTTCAGGAGCCATTACATGCACTATGCCATTGTATTTGTGACCTAGCTCATAAAGTGTAATATTATTTTTCTTACAATTTTTAGAAAGTTGGGCAAGTTGTGTCCTGGACATCTCATCTTTGACTGGTAGATGTTGGTCTTGAGTTGGAGTATTATGATCAGCTGTAGCTATAATTTGTTGTGGTCTAAAAATAGGAATCTTTCTTGCTTCTAGTTCATTAAAAGCTTGTGGGCTTGTGACTTCATGAATTAAATGCTTATCAATGTATAGTATCTGCGGGCCGTCTTGAACTTTGTCAACAACATGTGCATCCCAAACTTTATCAAAAAGTGTTTTTTTCATGCGAGCAAATTCGATTTATTTATAGATCTTGGAGATTTCGATAATTTCGTGAATATCAGAATCAATCACTTCTTTTTTGGTGTCTGCAAAATTCAAGAATTCAGCATAAACTATATCTAGTTCAAGTTTAGTAAGTTCGTATCCAACATTTTTAGCTCTATAAGCTAATGCTGCACGTCCGCTCCTAGCTGTGAGCACAATAGCTGACTCAGTTACTCCTACATCTTTTGGGTCAATTATTTCATAAGTTTCACGGTTTTTAATTACCCCATCTTGATGTATTCCAGAACTATGCGCAAATGCATTGGCGCCAACAATAGCCTTGTTGGGTTGAGTATAAATCCCCATACTTTCAGAAACCAGTTGACTAATACCATATAGCATCTGTGTATTTATATTGGTATCTAGATTTAAGTAAGGGTGCTGTTTCATTATCATCACTACTTCTTCCAAAGCAGTATTTCCAGCGCGTTCTCCAATTCCATTTATAGTGCATTCTATTTGTCGGGCTCCGTTAATGATTCCTTCAATAGAATTAGCTGTTGCAAGCCCAAGGTCATTGTGGCAATGACAAGAAATAATTGCTTTATCGATGCCTTTTACGTTTTCTTTTAAGTATTTGATTTTGGCTCCATATTCGTGTGGTAAGCAATAGCCAGTAGTATCTGGTATATTTAATACAGTAGCTCCAGCCTTAATCACTGCTTCACATACACGTGCTAAATATTCGTTATCAGTTCGTCCAGCATCTTCAGCATAAAACTCTACATCATCGACAAAAGACTTTGCATAAGACACTGCCCTTGCTGCCCTTTCAATAATAGCGTCTTTATTTGATTTAAATTTATGGACTATATGAGAGTCTGAAGTTCCAATACCTGTATGGATTCTAGGTTTTTTAGCATATTTTAGAGCTTCAGCTGCAACTTTGATGTCGTTTTCTACTGAACGAGTTAGTCCGCAAACGGTAGCATTTTTCACGATTTTTGAGATTTCTTCAACAGATTTAAAATCTCCTGGACTTGAAACTGGAAATCCAGCTTCAATAACGTCAACGCCTAATAAGTCTAGCTGTTTAGAAATAATTATTTTTTGAGGCGTATTTAGCTTACAACCAGGAACTTGCTCGCCGTCACGAAGTGTTGTGTCAAAAATTTGAATCTGTGTATTAGACATTTATAGGAATATATTTTTCTATTGTAATACGAATTTATATTTTGGTTCTATAAAATGAGTTGGTTGTCATATTTGTATTACGATGCATAACAATAACTTATTTTAATTAAGCATCTAATATACAATATAATATGGCAATATTTATACTATGACTAGAGAGCAAAAAGATAATTTGTTTGTGCTTATAAAGTCTTTGTCTAAATCTGAAAAAAGACAATTTAAACTTTACGTAGGAAGGCTGGGGGTTAATGAAGATTCAAAATTTCTACTACTTTTTAAAATACTACAAAAACTAAGTTTTTATGACGAGTCTGTTGTTTTAAAAAATGGATTTGTGAAAAAACAACAATTATCTAATTTAAAAGCTCATCTGTATAAACAGATATTAATCAGCTTAAGATTAAACCCCTCTCACCAAAATATTAGAATACAAATTCGTGAACAATTAGATTTTGCTACCATTTTATACCATAAAGGTCTTTATACTCAGAGTTTAAAAATATTAGATAAAGCAAAATCAATAGCTATTGCAAATGAGGAAAAAAATATAGCAAATGAGATTATTGAATTAGAAAAAGTTATTGAGTCTCAGTATATAACAAGGAGCATCAGTAACAGAGCTGATGAACTAACAATTCAAGCTAAAGATTTAAATAATCAAAATTTATTGGCAAGTAAGCTATCTAATTTATCTCTTCAGTTATACGGTTTGTTTCTAAAAAAAGGCTATGTAAAACATGCCTCGGAGCACGATAAAGTAACTACTTACTTTGAAGAACGTCTTCCTGAGTATAAAATATCTGAATTAGGTTTTAGAGAAAAACTTTGGCTTTATAAATCCTATTTGTGGTATAGTTTTTTGATCCAAGATTTTCTAGCGTGCTATAAATACTCCAGAAAATGGGTTAATTTATTTGACGAATACCCAACAATGATTCGACTTAATCCTGTTTTTTTTGTTAACGGAACTCAAAACTTGTTGGAAGCACTTTTTTACATAAAACGTCATGATAAGTTTAAAGAATCATTAAATAATTTGATTACTATTACAAACAAAGATTGGTTTCCCAAAGATGACAATGTTCAGAGTCTTACCTTTTTGTGCATAGAGTCTAATAGGCTTAACGCCCATTTTATGGAAGGCAGATTCAAAGAGGGACTCCCATTAGTCCCAGAAATATTAGAAGGGCTTCAAAAGCATAAAAGTCGTATTGATGAACATCACATCATGGTTTTTTATTACAAAATTGCAAGTTTGTATTTTGGGGTTGGAGATTATCATAACTCAATCGCATTTTTAAAAAAAATAATTAGTAATAAGTCATTGCAAATGCGTGAAGATCTTTTGTGCTTTTCCAGGATATTAAATTTAGTTGCGCATTATGAAGCTGGATTAGATTACAATCTAGATTCATTAATCAAAAGCACCTACAAGTTTTTGATAAAAATGGAGGATCTTCATATGGTTCAAAGAGAAATGATTAAGTTTTTAAAACGCTTAGGAGACATCTATCCTCAAAATATAAAAACAGCTTTTAGGGAGCTGCATTTAAAGCTTAAAGTATTTGAAAACGATCCCTACGAAAAAAGAGCCTTTTTGTATTTAGACATATTGTCTTGGCTTGAAAGTAATATAGAAAATAAATCTGTAGAATACATAATAAGACGAAAATATTTATCTTTAAATAAAATAAATTAATATTTACCGAAAAATATTTGGTTTATATCTTTTTATTATTGAATATTTGTATTCACAAAGTTCAATAATTTATTGAAATGTTATCAAGAAAGGTGGAGGGACAGACCCAGAGAAGCCTTAGCAACCCTTTAATCTATTAAAGAAGGTGCTAAATTCTACTTGATTTTTGATTTAACAATCTTAAATTAGATAGATAACTAAACATCATTACAGCTCTGTAATCATGATTTCTTAATAACATTTTTCTAATAAGCACACTTTTATAAAGTGTATTTGACTTTTGGTTTAATTAATAATAATTCAAAAAATAGAAAAATGAGTACACAAAAATTCGCAACCCAGGCCTTGCATGCGGGTCATAATGTTTCAGAAAACGGAGGTACAAGAGCTGTGCCAATTTATCAATCAACAGCTTACGTGTTTAATAATTCAGATCATGCAGCTAATCTGTTTGCCTTGACTGAGTCAGGGAATATTTATTCCCGTATAAATAATCCAACTAATGATATTTTGGAGCAGCGACTATCAGTTCTAGAAGGTGGTATTGCAGCTGTTGTAACAGCTTCAGGCACCGCAGCTATTGCGACCACCTTACTGACATTATTAAAGTCGGGCGATCACATTGTGGCATCAAGTAGTTTATATGGAGGAACTTATAATTTGTTAAGTGTCACTCTTCCAAGGCACGGGATAACCACTACGTTTGTGGATCCATCAAACCCAAATAATTTTCAAAATGCAGCTCAGGAAAATACCCGAGTTTTTTTTATTGAATCTCTTGGAAACCCAAAACTTGATGTTTTAGACATAGAGGCAATTTCTGTAAAAGCCAAAAACTATAAGGTGCCCTTAATTGTAGATAATACAGTGGCAACTCCTTATTTATTAAACCCTATTGCCTACGGAGCTAATATTGTTATCCAATCCCTAACTAAGTATATAAATGGTAATGGAACTGCTCTTGGTGGTGCTATAATTGATGCTGGTACTTTTGATTGGGGTAGTGGTAAATTCCCCGAATTTACAGAGCCTTCTGCTGGATATCACGGACTGATTTATAACGAAGTCATAAGAGCAGCCTCGTTTATTGCTAAAGTTAGGATAGAAGGCCTTAGAGACTATGGAGCTGCCCTAAGTCCTTTTAATGCTTTTCAAATTATTCAAGGTTTAGAGACATTAGAAGTAAGAATTTTAAAACACAGTCAAAATGCATTGGAGCTGGCGCAGTGGTTACAAAATCAGGAAGCTATTGAGTGGGTTAATTATCCAGGCTTAGAATCAAGTCCTTATAAAAAACTTGCTGAAAAGTATTTGCCCAAAGGACAAAGTGGAATTGTGACATTTGGAGTTAAAGGTGGGTTTGAAGCAGCTAAAACTATAGCTGATACTACGAAGTTATTTTCTTTACTTGCTAATATTGGTGACACCAAATCACTAATCATTCATCCGGCGAGTACAACACACCAGCAGTTAAGTGATAATTCTCAAAAGGAAACTGGTGTTACCAAAGAATTAATTCGCTTATCAGTTGGCTTAGAAAATATTGAAGATTTAAAGGCAGATTTAGCAGAAGCTCTTAAAGCTGTAAAAGATTTAGCATTAATATAAATTGACCCTAACAGTGGCCAACTTAAAATATATTAACATACCAAGTTTCAAGACTTTAAATGGTAAAAAACATACCTTAAAGTTGTCATATCAGTGTTTTGGAAAGCCAATTCATGAAGCGCCTGTGGTTTTGATTAACCATGCCCTGACAGGAAACTCTAATGTTGCAGGTTCTGAAGGTTGGTGGAGGCCCATTGTCGGCACTGGAAAAGTTATAAATACTGAAACCTATTCAATATTAGCATTTAATATTCCAGGAAATGGTCAGGATAAAAACCTTTCGAACCTCATTGACAATTACAGGGACTTTACAGCAGGGGATATAGCTCAAGTTTTCATATTGGCCTTAAAATACTTAAAGATAACAAAGCTTTTTGCTGTTATTGGTGGCTCAGTTGGAGGAGGAATAGCGTGGGAGTTAGCAGCATTAAAACCAAATTTCATTGAGCATCTTATTCCAATTGCTTGTGATTGGAAATCAACTGATTGGATGATTGCTAATTGTCATATACAGGATCGGATTTTAAATAATTCAACTAAGCCATTAGAAGATGCACGCATGCATGCGATGTCTTTGTATAGAACTCCAGAGTCACTCAAGCATAAATTTGATAGAACACGCCAAATTGAAGATGAAATTTTTTCTGTAGAAAGTTGGTTAAATTATCATGGGAAAGTATTAAGCGAAAGATTTCAGTTAGAGGCCTATAAGATGATGAATCAAGTCTTAAAAACCATAGATATTACTAAGGGTAAACAGAGTTTTATTAATATCGCTTCAAAGATCAAGTCTACGATACATATAATCACAATTAATTCAGATCTATTTTTCAAGTCAGAAGAAAATTGGC
>JABAZD010000046.1:0-9632 GCA_018608705.1 Flavobacteriaceae bacterium | reverse complement strand
ATACATATAATCACAATTAATTCAGATCTATTTTTCAAGTCAGAAGAAAATTGGCAGACATATTTAGATTTAAAATCCATAAAAGAGAACGTTACTATTTCAGAAATTAAATCTATTCACGGTCATGATGCTTTTTTAATTGAGTTTGAACAGTTGGAATCAATTTTGAAGGCTATTTTTAAATAATAAGATAATGCCAGAATTTATTTCCAAATAAAAAGAGCCTATAAAAGTTAATTCACAGGCTCTTGAAATAGTTATTTATGATGACTATTCTTTAATTATTTTTACAGTTTTACTTTTGTTGTCTGAACGTATCTGCATTAAATACATTCCTGGATTTAATGAGCTTAAATCTAAACGACCACCATCCATTAATTTTGAATTTGATTTTATAACTAATTGACCTAGTTGATTAAATACTTTTATTGTATCAAATCCAGTAGAACTATTAATAGTGATTATATCTTTAACAGGATTTGGCGACACACTAAATGTATCAACAGAAATGTCTTCAATTCCTAGAGGGTTAGTAGATCCTGTTGTGAAACTATATACTGATGACTCTGTGATTCCAGCTGTATTTATGCTAGCAACTTTCCAATAATAAGTGGTATTAGTTTGCCATCCAGTATCGGCTGTGTCTCCCCATGTTATGCCTGAATTTTCTGCTGTACCATCGAATCCAGAGACTAAATTGCTAACATCGTCAGCTGTTGTTCCAAAGTACCAGTTATATGATGTAGCTGGATCTCCAGTAGTTGCTGCGTCCCATGAAAAGTAAATCATTTTTAAATCATTATTAGATAATACTATTTCAACATCAGTTGCTTCATTAGCTGGCGTCATGTTCGTACAGACATCTGGAGCACTGCCTTCAGGTTGTTGTACTATGATATTGTCAATTGCCCAGAAAAAACTATAATTTCCTGTCCATCTAAATCTTACGTGAGAGCTAGAAGATGATCCAACTTCGTCAGTGATATCAATAATGTTTTCTCCATAAGTTTGACCTCCAAAAGAAGTTACAGTTGTCCAGGAAGTTCCTCCATCATTAGACACCTCAACAAATCCTGCTCCAACTGTACTGGTTCCAGCAGCAACTTCATCTCCTAAGAACCAATTACTAAAGGAAAGAACAACCGAACTTAAGCCAGAGCAATCAAAAGCAGGAGACGTAAGAGCCAGCTCCTCAGCCACTTCGTTATTAGTCCCATTATTTGCGCTATCAAACCAAGCGTAGTTTCCATAAATTTCAGTGTAGGTATCAAAATATCCGTTATCAGCTGCATAGTAGGGTGCATCTACACCACTTCCAATAGCCCAAGTATCTCCAGCACCAGCAATGTCATCGTTTTCCCAAGTTTCTGGCAAGGAAGAACTACCTTCAAAGTCTTCGCTTAATATTATTTGGCCGTTAGTAAATAAAGTAGCTATTAACATAGCTAAAAAAGTAATTTTTCTCATACTGAACTTTTTTATAAATTTATTATAAAGGTATGACAATTAAGTTAATCATTCTAAAATAATAGAGATATCTACCTGTTTTTAAGGTATTTAACTTTTTTTAGTTCATTTATGAGAAATCATCAATTTATCAGGACTAATATTAATGAAATTACAACTTATACATAACTCTGATATTTATTTAACGAAACGCTAAGAAACAATATAATTTATATGTGTAGTTTTGCACTAAATTATGTCTATTTGAAAGCTATAGAAAACATAAAAAAACCGATTACATACGAGATGGAACTTTTCGAGAAGAAATTTCGATTGTCCATGTCTAGCAGGGTCGCCCTTTTAAATCGAATCACCCACTATATAGTGAATCGAAAAGGTAAGCAAATGCGCCCAATGTTTGTATTCCTAACGGCTAAAATGATATCTAATGGAGAAGTTAGCGAGAGAACATATCGTGGTGCATCTGTTTTAGAATTGATTCATACTGCTACATTGGTACATGATGATGTGGTAGATGACAGTGATCGCAGGCGAGATTTTTTTTCAATTAATGCACTATGGAAAAATAAAATAGCAGTACTAGTAGGGGATTTCTTATTATCCAAAGGTCTTTTGCTTTGTATCGATAATAATGATTTTGATCTTTTAAAAATAATTTCTGTAGCTGTACGTGAAATGAGTGAGGGAGAATTATTACAAATTGAAAAGGCTCGGACATTAGACATAACGGAGGAAGTTTATTATAATATCATTCGTAAAAAAACAGCATCTCTCATAGCTGCTTGTTGTAGTTTGGGTGCAGCATCACTCAAACCAAACTCTAAGGAAGTTGAAACAATGAGGAAATTTGGAGAGTTAATAGGGATGGCTTTTCAAATTAAAGATGATTTATTTGATTATGGTACCCAGCAAATAGGAAAGCCTACGGGGATTGACATTAAAGAGCAAAAAATGACACTTCCATTAATTTATGTCCTAAATAAATGTTCAAAAAAAGAAAAGAGATGGTTAATTAACTCTATCAAAAATCATAATAAGAATTCTAAACGTGTAAATGAAGTAATTAATTTTGTAAGACAAAATGGAGGGTTAGATTATGCTGTATCCAAGATGAAATCTTTTCGTAAAGAAGCGTTAAATCTTATAAATCCATTTCCAGATTCGATTTATAAAAAATCATTAATTTTAATGGTGAATTATGTAATCGAACGAAATAAGTAACCAAAACAATTACTTTTATATTACATTTACATTACTCTTTTAATTTTTTTCGTATTGATATCAAAATCCACCATAGATCAAGTATTTGACACTGCTCGAGTAGAGGAAGTGATTGGTGATTTTGTGCAGCTCAAAAAATCGGGAAGTAACTTTAAAGGATTAAGTCCATTTAGCGAAGAGCGTACTCCGAGTTTTATGGTATCTCCCGTAAAGCAAATTTGGAAAGATTTCTCAACTGGAAAAGGGGGAACTTCAGTTTCATTTTTAATGGAACATGAACACTTTACTTATCCAGAAGCGATTAAATATTTAGCTCGAAAATATAATATTGAGGTTGAAGAAAGTGTTCAGTCTGACTCTGATAAGGAAGCAGCTGGAGAAAGGGAAAGCATGTATTTAGTTAGTGAATATGCTAGAACTTATTACCAAAACATATTACATAAAACAGATCCTGGAAAAGCAATCGGACTTAGTTATTTTAGAGAGCGTGGTTTCACTGATGAAACAATTCATAAATTTCAATTAGGATATTCTACAGATGCATGGAGTGGATTAACAGATACAGCTTTAAAAAAAGGATATAAACTAAAGTACCTTGAAAGCACCGGTCTTTCAATTATAAAGGGCGAGAAACAATTTGATCGTTTTAAAGGCCGTGTTCTTTTTCCTATTCATAGTATGTCTGGTCGTGTACTAGGGTTCGGGGGGCGAATCTTAGCTAAAAATGATAAGGCTGCGAAATACCTAAATTCACCTGAAAGTGATATTTATCATAAAAGTAAAGTTTTATATGGTATCCACTACGCAAAACAAATGATTGCTAAAGAAGATAATTGTTTTTTAGTTGAAGGATATACTGATGTTATTCAATTTCACCAAAAAGGAATCAAAAATGTTGTGTCTTCGTCTGGAACTGCATTAACTGCTGATCAAATTAGGTTAATCAATCGTTTAACCAAAAATATTACAGTGCTATTTGATGGGGACCCTGCTGGTATTAGAGCCGCATTACGTGGGATAGACTTAATTCTTGAACAGGGAATGAATGTCAGGGTTTGTACTTTTCCAGAAGGTGAAGACCCAGACAGTTTTGCAAGGCAAAATACACTTGAAGAACTCAAAAGTTATTTGCATTCTAATTCTAAAGATTTTATTGCCTATAAAGCTTCTCTGCTAATGAGTGAGGCTCAAAATGATCCTATTGCAAAAGCTAATCTGATTAGAGATATGGTTACTAGTATCTCAAAAGTAACCGACAATATTCAGAAAGAAATTTATGTTCGTGAGTGCTCACGTATTATGGATATAAGTGAGGCAGTTTTATTTAGTACTCTAGCACAACTTGATAAAAAAGCTCAGAGTGATTCCAATAAATCTTACAGTAAAAAACAAAAAGCATTTGAAGTAGTCAAGACTGAAGCTCCTTTAAAAAAAGTAGATATTCAATATCAGCTAGAGCAAAAAATTATTGAAATTTTATTGCTTTATGGCAGTAGAACAGAATCCTTTGAAGATCTTATTTTTAAGGAAGACGACAAAGATGAGCTAGTATTAGAACCCGTCATTCATGAAATAAAAGTATTTGAAAAAATATTTTTGGACTTACAAGAAGATGAAATGCAATTTACTAACGAAAACTTTAAAAATTTATATTACACTATTATTGATAGCTTGAACCAATCTGATGACTTGGTTATTGAGTCTTTTGTAAATCGTTTAGACCCTATTTTAGCAGTTGATGTTACTAATATTTTAATGAATGAAGAACGTTATAATCTTCATAAATGGGAAAAAAATAATATTTTTCCGAAGCATAAAGATGTAAGTATTGCCCAGTTAGTTAGTGAAACAATTCTTACGCTACGTTGTTATTTGATCGATAAAAAAGTTAATGAAATTAAAGAGGACGTCAATAAAGATGAAGACCATAGAGCGCTACTTGAAGATGTGCTCAACTACTCAAATTTAAAAATGCTGTTGTCTAGAAAGTTAAATAGAGTTTTATAACAATTACTTTTTTTGACGACCATGATCAATTAAATCCACCAAGTTAGAGACATTAAGTTTTTTCATTAAGCGTAGCTTGTAGGTACTAACGGTTTTTTCGTTTATGTTTAGCTGATGTGCAATTTCAATATTTCTTTTTCCAGACGAAATAAGTTTTAAAACCTCAATCTCACGAGTAGAAAGTTTTTTGTATAGATTCATGGTTCCTTGACTATTCTTTTCAAAAGTTAGTGTTTGAGCAAGCTCTTTACTAACATGAATACCCCCTTTATACACTTTTAAAATAGCTCTTTTGATGGTTGAAGTGGTTACAGATTTTGACAAATACCCGGATGCACCAGCTTTAATTGCACTAATTGCATATATGTCCTCAGGGTGTGTACTAAAAACAATTACTGCAACATTTCTAAATTCTTTTTTTATGGTACGAAGTGCTGTAATTCCATTAACATCCGCTAAATCAATAGACATCAAAACAATATCAGTATTTGACTTTTTTAGGTAATCTAAAAGTTGTTTTGCTGAACTAGCAGTATTTACAATTTTAATATCTGTTGAGTTTTCAAACAACATACGAATCCCGTAGCTTACAATTGGTTGATGATCTGCAACTAGAACTCGAATCATTAAATTTAGTATTTAAATTCTTTAGGGATAATACATACAGGAATAGGACTCATTTTATGTTTATTAGCTGAATTAAATTTACTGTAGATTTCGAGAACGACTCGATCTCTACCTTCAAAATCATCAGGAGACTTACCTTCTTCGATACTTTTCATAGCCCACTCTAGTTCAGGATATGAGGCACCAATTTGATCTTCATCAGTTCTGGAATCACCAAATAGTCCATCGCTAGGCTCTGCATTTAGAATGCTTTCTGGAATTTTTAAGGCGTTTGCTAAATCATATACTTCCGACTTTAGCAGATCAGCAATAGGACTAAGGTCTACACCTCCATCACCATATTTTGTATAAAATCCAACTCCGAAATCTTCTACTTTATTTCCAGTTCCAGCTACCAGTCTTCCTAATAGCCCCGCGAAATAGTAAAGAGTGGTCATACGCAGTCGTGCTCTAGAATTCGCCAAGGCCATATCAACAGTTTTCTGTGGGTGCTTTAAGTCAATCTCATCTTTAAAACTATCAAAAACAGGAGTTAAGTTTACTCTAGCTGATTGTACATTTTGGAATTTTTTTTTGAGTTGGGCTATATGTTCTTTTGCTCTAGAAATGTGACTTTGGGATTGGTAGATAGGCATTTCTAAACACATTACGTCTAAGCCAGTCATAGCACAAAGTGTAGAAGTTACTGCTGAATCCACTCCACCGGACACACCAACTACAAAACCATTTGTATTTGCATTTTTAGCATATGTTTTAAGCCACTGTACAATAAAGTTTGTCACTTGTTTTGTTTCCATGTATTTGATTTTTTAGAGCTCTACAAAAGTAAACTATTCTCTCTAATTTAGTTTAACTAAAAATAATAATTATGTACCAATAGCAATTCATAATTTTTTGAATTTATTAACTTAGCATTAATTACAATTAAACTAATTATTGATTGTAAGGTCTATTATAATAAGTAATTATTGTTAGTCTTATGAGGAGTAAACTTATTTTTACCTTAGTGTTAATATTAAGTGTTCAGCTTGGTTATGCTCAATTGAGTCGGACTCATTACATACCTCCAATCACTGCTGCAGATAACAGTAACGCTACCCCTCAAAATCAATATTTACATGTTTCAACTCCAAGTTTAACTCCAGTAATTGTCACGGTAACAGAAATTGGAGGCACTACTTCAGTGTATGATGATGTTTCAAATGCAAATCCGCTAGAGATATTGATAGGTTCAGGAGCCAATACCTCTTTTGTTGCAAATGTAGGGACTACAGGATCTAAATATTCTAATAAAGGCTATTCAATTCAGTCAGTTCAACCTGTTTATGTTTCTGTGCGTCTTACAGCAGGTAATCAAAATCAAGCAGGATCTTTAGTTTCTAAGGGTTTAGCCGGACTCGGCACGACTTTTAGGGTTGGAACTTTTACAAATCAAAAAAACTTTTCTTCAAATAATCAAGATTATTTAAATTTTGTTTCTGTTATGGCGACCGAAAATAACACTCAAGTTGATTTTTCTGATTTAGAAGCAGGAACTATTATTGAAAATGATACGCCATTATCTGTTATTTTAAATTATGGAGAAACTTATGTGATAGCATTAAACCCAGCAGTTACACCAGCCAATAGAGACGGTTTGGTGGGCGCTCTTGTCACCTCTAATAAACCAATTGTAGTCAATTGTGGTTCTTCAAACGGAAGCAATTCCACGGGGAATGGACGTGATTTTGGAATTGATCAAATTGCTCCCCTTCAAACTATTCAAATTGATGGGCAATCTTACAGTGAATATATTTTTGTAAGGGCTAACGGATATGATGATATTGAAAGGCCTTTGATTATAGCTCATTTAGATAATACAGAGGTATATGTTAATGGAGATGATTTAACAGGCACATTATTGACTACCCTTTCTGCAGGAGAATACATTAGTATAGACGGGTCTTATTTTAGCACCCAATCACCTAATGCTTCTAATCCAGGGGGTAATATGTATGTTTGGACATCTAAAACTGCCTTTGCCTACCAGGGAATTGGAGGTGCAAATAACGAGGCTAACCAAGAAATGTTTTTTGTGCCTCCCATAAATTGTAGAACACCAAAAACAATTAACAATATACCTCTTATTCAAAAAACAGGGACAGGAGGTGTTGATTTTACAGGAGGAATATCGATAGTTGCTGAATTTGGAGCATCGATATTGGTTAACGGGGCCGCATCAACTGCGAGTCCACAAGCAATTGATGGGAACCCTAACTTTGTGACCTATCTAATAAGTGGCCTCACTGGAAACGTAAGTATATCTTCAAATAAACAAATTTATGTATCCTATTATGGAGCTAATGGGGTAGCTGCCTTAGCTGGTTTTTACTCGGGGTTTATCTTTAAACCAGAAATTAGATCATCGGCTTTAACATCTGAAGTCACAGATATATGTCTTCCTAACATTGAACTTGACCTTAGTAGTTTAGAATCTTTTGACTCCTATCAATGGTTCTACAATGGCTTAGAAATCTCTGGAGCTAATTCTGAAACATTAATTCCTGAATTTGCGGGATTTTATCAGTTAGCAGGAGTCATATCCAATTGTGATATAGTTTTGTCAGACAATATTCCAGTTAGTAACTGTGCAGGAGATTTTGACACAGATGGAATCAATAATAACATTGATAGTGATAACGATAATGATGGAACACTTAATAGTCAAGAATCTAATTGTGATTTAACATTTGATCTTTCAAGTACTTCAGGCCAATTTTTTACTGCTAGTTCTTCGGCTAGTTTGGAGAATAATTTATCTACTCCTTTTATTGGAACCGAAGATCAATCCATGTGGTTTCAGGCTGCACCAGCTACAGAAACTACAATAAGTTCAACTAGCTATGGGCTTAATTTTGATTTACCAACAAGTTATATAATTAAACAATCTGAATCAGGAACTTTTCCTGGTTCATCTGATTTTGATGATTTAGAGTCTTTTATTTTGAGTGTTCCTTTTGAGGAAACGTTAACGGTTTATGACCCTGACAATCAACTTTTAATTGACACGAATTATGACGGAGTATACGACAATAATATTGAAGAGTTTACAGCTTTTGAAATCCGATTTAAAATAAATTCAGCATTTCTTGCTTCTGAAGATGTTACATTTTCGTTTCACAGTTTTCAATCAACTGGTTTTAGTTTAGAATACTTCAACAACTCATTGACTGAAATTAACTCAGTAGCTTTTCAGCTTGTTCAAACTTGTAGGTTAACAGACACTGATGGTGATTTGATTTTTGATTCGTTAGATTTAGATAGTGATAATGATGGAATTTTTGATGTCATAGAAAACGGGAACTCGAGTTTGGACCAGGACCAAAACGGTCAAATTGATGAGGTTGAATCTAACGATATAAATAATGATGGTCGCCATGATTTTGCTGTAAATCCAGTTGATTTTGATGGAGACTCAATCTTAGATTATCTAGATTTAGATAGTGACAACGATGGATTGTATGATTTGTTTGAAGCAGGTATTGGTGTTGATGCCCAAGACATTGATAACGATGGTCAAATTGATTTAGGGTTTTCAGACACTAACATGAACGGTGCTTCAGATGTTTCAGAAGCAATAACTCCTATTGATTCAGATGCTAATGGTATTCCTGATTACATACAATTAGACTCTGATTCGGATGGTTGTTTTGATTCGAATGAGGCAGGGTTCACAGCCACTCTAGGTACTTTAGATGGAATAGCTTTTGATAACTATGGACTTATTACTGGTGGAGATGGATATGATTTTGCAATTGATAGTAACTCAGATGGTTTATTTGATTATCAAGAATATGTTAATATTATTCCATTGGATATTTCTTCTCCAATTATTATTTGTGAATTTGATAATACCTCGATTTCTGTTTCTCTAGATTCTGACTCAAGTTCTTTTGATAGTGTACAATGGGAGCAGAGCTTGGACGGAGGAGCAAGTTGGATTGATGTAGCTGAAGATTTTAATAGTTTTGAAGGTCAAAACTCTAGTGACTTACAAATATTAAATGCTTCAATATCTATTTCAAACACTATATTCCGCTCCAGACTAGAGCGTATAGATTATGTATGTGGACCTATTTATTCCAATGAAGTTACTATCATTGTAAACACTACTCCTACGGCTAATGCAGTATTGGATATTGCCATTTGTGATGATGATAATGATGGAGTGAACAGCTTTGATTTTATAGCTGATGTGACGCCTACGGTTCTTGGCACTCAGGATCCATTAGGGTTTAGCGTGACTTACCATCCAACACAAGAAGATGCAG
>JABAZD010000067.1 GCA_018608705.1 Flavobacteriaceae bacterium | reverse complement strand
CCTCTGATTAACAGTCAGATGCTCTAACCAACTGAGCTAAGGAGGAGTGTTTTTTCGCTATCGCGAGCGCAAATATATAGTATTTTTTAATCTATACAAATACATTTTATAAAATATTTAGCCAAATAATACCTTGTAAATATCATTTCCGTTGGCGAATATTATCAGGGATATCAAAAGAAAGAATCCAACTGTTTGTGCATATTCCATGAACTTGTCGCTTGGCTTACGTCCTGAAATCATTTCGTAAACTAAAAACATCACGTGCCCTCCGTCTAAAGCAGGGATAGGTAGCAAATTTAGTACTCCTAACATAATTGATAAAAGAGCTGTTCTTGCCCAAAAGCCCTCCCAGTTCCATGTATCTGGAAAAATATCAAAAATAGCCT
Source organism: Flavobacteriaceae bacterium (assembly GCA_018608705.1). GTDB lineage: Bacteria > Bacteroidota > Bacteroidia > Flavobacteriales > Flavobacteriaceae > Hel1-33-131. The sequence continues at coordinate 139,751 of JABAZD010000067.1, read as the reverse complement.
TAAACCCTCCAACTCCTTTGTAAGCACCTGTACTGGGTGAAAAAATAAGCTTTAGTTGACTCCAGTAGGATGACATTTCTAAACCAAATCTGTTAATTCCAACTGAAATACTATCTCCAAAATCGTATTCTTTTTTAACTATTTCGTAGAACCCTGCATTTGTAAAATCTTGGATAGACTGTGATAGAAGAATTCCTAAATAACCTTCGCTATTAACTACTAAATCCTGAGTCAATAAATCACCATTTCTTTTAAAAGTAAAACTAACAGTTTGACCCTTCAATGACTTGAGTATAGGGTTTATTTCGTCCATAAATTGTGCCGGTTGATTTTTTATGGATACCAAAATGTCTCCGGATTGTAAATCAGCAGAAGAGTTAATAGACCCCTGTTGAAAACCAGAAAATATAAATGGATTTCGAAGTTCTATAAGACCCTTCGGCTTGCTTGCACTTAGTTGTCCTAAAAAGTCTGTTGGAAATTCAATAGTTTTAGGACTGCCATCGCGTACAATAGTCATTGTTTTGGCTTCAATGAGATATCGTCTAATGTCTGAGAAATTAACAATATTATAGTCATTGATTGAGATAACTTTATCTCCATTTTGAAGCCCAATTTCATTTAATAATGAACTTTTGATCTCATAGCCACCGTTAACGCTTGAAGCGTCAATATCAATGACTCCGTAAGAAAAAGTCATGAAAATATAAATCACTGCCGCCAAAATAAAATTGACAGTAACCCCACCAAGCATTATAATTAATCTTTGCCATGACGGCTTAGAGCGGAACTCCCATGGTTGTGGTTCGTGCTTCATTTGCTCAGTGTCCATACTTTCATCTATCATGCCTGATATCTTCACATAACCACCAAGCGGTAACCAGCCAATTCCGTACACAGTATCGCCAATTTTCTTTTTAAACAAAGAGTATTTGACGTCAAAAAAGAGATAAAACTTTTCAACGCGCGTTTTGAATAACTTGGCCGGGATAAAATGACCTAATTCATGAAGCACAATAAGTAAAGAAAGGCTCAATAAAAATTGTGATATTTTAATAACGAACTCCATGTGGTATCAATTTAAATTTAAGTGAACAAATGTAAAGTTTTCAGCTTAGAAACAAAAACATAATCAAAAGTTCATGTTTTAGGATTTCATTGATAAAATTTAAGAGTCTATGTTGTACTTTTACCAAGCTATTTAAGTTGATATGACTTCTCTTTTAAAAAAATATAAACTATTTGTCACCACATTATTTGTGTTGTCATGTATTATTATTACAATATTTTATAATATTCTACGCCCTGAAAAAATATTACCAATTTACCAACCAGCTCAAGTTAATTATGAATTAGTGGATAGCACTATTCAGCATCAGAAAAAGTATCATAGAATAGCTGATTTTAGTTTGATAAACCAAAACGGAAATATTATTACCCAAGAGTTTTATAAAGATAAAATCTATGTTGCTGACTTCTTCTTTACCACCTGTCAAACAATATGTCCTATTATGACGGATAACATGTATGAAATTCAAAAACAAACCATTGCTGATCCAGATGTTTTATTATTGTCACACACCGTAACTCCTGAAATTGATTCTGTACCACAATTAAAACGATATGCAAAGAAAAAGCTGGTAAACCCTTCCAAATGGAATTTAGTCACAGGAGATAAAAAACAAATCTATGAACTGGCTCGTAAATCGTATCTAGCTGTTAAAGACTTTGAAGACGGAGGTTCTTTTGATATGATCCACACAGAAAATTTCATGTTGATAGATAAAAAACGACAAATTAGAGGGTTTTACGACGGTACTGACTCAAAAGAAATTGAACGACTACTAGAAGATATAAAAGTTCTAAAAGCTTCCTATAAAAACTAATCTTTTTATTACTTTTGGTTCTTTAAAATGAATCTAAATAAGCATGAGGTTTACAATTGCCGATCTTAAAAAAGGAGAAAAAGGTATCATTACTGATAGTTCTTCAGAAGACATACCTCTAAAGTTATTAGAAATGGGGTGCCTGCCTGGAAATGAAGTTCATTTGCTGCAACTAGCGCCATTTTCTGATCCTATGTATTTAAACGTTAACGATAGTTTCTTAGCGATTCGAAAAGAAACAGCCGGCCTAATTATAATCGAAAAAGTAAATGGGTAAACAGCTAAATGTTGCGTTAATTGGAAATCCAAATACAGGAAAAACGTCTGTATTTAATGCCTTGACTGGTTTAAATCAAAAGGTTGGTAATTACCCAGGAGTCACAGTCGATAAAAAACAAGGGGTTTGTAAATTATCGCGTGGTGTAAAAGCAAATGTCTTAGACCTTCCTGGAACATATAGTTTAAATGCTTCTTCATTAGATGAAAATGTAGTAATCGAATTACTACTTAACAAAAATGATAAAGACTACCCTGACGTGGCCTTGATCGTTAGTGATGTAGAGACTTTAAAACGAAACTTACTATTATTTACACAAATCAAAGACCTCAAAATCCCAACCATACTGGTGATTAATATGAGTGATCTGATGCAACGTAAGGGTATTGAATTAGACATTAAATTTCTTGAAACTAAACTTCATACAAAAATTGCTCTTGTAAGTACCAGAAAAAATACAGGGATAGAAGAACTTAAGCAACTTATTGAGGGCTTTAAAACGATTTCAATAGAAACCTGTTTAGACACTACTCTTATTGATAAAGACTATTTTCAAAGTCTACAAAAAGCTTTCCCTAATCAAGATATTTATAAATTATGGTTGGTTATTACCCAGGATGCAAATTTCGGGAAAATTACGCGTCAAGAGCTGGATATTTCAAGGTTTAAAACAAAATCAAATCAGGAATTAAAACGCCTACAACAAAAGGAGGCTATAAAACGCTACCAATTTATTAACAACATTTTAAAGGATGGTCAAACTATTGACCGCTCCAAGGCAACTGGCTTGAGAAGCAAGCTAGATCGGATATTAATTCACAAAGTATGGGGTTATGTAATCTTTTTCTTAGTACTATTAACTATTTTCCAGGCCATTTATGATTGGGCTACTTTACCTATGGATCTCATTGACACTAACTTTGCTAGCCTGGCAGAATGGGTTAAGAATTCATTCCCTGGTGGTGGAAAAGTGACCGATTTAGTAGCGGAGGGGGTTATCTCTGGCATTGGTGGCATTGTTATTTTTATTCCTCAAATTGCCTTTTTATTTCTATTCATTTCTATTTTAGAAGAAAGTGGCTATATGAGTCGAGTAGTCTTTTTAATGGACCGTGTTATGCGACGATATGGTTTAAGTGGGAAAAGTTTAGTTCCGCTTATTTCAGGAACTGCTTGTGCTATTCCAGCTGTTATGGCAACTAGGAATATTGAAAATTGGAAAGAGCGACTAATTACTATCTTAGTTGTCCCATTTACAACCTGTTCAGCACGGCTTCCTGTGTATCTAATCATCATTGCTTTGGTAATTCCTGAGGGCTCCATTATTGGACTAAGTTATCAGGCTCTTACTTTGATGGCATTATACCTTCTTGGTTTTGGAATGGCCATATTTTCTGCCTACGTCTTAGACCGGGTTTTAAAAACAAAACATAAAACCTTCTTTGTGGTCGAAATGCCCAATTATAAACTGCCTTTGCTTAAGAATGTAATTATAACCGTTATTGAAAAAACAAAAACATTTGTTATCGAAGCAGGTAAAATAATTTTAGCGATATCTGTCATCCTTTGGGTAATGGCTTCGTATGGTCCAGGAGATAAATTTTATAATGCCGAATCATATGTTAAACATGCTTCAGTAAATCAGTCAACTAATGAGTACAACGATCAAATTGCAGCGTTCAAATTAGAGCACTCTTACATTGGAATTGTTGGAAAAACTATCGAACCACTTATTAAGCCTTTAGGGTATGACTGGAAAGTTGGTATTGGACTAGTGGCATCGTTTGCTGCTAGAGAAGTTTTTGTAGGTACATTAGCTACTATTTATAGCGTTGGAAGTGCTGGTGAAGGGGAAAACATAGAGACTATAAAAACAAAAATGGCAAATGAAACTTATGCAGATGGAACAAAGGTTTTTACGCTTGCTTCTGGAATATCCTTACTTCTCTTCTATGCTTTTGCTATGCAATGTATGAGTACCCTAGCTATAGTAAGACGAGAAACTAAAACCTGGAAGTGGCCAATTCTCCAACTCTTAGGAATGACAGCTATTGCTTACGTTTGTGCCTTAATTGCCTTTCAAATATTGAAATAACTTAAAATGACGACTTCTGTGGAAACAATAATAATAATCTCATCAGTATTAATTGCGATAGGATATTTATTTCGAAATCAGTTACGAAAATCTACTAAAAAGAATTGCGGTAACGATGGCTGCAAATGTGGCTAGCCCAGACCAACATCTAAAGTCATCATTATGATAAATCCCCCAATAAAACCAAGAGTGGCAACATCAGTGTACTTATCACGTTGAGTTTCTGGAATTACCTCTTCTACAACAACAAAAATCATAGCTCCAGCTGCAAAAGCCAAGGCATAAGGTAGTATTGGGGTGAAAAAAGTAACAGCAACAGCTCCTATAACTGCTGCAATAGGTTCTACTATTGCCGAAAGCTGTCCATACCAAAAGCTTTTAAACTTAGTGACTCCTTGACGTCTAAGCGGCATTGAAACCGCTAAGCCCTCCGGAAAGTTTTGAATCCCTATTCCAATTGCTAACGCAACTGCCCCTCCAATTGTTGCTTCTGGAATTCCGGCTGCAACTCCTCCAAAAAGAACGCCAACAGCCAATCCCTCTGGAATGTTATGAAGTGTTATTGCTAGGACTAATAAAGTTGTTCTATGCCAAGGAGATTTCACGCCTTCTTTTTCACTTTCCTTGAAGTTAATATGTAAGTGAGGTAGTAGTTTGTCGAGACCAAATAAAAACAAAGCGCCCATTGCAAAGCCGATTCCTGCTGGAACTACTTTTTCAAAGCCCTCTCCCGGACTCATTTCAATACTTGGTGCTAATAAGCTCCAAAAACTAGCAGCAACCATTACTCCACCAGTAAAACCAAGCATTCCGTCTAAAAGTCCTCTGTTCATTCCTTTAAAAAAGAAAACAAGTGAAGCTCCCAAGGCTGTTAGTATCCAAGTAAATAGGGAGGCGTATAGTGCAGCTAAAATTGGATCTACACTGCTTAAGTAATCAATGATTTGATTCATTAAATTTTAAATTTTTCGCAAGTTAATCAATCTGTTTCTATTTCTGAAGCTGTTCATAGGCTTCTTGTACCTTTCTAAATTTTTCTTCTGCACCTTTTTGATGCTCTTTACCTAAATGAAGTACTTTGTCGGGATGATACTTTTTAGCCATTCTTCTGTAGGCAGCTTTGATTTCAGATTGAGTAGCAGAAGCATCTATTTCTAAAATCTTATAAGCCATATCAGAGCTCTTATAAAACATGGCCTTAATACTCTCAAAATCTCTAAGATTAATCCCTAAATAAGAAGCGATTGAGGCAATAGCTTTCACCTCAGTTTCATCTACATGATTATCGGACTTTGCAATACCAAATAAAAAATGAATTAGTTGGAGTCGCGATGCATGGTCCATCATTTGACGAATCTGTAAGCACACCTGGCGTGTAGATATATTCGATTGCTTGGAAATTTCCTTAAACAACTTGAATGCTTGATTCGCGCGCTCCTTTCCATACATTTGAACAAATTGAGCACGTACAAAATCCATTTCCCGCTGGTCTTGCTTACCATCGGCTTTTATTACTATTGAAGCTAAAACTAATAAACTGACCTCAAAATCTCCTGAGCGTGTGGGTGTTTGGCTTTGAGTAAAGCTTGAACCGCTTTTAGCTGAAGAATCTAACAAACTCCCTACTGCCATACCAATAATAGCGCCAATTGGTCCTCCAAAAGACCATCCTATTGAAGCTCCTATCCATTTTGAAAATCCCATCAAATATCACAATTAAATTAAAAATCAAACCTACAAAAAAAGAACAATAACAATTAATATCGTAAGGTATTTCTTAAAAAATTTATAGTCGATTTAACATTTTAAGGTCCTAAAAAAAGAATATAAGTGCCCTACAAATTTGTATATTTGTACTTAAAATTAAAAACACACAACTATGTATCCAGCAGAACTAGTAAAACCAATGCGCGAACATTTAACCCAAGTCGGATTTAAAGAACTAAATAATGCAGAAGCTGTAGATGCTGCTTTAGCAAAACCAGGAACAACTTTGGTGGTTGTAAATTCAGTTTGTGGTTGTGCAGCTGCTAATGCGCGCCCAGGTGCTATTATGAGTTTAGATAACGATAAACTTCCTGCTCAAACTGTTACGGTATTTGCCGGAGTTGATAAAGAAGCGGTCCAAAAAACAAGAGAACATATGGTGCCTTTCCCTCCAAGCTCCCCTTGTATGGCGTTATTTAAAGACGGAGAGTTAGTTCACGTACTTGAGCGTCATCACATTGAGGGTCGCCCAGCAGAATTAATCGCAGAAAATTTAAAAAATGCGTACAATGAGTTTTGTTAACATTACAACTTAATTAAAAAAATCAGACTTAATTGTCTGGTTTTTTTTTGTATCTCTTAACCAATAATAGCTACTAAGTCCTCTATTTTTGTAACTAACTGAACTTTAATCGTTGTTGCTTTTAGACTTATCTTATTATGTTTTGAAACAAATATAATTTCAAAACCTAGCTTTTCAGCTTCAAGAATCCGCTGATCTACGCGCTGAACAGGACGAATTTCTCCGGAAAGACCTACCTCGCCTGCAAAGCAATAATTTTTAGCGAGGGCCTCATCGTCATTTGAGGATAAAATAGAGGCAACTACTGCTAAATCGATAGCTGGATCATCGACATTAATTCCTCCAGTAATATTTAAAAAAACGTCTTTGGCACCAAGTCGAAACCCTGCTCTTTTTTCTAGCACAGCCAAAAGCATATTTAGACGTTTAGCATTAAATCCTGTGGCACTGCGCTGTGGTGTTCCATAAACAGCAGTACTAACTAGAGCCTGAACTTCTATAAGCAAAGGTCGAACACCCTCTAATGTAACAGCAATAGCATTCCCAGACAAGGCTTCGTCTTTTTTAGATATCAGTATGTCAGATGGATTTGTAACTTCTCTTAAGCCGGTTCCGAGCATTTCATAAATCCCTAATTCATGAGTAGACCCAAAACGATTTTTGTGAGCTCTTAAAATCCTGAAAACATGATTACGGTCCCCTTCAAACTGAAGAACGGTATCCACCATGTGCTCTAATATTTTTGGACCAGCGATTGAACCGTCTTTGGTAATGTGTCCTATCAAAATTACAGGTGTAGCGGTTTCTTTAGCAAACTTGATAAGTTCACTTGTACATTCTTTAATTTGTGAAACACTTCCCGCCGATGCCTCTAGATAATCACTTTGTAGTGTTTGAATCGAGTCAATCACAACCACGTCCGGTTGAATCGCTTCAATTTGTTTAAATATATGTTGTGTTTTGGTTTCAGTTAAAATGTAGCATGTGTCATTAAGGGGCTGAATACGCTCCGCACGCAACTTAATTTGTTTTTGACTTTCTTCACCAGAAACATACAAAGTTTTATAGCGTAGCTTAAGTGAAACTTGAAGCATTAGTGTGCTTTTACCTATTCCGGGCTCGCCTCCCAAAAGGGTTAGGGAGCCAGGAACTATGCCCCCCCCAAGTACACGGTTGAGCTCGCCGTCATTAGTATCCAAACGTACAGTTTTAGCGGAATCAATTTCAGAAATTTTTAAGGGTTTGGACACTCGTTCAGAAGTGTTTTTTAAGCCTAATTTCCAACCGTTCTTTGTTGGCTTTTGAACCAATTCTTCCGTAATTGTGTTCCAAGACTTACAGGTGCTACATTGCCCCTGCCATTTGGCAGATTGAGCTCCACAACTCTGGCAAAAAAAAGTTGTCTTGAGTTTAGCCATTAGTATCCAAATTCTTTTTGAATTTCATCCGCTCTGTCTAGCATATCTTCTTTTGAATAACCCTGAATACTTCCTAGCGTATATGAGGATCTATATGCATTCATTGCTTTTTTAGGCTTTCCTGTTTCTTCATAAAAACGTGCTAAATAATAAAAACCTAGAACAGTATCGGGATGATATTCTCTAGCGAGATCTCCTAGGTCTTTGTAGAAATCATATTGATTATTTTTTTCTATTGCTGCCGCAATTGCTTTAAAGTCATTAATTAATATTTGCTTCTCAACTCCGAAAAGTTGCTCAATTGTATCATACTTTTCGATCAGATAATCTACAGGCGAAGACTCAAGTGTTAAAATTTCTGTTTCATATTCACTTCTATCAATAGGCTGAAATACCGAAAATATATTATCTAAAGCATTGGGTATAGAACGTGGAACGAGTGAATAATGCGATAATCCTTCAAAATTATCAAATTCATAAAATATGCTCGAGTTTTCAATAGTAGAAATCTTAGAATCAAGTTCGACTGCTTGTTTTTTATTGCGCTTAATATCTAATGAGGCTGTAGATAAATAGTAAAAGAGTTTAGCTTCTTTTTTTTGCTCAAAACTCATTTTTCTTATTAAATTGTCCTGCATAAAAGGCGCTAGCCTTGGACTCAATGCTACAAAACCATTAAATACAGGAGATTTTTGAAAGAAAAAATAGTTGATGTAGTTAGCAGTTTCTCCATGGCCAATCGCAATTCTAAAATCTGAGCACCGGTATTTATCTTCTAGAAAATCAATGAGTTCTGATTCTACAAAATCATAGAATTTTGCGCCTGATTTGTAAGGAAGGTGGTCTTCAACTGATAACGTAGTGTCTTCTGTCCTTGAGTTAGCTTGGTTAATTCCAACAACAATAGCGTCTGGCATGTCTCTCCAGTAAGAATTATACTCTACATTTCCTGTAACAACCTCAAACAAATAATCCCCGTCAAAAACTACAATTAATGGGTAGGATTGATCAGGGTTTAATTCATAATTGCGTGGGAGTTGTATTTTTAACTCACGAGTAGTTCCTAAAGCTTCAGAATCAATGGGTTCGTAAAGTATCTGAGAAAAAGAGGAATGAAAAAAAAACAGCAATAAAATGATTAAAAACCTCATGTTGTTTGTAATGTTTTAGATTGTACAAGTTAAGAAAATAAGTGAAAAATAATCACACTATTTAAAAGTTTGTTTTGGATATTTTTCTGTTGTAAAATGGTAAATAAAGTAGTGAAAGACCTCCAAAAAACATAATCATCAGCGTTTGTGAAGTCCACATAATCCATCCAAATGCAATACTTGGGTCTTCAGGGATATTAAATACAGAGAACGCTGCATAAATAGCTAAAGGATAGGATCCTATACCTCCATTGGTAGCTGCTATACTAAAACTAGCTAAAATAAAACCAATTAAAATAGCAGCAAAAGGAATGTCACTTATTTCGGGAATAGAAAATGATGTGACGTAAAACATGAGAACATACATGCTCCAAATGAAGAGTGTATGGAAAATAAATAACCACTTTTTTTTCATCTTAAAAATACTAAAGATACCTTCTAATAAGCCAATTAAAAATGATTTAATTTTTAAAACAATTTTTGAATTGCCTTTTTGAATTATTCGAGTTAATATCAAGATTATAATAACAGATGTGACAGCGGTTATAATTATATTATAAGTGGAAATACTTTCTGAAAGTTTTGCAAAGATAAAATCAAATTGTAAAAAAAGTGTAAAGAAAATGATTCCTAACATAACTATCATGTCAGCTATACGCTCTGAAACTATAGTCCCAAAACTTTTTTCAAATGGAATCCCTTCATAGTTTGTAAGAACTGAAGCTCTTGCAACTTCGCCTGCTCTAGGGATTGTATAGTTAATTAAATAAGCTGCAAAAACTGCCATTATACTATTCCCTAATTTTATTTTATAACCCATGGGCTCAAGTTGAAATCGCCAACGGTAGGCTCGAGACAAGTGACTTAAAAGCCCTAAAAATGTTCCTAATAAAACCCAGGAGTAGTCAGCTTGCCTAAACGAATTGACCAATTTTTCTAAAGGTATTATTGAGAATGAATACCAAATCGCAATAATACTTAATAAAATTGGTATACTTATTTTGAGGATTGATTTCTGTTTTGAATTCAATGTTTATTGTAATAAATTATTTGTTTCGTTAGGAAAAACCAAAGACGGCTTAAAGTTCTTAGCTTTTTCTATTTCCATAAAAGCATAGGTAATTAGTATTAAAACATCTCCAATGGATACTTTGTGTGCTGCAGCTCCGTTTAAAGTAATTTCACCGGAGTTTCTTGGCCCTGGAATTACATAGGTGTCTAATCGCTCTCCATTGTTATTGTTAACTACTTGTATTTTTTCTCCCTGAATAATATTAGCTGCATCCATCAAATCTTCGTCAATCGTGATACTGCCTATATAGTTAAGATCAGCTCCAGTAACTTTTACACGATGAATTTTAGACTTTACTACTTGTATTTGCATGTTGGTAAATATAATTAATTTAAATCTATGTTATCAATTAATCGGACATCTCCTATGTATGCCGCAATAAATGCTCGATATTTTTTATTTGGTATTTTTTCTTTGATTGGCATCAATGATTCTATATCTGAGATTTGAAAATAATCAAGCTCAAATAAAGGATTATTGTTAAATCGTCTGAGCACCCAATCACAAGTAGATGCTATATCCTCAGAGCTAAACTTTTGCTTAACAGTTTGTAAAATTTCATAAATCATTGCCGACTCGTGAAATTCTTTAGGGCTTAGTCTACCGTTTCTGGAGCTCATTGCTAAACCGTTAGGCTCACGCTCTATGGGACACCCTACAATCTTTACTTCAAGGCCCTCTTGTTCTACCATTTTTTTTATTATCAAAAGTTGCTGAAAGTCTTTCTCTCCAAAATAGGCTTTGTTTGGATTCACTATTTGCAACAAACGTTTAACTATGGTTCCAACGCCGTTAAAATGGCCGGGGCGAGAATTGCCTTCCATTAGTGATTCAATTCCCATAAAATTAAAGCTCTCTGACTTAATTTTGGAACCATATAGGTCTTCAACTTCTGGAGCATAAATTAAAATACTGTCTTTCGAAACCGTTTCTAGAGCTTTAATGTCTTTAGCAAGGGATCTCGGGTATTTATTTAAGTCAGATGAGCTATTGAACTGGGTTGGGTTGACAAAAACACTAACCACAACGAAATTATTATTGGCTAGAGCTGATTTGACTAGCGACAAATGACCCTGGTGAAGAGCACCCATGGTAGGAACAAAACCTAGTGAGAAATCAGGCTGCATTAAATTATTAATACGGTCAACCAAGTCAACCTTTGTTTTGTAAACTAGCATCTAGCAAATAATTAACGGCATGCAAACTTAAGGTATTACAATTAATCTGCATAAAATTTTGTATTTTTGCACAACTTTTATTGTAAATACTTAAAACATAACCCATATGAAAGATAAGAGAGTATTATACGTGTCGTCAGAAGTGGTACCATATTTACCTGAAACAGAAATTTCTTCTATGTCGTTTGAAGCGCCGAGAATGATAAATAAGCAAGGGGGTCAAATACGAATATTCATGCCTCGTTATGGAAACATTAATGAGAGAAGACACCAACTTCATGAGGTTATTAGGCTTTCAGGTATTAATTTAGTAATTAATGACTTGGATATGCCGTTGGTCATTAAGGTTGCCTCTATTCCAAAAGAACGTATTCAGGTCTACTTTATCGACAATGAAGAGTATTTTAAAAGAAAAGCAACTTTAACTGATGAAAATGGACAGCTATTTGATGACAATGATGAACGCGCAATTTTCTTTGCTAAGGGTGTAATCGAAACAGTCAAAAAATTAAACTGGGCTCCGGATATAATTCACGTCCACGGCTGGCTAGCCTCATTGTTACCTCTTTACTTAAAACAATATTACAAAGATGAGCCATTATTTAAGGAAAGTAAGGTCGTTACGTCTGTTTACAGTCAGAGTTTTGATGATACTTTAAATAGCGGTATGGTTGATAAAATTAGATTTGATGAAATTGAAGAAGCTCACGTTGAAAGTTTAAAGACTCCTAATTACTCTAACCTTATGAAGGTTGCTGTCGACTTTTCAGATGGAATAATAAAAGGATCTCAGGAGCTTCCTGCCGAGCTTGAAGACTATCTTGCTGACTGTAAAAAACCAGTGCTAGACTATCAGTACCCAGAAGCATTCACAGAAGCATACACTGATTTCTACACTACAAAAATATTAAAATAAGCCCCCTTTTTAAATGAGCCATACTAAATCTATTTTACTAAAACTTACATGTCTCTTATCTGTATTCATTATATCCTTTTCTTGCGATAACGAGTTCTCAGAAATTGGAACAGGAATTGTGGGTGTGCCAGATTTTGAGATTCAAAATACAAACTACCCGATAAAAACCTACAACAAGAAAATAACTCCTTTTGAGTCTAATAAATTAGAAAATGACTTATTGGGTTATTACTACGATCCTGTTTTTGGAGGGTCCAATGTTAATTTTGTGGGGCAAATGCGTCCTACTAACTATGCTCCAAATTTTGGAGATAATACTGTATTAGATTCTGTCATTTTAACGATCCCTTTTTCAAGTAACTCTACAACAACAGATGAAATAACAACATATGAATTAGATTCGGTTTATGGATCAAGTCCAATTAAGCTCTCCGTGTTTAAAAATGATTTTTTGCTACGAAACTTTGATCCAGGAGCTGGAATCGATGACGCTCAAAAGTATTATTCAAACGGCTCACTTGACTCAGGACAATTAATTGAACCCTCATTACTAGAGTCACAGCTACTGTACTATGATGGTAATTATTTTCCAAGTTCTGAAACTATAGAAATAGGTGTTTATAATGAAGAAACTGAGGATTTTGAATTGACTAGTACCTTAAATCCAAGTTTAAGGTTACATCTTTACAACAACCCTCTTAATCTTAGCCCCCCTGAAGGTTTTTGGGAAGATATGTTTTTCGAAAGAGAAGATGATGACGTTCTTCAAACTGAAAACAACTTTTACAATTATTTTAGAGGACTCTACTTCAAAGCAGAATCTATCACAGGAACAGAAGGTCACATGATGCAGCTTGACCTTAACTCTGGAGGAGCGAATCTTATGTTTTACTATACATATGATCAAACCATTACTGTTGACGGAGTTGACGAGACAAGTTCTGTTCAGGGCAATTATGAGCTTACTTTTTCTGGAAATAGAGTCAATATTTTTGAAAACAACTTTACCCCTTCTATTTTACAAAACATTAATGATACTTCTACAGACTCTGAAGGAGATGATTTGCTGTACCTCAAGGGTGGAGAAGGGTCAATGGCTGTAATAGAATTATTTACTGAAGACGAAATCGGATCTACCCAAGAGGATTATTTAAATGAGTTTAGAGATCTAACCGATGGACAAGTATCTGCAAAAAGATTAGTTAATGAAGCCTTCCTGGAATTTTATGTTGAAGAAACACTTTCTAATTCTGACACACCAAACAGACTCTTTATCTACGACATAGACAATAATATTCCTTTAGCTGATTACTTTTTTGACCAAACTGTTAATGCGTCTTCAGCAGATTCTAAATACGCACATTTAGTTCCTTTAGCTACGGAAACAAACAGTGAGGGTGTAGAACAAAAAAAATATAAAATTAGGCTTACAGAGCACATTAATAACATTATCCTAAATGATTCCACTAATGTAAAACTTGGTCTAGTCGTATCATCAAATGTTGGCGCTGTTCGATCTAGGAATTTCCAAGACGATAATGAGGTTGAAAGTATCCCATCAGGCACTGTTTTATCCCCTAAAAGTGTAATACTTCACGGAAACACTTCTCTAAACTCTGAAATAAGCCCCAAACTAAACATCTATTATACTGACTCAACAAACTAGTCGCTCAGACTAACTTTTTGCTAAAAAAAGCTTATTTCTCAATGATTTGACATGGCTTTATCATTAACAAATTATTAATTTTGGCCCCCCTAAATTAAGCTTGTGTTTATATTTGTATCCTAATTTGAGAATTATTTAATATTTAATCATTAAATTTGGTACAACTAAAAAACAACCGAATTAAACAATTTAATTTATGAAAACATTTTTAAGGGCCTTTGCCTTACTTTTCTGTGTTGCATCTTTTGCACAAACTACAGTTAAAGGAACTGTCAGTGATGACAGCGGAATGCCACTTGCTGGCGCAAACATTATTGTGACTGGAACTTCTTCTGGTGCTATGACTGACTTTGATGGAAACTTTACGCTAAATACTAGTGAAAACCCTCCTTTTACAATCCAAGTTAGTAGTGTTGGATTTGAAACTCTTTCTCAAGAAGTCTCAAAAAATAACCAAACACTATCCATAACCTTGAACGAAGGAAGTGCTCTTGACGAAGTTGTTATTTCTGCATCTCGTACACCAGAGCGAATCTTTGAGTCTCCAGTAACGGTTGAACGTTTCGGAATCAAAGACATCAAGACTACACCATCTGTAGATTTCTATGGAGGACTGGAGAACATGAAAGGAGTGGATATAAACCAAAACAGTTTAACATTCCGTTCTGTGAATACTCGTGGATTTGCTACAGTATCAAACACTCGTTTTATGCAGTTAGTAGATGGTATGGACAACTCAACACCTGCATTGAATTTTCCAATTGGAAACTTAGTGGGAATGATTGAAACGGATGTTCAAAGCGTTGAATTACTGCCTGGTGCATCATCTGCACTGTACGGAGCAAATGCCTTCAACGGGATTTTATTTATGACAAGTAAGAATCCTTTTGACTCCGAAGGGATTAGCACCAACCTTAAGAGAGGAATGACTTCTCAAGAAGCTTCTGGTGATAATGCTTACACAGATTTTTCAATCCGCATGGCACATAAATTTAGCGATAAGTTTGCTGCTAAAGTAAATTTTGGATGGCTTCAAGGACACGACTGGGCTGCAACAAGTGAGGTTGACAGTAATATTCCTGGAGGTACAAGAGAAACTAATTTAAGCTATAACGGTATTAACGTTTATGGAGATGAGTATACTGGCAATATTAATGATGTAGCACAATTTTTAGAATCAATTGGAGCTATTCCAGCTGGAGCAAGTGCTTTAGTGCCAAGTGTGGGTGTTAGTAGAACGGGATACAACGAAGAGGATTTAACTAACTACAACGCAGAAAGCATCAAAGCGGACTGGGGTGTATATTTCCGTCCATTTGAAGACGATTTTGAAATCGCTTATGTCGGTAAAATGGGTACAGGTACAACAATGTTTCAAGGAATCAACCGCTACACAATCAAAAACTTTTTTCAAGAACAACACAAACTTGAAATCAAAAATGATAACTTTTTTGTGAGAGGTTACATGGTTGCAGATAATGCCGGTGACTCTTACGATATGACTTTCACAGGAATCAACGTCAACAGGGCTTGGAAAGATGACAACACATGGTTTGGTCAATATGCTGGAACTTATTTAGGCGCTACTCTGCAAGGAGCTCCATCTGAACAAGCTCACGCAATAGCTAGAGGTGCAGCGGATACAGGTCGTTTCCTTCCAGGATCTCCCGAATTTCAAAGTGCTTTTGACCAAAGTGTAAATGATCCAGATTTATTAACCGGATCTAAATTCCAAGACGAATCTAAATACTATCATGTGGATGCTAATTATAACTTTAGTCACTTGATTGATGTTGTAGATATCCAAGTAGGTGGTTCTTTCAGGGAATACAACCTTAATTCAGGTGGAACTATATATACGGATACTCCTGAAAATGGACCAATCACATATTCTGAATTTGGATTGTACTCACAACTACAAAAAGAAGTTGATTTGAATGAAGCAATGAAACTTAAGTTAACAGGATCTGTTCGTTATGATAAGTCAGAATTCTTTGACGGATTTATTTCTCCAAGATTTTCTGCTGGTTTAACTGTAAACCAAAACCATAACTTCAGAGCATCCGTTCAAACAGGATTTAGAAACCCAACAACGCAAGATCTATTTATAGGTCTTAATTCTGGTCAAGCTTTTCTTATAGGGTCTGCTCCTGACAATTTAGATCGTTATTCTGGTGACTATAATGTTTCTCTTGCAGGACAAGGATTACTTAATTTATTAAGTGGTGGCCAAGGCGCGCCTAGTTCAATAACTCAAACAGGTCGTTCCGCGTATGAAAACTCATACACATTAAATTCGGTTCAAGCGTTTGCAGCGTCTGGTGGTGCATCTCCTCTTGAGGTTGCTAATCCAGATTTAGCAACTCCGGAACAGGTAACTTCAATTGAAGTTGGATACCGTGGTAAATATGATAATTTAATTGTAGATTTTAGTGCATACCATAGTACTTACAATGACTTTTTATCCACAGAAGTTGTAATTGCTCCTTTATACGGAAATGTAAGTGACGGAACCCCTCCAGGGCTTCCATTGCCTGTAAGTGCATTAGCTATAGCTAATGGAGATTTCAATGCTTACAGTGCTTACACTAACTCCAGAGCGGTTATAAAATCGTATGGTGCTGCATTAGGGCTATCTACTAAGGTATATTCTGATTTTGATTTAAGCGCTAACTACACTTACGCACATTTAGACCATGACACTGAAAAATACCCAGATTTTAATACTAACTTCAATACTCCAGAACATAAGTTCAAAGCTAGTTTTGGAAATCCACAGTTATTTAAGAACTTTGGGTTTAACCTTGCTTATAGATATAGTGTTGAATATGAATGGGAAGCTTCTTTTGGAAACGGTACTATACCAGAATTTTCAACAGTTGATGCTCAAATTAACTATACTGTTCCAAGTCTTAAGTCAACATTCAAAGCTGGCGCCAACAACTTGTTAGGTACTGAATACTTTACAATGTTTGGATCTGGAAATATCGGTTCTATGTACTATTTGTCATGGACCATTAACAACTAAATATATAAATCATATTATTTTTTGTAAAATAATCAAAACTGATTTAAATTTAATAAAAAACCTGGAGCAATGCTCCGGGTTTTTTAATTATATTCTATATCTTTGCAGCTTGAAAACACCACGTTTTCCGTATCAATTTAGCTAAAAACAATAAATTATAAAGTAATGTCAAAAGTTACAGGTAAAGTTTCTCAAATTGTAGGTCCAGTTATCGATGTTGAATTCGGTTCAGGAGCAGATCTTCCAAAAATTTATGATTCTTTAGAAATCAATAGGCCTGATGGGTCTATCTTGGTTCTTGAAGTTCAATCTCACATAGGTGAGAACTCTGTGCGTACTATCGCCATGGATTCTTCTGATGGCTTAAGCCGTGGAACAGAGGTCAATGCTACTGGAGCTCCAATTCAAGTGCCAGTCGGCGAAGATGTTTATGGCCGTTTATTTAATGTTATCGGAGATGCTATAGATGGACTTGGAGACCTTCCGAAAGCAGGGAAGGCTGGATTACCAATTCACAGACAGGCACCAAAATTTGAAGAGCTTTCAACCTCAACCGAAGTGCTTTTCACAGGAATTAAGGTAATCGATTTAATTGAGCCTTATGCAAAAGGTGGTAAAATTGGATTATTTGGTGGTGCTGGAGTGGGTAAAACTGTTTTAATACAAGAATTAATTAACAATATTGCTAAAGGTCACGGAGGTCTTTCAGTATTTGCTGGGGTAGGAGAGCGTACACGTGAAGGAAACGACTTACTACGTGAAATGCTTGAATCTGGTATTATAAAATACGGGGATGACTTTATGCACTCAATGGAAGAAGGCGGATGGGATCTTAAAAAAGTTGATAAATCAATCATGAAGGAATCAAAAGCAACATTCGTGTTTGGACAAATGAATGAACCACCGGGGGCGCGTGCGCGTGTGGCCTTATCTGGTTTAACAATTGCAGAATATTTCCGTGATGGTGCTGGGGACGGTCAAGGTAAAGATGTATTGTTTTTCGTAGATAATATTTTCCGATTTACTCAAGCTGGTTCTGAAGTATCTGCCCTTCTTGGAAGAATGCCTTCTGCGGTAGGTTATCAACCAACATTAGCTACTGAGATGGGGGCTATGCAAGAACGTATCACATCTACAAAGAAAGGGTCAATTACTTCTGTTCAGGCTGTGTATGTCCCTGCAGATGATTTAACAGACCCTGCACCTGCAACAACATTTGCTCACTTAGATGCAACTACTGTGTTGTCTCGTAAAATTGCTGAACTAGGTATCTACCCCGCGGTAGATCCTTTGGATTCAACTTCACGTATTTTAACTGCTGACATTCTAGGTGACGAGCACTATGATTGCGCACAACGCGTAAAAGAATTGTTGCAACGCTACAAAGAATTACAAGATATTATTGCAATTCTTGGAATGGAAGAGCTTTCTGAAGAGGACAAACTAGCTGTAGGAAGAGCACGAAGAGTTCAACGATTCTTATCACAGCCATTTCACGTTGCTGAGCAGTTCACAGGACTAAAAGGAGTTTTAGTTGACATTAAAGAAACTATCAAAGGATTTAATATGATTATGGATGGTGAATTAGATCGTCTTCCTGAAGCAGCATTCAACTTAAAAGGAACCATTGAAGAAGCAATTGAAGCTGGTGATAAAATGCTAGCAGAGGCTTAAAAATTTAACTATGTATTTAGAAATTATAACTCCTGAATTAACTGTATTCAAAGGCGAAGTAGACAGTGTCTATGTTCCCGGTACTAATGGTGATTTTGAAATACTAAATAATCACGCATCAGTAGTTTCAACTCTCAAAAAAGGGTTTGTGAAAATTTTTGGTGATATTAATCTTAACGATACAAATAAGTCTCTATTTGAAAAAAATGGAAAAGGATATTGTTACGCTATTAAGTCTGGCGCTATTGAAATGAATGCAAATAAGGTTATCGTACTAGCAGATTAAAATATTAGTTATCTGTAAAATTTAAAGCTCAAACTTTTTGTTTGGGCTTTATTATTTTCCAGTAAATTTTGCTTTACGTTTTTCTAAAAAAGCTGTAGTACCCTCCTTAAAATCTTCAGTTTCAAAACACTTTCCAAACTCCGATATCTCAACTTGAAAGCCATTAACTCCATCAAAGTGATGAGCGTTTACCGCTTTAATGGCTGCACTTATCGCTACTGGGGAATTAGACATTATTTTCTCTGCTAGTTCAGTGCAAGTAATTAATAATTGGTTCAAAGGAACTACATAATTTACTAGGCCATAATCAAGCGCTCTCTTAGCATCAATCATACTTCCAGTCATAATCAGTTCTAGTGCGCGACCCTTTCCTACGATCTGGGTAAGTCTTTGTGTTCCTCCATAACCAGGAATAAGTCCTAGAGATGTTTCGGGTAGGCCCATGCGTGCGTTTTCACTTGCAACTCTAAAATGAGCAGATAAAGCCAACTCTAGGCCACCTCCTAGAGCAAATCCGTTAATAGCTGCAATAACTGGTGTAGTAAGATTTTCGACCAGATTAAATAATAAGTCTTGGCCTTCCTTGGACAATGAGGCTCCTTGTTCAAGGTCAAAATGAGCAAACTCACTAATATCTGCTCCGGCAACAAAAGCCTTTTCGCCGTCGCCAGTAATGATTATGACTTTAGTATTAGAATCGGTTTCAGATAACTTTAAAGCTGAGTGTAACTCATAAATAGTTTCCCTATTTAGTGCGTTTAACTTAGAAGGTCTGTTTATTGTAATGGTAGTAATCCCATTACTAAAGTCATTAATAATATTATTGTAATTCATTTTAATTGTTTTTAGGAAACCGGACTATAAATTCACTTCCCTCACCAATAATTGTTGAGAAGGAAATGCTCCCATTATAAGTTTCTATAATATTTTTTATCATTGGAAGGCCTAATCCCATTCCGCTACTTTTAGTAGTGAATCTTGGTTCAAAAATTTTACTTTTAATAGCGTCTGTAACTCCACTACCATTGTCTTTAACTATAATAGTTACTTCTAAATCATCACTGGAAACAACAATACTGATCCTGGGAATACGATTTGAGGGAATAGACTGTATGGCATTCTTTACTAAGTTTGTAATAATTCTAATTAGTTGAGAGCGATCAAAGTTAACGTAGATATTAGATTCCTGTGAAATAAATTTAATATCGCTATCAGGAAATATATCTAAAGTGAGTTCAATAACTTCTATAATATTTAAAAGTTCTAGTTTTTGTGCAGGCATTTTTGCAAAGTTGGAAAAAGCCGATGCTATTGAACTCATTGTGTCGATTTGCTGAATCAATGTTTTTGAATATTCCTCTACTTTTTTATGAACTCGTGGATCATCAGGGTCAAATTTCTGCTGAAAACTTTGAACACTTAGTCGCATAGGAGTTAATGGATTTTTGATTTCGTGAGCCACTTGCTTAGCCATTTCTCGCCATGCTTGCTCTCTTTCACTTGAAGCTAGTTTTTTCGCACTTTCTTCTAAGTCATCAATCATGCTGTTATAAGAATCTACTAGTGCAGATACCTCAAGACTAGCGCCCTCTAATTCAATTTTTTGATTGTTTTTTTCTAGACTAGTTCCCTTCATCTTATCGCGAATTGTTTGTAGGGATTTGGTGATATATTTAGACACAAAGTATGCAAATAATATAGCAACTAAAATCATTATAACATATGCGTAACTTAATCTAATAAGAAACTCGTTGAGCTCTCCATAATTTAAGCTATCATCATCAAAATAAGGAACGTTTAATATCCCTAAGGGGTTTGCGGCTGTGTCGTTAATAATTATATATGACGACCGATAGTCCCCTCCTAAATATTTGTTCTTTTCTACATATCGTTTAGAAACACTCAAATTGAGCTTAGTTAGTACTTCATCAGATAAATAATTATCAATTATAATGTTTTCAGCCCTGGGCTTAGACATTTTTATAAGGTTCCCGTCAAGATCATATAAGTTAAAACTAACATTATGTATGTTAGCTATATCATATATCTTGTCCTTGAAAATAAGAAATAAATTTTCTGTTTTTATCTCCCATGTAGTTTCTTTTAAAACATAATTTATACTTGAAATTAACTGTGCTTCTTTACGTTCCAATCGTTGGCGGTGGTAGTCCTGAGATTGGTCTTTATATTGGATAATAGTCACTACCGCTATTAGAATAGATGCTACAACAACCAACATAATCATAAAGAAAAAAATCCGTGATCTTAAAGACAGCTTACGCTTTATCATAGAGGTTTACTTTTGTTAAATATAATAAAAAAACAAGTTGTTGATTTATTTAATCACTCCGAACGGGTTCTTTTGTATAATTTTATTCCTAAGACTAAAAGAGCGGCTAGTCCAACAAGCCCCAACATGCCATAAGCCATATTAAGAGTGCTTTTTAACAATACCAAAAACACAATGGCGAATAGAATTAGGGTTGCCCCTTCATTCCAAAGACGCATGAAATTAGAAGTGTAATTGATTTTATCCTCTTGTAGTTCTCTGAAAATAAAATGTGTTTTAAGGTGGTAAATAAATAAAATTACTACGAAGCATAATTTCGCATGCATCCAAGGTTGTTCTATCCAATATGGCGCAATTACTAAAAGCCAGCTGCCAAATAAAATAGCTAATATAGCCGAAGGCCAAGTAATAATAAACCATAATCGTTTGGCCATGATTTTTAGTTGGGCCGTTAATATTTCTTTTTCTATAACTGGTTTTTTAGTTGCTTCTATATGGTAAATAAAAATACGAGGAATATAAAATAAGCCTGCAAACCAAGTGATTACAAAAATAAGGTGAAGAGATTTTATATAGTTATAATAGTCCATAATTAAGTTATTGAAATTAGTTTTACTGAAACTTCTCTGTATAGTACATATGCTGTTAATGAAGTAGAGAGAACATCAGAAACTGGAAATGCTATCCAGACACCAAGCTCGCCATACCATAATGGGAGGATAAAAATTAAAGGAATAAAGAAAAACCCTTGCCTAGAAAGTGTTAATAAAAGTGCTGGTGTCGCTTTTCCTATTGCTTGAAAATAGGCAGCGCCAATTAATTGAATAGCAATAATTGGTGTTGCTGCAAATACCCACCGCATTGCCGTAGGAGTTTTTTCGATTACTAACGGGTCGGTCGTGAATATTCGTGTGATTAGTTCTGGAAATCCAATAAGTAGTACAAAAACAAAAAAGGCAATTATCATTGCATAAATAATTGAAATTCGAATAATTTGCTTAACTCGGTAATAATTTTTAGCTCCATAGTTATATCCAGCTATAGGGATGAATCCTTGTGTAATTCCAAAAATAGGGAACAAAGCAAACATTAGCATTCTAGAAACTATAGCATAAGACGTTATTGAGGTTTCACCACCAAAATCAAATAAAATATTATTCATTAGTAAATAAGTAATACTAACAACAGCTTGTCTCGAAAGAGTAACTGATCCTAAACTACTGATTTGGTAAACTATTGATTTCTTTAGTTTAAAATGGTGTATCAATACTTTCATTTCAGAATTATCTGAAATGAAAAACCAAAAAATAAATATAAAACAAAGAATATATGAACCAGTCGTAGCCCAAGCTGCGCCCATCATCCCTAGGTCCATTATATTAATAAAAATATAGTCAAATAATAGATTTGTAACAGACGGGATCATCATAGCGTACATTGCAAACTTAGGTTTGCCCTCCGCTCTTATAACAGTATTTCCCATCATCGATAATGCCAAAAATGGAACTCCGTATAAAACAATTCGGTAATATATCTTGGCAGGCTCGAAAATAGTTCCTCTGCCTCCAAACACTGGAATAATATTATCAATAAAATTTAAGCCAAAAAAAACCAAAATTAAAGTTAGAATAATGGTCATGTTTACTTGGTTGCCAAATGTTAACAATGCCTTAGATTTATCATTTGCTCCTAGAGCCCTAGAAATTATGGAGGAGCCGCCTATACCAATCGCCATTCCTAAGGCTGCGATAAAAAATGAAACCGGTAATACCACGTTAATAGCCGCAATTGCTTGAGAACCAATCCAATGTCCTACAAAAATAGTATCAATTAAAATATTTAGCGACATGACCAAAATCCCGATAGATGCAGGTAATGCCTGTTTAATGAGTAATTTTCCAATGGATTCGGAGCTAAAGCTATTTGAAGTTGATGGGTTCATTAGAGTAAATTATTGAGAAGTCCATTCTTTAATCCACTTTGCTAAAAGAGAAACCCAGGCAGGGTCATCATTTAAACAAGGAATTGTTATAAAATTCTTACCGCCAACTTCATGAAATATTTCTTCCCCTTCCATGGCAATTTCTTCCAAAGTTTCAAGACAATCACTCACAAATGCTGGAGTTGCAATAGCCATCGACTTTGTGCCTTCTTTACCTAAACGTTCAATAGTACGATCGGTGTAAGGTCGTAACCACGGGTCAAAACCTAAACGAGACTGAAAGGAAGTTGAATAAGTTGACTCCTCAAGACCTAACTCCTTGCCAACTAAACGCGTAACTTCAAGACATTGGTGCTTGTAGCAATATTTATGAGCTTCTGACGGAGTTATACAACAAGACTTATCTATTTTACAATGCGATTTTGTAATGTCACTTTTACGAATGTGACGTTCAGGAATACCATGATAAGAAAAAAGTAAATGTTCATACGTTTTTCCGTCTAAAGACGCTTTTATTGTGCTTGATAAAACCTTGATATAATCGGTATCATTATAAAAAGGGGGTAAGTTTGATAAGTTTAGATTTGGGAAAAACTGATCTCTTAGCTCTTTAGACAATTCCAATATTGTTTCGGTAGTAGCCATGGCAAACTGAGGATATAGTGGGATTATTAATACCTCATCGACTCCTTGATCAACGAGCTTTTGAAGCCCCTTTTTAATTGTCATACTACCATAGCGCATCGCTAGCGCTGTAGGAACTTCAACCTCTTTATTCAACTTGTTTTCTAAACGTTCCGATAAAACAATTAAGGGAGAACCCTCTTCCCACCAAATTTTACTGTATGCTTTAGCTGATACTTTTGGACGGGTATTTAAAATAATACCTTTGACCAGTAGTGTTCGTGCCCATTTAGGAACATCTATAACGCGTTCATCCATAAGAAATTCACCTAGGTATTTCTTTACATCTTTAGGTGTAGGACTGTCTGGAGAGCCTAAGTTTACTAATAAAACTCCTTTCATTTTAATTAATTTAGGGATTGAATATACTTTTTTGGGGTTGTTCCAAATTGTTTTTTAAATGCCGATATAAAATGGCTTGCAGTGCTATAACCCACTTTGAGGCCTACTTCGTTAACATTGTGCGCGCCTGACTCTAAAAGTTTTCGGGCAACTTCCATTTTATAATCAAACAAAAAACCAAAAACTGTAGTGCCATAGATTTGTTTAAAGCCTTCTTTCAATTTTTTCAAGCTCAAGTCTATTTCAAGAGCTAGTGCTGATAAAGTAGGAGGCTCTAATATGCGATCAATCATAATATCCTTAGCTTGTCTAATCTTAACAACATTTGATTCATCAACAAGGAATGGACACTGTTCTACATTAGCGTCTTCAACCCTGTTAAAATATAAACTTAATAGCTCGTAAGCCTTTCCTTTGAAGTACAAAGACTTAATAGTAGAGTTTAAGTTATAGTTAATAAGTTGATTTAATACAATTGCTGTTGATGGAGATATGTGACCATCCTTATAGTATTTTTTATCCTGATTCCCATCGCTTAAAAAAGTGATATACTCAGCTTCGTGTGAAAACAGACCATGAAACTTTTTAATCGAGATTAATATCGAGACAACCCAAGTGTTAGGGTCAACATCAAGGTGAATGGGGAGGTCTCTTTGAGGATTGTAAAGTAATAGTGAGTTTTCTTCTAAAATATTTAACTCATAGGCTCCGTTGTTGAAAACAAATTTACACTTACCCTTAAGACAAAAATGAAATTGAATAAATGAGCTATCTATCTGTTTTTGAATAAGTTGAACAGATGATGTTTCATTTTGATAAGTCAAGACAAAAAAGCCTGGCTCAATTTGTGTTTCTAAAAATGACCCTTTAGCGATATTTTTGGTCTCAACAATCGTGCTTCGGATTTGGTCTTTATTTAGATTCATTATAAATAAAATTTGATTTTATCTTCTTTTTACTTCTGCAAAAGTAATAAATTATTCAAAAATAGCTAAATATAGCTTGTAAACCTCTAAACGACAAATAAAGTTCTTCTAGCGTTATTTTTTAAAAACTAAAGCCATTATTTTTGCTACTATATATATCCCCGTATATAATGAAAGAATTCAAAGAGTCTACTGGTCCCTGTTTTTATGTTGTTGGGATTAGCCACAAAAAAGCAGACGCTCAACTTCGCGGCAAGTTTAGCTTAGATAACGAATCCAAAACAAAACTACTCCAACAGGCTAAATCTATCGGAATTGACAGTCTTGTAGCTACATCGACTTGCAACCGAACTGAGATATACGGATTTGTTAGACACCCTTTTGAACTTATAAAACTTTTGTGTGACATTACTGAAGGGAATGTTCAAGACTTCCAAAGCGCTGCGTATACTTATAAAAGCAGCGATGCAATTCATCATATGTTTAGAGTTGGCGCAGGGCTAGATAGCCAAATTTTAGGGGATTTTGAGATTATAAGTCAACTAAAATTAAGCGCTAAAATATCCAAAAAACATGGAGTTTTAAATGCCTTTCTTGAACGATTAATTAATGCTGTAATTCAAGCTAGTAAACGAATAAAAACTGAGACAAAACTCTCTTCAGGGGCGACATCAGTGTCTTTCGCTTCTGTTCAATATATCAAAAAAACCATTCAAGACATTTCTTCCAAAAATATTTTGCTTTTTGGAACTGGAAAAATTGGAAGAAACACCTGTGAAAACCTTATAAAGCACACCAAGAACAAGCACTTAACACTAATAAACAGAACACGAGATAAGGCAGATAAAATTGCAGGAAAATTTAAAGTTCTTGTGAAAGATTACAGTCAACTTCAAGAAGAAATTGGCAAATCAGACGTTCTTATCGTGGCCACCGGAGCACAAAACCCAACCGTTGACAAGTACCTTATACAGAACAAGAATCCGTTGCTGATACTAGACCTTTCAATTCCAAAAAATGTAAACGAGAACGTGACAGAGCTTCCTATGGTGAGCTTAGTTCATTTAGATCGATTATCACAAATGACAGATGAAACATTAGAAACAAGAAAACAATTTATCCCAGTTGCAGAGACGATTATTGCTGAAATAAAAACGGATTTTGAGAGTTGGGTGGATAACCGAAAGTTTGCCCCTACAATCAAAGCACTAAAAGAAAAGTTAGAAATATTTGCTAATGCTGAAGTTGAGTCTCAACGAAAAAAAATAAACGAATTTAATGAAACGCAAGCGGAAATGATAAGTGCCAAAATAGTTCAAAAGATAACGAACCATTTTGCTCATCACCTAAAAGACGATGCTTTGAGTTCAGAAAATAGCCTTGAATTAATAAAAAAGGTGTTTCAATTAGATTCTAAAAAATATGTCTAAAATCATTAGAATTGGCACTCGTGACAGTAATCTTGCGCTTTGGCAAGCCAAGAATGTGCAGTCTCAACTGGAGCATCTAGGTTATAAAACCGCATTAGTGCCTATAAAATCAACAGGTGATTTAGTGCTAAATCAACCTATTTACGAACTAGGGATTACAGGAGTTTTTACCCGAACC
This sequence comes from Flavobacteriaceae bacterium, assembly GCA_018608705.1. Classification (GTDB taxonomy): domain Bacteria; phylum Bacteroidota; class Bacteroidia; order Flavobacteriales; family Flavobacteriaceae; genus Hel1-33-131. Next base: position 113,022 of record JABAZD010000067.1, on the reverse strand, counting down.
CTTGATGTTGCCTTAATTAATGAAGAGGTTGACATAGCTGTTCATTCATTAAAAGATGTTCCAACCAAACTACCTCATGGGGTTGTTCAGGCCGCAGTATTAAAACGAGGCAACATCAGGGATACCTTAGTTTTTAAAAACAATGAAGAGTTTTTAGCCCAAAAAGAGGCGGTTATTGCAACGGGAAGCTTAAGGCGCCAAGCCCAATGGTTAAATAGATATCCAACTCATACTACTGTTGGCATAAGAGGCAATGTTAATACACGCTTACAAAAACTAGAAGATAGTGATTGGAATGGAGCAATTTTTGCAGCCGCAGGTTTGGGTCGCCTAGAGTTAACCCCAGAAAATTCGGTAAACTTGGAGTGGATGGTTCCAGCTCCAGCGCAGGGAGCTATAATGATTGCAACACTGGAGTCAAATATGGAGGCTCTTGATGCATGTGTGTCACTCAACCACGAGGATACAGAAATATCTACAACTATTGAAAGGCTCTTTCTAAAAAAACTTGAAGGGGGTTGCAGTGCTCCAATTGGAGCGCTTGCTTATATCAAAGAAATGGAAATTCACTTTCATGGAATTATTCTTAGTCCTGATGGAACTAAAAAGATTGAAGCGAAAAGAACAGCTAAACTTGGAGAGCACCATAGCCTTGTTGATGATTGTGTTGAATTTATTTTAAGTCGTGGTGGTAAGAGCTTAATTGGAAAAACTGTAAAAGTAGAAGGCCCAACAACAATTTTTTCTTCGAAACTATTAAGCCTAGGACAAAAAGACATATTTAACAATCAACTTAATGTCGGTAGCTCAGACTTTATAAAAATCACAGCAAATCGTATAAAGCCCGTTATAATAAAGGCAACACACCAAAACGTGGTCATAACAAGTAAAAATGGAGTCGATGCTATATTAAAAAATTGTCCTGTTGAAGATTTAGATTTTAAAACTATTTACTGCGTAGGCAGAAGAACAAAACGCCTCATTGAACAAAGAATCGGACCTGTAAAGTATACAGCGAAAAATGCTAAAGCACTTGCCAACCACTTAGTTGAATTTATGGACGGTACTGAAGTTAGCTATTTTTGTAGTGATATTAGACTGGACGATTTAACTGCAGTCTTAGAAGAAAACAACATTAAGGTTCAAGAAATTGAGGCTTACAGTACCAAGCTTGAGGCTCCTAAACTGAATAGCTCTATTGAAGGGGTCATGTTTTACAGTCCATCTACAATTAAAAGTTTTTTACAAAAAAATAAGCCAGAATGTGCTGCGTATTGTATTGGGGAAAGTACTGCTACAGAGGCCAGGAAACACTTCAAAGAGGTGCTTGTTGCAAAAATACCAACTGTAGAAAGTGTTATAGAACTTGTCAATCAAAATTATATCTAAAAATGTTATGATAAAAAATGACTTATTTTTAAAAGCCCTAAAAGGAGAAACGGTAGAGAGACCTCCTGTTTGGATGATGCGTCAAGCTGGTCGTTATTTACCAGAATTCATCACCATTAGAGAAAAATATGATTTTTTTACAAGGTGTCGAACTCCAGAACTAGCAAGTGAAATTACTGTACAACCCATTAAAAGATATGGTATGGATGCTGCTATTTTGTTCTGCGATATTTTAGTAATTCCACAAGCTATGAATATAGAGGTTCAAATGAAACCTAATTTTGGTCCATATTTGCCAAACCCTGTGCGTACACAAAGAGACGTTGATAATGTTATTGTCCCTGATGTAACCGTAGAATTAGACTATGTTTACCAAGCTATTAAAGCCACAAAAGAATTACTAAACAACGATATTCCGTTGATAGGGTTTGCAGGGTCGCCATGGACTATATTGTGTTATTGCGTACAAGGACAAGGCAGTAAAAACTTCGATAAAGCCAAGGAATTCTGTTTTACAAACCCGATAGCAGCACACCAATTGCTTCAAAAAATAACGGATACTACAATAGCCTATCTTAAAGAAAAAGTCAGGGCAGGAGTCAATGCTGTTCAACTATTTGATTCATGGGGAGGTATGCTTTCGCCAACTGATTACAAAGAATTTTCTTGGCAATACATAAATCAAATCATAGAAGCGCTCAAAAAAGAGGTACCCGTAATTGCTTTTGGAAAAGGGTGCTGGTTTGCTTTAGGGGATATGGCAAAATCTGGAGCATCAGCATTGGGAGTCGACTGGACCTGTTCGGCAAGAAATGCTCGCTATTTGACCGGAGGTAATATAACACTTCAAGGGAATTTTGATCCCTCTAGATTATTATCCCCACCAATAGAAATCAAAAAGATGGTCCACCAGATGATTAATGAGTTTGGAAAAGATAAATATATTGTAAACCTAGGACACGGGATCTTACCAAATATTCCAACAGAAAATGCAAAAGCATTTATTGATGCCGTAAAAGAATATCGTGCCTGATGAAAGATAAGTTTTTTAAATATCTCCACGAGTTGCAAGACACTATCACTTCAAAACTTGAAATGATAGACGGTTCTTCAGTTTTCAAAGAAGATATTTGGAAGCGAAATGAAGGAGGTGGTGGACGGACACGAATTATTGAAAATGGAGCGATCTTCGAAAAAGGTGGGGTCAACATTTCTGGTGTTCACGGTAAACTCCCAACTTCCATGGAATCTTATTTCAATGTAAAAAATGTTGATTTTTTTGCGTGTGGCTTAAGTTTAGTGTTACACCCAAAAAATCCAATGGCACCTACTGTCCATGCAAACTGGCGTTATTTTGAAATGTACAATAAAAAAGGGGATGTGATAGACCAGTGGTTTGGAGGGGGTCAAGACTTGACACCTTATTACCTTTTTGAAGAAGATGCGGTTCATTTTCACCAAGTGTGTAAAGCAGCTTGCGATAAGCACAATCCTGACTTTTATTTAACTTATAAAAATCGCTGCGACACGTATTTTTATAATAGTCATCGTAAAGAAGCTAGAGGAATTGGCGGATTGTTTTTTGATTATTGTAAATCTTCTCAAGAAATTAGCATGTCACAGTGGTATGACTTTGTAAAAGAAGTTGGAGATAGCTTCCTAGAAGCCTATGTCCCCATTTTAGAAAAAAGAGTTCAATTACCTTTTACAAAAGAACAACAAAACTGGCAAGAAATAAGAAGAGGCAGGTATGTTGAATTTAATTTAGTACACGATAAAGGCACTCTTTTTGGATTAAAAACAAATGGGAGGATTGAAAGTATTTTAATGAGCTTACCCCCAAAAGTTCAATGGGTCTATGACCACCAACCAGGCCCTAAGAGTGAAGAAGAAAAATTAATTCGAGTTTTAAAAACTCCTAAAAAATGGGTTTAATATGTATCCAATGAAGCGAAATAGAAGGTTGCGTTCAAATGAATCAATCCGTAGTCTAGTAAGAGAAACGGTCATCACTCCAAATGATTTTTTGGTCCCATTGTTTGTAGTTGAAGGTAAAGGAGTAAAACATGAAATTCCATCAATGCCTAATTATTTTAGGTTTAGTCTTGACACATTAGAATCAGAAGTTAAACTACTTTGGGAATTAGGACTAAAGTCAGTGCTTGTTTTTGTAAAGTTAGCAGATGTTCTGAAAGATAACAAAGGAACTGAGGCTTTAAATGCTAGTGGATTAATGCAACGTGCCGTAAAGACCATAAAAAATGTATGTCCAGAAATGCTTGTCATGACTGATGTAGCATTAGATCCGTATTCAATATATGGTCACGATGGTGTGATTTCAAAAGGAGTCATCAATAACGACGACACTGTTGAGATTTTAACCCGCATGAGTTTGTCTCATATTGAAGCAGGGGCTGATTTTGTAGCTCCTAGCGACATGATGGATGGACGCATTGCGAGTATTAGAGAGGCGTTTGAGGACAATGGCTATGTTGATGCTGGAATCATGAGTTACAGTGCGAAATATGCCTCTTCATTTTACGGCCCGTTTAGGGATGCGCTAGGCTCTGCACCTATTAATTCTAAAAATATCCCAAAGGATAAAAAAACCTATCAAATGGATTATGCCAACCGCTTTGAAGCTATCAGAGAAACAGATCTGGACATCGACGAAGGAGCTGATATTGTAATGGTTAAGCCAGGGCTACCATACTTAGACATTCTAAGAGAAATTAAAAATGAATTTGATGTTCCTGTTGCTGCTTATCAAGTTAGTGGCGAGTATGCTATGATAAAAGCAGCAGCTGAAAAGGGCTGGCTAGACCATGACCAAACAATGCTTGAAACCACAATTGCTTTCAAGCGTGCTGGTGCAGACATTATTGCTAGTTATTTCGCTAAGGATATTGTTAAACTGATTTAGCAACTTTTCTGTAATCATCTTAATCCTTTTAACTACCTTTAATCAAATAAACACTTACAAATGAAGAAATTCACTTCTCGTTTAATTATTGTAATCGCTGTTTTGGTGGCTACACTATACCTTTCAGGTACAGAATATGTCCTAAAAGCTGTACAAACAATTTATTTACAAGGGCGGACAACAGCGTCCATTGACGACTATACCTTTTTTGACAATAAAGTAGTAACTATTGGTAATTCTAAAGCGTGGCCGCTTCATAAAAATTATAACAAAGTTTCTGCAACGGATAGACTATCAAAATTGCACAAAACGCAAGGGACCGTTGCCTTTTTGATTATTAAAAATGATAGTATTTTGTTTGAAAAGTATTATGATGGATACAATGAAAATTCAAAAAGCAATTCATTCTCAATGGCAAAAAGCTATGTTAGTGGTTTGCTTGGGAAGGCTATTATGGAAGGACACATCAAAAGTTTAGATCAGCCAGTGGGTGATTTTTTCCCTCAATATAATAGTGGACTTTCCTCTGAAGTAACAGTGGGTGATCTAGCGTCTATGGCTTCTGGATCCAGCTGGAAAGAATCTTATTACTCTCCTTTTACAATAACAGCCCGTGCCTATTTTGGAAAGGAATTAGAAAAAACAATTCTTGGACTCACAACAGTATCCAGTCCAGGAGAATCTTTTAAATATGCAAGTGGAGACACCCAGTTACTCGCCATGGTAATTGAAAAAGCAACGGGCAAAAAAATGTACGACTATCTTTCAGAAAGTTTTTGGATCCCCTTAGAAAGTGAAAACGAAGCTCTTTGGCAAATAGATAGTGAAGAAAACGACATGGTCAAAGCTTACTGTTGTATTGCTACTAATGCAAAAGATTTTGCACGTTTTGGGAGACTTTACAAGGATAATGGAAAATGGAACGGAAAACAGCTTTTAGACTCAACTTTTGTGACTAAATCTATTCAACCCCGTTTTAAAGAAAGCCCCCAATATGGATATGGTTGGTGGCTACGAAAAACAGAGAATAAATCATTTTTTATGATGGAAGGCCATTTAGGACAATTTGTTGCGGTTGAGCCAAGAGATAACGTAATGGTGGTTAGACTCGGCCAAGAAAAAAAATCTTACGGAAATGACCCTTACAATGGCGACATCAGCACTTATATTGAAGAAGCCTATAAGATGTTGTTAAGTGAGCAACAACTACAGCCATGATACAATTGAATTTCCATAAACTTAAATATTACTTGCACTAAAGTTCTTAATTAGGGTGTTTAATGGCACTTCTCCATTGATTACATTTACTGTTGCAAATCATTTAAGTTGTAATAAGAAAAAAGATTTTGATTACATTTAAACTATGAAACCTTCACCAATTCTTAGCGTTAAAGACCTTCGAATCACCTTTAAATCTTTGAGTGGCATAAGCGAAGTGGTTCACGGTATAACATACAATCTATATCAAGATGAAATCCTCGGGGTCGTTGGCGAATCTGGAAGCGGAAAGTCTATCACTTCACTCGCAGTTATGGGGCTATTGTCCTTTACCAAAGGGGTGTCTGTCACAGGAAATGTTTTATTCAACAATGAAAATCTAGTTAACTGTTCTCAAAAGAAGCTAGAAAAAATTCGCGGCAAAAAGATAGCTATGATATTTCAAGAGCCTATGAGTGCTCTAAATCCTTCTGTTTGCTGTGGGAAGCAGGTTGAAGAGGTTTTGCTTCATCACATTAATATTACAACAAAAGAAGCGCAAGAAGAAGTAATTCGTCTATTTAATGCCGTTAAAATTCCAGACGCTAAAAACACATACAAAAAATATCCTCATGAGATTTCAGGGGGGCAACAACAGCGAGTTATGATTGCAATGGCTGTTGCTTGCAAACCAGAAATTCTAATCGCTGATGAACCAACAACCGCTTTAGACGTCACTGTTCAAAAAGAGATTATTGCACTACTGAAAAAACTTCAAAAAGAATTTAAAATGAGTGTAATTTTTATAAGTCATGATTTGGTTTTAGTTTCTGAAATTGCAGATCGAGTTTTGGTAATGTGCCAAGGCGATATTATTGAAAAAGGCGCTATAAAATCCGTATTTAAAAACCCAGAAGAAGAGTACACAAAAGCGCTTATTGGTACACGACCCACACTAGATAGTCGTTTAAAAAAGCTCCCAACAATTAATGACTTTTTATCCGGAAGAATTCCCAAATCGCTCGTTACAAAGATAGATAGACAAGAAAAACATAAAAATATTTATAGCAACGCCCCATTACTAGAGGTGATTAATCTTGAAAAAACGTACTATTCTAAAGCCTCTTTCTTCGGAACAAAAAAAGCCTTTAAGGCTGTGGATAACGTTAGTTTCAAAGTGTATTCTGGAGAAACACTTGGTCTTGTTGGTGAGTCTGGTTGTGGCAAATCTACGCTTGGAAAAGCTATCTTGCAACTAGACAAAGCATCTGCGGGGTTACTAAAATATAGAGGGAATGACGTTACAAACCTTTCTACAAAAGCTTTGCGAGCTTTACGAAAAGAAATCCAAATTATTTTCCAAGACCCCTATGCCTCGCTGAACCCTCGGCTCACGATTGGAAAAGCAGTTATGGAACCCATGAAAGTGCATGGGTTATTTAACTCTGATAGCGAACGAAAAGCTAAAACTATTGAGATTTTAGAGAAAGTCGGGTTAAAAGCAATTCATTTTGATCGCTATCCTCATGAGTTTTCGGGTGGACAACGGCAACGAATAGGCATTGCTAGAACCATTGCTGTTCAGCCAAAATTAATTATCTGTGACGAATCAGTATCTGCCTTAGATATTTCTGTGCAAGCACAGGTGCTTAATTTATTGAATTCGCTAAAAGAAGATTTTGGGTTTACCTACATTTTTATATCACATGATTTGTCCGTGGTAAAGTTTATGTCAGACCAGTTGATGGTGATGAACAAAGGCAAAATAGAGGAAATTGGAGAGGCTGATGCTATTTATAAGTCACCACAAAAAGAATATACCAAAAAATTATTAGAAGCAATCCCTAAAGGAATTTAAAACACCCAATAAAGCCAAAGGCAAAGGGATGATGATCATTAAAATTCCATTTCAGGCACCTCTCCGTCAATAATAAGATGACCTTCTGTTGCTTGTTGAATCGTTTCAACTGAAACACCTTTTGCACGCTCTAAAAGCTTAAAGCCTTTTTTAGTGACTTCCAAAACAGCTAAGTTAGTAACCACTTTTTTGACACAACCAACCCCTGTAAGTGGAAGTGAGCAACGTTTGAGAAGCTTAGATTTTCCTTTTTTATTGGTGTGCATCATCGCTACTATAATATTTTCGGCACTGGCTACTAAATCCATAGCTCCGCCCATCCCTTTAACCATATATCCAGGGATTTTCCAGTTGGCAATGTCTCCGTTGTCTGAAACTTCCATAGCGCCTAAGATCGTGAGATCTACATGCTTTCCACGAATCATAGAAAAGCTAGTAGCAGAGTCAAAAAAACTAGCCCCCTCTAGCGTGGTGATTGTTTGTTTACCTGCATTGATTAGGTCTGCGTCTTCCTCGCCTTCAAAAGGAAATGGCCCCATTCCTAAAACTCCGTTCTCACTTTGAAATTCGACTTCAATATCTTTACGAACATGGTTTGCTACCAGTGTTGGTATACCAATCCCTAGGTTAACATAGTATCCGTTTTTAACTTCTTTAGCAATTCGCTTTGCGATTCCAATTTTGTCTAGCATAATTATGTTTTTTGTCTAACGGTTCGTTTCTCAATTCGCTTTTCATACCCTTTTCCTTCAAAAATTCGTTGTACAAAGATTCCCGGAATATGAATTTGATTTGGATCAAGTGAACCCACCGGGACTAATTCTTCTACCTCAGCAACTGTAATTGTAGCGGCGCCACACATATTTGGATTGAAGTTTCGAGCGGTCGATTTAAATATCAAATTTCCTGCAGCATCCCCTTTCCAAGCTTTAACGAATGAGAAATCAGCTTTAAATGCTGTTTCTAAAACATACATTTTACCATCAAACTCACGCGTTTCTTTACCTTGAGCTACTTCTGTCCCATAACCCGCTGGTGTATAAATTGCTGGAAAACCAGCTTGAGCAGCCCTGCAGCGCTCAGCTAAAGTTCCTTGAGGGATTAACTCTACTTGTAATTCTCCCGATAACATTTGTCGTTCAAACTCATCATTTTCACCTACATAAGACGACACCATTTTTCTTATCTGATGCTTTTTCAACAACAGCCCTAGCCCAAAATCATCAACACCTGCATTGTTAGAAATACAGGTGAGTTCTTTAATGTCCATAGCAACCATTTCAGCAATTGCATGTTCGGGGATGCCACAGAGTCCAAAACCACCAAGCATGAGAGTCATTCCATTTGTAAGGCCTTTGATTGCTTCCTTTACATTAGGTACTTGTTTATTAATCATTTCTTTTATTTTAGGATTAAAATTTAAAAAATTAGCAAATAACTAATTTTACTAGAAATCAATTTCGGGAACATTAAATGAGTTGTCTTGAAACCTTATTTTTCCATCTTTATTTTTGGATTTACAATCAACTTCAATTGAAAGGTCTTTAGGGGCTATAAATTCGTCCTTAGAAATATTTAAATCCTCAACTTCATAACAACTGCGCATGTAATTTGCCCATATTGGCAGTGCCATAGAGGCTCCTTGTCCATATCTAGTCGTTTTAAAATGAACAGCTCTGTCTTCTCCTCCAACCCAAACACCAGTGACTAAATTAGGGACCACACCCATAAACCAGCCATCGCTCTGGTTTTGAGTTGTTCCTGTTTTTCCTGCAATTGGGTTCTTAAATTCATATGGGTAGCCTGTAATAATTTCTTTAAATACAGGTTGGTCTGTAGCCGTACTATGTCGCAAACGCGCACCAGAACCAAACTTGGTGACTCCTTCCATAAGGCTCAATGTTACATAGGCAGCTTCTTGGCTCAAAACATCTTTGGTTTGCGGTGAATACTGAAATAATATAGTCCCATTTTTATCTTCGATTCGAGTTACCGTTACAGGTTTAGTATAAATCCCTTGATTGGCAAATGTTGAATAGGCTGCAACCATTTCGTAAACGCTAAGGTCTGTCGTGCCAAGTGCAATTGAAGGTAAGGCTGGTATTTCTTGATTTACACCTAGATTCTTGGCTAAGTCAATCACCGGCTGTGGTCCAATTTCGTTCATGAGTCGAGCAGTAATTGTATTTCTAGAATTAGCCAACGCTGACTTCAAAGTTTCAAACCCTCCATAATTATTTCCAGCATTCCTTGGAGACCATGGTTTCACATTTCCATACTTAAATGCTTCAATTGTAATTTGAGACTTTGGAAATGAGTCACAGGGCGACAAGTGAAGTTGGTCTATAGCTGCTGCATATACAAAAGGCTTGAAAGTAGAGCCTACTTGACGCTTTCCTTGTTTTGCCATATCATATTGAAAGTGCTTATAATTAATTCCTCCTACCCAAGCTTTTACATGACCGGTTTTCGGTTCCATCGACAACATTCCTGATCTTAAAAATGACTTATAATATCGCATAGAATCCCAAGGGGTCATTATAGTGTCTATTTCATTATTTTTTGCAGTCCACGAAAATATTTTCATATGAGTAGGCTTTTTAAAAGACGCTATAATTTCATTATTTTCTTTTTTTAAGTCATACTTCATTTTACGCCAACGTTCCGAACGTTTCATACTCCAATTAAGCAAAGAAGCTACCTCTTTTGGTTTAAGATTTAAAAAGGGAGTTGTTGGATTTCTTCTGGGTGAATTTTGAATAAAAAACTCCGCTTGTAAGTTGGCCATGTGATCTACTACAGCAGTCTCAGCAAAAGACTGCATACGAGAGTCGATAGTGGTATAGATTTTTAAACCATCTTTGTAAATATTGTACTTATCTCCATTTGGTTTTCTGTTCAACGGGTTGTTGACCCATTTTTTCATATGGCCCCTCAAATATGATCTAAAATAAGTTGCAATTCCTTCACGATGAGATTCTGGAGAATAATTAAGCGCTAGTGGCTGCTTCTGTAAAGAGTCTTTTAAAGTTTCTTTAATATACCCATATTTAGCCATTTGGGCTAAGACTACGTTTCGGCGATTCTTTGTGCCTACTGGATTTCTTTCGGGGCGCGGATTGTAAAGTGATGAATTTTTAAACATTCCAACTAGCATTGCAGATTCGTTAATACTTAGGTCTTTTGGTTCTTTTCCAAAATAAATTCTTGAGGCAGAACGAATTCCATCTGCATTATTTCCAAAATCGTATATGTTAAAGTATTGAGATATAATTTCTTCCTTTGTATACTGGCGTTCCAAGCGAGTAGCGATGACCCACTCTTTAATTTTCTGAATCACCGTTTCTAATTTGTTTTTAGACCTAACCCCTACAAACAGTTGTCGAGCTAATTGTTGAGAAATTGTACTAGCTCCTCCTTTTTTCCCAAGAAAAACAAATGCGCGTAACGTTCCTCGGGGATCAATCCCAGCATGCTCGTAATAACGAACATCTTCAGTTGCGATAAGTGCCTCCACAAGCTGTTTGGGGAGTTCATTAAATGCAATAGGGGTTCTATTGTCTTCAAAATAAAACTTACCAAGTGTTTGACCGTCGGAAGAAATAATTTCAGACGCAAGATTGGTTCTTGGGTTTTCAAGTGCTGTATGGTCAGGCATTTCACCAAAAAGCCCTATTGATGCTAGTAAAAAAACAGTAATCCCGCTTAATATGAGTGACATAAATATTGTCCAAAACCAGCGAATTGGTTTTGAAAAATTAGTAACAGTCTTATTTTTATTTGCCATAATTATCACTGTTTTTCAAGCGGTTCAATACAGAACCCTACATCAATAATTCCTTCTAAAAGAGTGATCCCTTTAGCTTCTCCACGAAGTCGCATTGCTTGTTGTATATGAACCTTGTAGGGGCCGTTTTCGGAAAAAACAAATGACTTCTCAAACCCTTTAAACCAAAGCTTATGTTCTTTTACTGAACTGAAGCCTGATCCTAAAAGTTCTCCACTTGGTTTAGCCATCGTGTATTCTAATGTGTCTTTTGTTACCTTTCCGTATGGGTAATTTAATTCCACTACTAAGAAAAGATTACTAAAGCTGTAGTCACTAGTTGTTCGCAAATTAATAAATAAATTATATGGAGTAATTGTGTCTGGGGCCACAAAATTATATGTAATTAATTTTTTTTTGTCCCAGCCGTTTGGGATCGATGAATAGTTACTAAATAGCTTGTTTTGCTGACATGAAAACACTAGCGTAGTAAAAACAAATATCCAAGTGATTAGTCTACTTTGCATTATTGTTCTGCGATCTAGGTAGTTTAGAATTTTTTTGGCTTCGACTTGAGTTTCTGCGCCGGTTATTTTTACGCCTACTTTTGGCTTTTGGCTTGTCAAATCGGGTTAAGCTGTCTTGACCCACTACATTCTCAAAATCAGCTTTAACTTCTTCAACTAATTCAGAGGCATATTCTTCTAAGCTTTCAACCCTTTCCTTTTTGGCGTTTAGGGCAATAATTTCATTGGCTTGACTAGTTTTAAGCATGTGCCAATTAGCCCACTCACCTTCATAAGCATACCACATATAGCCTTTAAAAATATCGGTTTTTTGACAAACAGCTATGCCTTTGTCTGTTTTTAATTTTATCCCTGTTTTTGGGAATGCTTTTAAAGCATCTAGATATGAGTCAAGCTCATAATTTAAACAGCATTTTAACTTTCCGCATTGACCTGCTAACTTTAACGGATTTAATGATAATTGCTGATACCTTGCTGCTGATGTACTTACAGAACGAAAATCAGTAAGCCAAGTAGAGCAACATAGTTCGCGTCCACAGGATCCAATTCCCCCAAGTCTCGCGGCCTCTTGTCTCAATCCAACCTGCTTCATCTCAATTCGGATTCTAAACTCTCTAGCAAATAGTTTAATTAGCTCTCTAAAATCTACTCTTTCATCTGCTGTATAATAAAAAGTTGCTTTACTAGCATCCCCTTGAAACTCAATGTCAGATATTTTCATTTTAAGCCTTAGATCTATTGCAAATTGTCTTGCTTTAACCTTCATTGGCTCCTCCTTGTCTCTAGCACTACCCCATACATCAATATCTTTTTGAGATGCTTTTCTATAAATTTTAAAGACTTCGTCTGGAGTTTCAGAAATATTTTTACGCTTCATCTGAACCTTGACTAGTTCCCCACTTAGAGTTACTATCCCTATGTCGTGACCTGAAACTGCTTGAGTTGCAACTACATCTCCCAAACTTAGTGTAAGATTTTCAAGATTTTTATAATATACTTTCCGACCATTTTTAAAACGAACCTCTACCCAGTTAAATGGGGATGCGCCACTTGGAAGTGTCATATTAGAAAGCCAGTCAAAAACAGTTAGTTTATTACAGCTATCCGTGCCGCATGTGCCGTTATTTTTACAGCCTTTAGGTTGGCCGTCTTTAGCTGTTGAGCAACTTTTACACCCCATAATCTATATATATTGAATTTGTCAATGCTAATAACATTACAAATGCGAATTAATTTTATAATCTAAAACGTAAATATAAGATTATTTAAGGACTTAAAAAATGTGTCAAATATGATTATAAGGGTATAACTTAGTGTTTCTTGACCGACTGTAAAGTCCTTAAATTTCCGGTTGTGAATCGTGAATATTTCTCAGATTTTTGCTGTAGTGCAAATGTCCCGCTCGTCCTTTTTTAAAAATATCGTTACTGTTCCCTTGACCCTTACGGAGTGATTTTTGTGTTTGCGCTGGTAACTGATTCACCTCCATACAGGTTGAGGAACAACAGTTTTTCATGCTTTTTTTGCAAGAATCACATTGAATAAAAAGTAAGTGGCAAGCGTCATTAGCGCAGTTGACATGAATATCTGCTGGTTGACCACATTGGTGACAACTAGCAATTATATCATCTGATATTTTTTCTGCACGACGCTGATCAAAAACAAAGTTTTTACCGATAAACTTATTTTCAACCTTTTTAGAGGTGACTTGCCGGGCGTAATTAATAATACCCCCTTCCAATTGATAAACATTTTTAAAGCCTTTATGCTTGAAGTAAGCACTTGCTTTTTCACAGCGAATTCCACCTGTGCAATACATCACAAGTTTTTTTGTTTTTTTATGGCTTTTGAGATCTTCTTCTATTAAGTCTAAAGATTCTCGAAAAGTATCGACATCGGGGGTCACTGCATTTTTAAAATGACCTATTTCGCTTTCATAATGATTTCTCATGTCAACAACCAACGTATTGTTATCTTCAACAAGTAAATTAAACTCAGATGCGTTCACATGTGTTCCTATGTTGGAGGAATCAAAACTATCGTCGTTTAGTCCATCTGAAACAATCTTATTTCGAACTTTAACTTTTAGTTTGAGAAACGAAAACTGATTCTGTTCAATAGCTACATTAAGACGAATGTTTTTTAGAAAATTAATCGAATCTAAGTGTGATTTGAATGTCTCAAAGTGATCTGCAGGAACAGAAAGCTGTGCATTGATTCCTTCGTGAGCGACATAAATACGGCCTAATACATCAATACTATCCCAGAACAGAAACAACTTGTTCCTAAATGTTTCTGGATCGGAGATTTTAAAATATTTATAGAAAGAGATGGTAAGACGATCCTTGCCTGCTTCTTGAATAAGCTTAACTCTTTCATTATTGCTTAAGGAATTGTACAGTTGCATTCTATACTTGTTTTTAAGTTGCTAATGATTCGACATCAAAGGTAATAAATTTTGTAACACACACTGTAAAATTGAATAAATAGCAATATTAAAATAATAAAAAAAGGATCGTTAAAATTTTAAAACTTTAGAAAAGATATCTTATTTTAGCAGAGAGTATAAATTAGAGAAACAAAGACTTATGAGTAGCGAAAAAGATGCAAAATTAAAAGCCCTAAAGCTAACACTAGACAAGCTAGATAAGGCCTATGGCAAAGGCACGGTAATGAGAATGAGTGATGCACCAGTGATTGATGTGGAAGTGATTCCGTCTGGATCCTTGGGACTAGATATAGCACTTGGCGTTGGAGGCTACCCTAGGGGGAGAGTAGTTGAAATATATGGACCTGAATCTTCTGGAAAAACAACTTTAACACTACATGCTATAGCTGAAACACAAAAAGCAGGTGGTATTGCAGCGTTCATTGATGCAGAGCATGCATTTGATCGTTTTTATGCTCAAAATCTTGGAGTAGACATTGACAACCTTATTATTTCTCAGCCCGACAACGGCGAACAAGCTTTAGAAATTGCAGATAATTTAGTAAGGTCTGGCGCAATTGATATGGTGGTGATTGATTCAGTAGCGGCATTGACTCCGAAAAGTGAAATCGAAGGGGAAATGGGAGATTCTAAAATGGGGCTACATGCTCGATTAATGTCGCAAGCTCTTAGAAAACTTACGGGTTCAATAAGCAAAACTAACTGTACGATGATTTTTATAAATCAACTACGTGAAAAAATTGGTGTGATGTTCGGTAATCCTGAAACAACTACAGGAGGTAATGCATTGAAGTTTTATGCTTCAGTTCGTCTAGATATTCGTAGATCTACACAAATAAAGGACAGTGATGGGAACGTATTAGGTAACAAAACACGTGTTAAAGTCGTTAAAAACAAAGTAGCTCCTCCTTTCAAGTTAGCAGAATTTGATATTATGTATGGGCAAGGTGTTTCTAAAGTCGGAGAGATTTTAGACGTAGCTGTGGAACATGAAATTGTTAAAAAGAGTGGCTCGTGGTTTAGCTATGCTGAGACCAAACTTGGTCAAGGCCGAGATGCCGTGAAACAAATGATCAAGGACAATCCAGAGCTAATGGATGAGTTAGAAGAAAAAATTAAAGCTGTTCTAAAAGAGTCTTAATTTGAAATCCCGATTCGTCGGGATTTTTTATGCATTTGAATCAGCTATTAAAGAATTTTTGATCAAATCATATACCTTAGTGCTGAGAGCTGAAGTCTCTTCAATAGTTAATTGCTTTGTTGTAATGGCAGGAAATACCCGGACTCGCATTTTGCCAGGACTTCCGCTAAAAAAAGTAAAAGACAGGCGTTGTTTATTATCAAAAAAAGTCATTGGTACTAGAGGTATTTTGTGATTAATGGCAAGTCGAAAGGCACCTGCTTTAAATCTGTCCAAGATAACTGATTCATCTGGGACTCCTCCTTCTGGAAAAATGCAAATACTGGCCCCGTCTTTAATACGTTTTTGAGCTCTAATAAAAACAGCCTTACGACTTTTAGCACTGCTTCTGTCAACTAATATACTGGTCCTCTTATAAAAAAATCCAAAAATAGGTATTTTAGCTAATTCTTTTTTACCGATAAACACAAAAGGGTTGTCTTTAATAGCAACAAGCATGAGCATAATATCAGTCATTGAGGTGTGATTTGCAACAAACACATAGCTCTGACCTTTAACCAATGACTCCGATTTCTTAATGCTCCAATAGCAACCCATTCCAATTAGAGTGAATTTTGCCCATATTCGTGCAAGTTTAAAAAAGTGAGGATACCATTTTTCTTTTAAAACTGAAATAAAGAAAAACGGAAACATTAAAATAATGGGTGTAGCAACTAAAGTATAAAACCAAATTCTATAAAAAATCCAAAAAGAGTATTTAATAATTTTCATAGACTTCAAAACTACTAAAAAAATTGAGCTATTAAGTCAAAAAAAGTACCTTTGCTTATATATTTGACAAATAAAAAATAAAATGGCAAGAATTTTAACTGGCGTGCAAAGCACTGGTACTCCACACTTGGGAAATATCTTGGGTGCTATTATACCAGCAATTAAAATGAGTAACGATCCAGAAAATGAGTCTTATTTATTTATTGCTGATATGCATTCGTTGACTCAGATAAAAGATGCTGATAAGCTTAGTCAAAACACCTATGCAACTGCCGCTACATGGCTTGCTTTTGGCTTAAATATTGAAAATACTGTGTTTTATAAACAAAGTAGTGTTTCGCAAGTAACCGAGCTTTCTTGGTACTTAAGCTGTTTTTTTCCGTTCTCGAGACTAGAATTAGCACATAGCTTTAAAGACAAATCAGACCGCCTTGAAGACGTTAACGGCGGCCTGTTTACCTATCCAATGTTAATGGCTGCAGATATCTTATTATATGATGCTAATATTATTCCGGTAGGAAAAGACCAACTTCAGCATATAGAAATGACTCGAGATGTTGCTTCAAGAGTGCATGCAAAAGTAGGAGAGATTTTTGTAATTCCAGAAGGGAAAGTTCAGAAGGAGAACATGTTAGTTTCAGGAACTGACGGCCAAAAAATGAGTAAAAGCAAAGGGAATGTTATTGATATTTTCCAAACAGACAAAGCTCTAAGAAAGCAAATTATGTCCATACAGACTGATAGCACGGCCCTAGAGGCTCCTAAAAAATGGTCAACTTGTAATTCTTTTGCAATTTACAAGCTTCTTGCCTCTGATAGTGAAATCGCACAAATGAAACAAAATTATGAAGCTGGGGGATACGGATATGGCCACGCGAAACAAGCTTTATTTGAATTAATTTGTAATAAGTTTTCTGAACAAAGAAAGCGCTATGCTTACTACATGAATAACTTAGAAGAAATAGATCAGGCTCTCGAATTTGGAGCTAAGAAAGCAGCTTTAACAGCAAACGCTGTATTAAAACGTGTTCGAAAAAAAATAGGATATTAACTAAAATGATTAAATCAGGAAATCCAGCATTAAGTAAAAAAACTTTTGACAATTTAAAGTCAAAAACCGGCGAAGTAATGACACTTGACGGGGCTGTAAACAAAATAGCAATAAGTCTGGCTGTTTTATTATTTGCAGCTTACTACACATATACCAATGCTGTTATGAATTACGTGTGGGTTGGAAGTATAGGCGGATTTATTGTTGCGCTAGTAACTATTTATAAAAAAGAGTGGGCCCCTGTAACAGTTCCGATATATGCTGTTCTAGAGGGTTTAGCTCTAGGAGGGATTTCTAAATTATATGCTGAAATGTTTGAGCCAGGCATCGTGCCCCAAGCAATAAGTCTTACTTTAGGGATTTTAATTGCTCTGTTGTTTGCCTATAAGACAAAAATAATTAAGGTTACAGAAAACTTTAAATTAGGGGTATTCGCAGCGACCATGGGATTGCTAATAGTATATCTAATTAGTTATTTTATGAGTGTTTTTGGAGGAACTGGCTTGCCAATTATGAACCCAGCAAATGCTTCCGTGTTAAGTATTGGGTTCTCTATTTTTGTTATTGTTATTGCATCTCTTAATCTAGTTATGGATTTTGACTTTATAGAAAAAGGAGTGGAAAATGGTGCCCCAAAATACATGGAATGGTATAGTGCTTTTGGATTGCTAGTAACCTTGATATGGCTATATGTAGAAATATTAAGGTTACTGGCAAAACTTAGCTCTAGAGACTAGATTTAGCATAAAAGCTAAAAACCTCTTTTTTTTAATAAAAATTTTTTAACTTTGATTTTATGCAATTAAGTCAATACATAAGCGATTTATTATATCGATACGAGTGTGTTACAATCCCAGATTTTGGGGCATTCTTATCACATCCTATTTCAGCAAGAATTGACAACGCTACAAATAACTTTTATCCGCCACAAAAACAGCTTTCTTTTAATATACAGCTAAAATCAAATGACGGACTTCTTACAAGTTATATTTCTGAGGTAGAAAAAATTAGCTATGAAAAAGCAAATCGTAAAATTCAAAAACAGGTTGTCCAACTTAAATCACGTTTAAAAAAGGGAGAAACTATTGATTTTAAATATATTGGTGCATTATCACCCTCCAAGCAGGGCATTTTAGTCTTTAACCCTTCAGACCACTTAAATTATATGACTGAAGCTTTTGGATTGACCCCTTTCATGTCCCCTTCAGTTGCTAGAAAAGCTTTTATTAAAAACTCAAAACCAAACAGAACTGTAGAGCTATCGTCTCGCAATAAAAGATCAAGACAATTCATTAGATACGCATCAGTAGTAATTGTTTTTATCGGTTTAGGAGGCTCTATTGTGTCGAACTTATACCTTGCTAAAATTGAAAAAGAGAATATCCTTGCTCAAAAAAAGGCTAGCATAAATTTAGAAGCTAAAATTCAAGAAGCTACCTTTGTTATTGATCGTCCGCTTCCTGCTGTTTTGATTAGCTTAAAAAAGAAAACAGGTGAATTTCATATTGTAGCAGGTGCTTTTAGAATTGAGGCGAATAGTAATAAAAAATTACAACAACTGAAAGAACTTGGGTACAACGCGCAACGCATTGGCGTTAACAGATACGGTTTACATCAAGTTGTTTATGAAAGCTTTGAAACACGGAAAGAGGCAGAAAAAGCGCTCTTTAAAATCAGAAAAGCACACAACCGTTCTGCGTGGATGTTGGTTAAAAGCATGCCTTAATAGATTTCAATCTTCTACCCAGCCTCGCGCTGAAACTCTAACTTTCAATATATTTTACCTATTACAAGTTTATGGAACCGAAAAAGCCTCAAGCCTCTAAAACAATTCTGACTGATACGGTTTTACCAAGTGAAACCAATGCCATCCATACTCTTTTTGGAGGAGAACTACTAGCGCGAATGGACCGTGCTGCCAGCATCGCTGCAAAACGACACTCCGGACAAATAGTGGTAACGGCTTCGGTAAATCATGTAGCTTTTAAACACTCCGTTCCTTTGGGAAGTATTGTTACAATTGAAGCTAAAGTATCACGTGCTTTCAAAAGCTCAATGGAGGTGTATATCGACGTTTGGGTAGATAACAAAACCTCTAAAAAATCTGTGAAAGTCAACGAAGCTATTTTTACCTTTGTGGCTGTTGATGATAAGGGAACCCCTGTTTTGATTCCACAACTGGCTCCTGAATCAGAACAAGAAATTCAACGTTTTCAAGGGGCGCTGAGGCGCAAACAACTGAGTTTGGTTTTAGCTGGAAAAATGAAAGCGCAAGAGGCAACGGAGCTTAAAGCCCTTTTTAAATAATCTGGAGAGTGTTTTGATTACAAAACCTAATTAACCAAAGCCACACCAAGGCCAATTAATGCTCCTCCAACAATGACCCTTTTTCCCATTTGAAAAACACAAATAACACCAGAAATAAATGATATAATCCCAATTATTATTTTTATTTTTTTCATATGACTTTTATAGCTTATAAATCCACTTTGAAGGGTCTTGAGTTGAACTATCCTTGAATATTCCAAAACTCAAAATAGATTCGCCTGAAGCTTTGTTTGTAAGAACCTCACCAATGGCTTGTTTTGTAATTACCTTATCCCCTTTTTTTACATAAAACTTAGAAAGGTTTTTGTAAACCGTTATGTAATTTCCATGTCGGATCAGCACAGTATTGTTTCCGTTTTTAGGGGTCATGATTCCCTGTACTATGCCTTCAAAAACAGCTCGAACTTGTCCAGAACTACTAGTGGCTATACGAACTCCGTTACTCTTAATTGTTAAAGATGGATCAATCGGAGACCGGTTATTACCATAGCGCAGTTTTACAACGCCATTCGCTACAGGCCATGGAAGCTTTCCTTTATTGGAAGTGAAATTTGCAGCTAATATTTTTTGTTCTGGCGTCAGTGAAAAGACTTTGAGTTTAGGAGATTTTCCTGCCTTTTTATTAGATGCCGCAATCGCAGCTTGAATAATTTTACGAATTTGTTTGTCAATCTTATTTGTCTCGCGCTGCTTCGTT
The DNA here is from genome assembly GCA_018608705.1 of Flavobacteriaceae bacterium. Classification (GTDB taxonomy): domain Bacteria; phylum Bacteroidota; class Bacteroidia; order Flavobacteriales; family Flavobacteriaceae; genus Hel1-33-131. Next base: position 92,925 of record JABAZD010000067.1, on the reverse strand, counting down.
TTAATCTGAGCTGAATATTGAGATAAATTAGCTTTAATATCTTTCATAAGTAATTCTTGCTGAGACAGTTCCTGGTCTAAGTTAACCTTTGCAGCTTTGTTCTCCTTAAGAAGAATTTGCTTATCCTTTTTTTGCTTTGAAAGCTTAATATTAAGAGTTTGCACATTGGCTGTTTCAACTTTTATAAGTTCTGCCTGAAGCTGTTGATAGTTTGCATATTGCTTTATGTATTGTAAACGTTTATACACTTGCTGAAAATTACTTGATGATAACAAAAACATCAGTTTACTCTGATCCGCTCTGCTTTTGTATGACTTAACAATCATATTTGCATAGTCATCTTTCAAAGACTTTAACTTTAGCCTTAATTTAGATATTTTAGCCTGATTGCTATTAATCTCTCGTGTTAATAGGTTTGCTTGTTGGTTGGTTATGCTAATTATATCCTTACGTTTTTGAATCTTGAAATTCAAACCTTCAACGATTGAAAAAACAGACTTCTGTTCCTTTTTACCAGCAAATAATAGTGTAGTAATTTGTTGTATTTCGCGCTGTAATTCAGTACGACGCTGCTCTAATTCTCTCTGTTTTCTGCTTTGTGAAAACCCACTTAAATGAAGTGTTAGGGTTAAAAAAAGAACCGCTAAGGAAAAACGTGAGTTAATTAATTTCATTTTAAATCAATTGCTTTATATCCCTTTGGAATCGTGAAAGGAAACCGCAAAGACTGACCCAAAACTACGGATTTTAAATTCAAATTTAAAGTTGTCTGTGTTTCCAAATTAGTGATAATAATGGTCATTTTTTCAGGGATAATCAACTTGTCAACTTTTTGATAGGATAGGTACTTAATATCTAAACGATTTCGCATTGTTGACTGGCTTGATTGCTGGGAGTCAATTTTAAAGTGGTTAGGGTTTATTAAATAAACATTCTCAATTAGTTCATTAGATTGTTTGGGCGTTAACATATATGAGTTTGCGTGTGGGGTTTTATTAAACCGACTTGGTTCAATTTCAAATAGCGCTTGACCTAACAAAAGGTTTTGAAGGTTTTTAAACTTTAGGTCAGTCCCTAAGAAAGAATTGATCAATGCGTATTTACCATCAAAATAGGTGTTGTCTAGTTTATTGTAAAAAACAACACGGTCGGGGGTGATTTTCACTCTTACCATATTTAAAAAAGCATTTATCCAAATCGTATTGTCTTTGCTCATTCTAAGGGATAAGGTGTGTGATTCAGACCGATCTTCTTTTGTTATTACAACTTTAAGTTTCGCCTGAAGTGTATTAAAGTCTTGCTGAGCTTTCTTGTGGTTTTTAATAATTTTATTAACAGATATACGCGACTCCAACGCATTTTTGTCTTTCAACACTTTTGTGCTTTTACAACTAAAAACTACAGCGATTAACGCTAGGAGATAGATGGGTTTTTTCATGGAGCTCTTTCTAATTCAACTGCTTTAGCTGTAAACGCTTCTGATTCTTTAATATTCCCCCTCAGTCTAAAAGAAATACTTAATTCTCTGTAAAAGTTACATTGAAGCTCACTGTTATCGATGACATAATCTAGGCCCATCATTAAGTGATCTATAGCCGCTTCTAGCTTATTAAGCTGTCTCTTCGCTGTACCATTTACTAAATACAAAATAGGTTGAGTTGGATAAACATCTATTTGTTGATTAGTAAATTTCAAAGCAATGTCAAATTGATTCGTTTCTAAATATAAAATTGCTAAGTTTTTTATAACGCTAAAATTATTAGGATCAAATTTTAATGCTTTTTCATAACAAGAAATTGCTTTAGGATAGTCTTTTCTAATGTAATGATAATTTGCTAGCTCTAAATCAGAACGCGCAGGGGGCTCTTGAATAGCCATGTTTGAAACATCAATAAATTCAGATTGATACTGAGGAAACTTAGCGACAAATTGCATAAAGTCATTTAATACTTTTACTTTAATAGCGGGCTCAACAACATTACTTGTTGTGACAATTTTCATCGATAAAATCGCTTTATCAAAATCCTCAGAGTCCAAATAAAACTTATATAGAGCGGTGTGAACTAAATGAGATTTTGGGTGTTGTAACAAAAAAGCTTTTGCTGTCTTAAAAGCTTCTTCTTTTTTATTAATATTACAATAGGCCGCAATTAAGTTTAAGAAATTTTGAGGCGTCTCTGGTGATTCTAAAACACGAGTCTTTAAATGTATAATTCGTTTATCTTTATCTTCACTCAGGTTATATACCTCAGTTCTTATTTTGTCTCTTGCTAAGTTTATCCCCAAACGGTTGTCTAGTGAGTCTAAAATATTTAATGCTTGGCTAAAGTTGCCAATATTGATATATAGGTTTGCTAAATCCTGGCTATAATTTGAGTTCCTTGACAAGATAGGTTGAATCGCTACTATGGCATCTTCGTGACGTGCTTGATTAACATACAAATTATACAAACTTTCTTTATACCAAAAATTAGTTGCGTTCAATGTAATCGCTTTTTTAAAGTTAAACTCTGCCTGCTCAAATTGATTGCTCTTAAAGTAATTTGTTCCCAGTTCGAAAAAAATAGCCGACTCTTTAGGGTCAATTTCTACGCATAATAATAATTCTTCAATTGCTTTAGAGTAGTTTTCTAATGCCTTGTGTTTTAAGGCCTCATAAAAATGGTCTTGAAACTCAACACGACTGAGTTCTGCAGAAATAGTTGGAATATGGTCTGTTTCGATTTGAGAAAACACTCCAAAAGAAATTATTAAAGCACAAACAACTAATTTTTCTTGAACTCGTTTCATTATTTTCCAGTACTACCAAAACCCCCTTCACCTCTAGAGGTTTTATTTAACTCTTGGACTTCCATCCATTGTGCGCGCTCGTGTTTAGCAATCACTAATTGGGCAATTCGTTCCCCGTCTTCAATTTTGAACTCGACCGCAGATAAATTAACTAAAATTATACCTATTTCTCCTCGGAAATCAGCATCAACAGTTCCAGGGCTATTTAGTACAGTTACACCATGTTTAGCGGCTAAACCGCTTCTTGGTCGAACCTGCGCTTCAAAACCAACAGGGAGCTCTATAAATAGTCCCGTTTTAATAATTACACGCTCTAGTGGTTTTAGAACAATAGGTTCTGGTATGTGCGCGCAGAGATCCATCCCAGCTGAAGCTATTGTTTCATATGACGGTAACTTATGTGTTGATTGATTGATAATTTTAATCTTCATTATGTTTTTTTAAAAGTTGTTTGATCATCGTTTTTTCGTTGGCACAAATAATCATAATTAGTAAAGTGATAAGTCCTGTTCCTAGAAAATAATTTGCTCTAAATTTATAAAAAGAAAGAGCTGATAAAAAAACAGCCAGACAAATGTATAATGCTATTTTTTTTGTGTTGTATGAAATCGGATAATGTTTCCTTCCAAAATAATAAGACAATAATGTCATTGAAAAATAAGCAACTAAAGTAGCTACTGCTGAGGCCATATAATTAAATTTTGCAATAAACAGACCGTTAATTAACAACGTAATCAATGCGCCAAAAACAGAAATATAAGCACCAAACTTAGTGCGGTCTGTTATTTTGTACCAAACGGATAAATTGTGATAAATACCTAGGAAAAGATAAGCTAGCAATAAAAGGGGGACTACGGACATCGCTTCCCAATAAGCCTGATTCGGAATAAGAAGTACCTTTAAAAAATCTATAAAAACTACAACAGTGAGTAATATTACTACTCCGAAAACAACAAATAGCTCCAAAACCTGAGCATAATTTTTTTCAGCATCTTGGTTTTTAGACTGATTAAAAAAGAAAGGTTCAATTCCTAAGCGGTAAGCGGTAGAAAATAGCATCATAAACAAGGCAAGTTTATAACAGGCTGAATACATCCCAATTGATGTTTTAGCGACCTCTTCAGTGAGCAATCGCTCTAGAAGAACACGATCAAATGTCTCGTTGATTGAAAATGCAACACCCGCTACCAATACTGGCAATGCATACCGCAACATTTTTTTCCATAAAAGAGTGTCTACATTATAGCTAACTTTAAGATAAAAACGAACAAGTAACACTAAAGTTACTCCGCTTGCAACAAGGTTAGAAATAAGAATATAACTGACCTCAAAATTAGAAATATAAATCGCTTCCCAAAGCTTCGAGCCAGACGCTAAAGGTTTTAATAGTACTAACAAAAATATATTCAGCCCAAGATTGACAATGACATTGGTTAATTTAACCAGTGTATATGTGCCTGGCTTACCAAGAGCTCTTAAATAAGCAAAAGGAATAATAACCAATGCGTCTAAAAACAAGGTCCAAACGACTAAAACAATATAGTTAACATGAATATGAGTAATTGTAGCAATTTGGTGTTGAAATAGCAGTCCAAGGACTAAAAATAAAAACGAGGATAGTAAAATAGAAACAGAAGCGGTACTTAAAACAGACTCTTTATTAGGCTCTTTACTAAAAAAACGGAAAAATGTTGTTTCCATTCCGTAAGCCAGTACAACATTAAAAAGAACAAAATAGGCAAAAATTAAAGACACTTCTCCGTAATCAGACACGTTTTGAAGCACTGACTTATCGGTGTGCAGGCGTACCAAAAGAAAGCTCAACATCCGTGGGATTACTGTGGCTAACCCATAAATAAAAGTTTGCTTGTATAACGTTTTTAAAACACCCAAATTATTAAAATTTATACTATAAAAATACACATTTTAACGTACAAACGATAGTTGATGGCTATTCCTTTTTATCCGATGCAGACGGATAGACCAACAAAAACTTATCGATTAGCTTAGAAATCTTAAAACATCTCTATTTGTTGTTAATTTTATAGCTCAATACTACTTCATTTAGCGAGAGCCCAAAAGGATATAATTAGTTGTCACGGAAAGTTAACGAAATAAAAACCCTTATGAGGATGTAAGAAGATACTATATTAAAATTTGAGCTGATTGCGAGCTTCAGATCACTATAGGTCAATAATATCCCCTAGCTATTCAAAGCTTCAGCTCCACCAACTATCTCTAAAATTTCGTTGGTTATAGAGGCTTGACGTGCTTTATTATAAGTTAATTTAAGCTGATCTCTAAGCTCCGTGGCGTTATCTGTAGCTTTGTGCATAGCTGTCATCCTAGCGCCGTGCTCGCTTGCAAAACTATCACGAAGGGATTTATATAACTGCGTTTTTAAAGACTTTGGAATCAAAGTTTCAACTATTTCTTCCTTGGTAGGTTCGAATATATAGTCTTGACTCGAGTTAGAATTGCTCTCCAAAGAAATAATTGGTAAAAATTGTTCCGTCAAGATTTCCTGTGTGGCAGCGTTTTTAAATTTGTTATAAACAACCTCGATTTTATCAAATGCTTTCGATTCGAATTGCTCCATCAGCATCTCTGCAATTGTAGCAACATTATCAAATGTTAGGTCGTCAAATACAGAGCTTTGATTTGAGATGACTTCAAAGTTTTTAGACAACGCATCATTGGCTTTCTTACCAATCGCAATAATTGATACCTTACCGTCATAACTTGAAGCAACGTTCGTAACCTGCTTAATGATGTTAGAGTTAAATGCTCCACACAAGCCTCTATTAGAAGTGACAGCTACAATAAGTACATTTTCAAGATCCCGTTGTTCTGCAAATTTACTGCCAGTACCGGCACCTAAAGTAGAACTTAGGTTTTGTAAAAGCTCCGTTAGCTTGTCCGAGTAGGGACGCATTGCTGTGATGGCATCTTGAGCCTTTTTCAACTTCGCTGCTGATACCATTTTCATAGCACTTGTAATCTGCATCGTTGAAGATACTGATGCTATTCTATTTCGGATTTCTTTTAAATTTGCCATACTATTTTTTTCTAAAACTAAGCGCTATACTTGCTTGATAGCTCTTTTGCAACGACAGATAAAGTGTTTGTCACTTCGTCTGTTAGCTTCCCTGACTTTAAAGTAGCAAGAACATCGCTATGCTTGGCTCTTAAAAAATCAATATATTCAGTTTCAAACTCTTTTACTTTGTTCACAGGCACATCCTTCAAAAGGTTTTTAGATCCAGCAAAAATTATTGCAACTTGATCTTCTACTTTAAATGGATCATTTTGTGCTTGCTTTAAAATTTCAACGTTACGTCGACCTTTTTCAATCACGTTAAGCGTTACTGCGTCTAAATCCGATCCAAATTTAGCAAATGCTTCTAATTCACGAAATTGCGCCTGGTCTAGTTTTAATGTTCCTGATACCTTTTTCATCGCTTTGATTTGGGCGTTTCCACCAACACGTGATACCGAAATACCAACGTTAATTGCTGGACGTACTCCTGAATTAAACAAATCTCCGTCTAAAAAAATCTGACCGTCAGTAATTGAAATTACATTGGTTGGAATATAAGCAGATACATCACCTGCTTGAGTTTCAATAATTGGCAGAGCTGTTAAAGAGCCCCCTCCTTTTACAATCGGTTTTAATGACTCAGGGAGGTCATTCATTTCTTTTGCAATATCATCGTTATTAATAACTTTTGCCGCGCGCTCTAATAAACGTGAGTGTAAGTAAAATACATCTCCTGGATACGCCTCGCGTCCAGGTGGTCGACGCAATAGAAGAGAAACTTCACGGTAAGCAACCGCTTGTTTTGACAAATCATCATACACTATTAACGCAGGGCGTCCAGTATCTCTAAAATATTCTCCAATGGCTGCGCCTGCAAAAGGGGCATATACTTGCATTGGAGCTGGGTCCGATGCATTAGCAGCTACAATAGTGGTGTAAGCTAAAGCTCCTTTTTCTTCAAGTGTTTTAGCGATTAAGGCCACTGTTGATGCTTTCTGTCCTACAGCAACATAAATACAATAAACAGGCTCTCCTGCATCATAAAACTCTTTCTGATTTAAAATTGTATCAATACAAACAGCCGTTTTTCCTGTTTGTCTGTCCCCGATTACTAGTTCGCGCTGGCCACGACCTACTGGAATCATAGCGTCAATTGATTTAATCCCTGTTTGAAGCGGCTCAGTAACTGGCTCACGAAAAATCACTCCCGGCGCTTTGCGTTCTAAAGGCATTTGATAAAGCGTTCCGTCAATTGGTCCCTTACCATCAATTGGCGCGCCCAAAGTATCAACAACACGACCAACTATGCCTTCACCAACATTTATCGAAGCAATGCGTCCAGTTCGTTTGACAATAGAGCCTTCTTTTACTACTTTAGAAGCTCCTAGGAGTACTATCCCGACATTATCTTCTTCAAGGTTTAACACAATTCCTTCCAAACCTCCTTCAAATTGTACCAACTCACCATATTGAGCATTGGAAAGTCCATAAGCACGAACAATGCCGTCGCCTACAGTTAATACTGTCCCAACTTCATCTAAAGAAGCTGTCGATTCGAAACCTGAAAGTTGTTGTTTTAAAATTGCTGATATTTCAGCTGCTTTTACTTCTGCCATCTTAATTTATTTTATTCTTCTGATAAATCTCAGTGTAGTTTTAGTTAATTGTAAATTTATTTTTCAATATGTTTAATTGATTTGAGACGCTTGCATCATATTGCTGGTCTCCAACTCGTAACACAAAACCTCCAATGATTTTTTCGTCAACATATTTGTTAAGTGAAACATCCTTTGTTGTTAAGGATTTAAGCTTAGTCATTACCTTTGACTCAAGTTCTGAAGTCATTGGAATTGCTGTAGTTACAAAGGCCTTTTCTTTATTGCTTACTTGATCGTACAGGACTCCATACTGAGTTGCTATCTGACCAAGAATATTGACTCTTTTATTTTTAACTAGGGTAGAGAATAACGATTTACTTTCTGAACTAACCGACGGAAATAAAGTATTCAATACAGCGGCCTTGTCCGATAACCTTACCACAGGACTTTTGAGTGCGTTATCTAAGGACTCACTATTAGCGATAGAGCTGCTAATTAAAGCCATATCTAATTGCACCGCTTCAGCATTTTTATTGTCTGTTGCTAGGCTTAATACTGCTTTGGCATACCTTATTGCTGCTCTTGTTCCGGCCATGTTTAATTAGTTTAATTTTGCGTTTTCTAGCATTGATTTTACTAATTTTTCTTGTTTTGCTTTATCAGCTAGTTCTTCACGAACAACTGTTTCAGCTATAGAAATTGAAAGCTCTGCGACTACATGTTTTAAATCAGCTACAGCAGCTTTCTTTTCAGCTGCAATAGCCGCTTGTGCCTGAGCTACTAGTTTATTTGCCTCTTCCTTAGCTTCAGTTTTAGCTGTTTCAATCATATTGTTTTTTAGTTCTCGGGCCTCTTTAAGCATAGCTTGGCGTTCAGATCGAGCCTCTTTCAGTATACGATCATTATCAGCGCTAAGATTCTCCATTTCTTTTCGTGCATTCTCAGCAGAGGCAAGGGCGGCTTTAATACCCTCCTCACGTTCGCTAACAGCACCTAAAATTGGTTTCCATGCAAATTTACCCAGTATTACCAATAGAAAGATAAAAGTGATTGCTGTCCAAAAAACTAATCCAAATCCTGGTGTAATTAAATCCATTTATTTGTTGTTTTATTAATAACTTAAATTTAAAAAACTGAAGTAACCAACCGTTACTTCAGTTTTTTTGTGTTTTTACCCTTGTAAAAAAGCAACAACAACTCCAAAGAGTGCCACCGCTTCAACGAAGGCTGCTAAAATTAATGCCGAAGATTGAATTTTTCCGTGCATTTCAGGTTGACGTGCCATGGCTTCCATAGCTGATCCACCAATTTTCCCAATACCAACACCAGCTCCAATAGCTGCTAAACCAGCTCCAATAGCTGCAATTCCAGTAATAGTCATAGTTATAAATTTAAATTAATTAATGTTCTTCTTCAGTTGCCATCCCAAAATAAAGGGCCGACAGTATTGTAAATATGTATGCTTGTATCGCTGTTACAATAATTTCTATTACTGTAATAAATAATGAAAATGCAACAGAAACTGGTGCAATTGCAGCAGTCTTAAAAACAAATATTAATGACATCAATGCCAATATAATCACGTGTCCAGCTGTAATATTCGCAAACAATCGAATCATTAATGATATTGGTTTTACAAACATTCCAATAATCTCAATGGGCATTAAAAATATTTTCATAGGCACTGGAACCCCTGGCATCCAAAATATATGCTTCCAGTAGTTCTTGTTACCACTAAATGTTGTTATTATAAAAGTGAATACGGCAAGGGTAAATGTGAATGCAATATTCCCACTTAAATTAGCCCCGTTTAAAATAGGTATCAATCCAAATATATTATTTATCCATATAAAGAAAAATATTGTAAGTAGATATGGCATGTATTTTTTATACTTGTGTTCTCCAATCATTGGTTTGCCAATTTCATCTCTTACAAATATAATTAATGGCTCCATAAACCCTGCTATCCCTTTAGGCACACCATCTTTTGAGTTTTTATAGTTTCTAGCGGTAGTTAAAAATATGAGCAATAATAGCGCTACCGAAACCCACATCATAAACACATTTCTTGTAATTGATAGATCTACAGGTTTATGTGCATTTGTTGGATGATGTTCAGAGTCATAACTGATTGAAGATGCGCCGGCATCTAATTGATAAATTTTTTCGTGTAATTTCACAAAACTTCTTCCGTTTGACTCAACAATGGTTTGCCCTTCGTCGTCATGATGAAACCTGCTTGAAGAAAAACTTGTTAAGCCGTTATCGGTCCATAATATAATTGGCAAAGACAAGGATATTGGGCTTCCTCTCCAATCCCATAAATGAAATTCATGAGCGTCTTTTACATGGTGTAAAATCATTGCTTTTGGGTCAAAAGGTGTTTCTTCTTGAGTTATTTCCTTCTCATTAGCAAAACCTAAAAAAGAAACTGCCAAAAATAATGCTGAAAATATTACGGTTCTAACTGGGGTCAATGTGATGCTTTTATTTAAAATATCTTGATCAATTTTGCTGCAAATGTACACACATTTAATGAAATGACAAACAATATTCTAATGATTATTGGCCCTGTTTTTCAACCTTTTTAATGCTGTTTTTTTTTTGAAGAAGTTTAGTTACCGAATATACTTCAAAAGTTAAAAAAACGAAATATGGAATAAAGAAGTTTGCTAAGTCAAAACCCTGTTGTTGTGGATTAGACAATAGCCATGGTAACAGAAAAACAAGAGTTAGTCCCATTTTCAAAACCATACCCAAAATAAAAAGATTAAATAATTCATTTTTTGCACTTGAGTCGCGATAATTTACTAATGTAAAAATGGTCAGTATCAACACTATGTTAAAAACATAAATATGCCACAAAGGGAAAAAAAACAATATCTCTGATGCGAAGTGATAACACAAATAACTATGAGTGCTAAAAAGAATTAAACTCAAAGCAATTAACTGGACGGTAAACTCTGTTTGCCGCTTAATAAAGAAATTGTTCATTTGTTTTTATTTTTTGAGACCCAAAGAATTCGCTTAATTACGTAAAAAACTGAAAGTAGAACAGAAAAAAGGGTCAAAAACAAAGAGAACATATTGTTTTTGTTGGGAAAGTTATCATCTAAAAAAATGCCTAAAAATGTTCCTATAGCAATTATTACTGCCATTTGAAGCGCTAATCCCGACATAGCCGCAGCTTTTTTAAGCGGATTGTCCAGCCTTGGATATGTTTTTTGAAAGATTAGTGCTGGAAATTTCCTTTTTAAGTTCTTTAACAGCCCTCTTCATAAGGCAGTTAGCGTTAAAGGTTGCGCCGGGCTCTACTGCTAATTTACTGACTTGAACCTCGCCTTCTACGTGTGCTGAGCCTCTCAAACTCAGCATCTCCGAAACAGTTAACGTTCCTTTAAATTTTCCCTCAAAATCAGCATTTTTACAAAATAAAGTTCCGTCAACACTTCCTGTTTTTCCAATGACAACCTTTCCGGTAGTTGTTATAGAACCGCTTACCAGGCCTTCTATTCTGAAATCACCTTCACTTATTAAGTCTCCGTTGAATTTAGTGCCTTGAGTAATTGTGTTTTGTTGTGAAAATGAATTCAGATTTGACTTAGGGCTTTTGCTGTCTGTAAACATATTGAGTGGTTTAATTGGTTTTGTTAATATAGGTTTCTACATTTTTATGTATTTGAACTATTTGATAGTTTCTAGAAGAAATTCCAAAAAATGGTTTCGATATTATCAACTCATTTTTAGTTTCTATAATTTCTACAAACCCTAGTGCCCCAAGAGCGCTTTTAAGTCCGTGAACAACTACAAATATAGTGTTTGTGTCGTAACCATCTTCAGAAATTGTCAAATTAAAATAGTTAACTTCTTCAATGGCAGCACTTAGTGCTTTTGAAAAAGCCTTTATCTGCTCATTTTCTGAGCGCTCAAACTTAAAAACAACTTTAAAGTTTTTTTGGGTTGAATCTTCAACAAATGTTTTATCTGCAAGTTCCGGGGGTATAGTGCTGTATATTTTTGCCGCTCGCTTTCCTTCAATACTACTTGGGTAGTTTAAAGCCACAAAATTAAGGCCTTCTTTGTAAGCTTCAAACCCATGGAGGCGTCCTTTAGATGTCGCCTTAAGGAGTTCTAATTTGGGGACAATTTCATCTCCGTCTAAATTTGTAATTTGTATATCACAGCCATCTATTACTTCTTGGTAAAGCCCGCTTTCAAACTGCGCATATAGATTGTTGTATAAGGACTGTGGGCTGTTTTCATTATTTATTAAGGCCTTTTCAGGATTTAATAAAATAGTTGCATACCTAGAATCTGAGTGTTTTTCAATAATATTCTTTTTCAAATTTGATTCCAATAGAGTTAGTCCTAGTAACGAATATACTTTGTATAAGTTATACTTTGCGGGCAAAATAAGGCGCTCTTCTGGAAACCGCTTCAAGAGTTTCTCGAGCTTGTCTCGAGAAAGCGAATACTCTTTAAATTTATCTTTGTAGATAAGTCCTAACTGATAATATGCAAAATCACGTTCTTTAGCAATACTGTCTAACACGGTTTTTTTAGTGGGAATTTGTTCTAAATAATAAGCTACTGTAAAGCGACTATCGTCTCCTTCTTTTTGGGTTTCTTTGATATCTTGTTTGAAAACTTCTTGATTCTGTATAGTGTTATTAGACCATCGCCAGTTAGTTTCCAAAGCACGCTTGCCCCATATTCTTACAAACTCATTTTTTCCAAATGCTACTGTTGTTGGACTATAAAAGTAAAAGGTTTTATCTTTATTGTTTGTTGTGATTAGTGACGGACCAGCAAAACTCTTTCTTTTAATTACTCTGTTTTTCTTAACTTCTTCTTGGAGCTTAAGATCGTCAATAAAAGTTTGAAAATAAGTTTCTTTTTCATCGTCTGAAAGTTCTACCAACCGTATTATGCTGTCAGTTTTTTTCACTATTGATTCGTAAAAAATAACTTCTTCTAAATTGTCACGTTTGCGTTTAATGTCGCGAAAAGCCTTACTGTTTTCTTTAAGGCTAAGTAAGGTGCTATCGTAGTAAGAACCTGCCAAGCTATACTCTGAAAAATCAAAATTTAGGTCGGCCAATATTCGATAATTAAGAGCTACCAAATAGTTGTCTTTCGAATCCGTTCTTAGCGACTTGTTATAATACACAACAGCTATAGAATCTCTATTGTTTTTAATATGATAATTGGCAATTTGGTGGTATATTTTATCTAAAAATGGTCTGTTTTCTCTGTTAAGCTCCAAAGATTCTAATAGAGTTTCTAAAAGTAGCTTATCATCATTTTCAAAATCAAAGTTTTTGATTTTTTCTAAATAGGCGTTTATCATGTAAGCTCTAGGAGTTTTACGGTTTAGTGCGATCACTTTATCAAACGCAAGATTAGCGCTGGCTTTGTCCCCTAGGGAAGAATACAATTGACCTTCAATAAATCTTAGCCTGCCCAACTCTCGGTTGTCTTTGGTAAACCTTGATGCTCTCTGAATTTGGATTATTGCGCTATCTATTGCTTTGGTCGTTATGTATGCCTGCGCTAATGCCGAGCTCGCAACTACATTCTCCTCATTTGAAAGTTTGTTTGAATCGATAAGTTTCTTCAAGTTTTTAATAGCTGACCCTTCATTCTCTAAGCGTAAATTGGTTTTTGCACGCCATATTTTCGCTAAATTAATGTTGGTGCTCGATGGATATTTGAATAAAATGTAATTAAATGCTTCCTGAGCAGGGATAAAACGACAATCATAATACCGGGCCTTACCAAGAAGAATGTACGAGTCGTCTATTTGAGGGTTTTTTTCTTTTCCTTTGATGTTCATACCATGCACCTGAATGGCCTTAATGGCTTTCTCTTCAGCACGCTGAAAGTTTGGGTCTAAATTTTCTTTTGGAAAAACATCATCAATTGACTGTAAACGCTCAACTGGAAGTATCTTCCAATAATTATCAGAGTAGCTAGAGTTAATCGTCATTTTACCTGCTTCGAGGGCGATGTTACCATTATAAAGGATATTATACTTAGTGTTTAAGGAATGCCATGAGCGGTTTATAAATTTATCTTTTTTACGGGAACAGCTAGTCACAGCTAAAAGTGAGAAGGCTCCAAATAATATAAAATTATAAATGTTTTTCAAAAGTGAGGTCTTAGGTTATCTACTAACAAAATACGTTGCTTTATAGTATATCAACTGCGTAAAAATAATCATCTTTTTGCATAAAACTAACAAAAACATTGGTTTACAAGAAATTTAAAAATACCCTAAAGGCTAATTTTATGGCAGCATTAACAGAAAATTAGGCCTAATGTTTCTTATTTTTGTAAAAAAATCATGGCGAGATTTCACACTCTTAAAATTCAATCTATTGTTAGGCAAACCAAAAAAGCGATTAGCATCACTTTTCTAGTTCCAAGCTCTTTGAAGTCTGAATTTGTTTTTAAGTCTGGGCAGTATGTTACCTTAAAAACGATGATTGACGGAATTGAAGTTCGTAGAGATTATTCTTTAAGCTCAAGCCCAAAGAGCGGAGATCTGACGGTCACCGTCAAAGAAATCGAAAATGGGCTTTTTTCAACTTATGCGAATAAAGTATTGGAGCCTGGACATACTCTTGAAGTAGGAACGCCAAATGGACGCTTTATTTACGAACCACAAATAGCTAAAAAAAGTTCAATTGTGGCGTTTGCTGCAGGAAGTGGAATTACTCCTATTATGAGTATTATTCAAACTACTTTGTGTGCGAATACTGATAATGAATTTGTTTTAATATACGGAAATAAAAGCCCTGAAAAAACTATCTTTTATAACGAATTATTGGATTTGCAAGATCGAAATTCAGGTCGATTTAAAATACAATTTGTTTACAGCGAATGGGATGAAGAGGGTGCGATTTTTGGACGTATAAATACTGCTAGTATTAATTATATTCTTAAAAATAATTTTCAACTTAATAACTCACAGTTATTTTACTTGTGTGGGCCTGAAGAAATGATAAAAACAACAAGTGATCTATTGTCTAAAAATGGCGTGCAGGACGATCACATTCTTTTTGAGCTGTTTACTTCTTCTAATATTCCCCAAGACAAAAGCGCGGTTAGCGACGGTATGAGTGAAATTACTCTTATAGTAGATGATGAAAAAACAACCCTTTTAATGAATCAAAGTCAAACAGTTTTAGAAGTAGCTCTGGAGAACGACATAGACGCACCCTATTCCTGTCAAGGCGGAGTTTGTAGCAGCTGTATTTGTCGTGTTACAGAAGGGTCAGCTATTATGCGACAAAACAATATATTAACAGATAGTGAAGTAAATGAAGGGTTGGTCTTGAGCTGCCAGGCAGAACCCACTTCGTCAATTATAAAAGTTGATTTTGATGACATTTAAAGATTGTCCTTAACCGCTTTAACGACAGTATCTGGTTGAATTGTTTGTATTGCTAATTCATATCCTTTTGGAAAAGACTTTCCATAAATAGAAGTTGGAATTCTAGGATACTTTTTACGGTCTGCTAACAGATTGTTTGTGGCTTTCTGATTAAATGGTGCAAAGCCTGCAAATGGATGTGTTACACCCCACAATGTAACCACATTCACGCCTAACATGGCTGCCAGATGGCCATTTCCAGAATCCATAGATAACATAACTTTAAGATTAGATATAATATCTAGCTCTTCGTTAAAAGAGAATTTTCCTGCTGTAGAAAATACGTTTTCATATTTTAAAGCTAATTTTGTGAGTTCTTTAGACTCTTCGAGCCCTCCTCCAAAGAGTAGGATTTTATAATCTTTTTGAAGCTCAGAAATCACCCTTTTCATTTTTGATATTGGATATGACTTGGAGGCATAAGCAGCAAAAGGAGCTATTCCAATGACAGCAGTTGAGAAGCCCTTAAGGGTGTTTAAGGTGGTTGGCATTAATTGTTTTGAAGGAGAAAAGTTAAAATTTTTTAATTCTAAGCTCAGCTCTAAGCCTCTAAACACGTTAGCATATCGTTCTGTAATTGTAGGTAATGGTCTAAAAGAAGATCCATTTATAAGTGCTTTTTTTTGAGCTCGAGCTTTGTCAATTTGATAAAATTCAATTCCAATTAGAAAAAATTTTAAAATCTTCGTTCGCAGCACGTTATGAAGATCCGCCACAGCATCTACATTGAGTTTCCTTATTTGTTTCGATAATTTATATAATCCGAAAACTCCTTTATGTTGTTTATTAAAATCGGCGGATAAAACTGTAGCTGATGTAATGTCTCTAAAAAGAGGGGTAAATTGTTTCTTGGTTAGGATAGTTAGCCTAATATCTGGGTTAGACTGTGTAAATGCAAAAAGAACTGGTACTGATATTGCCACGTCTCCCATCGATGAGAGCCTAATGACTAATATGTGTTTGAGGTTTTTCACCCTATAAATTAAATTATTTATTTGCCCTTAGTACGGGATTTAACTCGTTATCATTGTACATTTTCATTTGCTTATAAACCTTCATAAATTTCTTACCGGCACTTATGTCTTCAAGTAAGTCGTCTATCGCAGAAGATAAGTCTTTACGCTGTTCTAAAAGGATGTTTAGCTTGGACAAGCAGCTCGAGCGATGAGATTGTGATGCGTCTTCTCTAACTGTTTCAAGTTGCATGTGATAAATTTTTATCGCCAATATTGACAAACGGTCAATAGCCCAGGCAGGGCTTTCAGAGTTGATCTTAGCACTAGAGGTCGGCTGAATGTCTTTATATAAATCTAAAAAATATCCATCTATAAACTCAACCGTATCTGTTCGGTCTTGGTTTGAAGCATCAATCATACGCTTTAATTTTAAGGCTGACACTGGATCAATATTTGGGTCTCTGATAATATCTTCGTAAGCCCATTGTATCGTATCTATCCAACATTTTCTAAAAAGTAAGTGTGCAATTAAATCCTGTTCTTTATTATACTTGTTTTGAAATGATTGATCGACTGAGTTTAAGACTTTATATAAAGATATCGCTTCTTGAAAAACAGAATTTGCTTTACTTGAGAACATAGTGTTTGGTTTTATTTGACAAATATAAGTGTATTTAGTCTAATTAAATTGTAGGCTAGAGAAGATTAAAGGATAATTGAAGAATGGGTGCAATAACTAACGAGATTATAATAAGTTCAGGCACCCAACGATACCTTGTTGTCTCACAATAATTGGCCATTAAAATAGCAGTTGGCGCAAGTACATAAAGGCAAATTTCTTTGCTGTCTATCTGACAAAATAAAAAAGCAACTATGCCTGCTATAATTATAAAAATTAAAATCAATGTACTAGGCCTGTTTGCCCTGTTTTTAAAAGCTCCTGTAAAAAAATAATTTATGACCCCAAAAAAAATGGTTAGCAACATAAAAGCACTAAACATTATGTCGTTTTGAAATATATTTTTTTGAATTTTAACGTTACTAAACGTAAAGTAATCACTAAAAACAGGGAGGTGGTTGTAAACCAATAAATTAAAAGAAGATAGAAGAACTCCAAATGCTAATATGCTACAAAAAACAATGAATATGTTTTTTATTTCAAATGCCGAATATAAAATAAGGCCCATAATTAGCGGCATAAAAAAAAAGATTGAAAAAAAATCAAATAAAATTGCCAAACAAACCCAAAGACTGGCATCTAATAATTTTTTAGCAATATTTGTTTTATTGTTTAGGCTGACTATTCTGCGTAGAGAAAGAAGCACACAAAGATTTGCTATTAATTTAGAGGGGTCTTGTAAAGTTTGTGGAAAAGCCATAATAAACAAACAAAAAAAGAGGGCCGCAAAACTGTTGTTGTGCGTTAAATTGTTCTTAGTCACAATAAAAACAAGAGTTAAAAGAGAGGCTATTAAAACAAGAAAGTATGATAACTCGTTGAAAGAATTAAAAACATTGCTTACAAAATTTCGTCCGATAATTCTATTGTATACAAACAGCGATGTTAGCACAATTGAAAAAATTATATAATGAATTGGTTTAGATGTCTTGAAAAAGCTTGCTATCATATAAAGTGTTGACTATATTTGCAAAGTAAATATAAGACTATTATGAAATTATAATGATTACACTTAATTTACTTAATAAAATATTTGTTTTATTAACCCACATAACAATAAATTAATGACTTATGAAAGATTTATTTAATTCCATTCAAGACCTTTGTGAATCTATTCTTTTCGTGCCTTTTCATGAGCTCAGAGAGCTAGAGTTAACCAACTGGTGGGGTGCCAATATAGTTACATGGGTTTTTATAGGTATTGGTGTTATTGCCTTCGTTTACTGGATGTTACAGTTAAAATCTTTTAGCGATAATAATGAAGAAGACAAAAGTATTTCTTCACACTCATTCTTGTAAGTCAAAGCCAATATCCGTTCGGTAATTCATAGCTTCAAACCTGATGCTTTCTATAGATTTGTATGATGTTTTTAAGGCAGACCTTAGGTCATCACCATATGAAGTAACGGTCATCACCCGGCCACCTGAAGTCAAAATCGTTCCAGCTACATTTTTTGCCCCCGCGTGAAACACCATGGATTCTTTTATGTCTTCTAAGCCTGTAATTTGTTTTCCTTTTTCATATGCTTCTGGATACCCCCCAGAAACAAGCATTACGGTGACCGCTGTTTGAGGGTCAATTTCAATTTGAATTTCGTCTAAAGATTCGTTGTCTATAGCTTGAAAAACTTCTACGAGATCCGTTTTTATTCTTGGTAAAACGGCTTCAGTTTCAGGATCACCCATGCGCACATTGTATTCAATAACCAATGGTTCATTGTCCACAACAATTAAGCCAATAAAGATGAACCCTTTATAAGGAAGGTTGTCCTTGACTAACCCGTCGATTGTAGGTTTTATAATTCTATTTTCTATCTTACTTAATAAAACAGGGCCTGCAAAGGGAACAGGGGAAATTGCGCCCATCCCTCCAGTGTTTAGTCCTTTATCGCCCTCACCTATTCGCTTATAGTCCTTAGCTGTTGGTAAAATTTTATAGTTTTTTCCATCAGTCAATACGAAACAGCTAAGCTCAATTCCATCCAAGAACTCTTCAACAACAACCTTAGTACTGGCTTCTCCAAATTTTGAGTCTACCAACATGCTTTTAAGCTCTTCTTTAGCTTCGTTAATGTCTGACAATATTAGCACACCCTTCCCAGCTGCTAACCCATCAGCTTTGAGAACATAAGGGGCCTTAAGGGATTCAAGAAACAAATAGCCTTGTTCTAGTGATTTTTTTGTAAAGCTCTTATATGCAGCCGTTGGGATTTCGTGGCGAAGTAAAAATTCTTTAGCAAATTCCTTACTGCCTTCAAGTTGGGCTGCTGCTTTTTGAGGCCCAATGACAGCCACATGATTTAGTTCAATGTCATTCAGAAAAAAATCATGTATTCCCTCAACCAAAGGGTCTTCCGGCCCTACAACTACCATGTTAATTTTGTAAACTAAAACATGCTTTTTAATTCCTTCGAAATCGGTTACACTAATATTAAGATTAGTAGCTAAGGTAGAGGTTCCGGAGTTCCCTGGGGCAACAAATAGTTCCTTGCATAACGGACTTTGAGAAATTTTCCAAGCAAATGCGTGTTCCCTGCCTCCAGCTCCTAATATTAAAATATTCATGATGGTAAATTGTGTTAATATGCTTTTTCTTCTCCTTTTAAAAAGTTAAGTATTGTTTGAACAATAATTTTGGTGTCTAAAAAAAACGACCAGTTTTCTATATAAAAAATGTCGTGCTTAACTCGTCCAATTATGTCTTTCTCTGTTTCTATCTCGCCTCTAAATCCACTTACCTGCGCTAGTCCAGTAATCCCTGGCTTCACAAAATGACGAACCATAAATTTATTTATAGATTTAGCATAAATTTCTGTGTGGCTAAGCATATGGGGTCTTGGCCCTACTACAGACATCTGGCCAAGAAATACATTAAAAAATTGAGGGATTTCATCAATACTTGTTTTGCGGAGAAACTTTCCAACCGTGGTGATTCGGTCATCATCACGAGAAACTTGTATAAGGTCCGCAGCTGGATTTATAATCATAGACCTAAACTTAAAACACTTAAAGGAATTATAATTATGTCCATTTCTTAGTTGGGTAAAAAAAACAGGGCCTTTAGACTCTAAACTAATTAATATGGCTAAGATTGGTGTAAGCCATGAAAGTATAAAAACAATAACCATTAATGAAAATACAACGTCAAATGCGCGTTTTAAGAAAAGGTTAAAGGGGTCATTTAATGCAATAGTTCTAAATGATAAGATGGGGATAACCCCATAAAAATCATGCTTGAGTTTCTTTGACAAAACTTGGGTGCTTTCTGGAATGAACTTTACAACTTTAAGATTGTTGTCCGCAAAATTAACTATAGACAATAGATCTCTATTGTTAAGTTCTGAAGTTGAGCAGTAAATTTCATCAATTTTATTATTGAGGATATACCTAAATATAGACTCTAATTCGTGTTTACTAAGTTCTTTAACACTAAATGTTTTTTTGTTCTGAAAACCTAAGTGCGGGGTTGCCTCAAAGAAATCTTCTAATAAAGACCCCTGGCGATTTGCTCCTAAAATGACCGTATTTCTATTGTTTAATTTATAGTTGCCTCTGTATTTTTTTAATAAAAAAAACATTCCATACTTAGAAAACGAGATAAATAAAGAGGATAGTGCTATGTACTTAATAATACTAATTGGTGTTAGGCCAAGGGAGGTGTGCAGACCTGAATAAGCAAATACTAAAAGCGTGAAGAATAAAAGCTGTCTTACTAGTAAAGTAAAAACTCTTGTAATAAACGAGAACCTATAAACTTCGTAAAACTGTGATATTAGAGCTGTAATTGTCCAACCAATTGAGATTGACAGCGAAAAGTTTAATGATGAAGCTTCATTAAAAAAACAAAAAGCACCAAGTATATTTATATATACTAAATCAGTAACATAAGAAATGGGTCTTATTAGCCCTGAATAACGATGTTGCTGAAATAAAGCCACTTAGATCTTTATGTGTTTAGAGAAATCCTTATGATCTGTCTTGTATAATTTTTCTTTTGGTAAACAACTAAAGTATTCGAAGGTTTTTTTCATTCCGTCCAACCTTGATGTAGTGGGTTGCCAATTTAACTCATTTTTTGCCAATGAGATGTCTGGTTGCCTCCTCAACGGGTCGCCTACCGGTAACGGTCTGAAATCAATCTTTTGATTAGATTTTGTGAGTTCTAAAATTTCTTTTGCAAATTCGATTATCGTTATTTCTTCAGGGTTTCCAAGATTAACTGGATAATTATAATCACTAAATAATAATTTGTGAATTCCATTCACCAAATCGTCGACATAACAAAAAGAACGTGTTTGAGTGCCTTTCCCGAATACTGAAAGATCTTCTCTTCTTAGCGCTTGACCCATAAATGCAGGAATGACTCGACCATCATTTAAGCGCATCCTAGGCCCGTAAGTATTAAATATTCGTGCTATTCGAGTTTCCACACCATGAAAACGCTGATAGGCCATTGTTATTGCCTCTTGGAAGCGCTTGGCTTCATCATAGACCCCTCTAGGTCCAATCGAGTTAACATTTCCATAATAATCTTCAGTTTGTGGGTGTACCAAGGGGTCGCCATAAACCTCAGAGGTGGATGCTATTAGTATACGCGCTTGTTTGGCTTTTGCTAAACCCAATAAATTATGGGTCCCCAAGGAGCCCACCTTAAGGGTGTGAATAGGTATTTTAAGATAATCTATAGGACTTGCCGGAGAGGCAAAATGTAATATATAATCTATAGGTTCTTTGATTTCAAGGTGAACAGTAACATCGTGTTCTAAAAACTGGAAATTAGAGTGATTAAATAGATGTTGAATATTGTCTTTATCGCCTGTAATGAAATTATCTACCCCAACGACCCTAAATCCATGGTCAGCAAAGTGGTCGCACAAATGAGACCCTAAAAACCCTGCAGCTCCAGAAATAAGAATAGTTTTTGACATATACAATTTAATTAGTTTTCAAAGATAACTAATTATTACTCCTGTCTTATTTGAATGCGTAGATATATCTAAAGTAATTCTATTTTTTTTTGTGCTTTTTTAAGAATTCTATCCTTTGAGAAGTTTTTAATAACATAAGCTCTAGCGTTTTCTCCCATTTCTTTCATTTGAGAGCTCTGTCTGCTTATTTTATCCAGTTCAGTTACTACTTCTTTTGTGTACCTATCAAAATAGAGGCCAATATTAATTGATTTGAAAATACTATTAATTTCAGACTCCCTGTGTCCTATTATTAATGAAGGCTTGGCACTTGCCATCATTCCTAATACTTTGGAAGGCATTACAATATCTAAAAAGTCCGGTTTTTGAAATAATAAATGAATATCAACAGAGCAAAGCAAATCTGATAGTTCTGAATATGGAACAGGCGGGTAATGCTTTATGTTTGTTAAATGCACTGTCATCTCTACTAACCAATTTTTTTTTGATCCATCCCCCACTATTAATATTTCATATTTATTTTGGTTGATGTCGTTACAAAACTCAACAAAGCTGTTCCAGTCTTGTTTTTCGCCTATATTTCCTGAATACAATAAAACTATTTTAGGAGAGCTTATGTATCTATGAGGATTTGCTGTCGCTGGGTTAATAGTATCTGGATTAACCCAGTTAGGCAAATAAAAACTTGGGGTATTACATTTCTTCCTCAATGTGTGAGTCATAGAATGACTTATCGTACTTACAACATCGGGCTTACTAAACAGCCACGATTCTAGTCTAAACATTAATGAAAAGGCGGGGCCAGCTTTAGACTTTTTTTTTGATTGCAAAGCGGCATCAAATTCAAAGTCTTGAATATGAATCCAAAATTTTGAGTTAAATCGTTTCTTTTGAATCCAGCCTAAAAAAGAAGAAGCAGTGAATGGCACAACAGCAATAACTAAATCACATTTTTTAATTTTTAATAGATTAAAAAATGACCCTATCGTAAAATCGATAATATGAAGTACGCGCTTAAAAAAAGTAGGTGTTTTAGGAACGTATTGTTTGTACCTTAATATTTTAGTGCGCCCACTATATTCTTTTAAAAATCTAGTTTTATTTTTATACTTGTCAAGGATGTTCCACTGAGGATAATATGGAAATCCCGTGACTACTGTAACATTGTAGCCGTCGAGCTCGAGCTGTTTTACCCATTCAGAAGAATAAAGACCTATCGCCGAATCTTCTGGCGCAAAATTTAAACCAATGAATGTGATTTCTGTTTTCTTCACTTTTCTGATGTTCTGTCTTTAATTGGTTTAGCAGGGTTGCCAACACATATTTTTTGCGAAGGCAAGTCTTTAAAAACAGAGCTTCGAGCACCAACCACCGTTCCATCACCTATTGATACGCCAGGGCCAACATAAACATCGGTAGCTAGCCAACATTTAGAGCCTATAGATATGTTTTTTGAAAAAATATCAAAGCTTTTGGACGAATAGTCATGGGTTGCTGCGGCCAAGTAGCTGCGCTGAGAGACCACGGAGTTACGCCCTATTTCAATATTTCCCAAAGAATAAAGGACCACTTCATCTCCGATCCAACTATAGTCGCCAATTTTAACTTTCCACGGATATGTGATTTGAGCTGAGGGTCTAATAATTACTTTAGTTCCTATTTTAGCCCCAAAAATTCTAAGTAAAAAGCGCCGCCAAGCATACATTATTTGAGGGGAGGGTCTAAATAAAAAAAAATAAACTAACCACCAAAGCTGGACCATAAAAACTGAACGTCCTCTAAAATTTTTTGGGTTTTTATATGTTTTTAATTCCTGAAAGCTCATACTCATAATTTAGGCTAATTTTAATCAAAATATAATAAAGTTAAAAATCTAATATACTAAATCCGCTGTTTACTAGGGTTTATAAGGTTGAATAACTTTAAGCTACTTTGATTTCATTATTTTGATAACTCCATTCACAAATGCTTCCTCAGAGTAAAGCTTACGGGCCTGAATTAAGTTAAAGCGACAGGTTTCCTCAACCCAGCTGATATTATTTGTAAGATTCTTTAGTTGATTTACGAGGCTTTCAACATCTTTTTTTTCCACAAATAATCCGTTTTTATCAGTACAAATATCAGGAATACCTGCGTGCTTTGTTGTGACTATAACATTGCCAAACCCCATAGCCTCTAAAATAGATATTGGTTGGCCCTCCATAGAATAATAGGTAGGTAAGCAAAAAACATTACCCCAACTTAATAGATCAGCTTTAACGTTGTCCCGAACAACGCCAATAAATTCAAGATTTTTAATTTTTGACATTCTTTCAATAATCCCTTGTTGGTTATTGGGAATATGTCCAGCTATCTTGGCTTCAAATTTTGTCCCCTTTGAATTTAATTCATCTAGAGCGTCTAGCAATTGGTAAATTCCTTTTTCTGGAATTAAATTGCTTAAAAAGATAATCCTGATGCCTTCAAAATCCTTGCGCTTAAACACCTCTTTTTCTGATAGAATCAGCGAGTGTTGAATGAAATTGTGTTGAATGAAAATTTTCTCCGGGTCTAAAAACTCTTCTAAAAGCGGCTTTAACGATTCCGAAAGGACAATGCCTTTGTTGTATAGTTGCAAAACACGCTTAGAAACTATCTTTTTAAAATTATTCATATTCTCGTAAGAGGCTTTTAAATAACCCCCCTTAACATGTACGACAGTTTTTCTGTTTAGTACCCGGGCTAATAATACAAACGGAGCGTATTTTAATATTCCAAAAAAGCTTTGACCAGTAGTACAGTAAATGACATCAGAGTTTATGACTTTAAATAATTGTAAGTAATATTTGAAAAACACTAATTTACTAAAACTCCAATCTCCACTGGTAGGATTGATTTTCTTTGAGGTTGAAGTGTTTATAGTTTTAACCTTAAAGCCCTTTGTTCTTAAGCCTGTCGTCAAAACCACGTTAGAAAGGCTAACCCCGAATATAGGCTCTGGGAAAGGGCCAATTACAAGTATTTTCATGAAACAAATTTAACGGAAATAAAAATACAAAAAGAAAGTTCAACTTAAATATTTATCTAAAATGTATAGCCTTTATTAAGGTTGTAAAGCTAAAAAACTCTAGTTTTTATACCAAGTCTTTTATAAGTGATCATGTAAGCTGTCGCTTGAAACAAAACGTTTCCAATAGAAAACCCAATAGCCATTCCAATAGAGCCAAATTTAAATGACAAGAGAATGCCTAAAATTAATGATATTAGAATAACAACAAAATACGGTTTCACATAATACTTAGCCAGTCCGCACATTTCTATAACATTGTCAGCTTGCCCAAATATTGCTGAAAAGAAATATCCAAGTGAGATAATAATTACAAGTGGATAAGAAGCTATAAACTCAGGGCCAAAGACTCCAAGGATAAACTTACCAAGTGTGATCAGACAAACCAAAATTAAAAAGCTAAAAACAACACCTACTCTTGTGGATTTTTTAATGTGTTTTTTTAATGCTATTGGGTCTCCAGCATGACGTGCGAAAACAGGTGCATAACTTGACTTTAAGGCCTCTATAGCTACCATCATAAGCATCGCTATTTTCAAAGAAACATCATATTCTGCTACCATTTCTGGAGTGCATATAAGAGATAAAAAAAACCTGTCGCCCCATAAGAAAAAAACCGTAATGTATGATTTTATCATTAAAGCCTTGTTTTGTTTTTTAAAAGACTTGGGGATGCGTTTGTTGTGGTTGTTATTATAAAAAAAACTTTTATTAATCCATAAACACGAAAACAGCAAAAGTAAAAGAACCGAAAAAAAGTGGGATGCGTAAATTATAAATGGGGATCTTAAAAAAAGTACATAATAAAAGATCAAGAAAAGTATCAAGCTGAAAACAATTCTACCGGCAACGTTTAGAAAGGCAAACTGAAGAATTTTAGAGATCGCCCTTAACTTTGCTGAGTTTAAGTGTACATAAACATATAAAGGAACCGAAATTATAAATGGAATTATTGCGGCGGAGGCATTACCGACAAGATTAAATGAATAAACAATTATTGCAACTAAAAGAGCTGTAGCTATTGAACTTAGAACGATCCTTTTTTCTAATTTTTTAATCCAATAAGGAGTTCCAGTCTTTTTAAATTTATAAAATATTTTAACAAAGTGAACGTCAACTCCTGCTTTTAACAAAGTGCTTAATATCATAAATATAGATAGCCCGTAAACAAATAATCCATAGTTATCTTTGGAAAACAGATTAATAACTAAAATAGAAAACAAATAGTTTGATGCAATCGAAAGCCCTCTTATTGTAACGTAAGAAAAAGACTTCCTTTGATTGACGTCTTTAGAGATGTTTGTTATAAACCTAAAAATGTTATCTAATATCATAGGTTGTAATTCTAGAACTATTGGATGTTTCCATAAAAATAAAAAAATTGGTGAAAAACGAAAAAATTAAAATTCCGTCCTGCCTTTCTAAAATATTTTCTATTAACGCCATCAAAAAGAACAAAGACAATATAGAGAAGTGAATGATGTTTTTGTGTTTTAAAGCGGATATAAACCCCTGAAAAAATATTAAAACTAAAGAGCTAGTTCCGAAAAAACCTGCCGATAACCAAGCTCCCAAAAACTGGTTGTGCGTATTATAATAAGTGCTGTTGTTTTCTAAAAAACAAACAGTCAAAACTTCTTTAACATCTCCAACACCATACCCAAAAAAGGGCGCATTTTTGATTGCGTCTAAGGAGCAATTGAAGATATTAAGCCTGGTATAGGTTGAGCCTGTTGAGGTCTGGCCTGAATGTTGTATTGTTTCGATTAGCTCATAAAAACGCAGCCATAATGGATCAATTATATAAATTAGTGCAGAGCACGTTAATAATGCAATAAAAAAATATGGTAAATGTTTTCTATTTCTACGTTTAAAAAAGTGAGCCACGAATATTAAACCTGTGATCAATATTGCGCTTTTACGAGCCAGCAGTAGTAGTATAGCGAATAAAAATATAGCGCTCAATAAGACGAATAGCTTCGTTGATCTAGTTTTGGCTTTTTCAAAAATCGGTACAGAAAAAATAAGAGAAATTATTACCGAAATTGAAGCGTATAATGGATGAATTGAATATTTCCCAAAACCAATATTAATTCTTTCCGGAAAATGCAAAAAGTATGTTTCTGTAATGTAACCTTGAAAATAATTGTGAATTATCAACAATAAAAAAAACAAAACCGTAGAACAAAAAAAAGAAATATACAGGTATATAGTAATAAAATTAAAATTTATGACGAGTCGCGAATGAACAGAATAAAACATAAGTGGAGCTATTATCAAAGGAGAAGCGCTAAGCAGGTTTGTAAATGACTCGGAAGTATTGTCTGATTGAACAAGGCTTAATGCCATAACGGTAAAATAAAGCGAATTTAATGCTAGTATTTTGGAGTGCCTGAGGTTTATTATTTTCTTTGATTTTGTCAAATAAAAACATGCCGTAATTACGAAAAAAAAGAAAGGTATATTTCTTAAATTAAGGGGTAGCAATATTGAAGTTGAAAATAAAAAGAGGCCTAAAATCCAAGTGTTTAAAATTATCTTCTCCAGAGTTTTCATGTTTCCTTATTTAATTACTCTAGTTAAAAGTTTTGGAAGTAAAACTATACTAACCAAAGGGCCTATGAAATACGAAAAACCGTTTGTCAAATCGCCCCGAAGCAAAAACATTAAATGGACAGCAAAATAGAATGCAATAAATTGTTTTAAACAGTCATTTGTTTTTAGCCAAACTATAAACTTTATCATAAAAAATGCTAAAAGAATAGCCAGAGCTACTATTCCAATAAAACCAAAATTAATAAAGCCTTCAGAAACAATAGGGTTTGAAAGATTTGTAAAGTTTCGAGGAGTTGTGTCAAAAAGGTAGTTTCCAATTAACTCGCCTGTGCTAAGTGGTTTTGTTGTCCATAAACTTCTTGGAATAAAAAATAAGCAAACGCCTAAAAGTTGATAGCCCCATGAAAGACCATATAGCTTAACATATTCGACAGTTGCCATTATGTTTGCAAACGCGTCGTAATGCAATGATTCGAATGCGCCTGAAATACTACCAAACCTTAAAAAAGAATCATAGATTAGCCTTGGTTCAGCAAAAATCTGTTCTAAACTCGCGTCTATGTGCGTAAGTGTGGACGCCAACGGGAAAATAACTACCATGGCTAAAAACATAAAAAGGAAAAACTTAGCATTGCTATTTAGCAGCTTAGGGTAAAACAAATAAATCAAAGCGATATAAATTGGACCTAAAGTGTTTCTTTTTTCTGTAAATATGTTTTTAAAGAAAACTAAAAAAACTAAGAAGGCAATCAAAAAAAAGAAAATAAAAACTGTATTTCGGTTTGTTTTATTTCTTATTTGTAAATATTTCAAGGAAATAACAATACCAGCTAAAGGAGTGAAGAACAAAAATTTCTTTTTTAGCAATAAAGAAGATGTAGGTTCGTCATTTGCTACATACACAGAGTTTGATATATCGTTTAAAAGATATTCATAATTAAGAAAAGCGATGAAAAAACAAATGACTAAAAGCGCTAGAATAACTAAAGGGATGTTCTGTTTAAAATTAGGCTCAAATGATTGGCTGTCCTTGTTGTCAAGCTTATTCTCTTTAAAAAACAGATAGCTCAAAATGAATACCAAATTGAATACCAGTATCAATACATTAGCAACAATAATACTAGAGTCGCTGTAGGCAAAATCATTTGGAAAGCGAAAATTCAAATAATCCATTGATGATATCTGAAAAATGGGGGCTAAAAAAAAGAATAAATAATTAAAAACAACAAATGATGTTAAAAATGGAGAGAAAACCCTCTCAATGTTTAAATGGTAATAAGCAATTGCTGTAATAAGAAGAAAGTTAACAAAAAATGAGCCCCAGACAATGGGCGTAGTGTCAAAGGATAAGAATGCAATTAAGCTTATGCATAAATATAAAAAAGTAACTATTGTCTTTAACTTCATAATGTTTGTCTAGCAATACATTGAATTTATGTACTGACTCTTCTTGTTTAAGCCATTAAAAAGAACGCTATAAAACACTTCAAAAAGGACTTAAATCAAACACTCCTCTTGTGAATAGTGTGTCAGAACATATGTTTAGAGGGGTTCCTAAGTGATGAGCATAAGCAGACTGGGGTCTTTTAAGACTTGTTTAAGGGTTTCGTTATTTGGGTTCTATATCTTTCTATAAAGCTTAAAAACTCTAACATTAGCAGCGAGGCAAAGGTTAACAAAAATAAAACAAGTGCTAAAAACAGCTTAAGGGGTAATTCAAAGCCTAATATTTCTTTCGAGTCGGATGAGACTCCTGCGTCTTGCTTGTTGGGTATAATCTCTATAATGTGTTGCTTGTCTAATAAAGCCCTATTTGTCTCTACAAGTTCTCTTTCTAGCTCCAGGTCCCTTAGATGTAGTTCATATTCTCTAGTTACTTTCGTTTTACTTGACCCCTCAAAAGTGATCCCGATTTCAGAGGCATTATTACTAATTAATTCCTGCTCTAAAACTCGTTTGTAAGTGTTTTTGAGTGAGTCTGATTTAACTAAAGAAGATTCCAGGGCTTCTTTAATTTTAGTTAGCTCTACAATATCCTTTTTCTGCTCGCTCACAAAATATGGGTTTGAACTAATTGAATTAAGAATTTTTGAAAACACTGGTTTAAAGCTATTATTAAGTGTAGATTGTATTGATATTTTTTGATATTTATATGAGTAATCTTCTAGGTTTTCTACAAAGTCATTATACTCAATTTTTGGAGAGGCCAAGGTGTCTATCTCTTGCAGAAACTCGTTAAAAACAATAAGATTATTGTTCCCGTTAACAATAGGGTTAATGTCAAAATATGATATTTTAGATGCTGTCTTCGTGTCAAGTTCTAGCGCCTTGCCTAAAGTTTCGAAGTCTTTCTGTTTAATTAAGTTATTGTAGTAATTAACAAGTTTATATAAGTTCTGGCCTGAAGGGTAGTTTTGTACTAACTCAACAGATGAGTCAAACTTTGGAGCAGAAAACTTAGTGACAAAAAACCCTATTAGATATCCTAAAAACACAGCCGAGAGGAGAATGAGTGTGTGCTTTTTAATTAGGAAAATTATCCAAATAAAAGTTAAAAAAGCATTTTTAAAAATACTAGTAAAAAAATTAAAGAACCGGTCAAAGGCTGCTCCTATTAGCTTAAAAAGTGTGCTTAAATCAACCTCTTCGTTTTGGTTAGGCGTCTTAGAATTTGTACTCATAATGAATTAGTTTAAAATCTGTTTTAGAATTTGTTGAGTAATTAAATATGTTGGTTTTACTCCGCTGGTCCCAAGTCCTCCAGAAGCTAAAGTCGCTCCTGTTTCAAGGGGGTTATCACTTGCATAATAAGCATATCTAACTTTTACATCTGGGTTAATACTGCGACGAATTTTTGAAGCTGCCTGAATTGCTTTCTGATAATGTACCCCTTCCATTTCAAGTCCAATAACATCCCATGTAGAGTTGTGGAAAAACTTAAGAAGGTCTCTATTCTGAAGAGATGTTCCTAAGACAGTTACCATAGCGCCCTCAAAAACCTTAAGATCCTTTGTCTCGAAGTCCTCAACCCTTAGCTCATTTTTAAAAGGGTAATTATCTGCGGTTCCTTCAAATATATGGGCAGATGGGATCATAATATCTCCTTTAGAACCCTCTAGGATCCCTGCCTTTCCCATAACAGAAATAGACTCTACGTTTAAATGGGTTTTGTCGGCTTTTGAATTAAATGGTTTCAAAAGTTCGTCTATAGTTTCATATGCTTGTTCGCCAAAGGCATAATCCATAACGATCAGAACATCCTCTCTTGCTGATGGTTTATTTGGAACCCCTGTTTCTGAAAAATCTATTTTTGATGTGTCAAATATTTGAACATCAATATTGGTTCCTGAAGTGTCTTTTATATAAATCATCCCCTGTTGCAACGCTGTCTTTTTTATTTTATTGCGAAGAGAGTCGTTTTCTTCCTTGCTAAGAAGTTCATAGACTTTGAAAACGTCTTTCTTTTCACATAAAGATTTTAGGGCTTTTGGGGCGTGTAGTGTGTTCATTACGCTATGTAAGTTTGCTGAAATAACATGAATCGGCCGGCCTAGTAGTTTGTGGTTTTTTAGTGTTTGTTTTATGTTGTTGGCCCAAACTTCTCCGTGTATATGGTGACCAAGTCGCTCCCTAAGTACAGGGCTGAAGTTAATTGCTCGTTTCGAGTTGTCTATAATCTCGCCAATAGCGCGCTTGCCCAACCAATAAATAAGGTGTAAAAAGTGGTCCGGCCGTTTTAATGTTGAGAACTGATCATAAACCTCTAAAATCTCCTCAAAAGTGCGCCCAAGAATATTGCCTGCATGGGTAATGGATAACTCACGATCTTTCTGGCTTAACTTTTTCTTAGATAATACTGCCGCTTCAAGTTTCATCCAATCTCTTGTGGTTGATCCCTTGTCATCAATCAAAACTCGTTTAGCAATTTTATGAGACTCAATAAACATAAATGTTAGATGGGTTAAAATATCGTAAATTTCAGATCGACCTCTTGTAATTTCAATATTCATTTGTTCAAAATCTATCCTATAACAATCTCGACGGCGTTTAGATGGCACAATAACTTCAAAATGAGATCCTCCAAAACCTTCTGCGCTAGTTAAATTAATCAAAATGCACTCCTCAATTCCTATTGGAAGTCGGTCGACAACATAAATAAGTCCTTCTAGTTCTGTTTTTTCTCCAGCTATAGATCCATAGATTTCTGGTCTCAACTGTAGCAGTGCTTGACGCAGGGTCTCGCCTGAAACACCCATTGGTTTGTAGAAGCCTCTATTAAACAAGTGACGCATTGTCAAGTAGAGTCTCTCAATAGCATTTGAGCTCTCTTGAGCACGAGTTCGTGTTAAGTTTTTCGTTTGGTTTTGTTTTTTCATATAAAAACAAATATACAGTAATTAGACTACATCGCATCAGACAGCGCATCTGCAATTTTCCTGTCATTAGACAGGCGCGGCGTCTTGTTTTGGCCTCCGAGCTTGCCAATAGTTTTCATGTATTTTTGGAACCCTAATTTAGGGACAAGAGTCACAACTAGTGGTCGTAGAACATTCCCTTGAATTAAATCTTTATAATAACTGTTTTGTTTTTGCATCGCCACATCTAGTTCGTGTGAAAAAGACTTAATATCTAAGGGGGGGGTTTCAAATTCAATAAACCATTCGTGGTGTGGAAGTCCAAATTCTGGTGTTGTTTGGGGTGCAACAGTAAACTCACTTACAGATATGTTTGTTGATTTTAACGCAGATAATAAAGCGTGCTCTACTTCCTTTGCTATAACGTGTTCTCCAAAAGCAGAAATAAAATGCTTAATTCGTCCGCTAACAATAACTCTGAATGGTGATAGTGACGTGAACTGTACGGTGTCTCCAATATTATAAGCCCAAAGACCGGCTGTAGTTGAGATTATTATCACGTAATTTACACCAACTTCTACGTCTTTTAACGTTAATCGTTTATGGTTGGGTTCAAAAAAAGTCTCAGCGCATATAAATTCATAAAAGATTCCTGAGTTTAACTGAAGCAACATTCCTGTCTCATTTTGGTTATCTTGAAATGCAAAAAAACCTTCGCTAGCGGGGTAAAGTTCAATAGTATTCACCTTTCTTCCAATCAAAGATTCAAATTTAGATCGATATGGCTCGTAGTTAACTCCTCCAAAAATGAAAAGATTAAAGTTCTTAAATATATCGCCGACTTTCTTGTCTTTTATGGCTACAAGCTTTTCGAAATACATTTGAACCCAAGATGGAATCCCTGCGATAATAGACATGTCTTCATTTAATGTTTCTTGGACAATTTTATTTACCTTGGACTCCCAGTCCTCAATGCAATTAGTTTCCCAAGAAGGTAGTCTATTTTTTTGTAGATATTTTGGAACATAATGGGCTACAATCCCTGACAAACGACCAAGCTGCACTCCGTTTATGATTTCAAGCACTGGGCTTCCCTGTAAAAATATCATTTTTTGATCTACAACTTGAGTGTTCCCTGTTTGATGAATGTATAATAAGATAGCGTTTTTGGCAGCCTCAACATGGCCCGGCATGCTTTCTTTAGTAATTGGAATATATTTAGCTCCTGATGTGGTTCCAGATGTTTTAGCAAAATAAAGGGGTTTGCCTTTCCATAAAACATTTGATTCTCCAGCGACAACCTTATCAACATAAGGCCTTAAAGCTTCATAGTCCCGAACAGGCACTCGGTTAACAAAATCTTCATAGCTTTTGATACTGATAAAATCGTGGTCAACTCCAAAATTAGTTGATACTGCCTCGGATATTAACGACTGAAAAACATGATTCTGTGTCTCTAGGGGTTTAGAAGACCATTTATTGATTTTTTTATAAATTATGGCGGCATAAGCCTTAGCAAGAAATGCTTTTAATGATGGCATTTGAATAAATTTAAAAATCCATAAAATTAGCGGGGTTGAGGGGTACTCCATTACTCCAAAGCTCAAAGTGCAAGTGTGGGCCTGTACTTAGCTCTCCCGAACCGCCCGAAATAGCGATAACTTCACGAGACTTCACTATTTCCCCTTGAGACTTTGTCAAGGATGAGTTGTGTTTATAAACAGAAATTAGTTCGTCTCCGTGATCGATAATTATTACGTATCCTGCTTCGGAAGTCCAAGAAGTAAATATTACGCGACCGTCTGATGTTGACTTTACAGGGGTATTAATAGGAGTCACTATGTCGACTGCATAGTGTTTCACCTTCGAATCAAACCCCGCGCTTAGCGGGCCATTTACTGGTGGGAAAAAAACAAAGTCTTTGGATGATATTGCCGTTTTAAATAAGTTGTATTTATCCTCTCTACTTACCTTTTCTCTCAATATGGAGTCTGCTGCTGATGGTATTAATTCAAAAACATCTGTATCTGCTTGAGCGGCTTTAAAAATAGAGTCTTTGTTTATCACAACTGAACTAACTTCGCCGCTCAGTGCGCTTTTAATCGATTTTATATAGAGGTCATTCATATTGATTGCTTTTATAAGAGAATCTGTCTTATAGCTCAGGTTCAGTGCCTGTTTTTGCAACGCTGCAGAAGAATAGCCTGGTATGTATTCCCTAAGAGGGGTAAGAACAATTAATAAAGTTGTGAGGATTATAAGAATTATTGCTGCTAATGAACTCAAAGAAAATACATTTAAACGTGTAAGCTTGACGGCAAAACGCTCTTCAAAAGTGTCTTCGTTCAGCACCACTAAGCGATATTTGTGAAGAAGCTTTGTTTGAAGTTTCTTTTTATTTATCTTTTTTAGCCCCATTTAAAAGCAAAATTAAATAAAAATTAACCGATTCTAGTCTTTAAACCTGACTATTGTTTGAAATAGCTGTTTATTTAAAGGATAATTATTAACTTTGTATTATAAATATGTAGAGATATGAATACTTACTTGATCCCCTTGGCTATAGGAGCTCCGCAAATTGTTTTAATTGTAGTTGTAGTTCTTTTGTTGTTTGGTGGTAAAAAAATTCCTGAACTTATGAAAGGTTTGGGTGGTGGAATCAAAGAATTCAAAAAAGCTAGTCAAGAAGAAGTCTCAGACACTAAAGAGGAGGAAAAATAAAAAACCCTGTTGTGTCTAATTGCTTACTTCTTAATAGAAATTGATTTTATAATTGCTTCTAGCTCAAAAACATATGCTCTCTTCTCAACCGATGGAGCGAATACAAACCCTTCGGCTACAAGAAATCGTTTGTTGGCATCATCTTTTATCCAGTAATTAATGAAGGGGCCTGACATAAAGGCGTCTTTTACTTGCCAAATACTTTTCGTTAGAAAAGCGTTTAAATTAGCTACCCTTTCACTTCCAAAAAAAGGTCTATACGCTTTTTCTGTCGTCATATAGCTTCCAGCTACGGGTCCTGGAATATGCCTTTTTCCTATAGAGTCTCTTTTTTCTATCGCGCGATTTGCCAGCGCATCTTTTGTCAGGGTCTTTTCGTATGGAACGGTATATAATAACAAATTAACGGTCCCTGTTTTAATATCTCTTCGCAGCCAGAAGAAGTCATTTTCTTGCTTGGCTATTCTATATATAGAAGGAAGTTGAATTTCAATACCTAGCTGCTCAGAAAGTGCTGTGGTATTGAACAGTGATTTCCGAAAGCGTCGTTGTTTTTCCTTAATTTCAGAGGTTTTAAAGGCCTCTATAATTTTCTTATTATTAGTTGTAAGCTGATCTATCAGCTCTTGATTGGTCATTCCGCTTACTAAAACCATTCGCTGCGGAGAAGCATACGGATCTCTATAAAACCTTGTTTCTGCCTTTGATCCTTTAGCAATCTTTAAAATTAAGCGTGTGTTTTTAACGAACCCTGAAAATATAGTTGCAGGAATTTGGCTTAATTTAAATTGAGGTTCGTCTTGAGGGAGACCATATAAAGGTGCTCCTATATTTGTTCGAATAGTCTCCCCAACTAGAGACTCCCATAGTTCGCTGTCAATTACCACGGATACATCATTAATGTTTCCTGAAGACTGAGGCTTGTAGACCCTGGTGTCGTTAGAAGAGTCACAATTAGACAATAATAAAAATAAAAAAAGTACTCTTACAAATATCCGCATTATTTTATATTTTGTTTAGAAACAATTAGCTTCATCCCTGGCTTCAAACGATTATTCCAAATATCATTCCATTCTTTTAAGTTTTGAACAGAAACGCCAGTTAATTTCTTTGATATACTCCAAAGAGAGTCGCCGGGCTTAACCAAATACGTTGATTGATTAAGGGTTTTCCCTGGAGTTGGTTTGTCTGCTTTAACAAAGTTTTTCGGAGTTGGGTTGCGTGAATAAATTGTTAATCGTTGTCCGATCTTGAGGTTGTTTGTTCGCAGACCGTTCCACTGTTTTATTTGACTTACCCTAACCTTAAAGTTCCTGGCAATCTTTCCAAGATAATCTCCTGATTTTACTTTATATCTGATTTTAGAATCCACTTCAAAAAACTGAGGCAACGGCTTTTCTCGAGCTTGAAATTCTGCCTTGGCAAAAGCATATATTTGATCTTCGTTCTGAACAAACCCCCCCACTTTGTCAAGTGGCAGTCTTAGTGCGTAGGTTTTCTTGTCTAAAACAGGAATAATATCTAAGCTGTATGACGGGTTTAGGAATTGTAATGTTTCTATTTTTGTGTCTGTAAGTTCCGCAACATGATCTAGAGAAATCATGTGTTTTACGTGAATAGTATCAGTTGCTAATATTGGGAACTGACTCAGATCACGGCTAAATCCGTGAGCATCTGCATACTCAAAAAGATAAAGTGTTGCTAAAAATGCAGGAAGATAACCAGCTGTTTCTTTGGGCAAAAACGGGCGAATATTCCAATAGTTTTTATATCCCCCTGAGCGCCTAATAGCTTTTGTTACATTTCCCGGCCCTGAGTTGTAGGCGGCTAAAGCAAGGTCCCAGTCTCCAAAAGTTTTGTACAAAGAGCTTAAGTATCTAGCTGCAGCATTTGTGGAACGCAAGGGATCACAGCGCTCATCAACATAGCTGCTGACTTCTAGTCCGAAATGTTTTCCTGTAGAGAACATAAACTGCCATAAGCCAGTAGCTCCGGCTCGAGATTTTGCGCGGGGCTTCAATGAAGATTCAACAATTGCTAAATACTTAATTTCTAAAGGTAGGTTGTATTTGTCTAAAACTTCTTCAAACATTGGAAAGTAGTAGCGGCTGAGTCGCATGAGGGTCTCTGTCGACGTTTTGCGAGATTTTAGGTGACGCTTTATGACGTTTTCAAGCGACGGGTTATATTCAATATTAAAAGGTGTTTTGGCGTCAAGAATAGCTAGTCGCTTTTTAAGTGTGTCTGTAGAAAGTTCTGGGTAATAAACGACTTTAACAGATTGGTTTTCTATAGAGTCATTAAGAGCTGTGAAAAGGTCGTTCGAAAATAATTGATTTTGAAACCGCTCTTCCATCTGTCGCACGCTAATAAAGCTTGAATCAATAGCTTTGTTGAAAATTGGACTTAGGCTGTGTTTAAGCTGACCTGCGGAGTCTTTTATCTTATTGTTTAAAGGCTGTAAACTGTCGACTGACTGGCCATAAATAGGGCAGACAATTAGTGCGTTTAAAAAGAAAAAGATTTTAAGCATTCTTTTATATAATCAAATTTGACGGAGTTTATTTTGAAAATGCAGCAA
The DNA here is from genome assembly GCA_018608705.1 of Flavobacteriaceae bacterium. GTDB lineage: Bacteria > Bacteroidota > Bacteroidia > Flavobacteriales > Flavobacteriaceae > Hel1-33-131. Next base: position 56,237 of record JABAZD010000067.1, on the reverse strand, counting down.
TACCAGGCAAAATTTTTCCTTCTAAACTTTCAAGCATTGCTCCCCCGCCAGTGCTCACATAGCTAACCTTGTTTTCAAAACCAAACTGCTTCACGGCTGATACTGAGTCTCCTCCTCCAACTAAGGAAAACGCACCGTTTTTTGTGGCTTCTGCAATAGAGTTCCCCAAAGCAATCGTTCCTGTGGAAAACTTTTCCATTTCAAATACCCCTAAAGGGCCATTCCACAAAATTGTCTTACACTGCTGTACCACCTCATGAAATAGTGCTTTTGATTTTGGTCCACAATCAAGTCCTTGCCAGTTTTCAGGTATTCTTCTAACGTCTACAATCTGAGTGTTGGCGTGATTGCTAAACTCATCTGCTGCTAAAACATCGACTGGAATGTGAACTTGAACGTTTTTAGCCTTAGCTCTTTCTAAAATTTGAAGAGCTAGCTCCATTTTATCATCTTCACAAATAGAATCGCCTACAGAACCTCCTTGTGCTTTTACAAAAGTAAAGGTCATCCCGCCTCCAATGATTAAGTGATCTACCTTATTGAGTATGTTGTCTATTATAGTGATCTTAGAAGAAACTTTAGCTCCTCCTAATATCGCTAAAACAGGCTTCTCTCCTGTTTGCATAACTTTGTCAATACTTTCTATTTCTTGAGCTAACAGGCTGCCAAAACATCTATTTTCTGGAAAAAATTTTGCAATAATTGTGGTTGAAGCATGTGCTCTGTGAGCTGTTCCAAAGGCGTCGTTAATATAAAAATCACCTAGTTTTGATAGCTCTTTAGCAAAGTTTTCGCTTCCTCTTGTTTCATCAGAGTGGTATCTTAAATTTTCCAATAAAAGAATTTGGCCCGGCTTTAAGTTATCGCAAAATTTTTGTGCATCCTCGCCAATGCAGCTTGAAGAAAACAGCACCTCTACGCCTAATACTGTTTCAAGAGTGCGAACAATGTGTTTTAATGAAAACGCTGATTCTTTTGATTCTGGCCTTCCTAAGTGAGACATTAAAACACAACTTCCTCCATCTTCTAAAACCTTCATGATGGTTGGCTTAGCGGATACAATTCGTGTAGAGTCTGTTACCTGAAATTGGGCATTCAAAGGAACGTTGAAATCGACTCGTATCAATGCTTTTTTATTTTTAAAATTTATGCTTTGTAGTGATTTCATTGCTTGTGAACTGATTTGTTAATTTTATAAGATTCCAAAGGTAAGTATTTCTTTTAGCTTGTGAATGGTGCGCTTGTAAAATTTGTGCAGCGATGCATGCTTGTAAAAAATTGCTGTTTTAAAAACAATGCTCAGGGATTTTACGACTTTACATACGATTCAATTAAATCTTTTATCTTTGTTTTATGAATTTTGAAGATGTCATTGGTCAATCTTTGTTAAAAACACAACTGAAGCAGGGAATTGACTCGGGCCGTGTTCCGCATGCTCAACTTTACGTCGGAAAGCGCGGGGTTGGTGGGTTGCCAATAGCAATTGCTTACGCCAGCTATTTAACAAAACAACAGTCCGATGGGCTTGGCGACATGAATACCTTAACGCATCCAAATATACACTTTGTATATCCCGTTACAACTAGTGAAAATGTAAAGTCAAAGCCAATCTCGTCTAACTATATAAACGAGTGGCGAGCGTTTCTTGAAACAAATCCTTATGGCTCTATTAATGATTGGTATAGTTTTATAGGGGTTGGCAATAAACAAGGGGTTATTGGGGTGGAAGAGGCTAGTGATATTACGTCTAAAATGTCTCTTAAGGCTTTTAATGGCGGGTACAAGGTTATGATTATTTGGATGCCAGAAAAAATGAACTCCATGTGTGCCAACAAGCTGTTAAAACTCATTGAGGAGCCCGCGGATAAAACTGTCATCATCCTAGTTACTGAGAACGAGGAGCGGTTAATAGAAACCATACGATCACGATGTCAGTCCGTACATTTAAACTCCCTTTCAGAACAAACAATAAAAAGTAGCTTAATTAAAAGGCTAAATATAGAGAAGAGTTTGGCGCAAAATATCGCTTATCAGTCCGAAGGAAGTTATAGCAGGGCATTGGACTTATTAAAGCAGGAGCCTGAAGACCTGCGGTTTGAGACGTGGTTTATCGCTTGGGTTCGAACAGCCTTTCAGGCCAAAAGTAATAAACAATCTATTAATAGTCTGATGGCGTGGAGCCAAGAAATATCTAAAGCGGGGCGGGAAACACAAAAACAGTTTTTGGATTATAGTTTGCGATTTTTTAGGCAAGCTATGCTTTATAATTATGGGGTCAAAACCTTGGTGTTAATTAACTTAAATGACAAAAGTTTTAAGATGGAGAATTTTGCTCCATTCATAGGTGCGTCTAATATTTCTGAGATCTATAAAGAAATTGAGTTGGCGAACTATCACATAGAGCGAAATGGGAATGCAAAGATTATTCTTACTGACCTGTCTATTAAACTTACGCGCTTGTTACACTTGAAAAGTTCTTAGTTCTTGCTATAAGCCTCGTTTAGCGACTTAAGTATTTCTTGTGTTAAATCCATGGCATCATCTCCATACAAAACACTTCCAGCTTCATTGCTTCCTAATATATAATTGAAATTGTTAGACATGCCGTAATCTTTTACAAAGCCAATTACTTTATTAACAATAGAATCGTTTAATGTTTGACTTTCTTGCGCAATTGATTGCTGCTCAAGCTGAACTCTCTGTTGAAGTATTTGCTCTTTTTGTTGAAGTTCTTGCGAAAGTTTCTGGATTGATGACTGTGACATTTTTCTAGCTTTAAGTTCGGCTTCTTTTATCTCTAGTTCAAACGCAGAACGAAGACTGTCTGTGCGTGTTTTGAATGCGGTAATTTTTAACTGAAGTTTCGCTTCAATATCGACGCGCTCCTGATATTCGTTTATGAGAACGACATTATCAACAAATCCTATTTTTTGCTGTTGACAAGCGGTTATTGTAATAAGTAATAAAAAACAGAGCGCTAAATTTTTCATGGGTAATAGTTTTTAATTTAATTTTTACAAAAATAAAAAAAACCAACGGGAATTCAACAAAATTTACAAACGAGTTGTGTTATAAGTAAAAACTATAACCCCTCATGGCGCCAATTGTTTATATCTATTAAAAAAAGCTCAACAAATGACGCTTAATGAAAAAAAGCGTGTTGGCCTTATATAAATGGTGTTGGGTTGTGTAAAAAGCGCTTAAAACGCTTTAAAATACTAATCGCTCTTTTTTAACACATAAATGAGTGAAGAGTATTCGCCAGTCCTAAAGGCTTTGGCGTTTGAAAGAAGCCCCGTCCATAAGCTATTAAGGATTTTGTGAGATCCTGATTTATATTTATTAGACAGCATGCTAACGTAATAAGCATCCATTAACATTGGATGGGTTGACTCTAGCGACATTTGGGATTTAGAGAATACTTTAATTATAGAGTTTTTAGAAAAATGCCATAAATGCCTAGGCACGTCATAAGCGGCCCAGAAGTTTTTAAAGTATCTCGAATCGTAACTCTTATAATTAGGAACTGCTACAAAAATACGCCCATTAGGCTTGAGGAGCTTCTTAAAAACCTCGATGCTTTCCAGTGGGCTTGGAAGGTGCTCTAAAACGTGCCAAAGCGTAATCACATCAAAAGAACCCTCAGAAAAAGCTCCTAGCGCTTCTTCATCAAAAACCAAACAACACCCTTTAGAGTTTGCGATTTCTCTAGCTGTAGAACTAGGCTCAATCCCCGTGACGTCCCAGCCAGCAAGACTTGCAGACCTTACAAAGTGCCCAGTCCCTGCTCCAATATCTAATAACGCTCCTGATTTAAGCATAAATGGTTTTATAAGTCTTATTTTTCTCTTTAAAGAAACATATCTAGCGACGTGATACATAGCGTCTACAAAAGACCTTAGTTGGTTGTTGTGGGAGATATAACCAACATCGGAATAGTACGCTTTTAGGTCTTTATCACTGGGCTTGGGGTCTGTATACAAGAAACCATAATAAGGGTCAACTAGAAGTTTAAACCGTTCTCCGCTGACAGAGTGGTCCTTGAGATTCATGTGTGTTTTATGTGTTTTCATACAGTGTTCCACGTGAAACATTTAAATTTATTAACGCCCCATGTAAACTAATAAAACAGAGATATCGTTGGGTGACACTCCGCTAATTCGTGATGCTTGAGCCACGGTTGCAGGTTGCACTTTTTTAAGCTTTTCGCGCGCCTCATAACTCATGGATTTGATTTGTGAGTAATCAAAATCTGGTGGTATCTTCACGTATTCTAGGCGTGTGAGCTTGTCGGCGTTGTTTTTTTCTTTAGCGATATAGCCAGAGTACTTTACCTGTATTTCTGCTTGCTCAATCTCTTCTCTGTCTAAACCCTTTTCACGAATATAGCTCTCGACCGCAGTAAATTTACGGACATCTTCTATGCCAATATTAGGCCTTGAAAATATCTTAAACATTTTATCTGACTGTCGGATTGGAGCTGAATCTTTGCCTTCCAAAACAGGATTAGCCTCTTCGGGTTTCACGCTTTGAGTTTTAAAGAAGGTCACAAAAGCCTCGGCTTTGGAATGCTTTTCTTCCATGCGTCGAAGCCTTTTTTCGCCAACTATTCCTAGCGCATGCCCCTTTGGAGTTAGCCTAATATCAGCATTGTCTTGCCTTAGAAGCGTGCGATATTCTGCTCTTGATGTAAACATACGATACGGCTCTTCTGTGCCTTTTGTAATCAAGTCGTCAATTAAGACGCCAATATATGCTTCGTTCCTTTTTAATATAAAAGGATCTTTTTCTTGAACCTTACGGCTAGCATTTATACCAGCCATTAAGCCTTGAGATGCCGCTTCTTCGTAGCCAGTTGTACCATTGATTTGGCCTGCGAAAAACAAACCACTTACAAGCTTAGTTTCTAAGGAGTGTGTAAGCTGGGTAGGAGGGAAGTAGTCGTATTCAATAGCATATCCAGGGCGAAAAAACTTAACCTTTTCAAACCCCTTAACAGCTCTCAGGGCCTTAAACTGAACGTCTTCAGGAAGAGAGGTGGAAAATCCGTTTATATAATACTCTACCGTGTTCCAGCCTTCCGGCTCTACGAATATTTGATGGCGGTCTTTATCAGCAAAGCGGTTTATTTTGTCTTCAATTGAAGGGCAATACCTCGGCCCTAAGCTCTGTATGCGACCATTAAACATGGGGGATCGATCAAAGCCTTCTTTAAGCAACTCATGGACCTCTGTACTTGTATAGGACATGTGGCATGAGCGTTGGGCTTTTAAGGGTGTGGTGAGATCAGAATATGAGAACTTTTCAGGGACGCTGTCACCGGGCTGTTCAATCATCTTGGAAAAATTAAGAGACCTTCCGTCAACTCTAGGCGGAGTTCCTGTCTTCATGCGGCCAGACTCAAAGCCTAAGTTTATAAGCTGCTCTGTAATACCTGTCGCCGCTCTTTCGCCTGCACGACCTCCTCCAAAGTTTTTTTCTCCAATGTGTATAAGACCATTAAGGAAGGTCCCGTTTGTGAGCACTACGGACTTTGCTTTTATCTCAACGCCTAATGAAGTTTTAACGCCTTTAACGGCCCCAGCATTAACAACAAGTCCAGTAACCGTTTCCTGATAAAAATCTAGGTTTTTTGTTTGTTCCAAAAGCATCCTCCAATCCTCTGCAAAACGCATTCGATCGCTTTGAACACGAGGACTCCACATCGCGGGGCCTTTAGATTTGTTGAGCATTTTGAACTGAATGGCTGAGGTGTCGCTTACAATCCCACTATAGCCCCCCAAAGCATCTATTTCACGCACGATTTGGCCTTTCGCTATTCCACCCATTGCGGGGTTGCAAGACATTTGTGCAATATTTTGAAGGTTCATGGTGATTAGCAGGGTTTGACTCCCCATGTTAGCTGCTGCGGCCGCTGCTTCACTTCCTGCGTGACCGCCCCCAACAACAATTACGTCGTATATTTTATCAAACATCTATAGCTTATTAATTGTTCCACGTGAAACAAATCAGTTGCACTTGCAAATATAGGTATTTAGAGGGGCTTATCCATGAGTTGGTTAAGGTAGAAGTCTTCTTTTGTTCGCATCAAAGAAGATTCTAAGTCGGTCTTGTCGTTATAACCACAAAAATGAAGAATGCCATGAGCCAAAACTCTTGATAGCTCGTTGTCAAAAGCTTGTTTGAAATCGATGGCGTTATCTTTTACTCGGTCAACAGAAATAAACACCTCGCCATGAACCTCCTTGCCAACAGAGTAATTAAAACCTATAACATCGGTAAGAGTGTCATGGTTTAAAAACTCAACGTTTAAATTATAAAGATAATTGTCGTCACAAAAAACAACAGAAATCTCTCCTTCTGAAAGGTTTTCTTGTAAAATAATTGACCCTAACCAGTTGCCCATAATTTGTGGGTTAGCCAACTCAAATAGGGTTTCTGTGCTAAAACTAATCATTACCTGTTTTAAAGTATTCTTGAACTTTTTTCACTAAATCCTTGCGCAAAGGTAAACTTTGTCTGTTTAATATTTCAATTGTATTGAAATATTGTTTTATTGTTTCGGGGCTTAACGGGGGTTGATCCGAGACAGAGCTTTTGCTTGTTTGTGACTCTCTCTTGGCCCCTTCCCCTTGTTGTTGTTTGGCTTTGCTAAGCTTTAAAAGTTGGTGTCTTAATGATTTCATTTGGTTAAGCGCAGCCTCATTAAGGCCGTTATTAACAAGGTTTTTTTCAATTGTATTCATAGCCTTCAGCAAAGCACTCTCCTTAACCGACAACTCATTTTTTTGTAACAAGTCCTGCAGCGCCATGCGAAGTTGTTGTTGCTTTTTAAAAATCTCAAATAACTCAGCATTATCCTCTTCGTTTTCGGAGCCTTGTTTGTTTTTGCCTTGATCACCTCCAAATGAGGTTGTTGAGCCATTAGAGGCGCCTGGCCCCTTCTCTTTTCCTATACTTCGCGTTTTAGTTTCCCCGTTTTCTGTTTTTGACTCTCTTCCTTTTTCGCCCAACTTTTGTTCCAGTTGCTCATTTAGCGATTCTTGACTCATAATAATGTCTGGAAGCTGCATTTCTCCTTGGCCTTGTCCTGGTGATAGCTCTAGCTGTTCCTCCATATTACTCAAAGTATTACTTAACAGGTCTGCTAATTTGTTTGTTGCCATCATTGCAAATTGCTGAGAAGAAACTCCTTTTTGGAGTTCATTTTCAGAGAAGAGCGCTAAACTTTTATCAATATTAAAAAAAACTTCCGCTACTTCTTTGCTAATCAACTCAGAGATCATAGGTTGACGCAAGGACAACGAGTACAAACTGTCTTGAACATGTTCAAAATGGGCTCGAAGACTTTTTTGCATAAGAAGTTTTTCCGCATATTGCCGCGGGTTAGATGCCAATGAAAGAAACTGGTTCATTAGCGCTTCCTGCTCAAAAGAGAATAAAATTAAATTATCCAATATTTGACGGAGCACCTCAATGTCCTCGCTCATTTGTTTAGCTCCTGCAGAACTCATGTTTTGGGACATTTTTTGAGTCAACAACTGCATTTTTTGAGCTGCTTTCTTCTGGCTTTTCTGCGTCTTTAAAGGAGGTTTTTTATCTTGTTCAGAGTCTAGGACATCTTTTTCTTCTTCTAAACCACCAAGAGCCTCTTCTTGGTTTTTCACTATAGCCTCCTCGAGCAGCTCGTTGTCAGAAATTTGTAGCGGCTTAACCAGGGCTTCGTTATCTTTTTTTAATTCCGCTAGTTCATTCCGAATCAGACCGAAGGATTCGTTAAGAGCTTGTTGTGTTGATTTATTATTTGCTTTTATTCCCTTGTCAGCCAATTGCTCTTGAGCCTCAGAAAGTTCCTTTAATTTTGAGTTTATCCTCTCAAGTTTTTTGGTAATATAATAGCGTTTGGTGAGCTCGAGGAGCTGCTTAAGGCTCTGTTGTTTGTTTTTGCTTTGCTTTGCCATTTCATGAATCTTCTTTGCTAAATCTTCCTTATTAATCTTACTGATAACTTTTTCGATTTCTTCTAAAATCTTTTCATTCTTTTTTAATTCATCTTGCTGCGACCTTAGCCGTTTCTGTAGCTGGTCGTTAAAAACATCTTTACCGTCTTTTTTGAAGTCCTTAAGATTTCTCTCCATGGTTTGATTAATCTTTGCGAGTAGTTTGTCTTGGCTTTTTTGATGCTCTATAAACTGCTGAAGCATTTGTTGATCTGAATAATTAAGCTGAGTCGATTCTTTTTGCTTGATAGAGATCTGCTTAAGCTTCTCGTCTTGAACAACAAGCTCGTTTAGTGCTTTTTGAAATGCACTGGATGCTGCGCTCTGTTCCTTGATTATTGAAGCTTCAAGCTGGGTTTCTGTTTTTTGTTTGTACATAAATGTTCGGCTGCGCGTGGACTTGAAGTTGTGAAGACGGTCATTGTCAATCACCTCAAAATATAGTGAATAGTCTGCGCCCTCGATTAGATCAAGGTTGTTAGGGAAAACATAGCTGAATTCTTGAAGGTTGTTTTGAGTTAAAGGCAACTTAAGAACAGAGATGTTGTTTGGAGATTCGGAGGCAAAATAATGGAGTCTTAAGGCGCGAATACCATAATCGTCTGAGACTTGTCCGTAAAAATAAAGCCTTTCTTGTGCGGTTGTGTCTCTATTCATTTTTATCCTGATTGCCGGCGGCTCGTCTTTAACTACGTTGATGAAATAATCAAGGGTTTCATAGTCTTTTAAATCCGTATTACTGGTTGATATAGAATACCGCAGAGGTTGAGAAACGCTCTTGGAATACGAAAACTGTTGGTCAGACTTTGTAAAAAAAGACTGAGAATTGTTGTGCTGAAACACAACGGTGTCGGTTGATTTTGTGAAAACCTCCCACTTCAGAGTTGAGCCTTCAGGAATGGTAGAGTTTCCGCTGTTAGCCACTTTTATAGTGGGTTCGTTAGTGTATTGAGGCGGATAAACATAAAGGTTTAAATTAAGGATTGAGGGGGCTAATAAAACGGCTAGCTTTTGGGGTGATGAGGCTATGTTTTCTGAAATAAGCCTAAAACTGATCGACTTCTTTGGTTGGAAAAATTGATATTCAAAAATACCTGGAGATTTTGGGCTTAGCGTGTAGGTCTCGTTGTTATAGAGAATATTAACTGACTCAGGGGTTCTTGAGCCTTGAGTTTGCACGCTTAATGTAAATGAATTTCCTTCAATGGTGGAAAGGGGCTTGTTTGCTATCAAAAACTTAAAAGGGGCGGGGGGCAGAAAAACAGCATTGTGGTTGACAACGCGATTAAGACTGTCCGTCAAAATAGACTGCTTTCCAAGCGCATAAAAAACAAAGAAAATGATAATAGGAACAAGAGCATACTTAATGTATTTAATATTGTCGGAAAAATTAACGGCCTTTTTAAATGAAAAACCTTTAAGATTGTCAGACTTTTGAGCAATACTAGCCAAAACAAGTTCACTTTGTTCGCTGTATTTGTTAAGCTGAAGTACGTTTAAAAGCTTGTCATTGATTTCTGGAAAGTGATCGCCAATAATTTTTGATGCGAATTCAAAGCCGATTCCTTTTTTAATTTCTAACAACTTTAATATAGGGCTTAGGACAAGCCCGTAAAAAACAAAAAACTCAAAAATGATTGTAAACCAAAACAAAAAGGTTCTTAGCGGAGGGTTTAGCCATAGAAAGTGTTCTGTAATGAGTAATATAAAAGCGAACAACAGGCCAACAAAAAAAAACATCAGCAACCCCTTTATTAAGGCGCTAACATAGAATTGTCGAACAAATAGTCTTAAATTTTGTTCTATTTTTTGAAAACTATCCAATAATACCTAAATTTAGAGAGAATAAAACTACAATAATATTACTGATTTATGATTGGTTTGCGGCGTTATGTTTATGGCGCATTTTTGGGTTTATCAATACAAAAATATTCTACTTATGAATGATTTAAAATACCTGTCGGCTCTTTCTATTCCTTTGTCAGCGTTTATTGCTCTGCATCTTAAAGGGGGTTGGCTCTTTTTAACACCAATTTATGCGTTTGTTTTTATACCAATCATTGAGAGTCTGGTTGCGGTCAGTACAGAAAACTTTTCGGAGAAAACAAAAGAAGAACGAACAAAGAATGTTCTCTTTGATTGGATGCTTTATGCAAACATCCCCATTGTCTTCGGGTTGTTAGCTTGGGGTTTTTACACGGTTTCAAATACCGTCCTGAGTAATCTTGAGATTACAGGGCTAATTCTTTCGATTGGAATGGTTTTGACAACAAATGGGATTAATGTTGCTCATGAGCTGGGGCATCGTCAAGACTCAAGGGAACGGTTCTTATCAAAAGGGCTTTTATTGCCTTGTTTATACATGCATTTTTACATAGAACACAACCACAGCCATCATTTAAATGCCGCCACAAAAGAAGATCCAGCCACGGCACGGTTTAACCAATCACTATATTCGTTTTGGCTGACCTCGACGGTGAGGCAATATTTTAGTGCATGGAAAGTACAATTGCGGCTATTAAAAAACAACAAACGCTCTTTTATTAGTCTTTATAACGATATGTTTTGGTTTGTTATAATTCAGGTGACTTACTTAGTCTGCGTACATGTTGCCTTGGGTGGTTTGGCTCTGGCTTTTGCGGTTGGGATTGGGGTTGTGTCCTTCTTGTTTTTAGAGACTGTAAACTATATTGAACATTATGGGTTGTTGAGGCTAAAGAACGTTTCTGGAAGGTATGAGCGTGTTAAAAAAATTCACTCGTGGAATTCTAATCATGTAGTTGGGCGTATCATTCTTTATGAGCTTACTCGCCACAGCGACCACCATTACAAGTCTGCAAAAAAATACCAGATTTTGGAGTCACACGAAGAGAGCCCAATTCTTCCTTTTGGGTATCCAACGTCAATGCTGCTGGCAATGATACCTCCTTTATGGTTTAGGGTTATGAACAAGAGGGTTCCGGTTAATATGATTTAAATTAAAGCTAAAGTCGTTTTTCTTTGGGCAATGTGACCAGCAATTATATCTTTGTTCTTTTAAATAAACAAAATGAATAACCCTATTCGTGTTAGATTTGCGCCAAGCCCCACTGGGCCATTACATATTGGCGGAATGCGAACTGCACTTTTTAATTATCTCTTTGCAAAAAAAAACAATGGCACCTTTGTCCTTCGCATTGAGGACACAGATCAAAAACGTTTTGTGAAAGGCGCAGAAAACTATATTACAGACTCTTTGAAATGGTGTAACATCCCTTACGACGAGGGTCCTGGAAAAGAAGGTGGTTTTGGTCCTTACAGACAAAGCCAAAGAAAGCATCTTTATAAAAAGTATGTAGACCAACTTTTGAAGAGCAATAACGCATATTATGCATTTGACTCCGCTGAGTCTTTAGACAACGAGCGGAGGAAGCATGAAGAGAAAGGAAAGACTTTTATATACAACTGGCACAATAGAACAAAGGGGCGCTTAACTAATTCCTTAGTTTTGTCTGAAAAGGAAGTGCAAGATAAAATCGCAAACGGCGATGACTATGTTGTTCGTTTTTTAGCTCCAAAGGGTGAAACAGTTGAGCTTTCAGACATGGTCCGAGGTAAAATTAGAATTGATACAAACACACTTGATGATAAGGTTTTGTTTAAATCAGACGGAATGCCTACCTATCACTTAGCAAATGTTGTAGATGATTACCTAATGAAGATCACACATGTAATTCGTGGAGAAGAGTGGTTACCGTCATTAGCCCTTCATAAGCTGCTTTATAAAGCTTTTGAATGGGGCGCACCAAAGTTTGCTCACTTGCCTTTAATCTTAAAGCCTGCTGGAAAAGGGAAGCTCAGTAAAAGAGATGGTGACAAGCTAGGGTTTCCTGTGTTTCCGCTAAGCTGGAAAGACCCGGTTACGGGTGATGTATCTAAAAGTTACAAGGAGGATGGTTATTTTTCAGGAGCTGTTATTAACTTCTTGGCTTTGCTGGGATGGAACCCCGGCTCTGAACAAGAGGTTTTTGATCTAGACAGCTTAATAAGAGTCTTTGATTTGAAAAAGGTAAATAAGGCGGGCGCGAGGTTTGATCCTGACAAAACAAAGTGGTTTAATCAACAGTACATGCAAAAAACCAGCGCAAAGGACTTGGTGTCTCTTTTTATAAATGACAACCCCGAACTTAGTTCTATTGATACGGGTTATGTTGAGCTTGTGATTAAGCAAGTCAAGGAGCGCGCTACGTTAACCTCTGACTTGTGGGGGTTAAGTCACTACTTTTTTGTAGCTCCTTCCGATTATGCCGAGGGAGCCCTAAAAAAGGTCTGGAAGCCTAATTCAAAAGAGTTGATGACCCAGCTGATCAGGGTTCTAGAAACAGGTGATGACTCTTCTGCAAAGGGTCTGCAAGACGGAGTAAAAAATTGGATTACCAAAAGTGAAGTTGGTTTTGGAAGGGTGATGATGCCGCTAAGAGTCGCTCTAGTGGGGGCGCTTGAGGGGGTTGATGTTTTTGATATTATTTTTTTAATTGGAAAAGCAGAAGCTATAAAACGCATTCAGTTACTGATTGATAGTAACTAATTTATATAAATGTTGTGTGGGAAATCATTACTTTTACCATCGCATATAACGCGCAATGAAACAAGATTAATGAAGCATATTAGAAACTTTTGTATAATCGCACACATTGACCACGGCAAGAGTACTTTAGCTGATCGTCTATTAGACTTTACCGGATCAGTTACGGAGCGTGAGAAGCAGAGTCAATTGCTTGACAGCATGGACCTGGAGCGCGAACGTGGGATTACCATAAAATCACACGCCATTCAAATGGAGTATACCCACGAGGGGCAGGAGTATGTTTTAAACTTAATAGACACTCCTGGACATGTTGATTTTAGTTATGAAGTTTCTAGATCAATTGCGGCCTGCGAGGGGGCGCTTTTAGTCGTTGATGCGGCTCAAAGTATACAGGCTCAGACCATTTCAAACCTATACCTAGCGCTTGAGAACGATCTAGAAATAATTCCTGTTCTAAATAAGGTTGATCTTCCTAGCGCGAACCCTGAAGAAGTGACAGACGATATTGTTGATCTTTTAGGTTGTGATGCGGCAGACGTAATACCGGCAAGTGCAAAAACTGGGATTGGTGTTGAAGAGATTATAACGGCGATTATCAAGCTTATTCCCCCTCCTGGTGGTTCGCCAGATGCGCCTCTTCAAGCGCTTGTGTTTGATTCTGTTTACAATTCCTTTAGGGGTGTTGAGACCTACTTCAAGGTTAAGAACGGGAGTATTAGAAAAAACCAGCAGGTAAAATTTATTGCAACAGGCAAAACTTATGGGGCAGATGAAGTGGGCACGTTAAACCTCTCTCAAACACCAAAAAAGGAAATCAAAACCGGAGATGTTGGCTACTTGATTACCGGAATAAAAGACGCTAGAGATGTAAAAGTGGGAGACACAATTACTGACGCTAGCTTTCCGACCACTGAAGCCGTTGACGGCTTTGAGGATGTAAAACCAATGGTTTTTGCGGGTATATACCCTGTTGATACTGAGGAATATGAAGAGCTTCGAGCTTCTATGGAAAAACTACAGCTAAACGACGCCTCCTTAGTCTTTCAAGCAGAAAGTTCGGCTGCTTTAGGTTTCGGTTTTCGTTGCGGGTTTCTAGGGATGTTACATTTAGAAATTATTCAAGAGCGTCTTGAGAGAGAGTTTAATATGACGGTTATAACAACTGTGCCGAATGTATCATATCATGCATTCACGCGCAAGAACCCTGATGAGGTCGTGGTGTTAAACAATCCTTCTGACTTGCCTGAACTCTCTGGCTTAGACCGCATTGAAGAGCCATATATTAAGGCGTCTATAATAACTAAGTCCGATTTTGTTGGAAACGTAATGTCGCTATGTATTGAAAAAAGAGGTCAAATTACAAGCCAAACATACCTAACAACTGAAAGGGTAGAATTAACTTTTGATATGCCCTTAGCGGAAATAGTTTTTGACTTCTATGACCGCTTAAAAACGGTCTCGAAAGGATATGCGTCGTTTGACTACTCCCCCATTGGAATGCGCATTTCAAAATTAGTACGGGTTGATGTTTTATTAAATGGACAAACAGTAGACGCCCTTTCGGCGTTAATTCACATGGACAACTCTGTGAAAATTGGCAGAAAAATGTGTTCTAAACTAAGGGAGCTCATTCCTCGTCAACAGTTCGATATTCCAATCCAAGCAGCTATTGGAGCAAAAATAATTTCTCGTGAAACCGTAAAGGCTGTGCGTAAAGACGTAACGGCAAAGTGTTATGGAGGTGATATTTCAAGGAAAAGAAAGTTGCTGGAAAACCAGAAAAAAGGGAAAAAAAGAATGCGCCAAGTGGGAAGTGTTGAAATTCCACAAGAAGCATTCATGGCGGTGTTAAAGCTTAATGATTAATTTTATCTTGTAGTTTTTATAGTTTTAAAGAAATTCTTATATTTCACATTAATCTTTAAAGGGCTCTTAGGTTGAACACAACAGTATTTAAAACAATCGGTATTGGGGTTACTTTTTCTCCTAATCTTGAAGCAAACATAAATGAAGCTGCTCGTCTAGCTTTGTTTTTTGGAAGCAAACTTATCTTAATTCATGTTGGTAAATCTTCAGAAGATAAATTAACTGCCTTTTCATCTTTACTAAGCTCATTTAAAGACCAAGGGCTTGTTTTTGAAGTGACGTTTAATTCTGGTGATCCCGTAGAGGTTATTTTATCAACCACAGAACAAAAAAAAATTGACCTACTGATAATAGGCGCCCTTAAAAAGGAGAAGTTTCTTAAGTATTATGTAGGGTCTATTGCTAGAAAGATTACGCGAAAAGCTAATTGCTCAATATTGTTGTTAATTAACCCTTCTAAAGATCGTGTTTGCTGTAACCACATTGTGGTAAATGGTTTGAAAGATCCAAAAACAGAAGAAACCTTGGCAACAGCATTTTTAGTAGGCAATAAATTGGGGGCCAGTAAAATAACTGTAGTTGAGGAGATTAGTGACGACGAGGTTAGTGTAAAGGTAGATGATGACAAGTCGCTTAGGAGGTCTACAATTATTAAAGAGCGTTTAAGGGTGCGAGAAGAAATGCGGGTAAAAGCTATACTGAAAACCATTCCCAACAAACTTACAAAAGACATTAAAATTAAATCTCAGCCTATTTTCGGTAAGCGCGGCTACTCCATTGGGCACTATGCTCAAGTAGCAAGGGCCGACCTGTTGGTGATGAACGCCCCTAGAAAAATGAACTTTTGGGACCGTTTATTTCCTCATGACATAGAGCACATTTTAACTGAATTACCAACAGATGTATTAATCGTACAATGAGACCAAAAAAACCATCACTTATTGGGCTTGTGAAAACATTGCCAAAAAACATGTTTTCGGGTCTAGTAGTTAGCCTTATAGCTCTTCCTTTGGGGCTTGGCCTTGCCATGGCGAGTGAGGCGCCGCCGATAGCTGGGGTTATTACTGCAATAGTTGGGGGGGTTATTGTTTCGTTTCTGGGGGGGAGTTTTGTAACAATTTCTGGACCGGGTAACGGTTTGGTGGGCGTGGTGCTAGTTGCTATTACGACGCTTGGGCTTACCGCGACCTATGCCGCGATTATATGTTCTGGAGTTCTTTTAATTATACTTGGATTTTTGAGAATGGGAAAGTTAGCTGACTACTTCCCCTCGTCAGCTATTCAAGGAATGCTTGCAGCTATAGGGCTTATTATCTTAGGGAAGCAGTTTCATATAATGCTAGGAAATAAAATTACTAAAAACAGTGGCATAGATTATTTGCTAGAAATCCCCAACACAATAATTTCTGTTTTTCATTTTGAGGACAAAGGGTTGATTTATGCTGCACTGGCCGGAGTTTTGAGCTTGGGAATTATGGTGTTTTATTCAAAGATTAGAAATAAGTATTTGCAACTGATACCTGCGCCTATGTGGATTGTGCTTTTTTCTATTGGGTTCAGTTATTATTACGAACTTATTCTTAAGGCTCCAAACCCTATTTCGCTGGATTACATGATCCCCGCTATCCCTGACATCGGAACAATAATAACAGAAGTTCCTGCTCCAGACTTTAAAATGATAGGCACGTTTTCTTTTTGGTCAAGCGTTATAGCACTTACTTTAATCGCAAGCATTGAATCTTTATTAAGCATAAAGGCTGTCGACAAGCTAGATCTAGAAAAAAGACGCTCGAACGTAAACAAAGACATAAAAGCACTTGGTCTTGCTACCGTAGCAAGTGGGTTTTTAGGTGGGCTGAACGTAGTTACTGTAATTGCCAGAAGCTCTGTCAACGTGAACAATGGCGGGAGCAATCGGTCTTCGAACTTTTTTCATTCACTGTTTCTTGTTGTGTTTATACTGCTGTTTAGTACAGAACTAACAAGAATTCCTTTATCGGCGCTAATGGCTATACTTGTTTACACTGGCTACAAACTTGCCTCTCCTGTTATTGTTAGGAAGATATTTACCATAGGAAAGGAGCAGCTAATAATTTTCTTTTCCACCCTACTGGTAACCTTAAAGGTTGGTTTGATTTCTGGAATCTCTGCGGGTTTAATTGCCACATTCATAATACATGTTGTTGTTACCAAAAGTTTTGGGTTGTTTGTAAAAAATATATTAAAACCGAACGTCCTTATGTACAAAGAAGAGGATGGGAGTTATTTTATTAGCGTAAAGCATTTTTGTAGCTTTTTGAATTTTAATACACTAAAAACAAGCCTAGAAGCGATCCCTGAAAACAACGACGTGATTATTGATTTTTCTTTATGCGGATTTGTTGACCACTCTTCTATGGAAAATATAGACGACTACCAAGAGCTTTTCCATAAAAAAGGCGGAAATATTGAGGTTATCGGGCTTGATGTTTTGGGGGCTGAATCAAAGCATCCATTTGCTTTAAGGCGGATGTTGCCTGTTCAGAAAATGATGCCAGATAATAAAACTAAACGTCAAAAAAACCTCGGCATAATTTCTGATAAATTCGAATTATCTTATGAATATGAAAAAAAATATAATAATTCTTTTCTAGAGGGGTTTGTTTATTTTCAAACAAAAAAAATTGAATACATCTCTAACGAGTTAAAAGAAAAAAATAGTAAATACCAATCCTTCGACGTTGTCTTTTCTGAAGGTGAATTTATTGCAAAAGAAGTTGTGAGAACAACAATGTTATACATTAAAGCTCCTAACGAAATCCCCGCGTTTACGCTGGACAAGGAGGGAATTTTGGAGCGGTTTTATGCGTTAGCTGGATACGAGGATATTGACTTTGAACGTCATGAAGATTTTTCAAACAGATTTTACTTAAGAGGTGAAGACCCCGATAATATCAAAAAGTTTTTTACAGATGATTTGGTTAGGTTTTTTGAAAGCAACCCGTACTATCATGTCGAATCGAACAAAAAGGGTGTGTTAGTTTACAACAAAGAAAGGGTTGCTAGTATTAAAGAGGTTAAGGCTTTGATAGATTTTGGTGTGCGCCTAAGCAGTGTTATTAATAAGTCTTAGTATGAAGCTACACCCGATAAATGTTGGAAATTTTAAATTAGATGGAGGTGCAATGTTTGGTGTTGTGCCAAAAGCGTTGTGGAATAAAACAAACCCTGCCGACGAAAAAAATATGATTGATATTGCCTCTAGGTGTTTACTCATCGAGGACGGGGCTCGACTTATTCTTATCGATACCGGTATGGGAACAAAGCAAAGCGATAAGTTTTTTAGCTTCTATTACCGATGGGGGAACTTATCTGTCGAAAAAGCCCTGGCTTCTGTTGGGTTTTGCAAAGAGGATGTAACAGATGTATTCCTAACCCATCTTCATTTTGACCACTGCGGCGGCTGTGTTGATTGGAACAAAGACCGGTCGGGCTACGAACTGGTTTTTAAAAATGCTGTTATTTGGAGCAACGACAAGCACTGGAGCTGGGCTGCCAAAGCGAACAGTCGTGAAAAGGCCTCTTTTTTATCAGAAAACATTCTACCTATAAAGGAGTCTGGAAATTTAAAGTTTATCCCTGTGCCTTCGCTAGAAATTTTACAAAGCTCTGAGCTTGGTTTTGACGTGTTTTTCGCGAATGGTCATACAGAAAAACAAATGATTCCTATGATTGCCTATAAGGGAAAAACAATCTGTTTTATGGCTGATCTATTACCCACTGTCGGCCATATCCCGGTTGCTTATGTAATGGGTTATGACACAAGGCCTCTTTTGACTTTAAGCGAAAAAGAGCGTTTTTTAAACCTTGCTGCAGACAATAATTTTTACTTACTTTTGGAGCACGACGCACACAATGAGCTAATAACGGTCAAACACACCGAAAAAGGGGTTCGTCTTAACGAAATTCACAGCTTTAATAACTTATTTTAAACTAAAAAAATGAACTTTAAACACTTAGAAAAACTAAAAAATTTATCTTTTATCCTTGGGCTAACCTTATTGTCTAGTTGCGGAACGGTGGCGAAAATAAAAACAACCCCTATAGGAAATATAGACTCCGCCCCTTTAAAGGAGGTTGAGCTGAGTAAAGAGGAGCGAATGGTGTGGAGTCATCTCGATATTTCCACAGACACCGTTCCTGGCGTAAGCTTGAACAGGGCTTATAAAGAACTGGTAAAGACAAAAAGCAAAACCATTATAGTTGCGGTTATTGATTCTGGTATTGATATTAGGCATGAAGATCTTGCTGGTAAAATATGGGTTAACGAAGATGAAATACCTAATAATGGAATAGATGATGACAACAATGGCTATGTTGACGATGTAAATGGTTGGAACTTCCTTGGTGATTCCGATAACGAGCAACTGGAGTATGTAAGGCTTTTAGCCAGTAATGATACTGAAAACCCGCGCTTTGAAGAGGCTGAAGAACTTCTTAATAGTGAGCGAAAGAGTTTAGAGCGTTCAAAAAACAGGTACGAAGGGATTAAAAACAAATTAACGACTTCTAATGCTGCTGTTTCAAGGCACTTAAATAAAAAGGCGTATACTAAGGGTGAAGTTGATGAAATTAAAACAGAAAACGAGGAGCTGCTAAAGCATGTTGATGTTATCAAACAGTCTTTTGGTTTTGGTTTTGATAGTATAGACGCATTTATGAAGCAACTAGATGCGGGCCTAAAATCTTTCAGTGAGCGGCTTGATTACAATTTAAATATAGATTTTGATGGTAGAAAAGCTGTTGGTGACGACCCAGACGACTTTAGCGACAAGAATTACGGAGACGGAAACGTAATGGCAAGGAAAGGAAGAAGCCACGGCACCCATGTTTCTGGAATCATTGCTGCGAACAGAAACAACGCATTAGGGGTTAAGGGCGCCGCAGATAATGTCAAAATAATGGCAATAAGAAACACTCCTAACGGAGACGAATACGATAAAGATGTTGCTCTAGGGGTGTATTACGCAGTTGATAATGGGGCAAAAGTAATTAACATGAGTTTTGGAAAGGCCTTTTCGCCTCACAGTGAGTGGGTAAGAGATGCTATTGTATATGCGGCAGAGAATGATGTCTTAATTGTGGCGGCGGCTGGTAACAACTCGGCAGACACCGACAAAGTAAGCTATTATCCTAACGACCAGGAAGGGGCTGGTGAAGAGGTCTCTAAAAACTTTATAAAAGTAGGGGCTACAGGTCCTAAATATGGGTCTTCTATTTTGGCAGGATACTCGAATTATGGGAAAAACACGGTAGATGTATTTGCTCCAGGGTCTCAAATCTATTCAACCTACCCTAAACAAACATATGAGTATGCACAAGGAACCTCAATGGCTTCTCCGCTGGTAGCTGGAGTGGCGGCTTTGGTTTTCTCTCAGTACCCAAAGCTTAGTGCGGCTCAAGTAAAACAAATACTGATGGACTCTGGTGTTTCTATTAACAAAAAAGTTTCTTTACAAAATGGAGAGGTTGTTCCTTTTGGGGGTCTTTCTAAGTCTGGAAAAATGATAAACGCATATAACGCCCTTATTATGGCGTCTAAAATGTCTAAATAGAGATGGGATACTTTAAAAGGCTTTACTTGTTAGTGGTTTTATCAATTTGTGCTTTTGAGGTAAATGGGCAAAATAATTTTGAGTACTGGCAACAGCGCGTTGATTATAAGATGGACGTTAAAATGGATGTAGGGTCTCACACCTACACCGGAACACAAAACCTTATTTACACTAATAATTCTCCCGATGATCTTGATGTGGTATTTTACCACTTATACTATAATGCGTTTCAGCCCGGGAGCGAAATGGATATTAGGTCAATTACAATTTCAGATCCGGACTCAAGAGTTGATGACCGAATATCAATGCTAAAAAAAGAAGATTATGGTTTTATTAATGTTTTGAGTTTAACACAAGGTGGTGATCCTATTAACTTTAATGTGGCAGGAACTGTCTTAGAGGTTAAGCTAAGTGTTCCTATAAAGTCTGGAAGCTCTACAGAGCTTAAGATGGTTTTTGAAGGACAGGTTCCGCCAGTTATTAGAAGGGCTGGTAAAAACAGTAGTGAGGGGGTGGCGCTTTCGATGGCGCAATGGTATCCCAAAATGGCTGAATACGATTTTGAGGGTTGGCACGCTGACCCCTATATTGGTAGAGAGTTTCATGGAGTTTGGGGAGACTTTGACGTAAAGCTTTCTATTGATAAAAACTACACTGTTGGAGGCACGGGTTATCTACAAAACCCTGAAGAAGTTGGGCACGGTTACGGGGAAAAAATAACGAAGGATGATTCAGATTTAATAACATGGCACTTTATAGCGCCTGATGTTCACGACTTTACATGGGCTGCTGATCCTAACTTTACACACGATACGATAGCGGTGCCAAACGGTCCTGTTTTGCACTTTTTATATAAAACCTCTTTGGGTGAGGGCTACAAAAAAAGTTGGCGGAAACTACAGCCGATGGCGAGTGAAATAATTCAGCATTATAGCAATTCGATTGGTAAATATCCTTATGAACAATACTCAATTATACAGGGGGGGGACGGAGGAATGGAATACGGAATGTGTACATTAATCACTGGAGAAAGAGAGTTTGAGAGCTTATTGGGTGTGACTGCCCATGAAATTGGACACACATGGTTCCAGTTTTTATTAGCGTCTAACGAAAGTAAACACCCGTGGCTAGACGAAGGGTTCGCAGAATATACTTGCACGTTTATTGAAAATCAGCTTTTGAAAAAGGACTCCAAAGACCCGCTAAGGAGTAGTTATGATAGATACTTTTCCATGGTTTTAAGCGGAAAAGAACAGCCCATGAGTACACATGCTGATCGATTTATGTATAACAGTTCTTACAGCACCTCAACTTACAGAAAAGGAGCGCTTCTATTGGCACAATTAAAATATATCATTGGGGAAAAAGATTTCAAAAAAACACTTAAGAGGTACTTTAGGGACTGGGCGTTCAAGCATCCTACTCCGAATGATTTCATAAGATCAGCGGAAAAAACATCGGGTCTGGAGCTTGATTGGTTTTTAACCGACTGGACTCAAACTCTAAACACAATTGATTATGCGGTAAAAGATGTGAACGTATTAAGCTCGGGGGTTGAAATAACCCTAGAAAGGATTGGTCTAATGCCGATGCCTGTTGAGGTTGAGGTAACTTTGAAAAACGGAAAAAAATTAAACTACTATATCCCTTTGCAAATGATGCGGGGAGAAAAACCAACGGTTAACGACGTGGTTTTGCTAGAAGACTGGGCATGGGCTTATCCGTTATATAGCTTTACAATAGGGTCGCTTGGTTCAGAAATCAAGTCTGTTACTATTGATGTTAAAAACGAAACGGCAGACACAAACAGAGGTAACAATGAGAAAATAATGCTATAAGATGGAGCGCTTAAAAGGGAAAAAACAAATAGAAGAGCTTTTCGTTAGCGGTGAGACTGTTGGGGCTTTTCCTTTAAGGCTTGTTTTCCTAAAAACAGAAACCACAAATAAATTAGGGGTTTCTGTAGGTAAAAGAAGTTTTAAAAGCGCTGTGGTTAGAAACAAAATAAAAAGACAGCTTAGGGTTTGCTGTAAAAACCACTTTTTAGACTTTCTAAAAAAACTAAACCATAAATACGCTTTAATGGTATTGTATGTGGGAAAAGAATATCCAAAGCCAGTAGAGTTAGATAAACAATTTAAATTGATGGTTGGTCGTTTTGGTAAAAAGATTTCAAGAGATGAGTAAGCGGGGGAAAAAAATGATACTATTTGCTTTAGCTGTTTTAATGTTCCTTTCAACAACAGCATACAAAACTGACTATTTTGAAATAGCTAAACAAATAGAAATTTTTACTACAATCTATAAAGAAATCAACATGAGTTATGTTGATAAAACAAATCCCGCCAGGTTAATGCAAGCTGCAATAAAACCTATGTTGCGAGATCTAGATCCTTATACAACTTACTTGAGTGAGCAAGACGTAGAGTCGGCGCGTATAAATCAAAGTGGAACCAACGTGGGAATCGGGGCCAGGGTGGTATTAAAAGCAAACAAGCTGGTTGTAGTTGAGGTTTTCGAAGGGCTTCCGGCTGATAACAGTGGGATAAAAGTTGGTGATGAAATTATTCAAATAAACGAAAACAATGTAAGTGATTTAAAAGGGGTTGCTCAGCAATTTTTAAATGGTAAAAAAAATAGTAGCGTATCATTGTTAATATCAAGTAATGGGGTAGAGAGATCTAAAAGCGTAAAACGAGCGGCGGTTGAACCAAAAGCAGTACCTGTCGCAAAACTTTTAGATGATGGCGTCGGATATATTGCGCTAGACCGATTTTCTAAAACTGCTTCAAAAGAAGTAGAAAATGCACTAAAACTATTAATTATAGACGAGACCAAGGGGGTGATTCTTGACTTACGAAACAACCCTGGTGGACTACTTCAAGAGGCTGTTAAAATAGTGAGCTTGTTTGTTCCAAAAGGGCAATTAGTCGTTTCTACAAAATCAAACATAGAAGGGTATAATCAAGAGTTTAAAACAGCCCAAGAACCGGTGAGTTTAAAGGTTCCTTTGGTTGTTTTAATAAACAAAAAAAGCGCATCAGCAAGTGAGATTGTAGCGGGAGCGTTGCAGGATCTTGACCGAGCCGTTGTGTTAGGAAAAAGGAGTTTTGGAAAAGGTTTGGTTCAAAGGCCTAAAAACCTGCCGTATGGGGGTCAGCTAAAAGTGACAATCTCTAAATACTACACCCCTTCTGGTCGTTGCATCCAGTCCATAGATTACGGAAATAGAGGAAAGGATGGTGTTGCAAATAAATATCAAGAAGAAGACTATAAGGCTTTCAAGACCAAAAAAGGGAGAACTGTTTTTGATGGAGGAGGGATCTCTCCGGATGTTGGCTCGGGCAATAAAAAAAACTCTAGCTTCATTGATGAGCTACTTAGAAGCGATCTTGTTTTTGATTTTGCAAACAACTACAGCCACAACAACTCTATAGGCGCAATTAAAGATTTTAAATTGTCTGAAGAGGAATTTAATAAGTTTAAAGAGAGCGTCTACAAAAGTGCTTTCTTTGCTAAAGATAAAAGCAAGCTGTATTTAGATGGTTTTTATACGGTTTTAGAAAAAGATGGATTCTTGGGGGTTGATAAAAAACTAAAGGAGTTAAAAAAAGCTATACATAAATCAAAAAAACAGTCAATCGTTAGGTTTAAAAAAGAAATAACAACAGTCCTGGAAAAAGAGATAATAAGACGGGTTTTTTACAGAAAAGGAATGTACGAGTATTATCTGCTAAAAAACAAAGAAGTAATCGTGGCACGAGAACTGTTAAACGACAAAGGGCGGTACTTTGATATAATAAATTAAAATATTATTTCTCTATCTTTAGGGGGTAAGAAAAAACTATGAAACAGATTGTTTTTATATTTTTACTAGCGGGGCAGGTACTTCAAGCTCAAACTAAAAACAGCCATGT
Organism: Flavobacteriaceae bacterium; assembly: GCA_018608705.1. GTDB lineage: Bacteria > Bacteroidota > Bacteroidia > Flavobacteriales > Flavobacteriaceae > Hel1-33-131. The sequence continues at coordinate 32,293 of JABAZD010000067.1, read as the reverse complement.
TGTCTACTTCGAAACTGGACAGTATGTTGTTCCAGGGATAGAGACAAACCGGCTTGTGCTGTTTATTCAAGGTTTGAGAAATATAGAGATAGAGCGCATATCTATTTATGGGTTCACAGATGACAGGGGTTCTGATAATTACAACTTATCACTATCGCAGAAAAGAGCAAATGCTATTAAGAAAATATTTTCTAGGTTTGGTGTAGATAATAACCTAATAAGTAATGTGGATGGAAAAGGAGAGGTTTTATTGCGGGTGGTTTCGTCTGAAAATTTAAGTATAATAAGAGGGTTGAATAGGAAGGTTGAAATTAATATAGAATACTTAAAAGAAGAAAAAAAAGTTACAGATAAAAAACAAGAAGCTCCACAGCTCTTTAATGAAAATATTGCTGTAGGAGATAAAATAACTTTGGATAATATTTTATTTGAAACAGGGTTTAGTGTTATTGAAAAAAAATCTATTAGTGTGCTAGAGGAGTTGGCGTCTGCATTATTGATTAGAAAAGATATTTATTTTTCAATACAAGGGCATGTTTGTTGCACAGAAAATAAAAGAGATGCAATAGATAAGAAAACAGGAAAAAGAAACCTGTCAATGGCACGAGCAAAATTCATTTATGACTACTTAGTAAAAAAAGGAATAAAAAGAAGTCGTATGAAGTATATAGGTTTAAAAAATAAATACCCTTTAGGGGGAGAAACAAAGTTTGATCGCAGGGTTGAAATAAAAATAAACTATATATTAAAAAGTAATTAGTTTATTATCATGGCGATGTGTGGGATTCCGTCCTCTAAATAAGAACTCCCTGTTGTTTTAAAACCAAAACTATTATAAAAACCTTTAAGGTATAACTGAGCAGAAATCTTAATTTCATTAGTGTTGAAATTTTTTTTTATTGCATCAATCGAGGCTTCCATTATTTCAGAACCATAATTAAAGTGTCTTAGATTTTTAGCAACCACAACCCTTCCTATACTTGCTTCTTTAAAATAATCTCCTTTGTTAAATAAACGAGTGTAAGCAATAATTTTATTATTTCTTTTAGCTATTACATGAAGTGATTTGTAGTCCTTTCCATCAATGTCTTGATAGACACAATTTTGCTCTACAACAAACACCTCACTTCTTAATTGTAATAAATAATAAAGTTCTTCTAAAGAAAGTTTATTAAATTTTTTAACTATTATTTCAATCATAACGAAAAAAGGAAAGAAATTAATTAACAGGTAGATATTTTATTAATTCTATTTTGATGTCTTCCACCTTCAAATTCTGTTATTAAAAAAATATCAACCATTTCCAGAACATCATCGATTTTAGTAAAACGAGCAGGTATACATAAAATATTAGCGTTATTATGAAGTCTTATTAAGGATACTATTTCTTTGTTCCAACATATACCTGCTCTGATGTATGGGTATTTGTTGGCGGTCATAGCAACGCCATTGGCGCTGCCGCATATTAAAATTCCATAATGACAGTTATTATTTATAATATCATTAGCAACGGGGTGAACAAAATCAGGATAGTCTACACTTTTATCACAGTCAGTTCCGTGATTTATAATATTATTATTTTTCTTTTTTAAATGTTCTATTATTTTAAACTTATATGCTGTTCCCGCATGATCATTACCAATAGATATATTCATTTGATGTATGTTTAGTATATAGTAAATCTACAAAAAAGATAAGTAAGAAAAATAATGTTAATAGTCTGTTTAATTGGTTGTTAATAATTAAAGAAAGAAAATGAAAACTATTTTTGGTTTAGTTTAATTTTTTATTAATAGTATATATTAAATTATTAACCAAATAAAGTTATCTATTTAAATTATAATGTTGTTATTATAAATAGTGTGGTTATTAACAAATAAAATATTATAACTTATTAATTATTTATATGTATTTAACATACTAACTAAAAATAATAAGTTATATAAAATATTGGTTTTTAACTACTTATATTATTTATTATATGTTAGTAATGTAATTATATCGTTATAATATTATAATTATTAAAAACTTATATGAGGAGTTAACAAGCTATAATATACATTATAAGGGTTTTTAAAATTTAATAAAAAAATTATATTATTATATAAAATGTGTATAAAGTTAAAATACACACAACTCCTCATTGAATTAAAGTGTTAGATTTGCTTAATTATATAATATAAATGAAAAGAAAAAATAATAATAAAAAAAGAGTTAAAAATTACAATGAAAGTATTTTAACTATTTTGAAAGAAAATAAAAATATTTCATTCAATCATAAACAAATAGCTTCTAAATTAGGTGTTAACGATGCAAGTAGCAGAAATCAAATTATAAAAAATCTTCACAAACTTGCAGCTCAAAAACAAATAGAAGAAATAGATAGAGGTAAATTCAAAATAATTATATCAACAGAATATTTTATTGGAAAAGTAGATATGGCCTCGAGAGGTAATGCATATGTGATGAGTGATAATTTCGAGGAAGATATATTTATATCGTCTAACAACAGGTGTAAAGCTTTACATGGAGATACAGTAGAATTATATATTTATAAACGCAAGCAAAATGGGAAATTACAAGGAGAAATTACAAAGATTATAAAAAGAGAACGTTCTGAATATGTAGGTATAGTCCAAATGAATTCAAACTATGCTTTTGTTGTACCAGATAGTAATAAAATGCCTGTAGACGTCTTCATACCTTTATCAAAAACTTTAAAAGCAGAAAATGGTGATAAAGTCTTAGTGCAGTTACAAGAATGGCCAGATAAAGCTGAGTGTCCTAATGGTGTTATAAAAAAAATACTAGGAAAACCAGGTGAACATAACACAGAAATACACTCAATATTAGCTGAATACGGCCTTCCTTATGAATTTCCTCCAGAAGTGGAAGAATTCGCTAACAATATAAACACCTCTATCACAAAAGAGGAAATCCTTAAAAGAAGGGATATGCGCAACACTTTAACTTTTACTATTGATCCAAAAGACGCAAAGGATTTTGATGACGCTCTATCTTTTAAAGAACTTTCTAATGGGAACTACGAAATAGGAATTCATATTGCTGATGTTTCACATTATTTACATGAAGGTACTGTTTTAGATGACGAAGCTTATAAGCGTGCTACTTCTGTTTATTTAGTTGACAGAGTTGTTCCTATGCTTCCTGAAGTATTGTCAAATAATGCATGCTCTTTAAGACCAAATGAAGAAAAACTTACCTTCTCTGCAGTTTTTGAAATAAACAATCAAGCCATTATACAAAACGAATGGTTTGGTAGAACTGTAACCTATAGTGATGCAAGGTTCGCATATGAAGAAGCTCAACATATTATAGAAACAGAATTATGTAATATTCCCAAAGATATTTCAATAACAAATAAATCTTACGAAACAACATCCTTAATTAAAAGAGCTATAATAAAATTAAATGAATTAAGCAGAATAATGCGTAAAAAAAGAATGAAAGCAGGCGCAATTTCTTTTGATAAGGTTGAGGTTAAATTTGATTTAGATAAAATAAGTAACCCAATTGGAGTTTTTTTTAAAACATCTAAAGACGCTAATAAACTTATAGAAGAGTTTATGTTATTAGCTAATAAAAAAGTGGCAGAATTTATAGGAAAACAATCTCCACAGAAAACATTCATTTATAGAACTCATGACGAGCCTAATAATGAAAAGCTTCAAAACCTTCAAAGAATAGTGTCTCAATTCGGTCACCAACTTAATTTTGAAAACAAGATCACCACCACCAACTCTCTTAATACCTTATTAAAAAATGTAAAAGGAACTAAAGAACAAAATTTAGTAGACACTCTTACAATCCGATGTATGAGCAAAGCGGAATACTCGACTAAAAACATTGGTCATTACGGCTTAGCATTTAACTATTACAGCCATTTTACATCTCCCATTCGTAGATATCCCGACGTAATGGCTCATCGTTTATTACAGCATTATTTAGACGGAAACAAAACAACAAACGAAGTTATTTATGAAGAAAAATGTAAACATTCTTCTAATATGGAAACTTTAGCCACAAAAGCAGAAAGAGACTCTATAAAATACATGCAAGTCAAATACATGCAAAACCATAAAGAAGACAAATTTTTAGGGGTTATTTCAGGTGTTACAGAGTGGGGAATGTATGTGGAGATAATAGAAAATAAATGTGAAGGAATGATACGAATTAGAGATATAAAGGGAGATTTTTATAAATTTGATACAGAACAATACGCTTTAATCGGCGACCGTACAAAAACAAAATACCAACTTGGTGACCAAGTAGAAATTCAAGTAAAAAAAGCAGATTTATTAAAAAGACATTTAGACTTTGTCTTATCATAATTTACACTACATGAAAAAAATAAATTTTATTATAGTTATAACCTTTAATTTTTTTGTTTTCTCACAAACATCTATAGAAAAACCACTAGGTGAGTTTTCCAAACTTGAGGTTTTTAGCTTTATTAATGTAGAACTGATAAAATCAAACGAGAATAAGATAGAGGTTTCAGGCAAAAACGCAGAAGACGTTTCAATAACACAAAGAAATAACACCTTAAAAATAAAAATGTCTTTAGACAAATATTTTTCAGGAAATGAAGCGTTTGTAAAGGTTTATTATATTAAAATAAACGCTATTGAGGTAAGCGAAGGAGCAAAGGTTGTGTCGTCCCCTATAATAAAACAGTATGAACTTGAATTAAAAGCTAAGGAAGGCGGGGAAATTACAACACAAGTAGACACTAAAATATTGACGGTTAAATCTGTAACAGGAGGTAAGGTTCGGGCTTATGGCACTACTAAATCACAAAATATTAAAATAAATACTGGAGGGTTTTATGCAGGCCAAGACTTAAAAGCAGAATCATCTAAAATAGAAATAAAAGCTGGAGGCAAAGCAGAGTTAAAAAGCAATGATTTTACAGAAGTTAAAATTCTCGCAGGGGGTATATTAACCATTTATGGCACACCAAAAGAGGTAAAAGGGAGCACAATAATAGGGGGGAAAATTTATTATAAAGAAGAATAGTGAACAAACAAATAAGTTATGATTGAAGATGTTCGGGCAGCTGCAACTTTAGGCTTTTTTTTAGCTTTTATGATAGGGCCTGTTTTTTTAATGTTAATAGAGACAAGTATCACAAAAGGAGTAAGGGCCGCCATCACTTTTAACTCAGGGGTTGTAGTGGCCGATATAATATTTATCACAATTGCCTATTTAAGCAGCTACCAACTACTAGAAAACCTCAGCAATCTTCCAGGCTTATATGTTTTTGGAGGCTCAATACTTTCTGTATACGGGTTAATAATTCTTATCAAAAAACCCAACCACAAAGAGATACAAAATGAAATAAACAACACCACAAAGGTGAATTATTTACAGTTATTTGTAAAGGGCTTTTTATTAAACTTTATAAACGTAGGAGTTTTGGTTTTTTGGCTTGGAATAGTTGTGGTAGCTGGGCCAAGCCTAGAAAATGAACTAAACAGGTTTATTGTTTTTTTCTCTGTTTTAATTTTAGCATATTTTTTAACAGACCTTATAAAAATAGTACTTGCCAAACAGCTTAAGAAAAAACTAACACCAACTATAATAGTAAAAACTAAAAAAACACTTGGGTTTATGTTGGTTGTTTTTGGCCTGATATTAGTAACTAAAGGGTTTTTACCCAGAGACAGTTTTAACACACAAAACATTATTGATGGTATAACAAAATAGAAAAACCACAAACAAAGTTGTGGTTTTAAAAGAGAGGCGTCTAGCGGATTCGAACCGCTGTAGAAGGTTTTGCAGACCTCTGCCTAGCCACTCGGCCAAGACGCCAAAAAGGTTAGCAAATTTAATCAAATTTAAACACTACACAAGATAAATGAAAACTATTGGTAAAAACAACAACCTAAAACAATAAAGTAATTGGGGGCAAAAAACATTCATTTTATTATCAACCCTATTTCTGGAAAAGGGAATAACCAGCTTACCTCAGAGTTGGTTTCTAGCGTTCTTCCCCACGATAAATTTGATGTTAAAATAAAACAAACAAAAGGGCCAAGACACGCAAAAATCTTAGCAGCTAAATCGGTAATTGAAGGAGCGGATATTGTTGTCGCTTGTGGAGGAGACGGAACGGTTAATGAAGTGGCAAGCAGCCTGGTTGGGACCAAAGTAGGACTAGGTATTATTCCAATGGGCTCAGGAAACGGCCTTGCTTCTACCCTCAAAACCCCTAAGAATGTTATACAAGCGCTTAAACTAATAAGGAAATCCAATACCACAAGAATCGATGTAGGGCAAATTAATAATGAATATTTTTTTAGCAACACCGGAATAGGGTTTGACGCGAAGGTTATTAGCAACTATTCACAAGCAAAAAAGAGAAGGCTTGCAACTTATTTAAAAGCCACTTTCTCAACTATTTTCCACAACACTCCGTCCCAAAAAGTGATTATCACTACTGAAAATAAATCGTTTAATCTAAGACCGTTTTTGTTTTTTGTGTCTAACTCTAACGAAATGGGCTACGAGATTTCTTTAACCCCCCAAGCATCAGTCCAGGACGGAACGCTAGACGCGATCGTAGTTGAGCCATTAAACAAGTTTGAAATTATACGCTTTGCATTTTTGTTGCTCACAGGAAGGCCTCAGAGCTTTAAGAAGGCACATTATTTTTTAACACAAAACATAGAAATTAAAAGCCTCGAAAAAGAAGGGTTTTTAGCTCAGATAGATGGCGAGTCAACCCAAATCAAATCAAACCAAGTTAAAATAACCCTTCTGAAGAGCGCTCTCAAGGTTTTAATTCCCTAGCGGGACTCAGAGAGTTCAACAGTTACTTTTTCCACATCTCCCCCAATAGGAGGGTTTATTTTAGAAACAGAAACAGAGGCTGATGTAACGGACAAACAGCTATTAAAAACCTTAGAAATGATTCGTTTGGCAACGACCTCTAAAAGTTTTGCTGGAACCCCCATTTCTTCAACCACAATTTTGTTTAGCAGAACATAGTCCACCGTGTCATCCAAATTGTCAGTAGTTGAAGACTTATTAAGACAGGCTGACACACTTAAGTCTACCCGATAATCACTACCAATAGTCGTTTCTTCTTTTAAACAGCCGTGATAGGCATAAATTCTAATGTTTTCAACCTTAATAACACCCATATTGTCTTTTTTATCGCGACAAAAGTAATAATTATCCGTAAGATATATCTATAAACTTTTTATTTGATTAATTTTGCTTAGTATTTAATTAAGAAATACGAATAGCTATGCCACATAATCACAAGCCGCTCAATTTCATCGAGCAAATAATTGAAGAAGACTTAAAAAACGGCTTACCACAAGACAAATTGAGGTTTAGGTTTCCGCCAGAACCGAACGGCTATTTACATATTGGACACACAAAAGCCATTGGTATAAGCTTCGGCCTTGGAGAGCGCTACGGCGCTCCGGTTAATTTACGTTTTGACGATACAAACCCAACAAAGGAGGATCAGGAATATGTAGACGCCATTAAAGAAGATATTGATTGGCTTGGATATAAATGGGACAAAGAGCTTTATTCATCAGATTATTTCGAGGAATTATACTGTTGGGCGCTTCAAATAATTAAAGACGGATACGCTTATGTTGATTCACAATCTAGTGAGTCAATGGCAGCTCAAAAAGGAACTCCAACTCAACCAGGAGAAGAGAGTCCTTTTAGAAACAGATCTATTAAAGAGAACCTAGATCTTTTTATTAAAATGAAGAACGGCAACTTTAAAGAAGGAACCCATGTTTTAAGGGCTAAAATAGACATGAAACATGCAAACATGTTAATGAGAGACCCGCTTATGTACCGAATACTACACACAAATCACCATCGAACAGGGTCAAACTGGTGTATTTATCCAATGTATGATTGGGCTCACGGAGAAAGCGATTACCTAGAACAGGTTTCACACTCACTCTGTTCCCTCGAGTTTAAACCCCACAGGGAGCTGTATGACTGGTTTAAAAATAAAGTGTTTAATTATCAAAAAGGAACACACGCCTTAAAACCAAAGCAAAGAGAGTTTGCTAGGCTTAACCTTAGTTACACAATTATGAGCAAACGAAAGCTTTTAAGGCTGGTAGAAGAAAAACTGGTAAACGGATGGGACGACCCAAGAATGCCTACCATTTCAGGCTTGAGACGCCGAGGGTATACACCAGACTCTATTCGCAAGTTTGTAGAAACTGTTGGTGTTGCGAAACGCAATAACACAATAGACGTTTCACTTTTAGAGTTTTGTGTTCGTGAAGACCTGAACAAAAAAGCGTCCAGAATCATGGCGGTCCTAGACCCAATTATTCTTGAAATAGAAAACTACCCAAAAGAAAAAGAAGAGTGGTTAGAGGCTGAAAACAACCCAGAGGATGAAAAAGCAGGGGCTCGCTCCCTTCCGTTTTCTAAAGTTCTTTATATTGAAAGAGAAGATTTTAAAGAAGAGGTTAGCGGTAAATACTTTAGGCTTTCTTTGGAGAGAGAGGTGAGATTAAAAAACGCATATATTATTAAAGCCACAAGAGTTTTAAAAAACACTAACGGAACAATTACAAAAATCTACTGTACATACGACTCAGCAAGCTTAAGTGGCAGCAAAACACCTGAAAGTCAGCGAAAAGTTAAAGGGACCATACACTGGGTATCTAAACCCCATGCAATAGAAGCTGAAGTAAGAGAATACGACCGCTTGTTCATTAATGAAAACCCAGACAACCAGAAAGAGGATTTTATAACGTTTATAAATCCGAAATCGTTAAAGGTGCGCAACGCCTTTATTGAGCCACACATTAAAAAAGCATCTATTGGGCAACACTTCCAGTTTCAACGTTTAGGCTATTTTAACCTTGACAAAGACTCGTCGTTTAATCACTTAGTTTTTAACAAAACAGTGGGGTTAAGAGACGCATGGGGCAAAAAACCCACCAAGCAACCTCAAAAAACTCAGAGCTCTCCCAATTCAAAAAGAAAGCCAATAGACATCATCAAGCAGTTAGGAAAAAAATACACAAACCTTCCTGAGGCGAAACAACAAAAAGTTAAAGCTGAAATTAAAACACTTGCCAAAGAGGTTTCTTACGAAGACCTACAAATGCTATTTAACACGGCGGAAAAAAAAGTCGGAACTCGAATAGCGGTAGCGATAACATTAAAAGTTCTAATAGCCAATGGACTTACTCCAAACGACCAAATAAACGAGTTCTTGTTGTCTGTCAAATCTGATAAAAACCCGTTATTAAAAAATGAAGCTTAGAGTTTTTTATTGTTTATCAATTTTTTTTGGAGCATTTTTCATGGCCTCCCCAATTTGATTACTAGCAGTAAAACTGGCCACCATATCATTCAGCATATTACTTCCAGCTTGTGGCGAGTTTGGCAACAGAATAAGATTACTGTTTGTTTCCTGTCCAATAGACTGAAGCGTGTCATAGTGTTGTGTTACAACAATCAAAGCAGACGCTTCTTGCGAGTTTATGCCAACCTTATTTAACACTTCTACAGACTCCTCAAGACCGCGAGCAATTTCTCTACGCTGGTCTGCAATTCCCTGACCCTGAAGTCTTTTGCTTTCAGCCTCTGCCTTTGCTTTTTCTACAATCAGAATTCTTGCCGCATCACCCTCAAATTGAGCAGCAATTTTTTCTCGCTCCGAAGCATTAATTCTGTTCATCGCCTCCTTAACCTGAGAGTCTGGATCAATGTCAGTAACCAGCGTTTTTATTATGTCGTAACCGTAATCCATCATTGCCTCGTTAAGCTCTGTTTTTACAGCAATCGCAATATCATCCTTTTTCACAAAGACACCGTCAAGCTTCATCTTTGGAACTTCCGCTCTCACAACATCAAACACATAAGAGGTAATTTGATCATGTGGAAAGTCTAGTTTGTAAAACGCATCATAAACCTTAAGCTTTATTACCTTAAATTGTACAGATACTTTAAGCTTAACAAACACATCATCTTTTGTTTTTGTTTCTATTAAAACATCTAGCTGTTGAATTTTTAAACTCATGCGCCCAGCAATACGATCTATTAGTGGAATTTTAAAATGAAGGCCTGACTGGCGTATACTTAGAAACTTCCCAAATCGCTCAATAACAACAGCGGTTTGTTGCTTAACCGTAAAAAGAGCAGCAAATAAAAGTAAGATTCCAATAAAAATAAGAGAGAGACTAAAGTAGTTCATAGAAAAGGAGTTTTAATTAAAAATTGAAATCTAATTTAAGAAAACAACTTGTTATTAAAAAGTTATTTTAACTTTAAATAAACAAAAGTATTTTCTGGGAAGCTTGAAGTGTGATTAAAATAAATTAAAGAGCCTTCACGCTCCGCTTCAATCAAATAAAAGCTCCCCATATAAAAGGACTGTTTAGTAACAGCCTCTAAGGAGCTTTTCCGAACAACAAAAATTTGGTGCGCATAATAAATAGTTTTGTTTATAATGCTGTAATTTCCAAAAAAAGCGGCCACTACCGGGTGCTTAGGGTTGTTATATATTTCGGCCGGACAACCTTCGACTAAAACCTCTTTGTTTTCAAGAACGATCATATTGTCAGCGTAAGGCAAAACATCTTCTTTGTCGTGCGTGGCTATGACACAAGTAATTTTATTTGAACTCAAAAAAGAAAAGAAATTTTTTCTTAAGCTTTGTTTTTTAAAATTATCAATATGACTAAAAGGTTCATCAAGAAGAAGAACCTCAGGTTGACTTGCGATTGCACGCGCAAGAGCAACCCGCTGTTTTTGGCCACCACTCAAAAACCTAACCTTCGTGCCAGAAAACTCTTCTAGTTCAACGACTTTCAAAAGCTCTTTAATACGACTTTTTTTTTCTTCAGTATAGAAGTTTGATAAATACGCCCCAATGTTTTCCGCCACAGAGGTGTATGGCATTAGATCAAATTCTTGGGACACATACCTCATGAAGTCATGACCCACAACTAACTTGTTTTTAGGCCCTAATATTTTTTGGCCCGCCCAAGAGATTGACCCACTAGACACATCCATTTTCCCCAAAATCAACTTTAAGAGCGTGCTTTTTCCAGAACCACTTCCACCAACAACAGACAGACACCCCCCTTTATTTACTTCTACAGAAATTGAATTTAGTATGCTTTTTTCTTTGTAGCGAAACGAAACGTTTGATATAGACAGCATTTAAGACGGATTATAGCACATTTGCAATTAAGTGCTCGGCGATTTGTATTGCATTTGTAGCAGCGCCCTTTCTTAAGTTGTCGGCAACAATCCACATGTTTAAGGTTTTTGCGAGTGTTTCATCTCGCCTAATTCTACCAACAAAGACATCGTCTTTTCCGTTTGCATAAATTGGCATTGGATATGTGTTTGTGTCTACGTTGTCTTGAACAACGACCCCAGAGGTTTGGTTTAGTAAAGCCCTAACATCATTAAGCTCAAAATCGTTTTCAAACTGAACATTAACAGACTCTGAATGACCGCCAGCAGTTGGAATTCTTACTGCTGTAGCGGTTATGGCAAACGAATTGTCGTTCAGAATTTTTTGAGGCTCTTTAGCCAACTTTATTTCTTCTTTTGTGTAGCCGTTTTCCAAAAACACGTCACAGTGAGGCAATGCATTTCTGCCAATAGGATATGGGTAAGCCATTTCCCCGTCAACTCCTTTAATTTCATTTTCTAATTGTTGGACAGCTTTCACGCCTGTCCCGGAAACAGACTGGTAGGTCGAGACCACCACCCGTTTCATTTGATAAGCCTTGTGGAGTGGATAAAGCGCCATTACTAATTGAATTGTTGAACAGTTTGGGTTTGCAATTATTGTATCTTTTTTCGTTAACTCAAAAGCATTGATTTCAGGAACAATTAATTTTTTTGTTGGATCCATTCTCCAAACAGAGGAGTTATCTATTACCACAGACCCAGCATCAGCAAACTTTGGAGCCCACAACAAAGAGGTTTCACCACCAGCAGAAAAAATAGCAATATCTGCACGCATTTCTACAGCCTCTTTAATCCCAATAATTGAGTGTTTTCGCCCTTTGAATTTTATTTGTTTACCTACGCTCCGTTCAGACGCAACAAGAATAAGCTTAGAGACAGGAAAGTTGCGCTCTTCAAGCAATTTTAACATTACAGCGCCCACCATTCCTGTGGCACCAACAACAGCGACCTTCATTTTTTATGTGTTTGTGTTATAGAGGTAAAACTAATAAATTAACCAAACCTAATACGTGTATAGCGTAAAAAGAGACAATCTACACCCCCTCTTTACGAATATAATAAAAAAAGGAGCGTTTTTTAAAATAATTAATATTAACCAAACAATAACCCGGTTGTTTAAAAAGGTTTATTTGATAAACTTGCGCGTTACTCGTTGTGAAACCCCCGTGATTAGCTCGTAAGAGATTGTATTAGCGACTTCCGCCGCTTCTTCAGCAGGATGGCTAGGGCCAAAAACAACAACTTCATCACCTTCTTTACACTCAACTTCGGTCACATCAATCATTATCATGTCCATACACACATTTCCTATAATATTAGCTCTTTGGTGGTTAATATAGACAGCACCAACGCCATTACCGTACTGTCTTCCAACCCCATCTGCATGCCCCAAGGGTATTGTTGCTATTTTTGAATCAAGCCTACAAACGTGACCCCTGTTATACCCGACAGTCTCTCCGGCAGCGGCATTAAAAACCTGAGAAACAATAGACTTCAAACTAGCCACAGGTTTGAGCTCATAAGCTTTCTTATTAAAATTGCCATATCCGTAAAGACCAATACCACACCTTACCATGTCAAAATGAGCCTCAGGATAATTTAATACGCCTGAAGTATTACACAAGTGTCGAATAACAGGGTAATTAAGCCGATTAATAAATTTTTCAGAAACAGATCGGAAAAGAGCTATTTGGTTTTCTGTAAATTTTTTTTCGTTTATATCTTCACTTGCGGCCAAATGAGAAAAGACAGACCGGACTTTTAATAAACTACTTTCAGCCAATGTGTTTAACAACAAATCAACGTCACTCAGCTTAAAACCTAAACGGTTCAGCCCAGTATTAAACTTCATGTGTACAGGATAATTGGCGATCCCGGAGTCAAACACAACCTTTTCAAGCTCTTTTAATAGTTTTAGACTGTAAAGGCTGGGTTCTAGCGAGTATTGAATGGCTAGTTTAAGATTGTCGGACTGGGGATGGAGCACCAAAATAGGTGTTTTAACTCCAGACTGCCTCAATTTAACCCCCTCTTTAACATAAGCAACAGCAAAGTAGTCAACTCCGATTTTTTCAAGATATTTACCAACAACAATAGAGTCGCTACCGTAAGCAAAAGCCTTAACAACCGCCAAAAAAAGGGTGTCGCTCTGAAGTTTAGATTTCAAAAAATCAAAATTACCCTTTAAAGCACCAAGGTTGATCTCCAGAGTTGTTTCTGAAACCTTAGACATTAGGGTTTTTTTTAGAATTATTTAAGCCCACAGCCTTTGTCTGATTTACTTTTTTAGTCTTTTTTTTAACAGTCGCCCTGTAGTAGGCGGCCCTGCTTAGTGGCTCATATTCGTTTACTTCCCCTAAGAAAACTAGGCTGTCGTCTTTAGATTTCCGGTGGCTATATTGTGCTAAATTTCCCGTGTGAGTGCAAACCGCATGCACCTTTGTTACATATTCAGCTGTAGCCATTAGGTTAGGCATGGGCCCAAAAGGGTTTCCTTTAAAGTCCATATCAAGCCCCGCAACAATTACACGCACCCCTTTATTAGCAAGATCATTACAAACATTCACAATTTCTTCATCGAAAAACTGAGCTTCATCTATTCCCACAACGTCGCAACCATCAGCAAGAAGCGGTATGTTTGACGCTGATGGAACAGGCGTTGAACGAATCTCGTTCGCATCATGCGACACAACCATTTCATTGTCATACCTTACATCAATAGCTGGTTTAAAAATTTCAACCTTTTGTTTGGCAAAATGAGCGCGCCGTAACCTGCGTATTAATTCTTCTGTTTTTCCAGAAAACATTGACCCACAAATCACTTCGATCCAGCCAAATTGTTCTTTAGGGTTTACTGTATTTTCGAGAAACATTTTGTAGTTTTAACACCAAACGAAATTAACCTTCGTTTATATAAAGGTGACGTAAATTTATTAATAATCAAAAGTATTAAATTTAAAAGTTACAAAAAAGCAATATTAAAATGTTTGTTGTACATTAAATAGAGGGATAAACGCATAAAACTCACAAAATGAAAAAGCAATTAGAGTCGGAACTAATTAGTATAGCACATAAGATACTCAAACTTGCTGGGCGAGAAGATCTTGGGAAAATGGAAGCTGAAATATCCACGCTTTACCAAAAGATAACTATATTGAAGTTTCTTGAAGACAATCAGCTAGACCCCATAACCAACTCAAAAGACTTAACCCAGACTTTTTTTGATTCTGTTACACCAGCTGAAGAAGGAATTAAAAAAATCAAGACAGTCAAACAAAAAGAGCCAGAACACGAAACAACTCCAGTCGAGACCACAAAAAAACCCCAGGACGCGGCCGCTAACAAGGAGCTAGACGCCATAACACAGGACAGCAAGGACAGTGAAGCAGTCCAAAAAGAAGAGGTCTTTGACAACAACAGTAACCTGTTTAGTGAAACTATAGAGGGCGACCTGAGTGCGCTTTCCCCTAGTTATTCTCAGCTACCAATTTTTGACGCTAAACACGATATTGCAGAAAAACCATCACTTAATGACAAATTAAAACCCCAAGGATTCCAAATTGGTCTTAATGATCGGTTGGCATTTGTAAAAGGATTATTCGACAACAGCAACGAGGACTATGACCGAGTTTTATCTCAGTTGAACACCTTAGGCTCATACAATGACGCAACCACCCTGTTAGACACAATCATTAAGCCCGACTATAATAATTGGAAAGATCATGAAGAGTTAGAGGCAAGGTTTTTAGAGATTATTGAAGATAAGTTTAATTAAACTTAGGCGCGACAGACACACAGGCCCAATATTTATTAATTTTAACGAATAAACACAAAAGCAATGTCTTCAAATTTAAAATATGCGGTTTTTGGAAGCGGTAGCTGGGCAACAGCCATAATTAAAATGCTTTGCGAAAACTTAGACGAAGTAGGTTGGTTCATTAGAAAACAGCAAACCATTGATTATATATTGTCTGAGGAGCACAATCCGTCATATTTGAGCTCTGTTGAGCTTCATACAAACAAGCTAATGCTAGCTTGCGACATAAACAAGCTCGCCGATTACGCTGATATTTTAATATTCGCGATTCCATCCGCGTTTATTGAAATCGAACTAGCAAAACTCAACACTGACATTTCATCTAAAATTATCGTATCAGCAGTAAAGGGAATCATTCCTGAATCCGGACACCTGGTTGGGGAGCACTTTCAAAGAAAACATGCGGTTAAATCAGAAAACACTGTTGTTTTAGCAGGACCTTGCCACGCAGAAGAAGTTGCATTAGAGCGCTTGTCTTATATTACTGTAGTCTGCGCTAATCTAGACACTGCAAACGAGATAGCAGAACAGTTTTCAAGCAACTACATAAAAATCAACACAAATGATGACGTAATAGGCGCTGAATACGCGGCAATGATTAAAAACGTTTACGCTATTGCCGCAGGAATAGCACATGGATTAGGTTATGGAGATAATTTTCAAAGCGTTTTAATGAGTAGCGCCACTCGAGAAATGAAGCGATTTATTAAAAAAGCGCACAAGAAAAAGCGTAATATTAATGAGACAGTTTATTTGGGAGATTTACTAGTGACTTGTTACTCCTTGTTTTCCCGAAATAGGATGTTTGGAAACATGGTAGGAAAAGGCTATACGGTAAAGTCTGCGCAAATGGAAATGAGTATGATTGCTGAGGGATATTATGCCACCAAAAGCGCCTATCAAATTAATCAAAACCAAGAGATACCCGCCAAAACACCAATTGTAAACACGGTTTATGAAATCATATATTTGCAGAAGAATGCAAAAAGAGCGTTTAAAAAACTAGCGGAAAAAATAAACTAGAGTTAATGCCTTAAAACCCCTTTTAGACCCAAAAGCGGGACTTTTTCAATAAAAGCTTTGTTAATTGTGTTTTTTCTAAACTCAAAGGACTTTTCAAATAAAGTATTATCTTTAAAAAAGGTGACGCTAAAGACGTTGTTTAGACACAAAACATCATCTAGAATCATCTCAATTTTTGTATAGCTTTTAGACGGGAGTAACTCAATTTTTTTCCGAAATGTAGTGGTTTTTTTTGTATCAGAATAACCCCTAGTTACAATAAGAACCATTTCTAAGTCTTCTAATTTGTCATTTATTATGTAGGCGTTCCAGTCGTAGACCTTATAGATTTCATTGTGTTCATAAACCACGGCAACATATACGCCCTTAACTTCAGGAATGAGGATGTCTTTTTTCAAAGGAATTAGTACTCTTCAACGTTTATATTATTTTTTAAAAGAAGTTCTCGTGCGTGTTTAGAAAACCGAATAAGTTTGTTATAATCTTTTTTTCTTGAAAAATATCCAGGGTTTTCCTCAAAGTCTTTAACAGAAAGAATGTCATAATATTTTTTTCCATCTGAGCGGAATTCATGAACCCAAGTCAAATGATAACCAACAGATTTTATTTCGACACCATCACCAGGCTTTTTTTTAAGTGACAGCTTCAAAACCGCGCCACCATCACGAGGAAATGTGCGTTGGTGTGAAATAAAGTTCCCCAACGAGTACACCACTAGAGACTCTTTTTTAAGATCCGTTTTGGGCTGCCACTCCATTGGCTGTAGTACATGAGGATGGGACCCGATAACAATATTAACACCAAGCGACCTAAAATAGTCAAACCAATTTTTTTGTGTATCATTAGGAAGGCTCTTATATTGATCGCCCCAATGCACAAACGCAATAATTTGATCAAGGTTTTCCATAGATTTCACAATCA
Organism: Flavobacteriaceae bacterium; assembly: GCA_018608705.1. Taxonomy (GTDB): domain Bacteria; phylum Bacteroidota; class Bacteroidia; order Flavobacteriales; family Flavobacteriaceae; genus Hel1-33-131. The sequence continues at coordinate 15,297 of JABAZD010000067.1, read as the reverse complement.
TAACGTCTTTCGCTATTGTTTCTTTTTCTAGATAATTTACAACATTTGGTTGGCCAGGAGAGATTCCGTTTGTGCCATAGGTGTAATTAAGAATCGCAATTTTAATGTTGTTTTTTTCAATCACGTAGGCGGGGCTAACTAGTTTACTTTTTTCACTTACAAAAGTTCCTGTGTGACCAATATTAAGGGAGTCTAAAACAGCAATGGTTCTCTCAAGCCCTTTTTTATTCTTATCACAAGAGTGGTTGTTAGCGGTAACCAATACGTCTACTCCCGATTGTTTAATGGCAGACGCATAAGACGCAGGCGAACTAAATCGCGGATATCCAGAGTAAGGCCTAACCCCTAAAGTTACTTCGAGGTTTCCAATTGTCACATCAGCATCATTAAGAATAGGCGCTATTTTGTTGAAGGTAGGATTATAATTATAAACCCCTAAACTTTTGTTGTAAGCAGCGTTTATTTGGTCCAAATGCCCCATAAAGTCACCTATGAATAAAAGGCTAACCTCACTTGAGCTTTCGATAGCCAACACTGGTTTAGTAGTGTTTGTGTTCAACACAGCGTTTTGACCCGCAGCCGTTGACTTAATAAGCACTATAAAAACAACCTTTAAAAATAGATTTCTCATAATAAAGAGCACAGATGTTATAAGTGGCTTTTAAATTGCTCTAAAAAGCGCACGTTGTTTTCACTCAATAAACGAATATCACTAATTTGATGTAACAGCAAGGCTATTCTATCGATTCCCATTCCGAAGGCAAAACCAGAGTATACTTTAGGGTCGATTCCACAATTTTCAAGAACATTTGGGTCTACCATTCCACACCCCATGATTTCTAACCAACCCGTTCCTTTGGTCATTTTGTAATCAGTCTCTGTCTCTAAACCCCAATAGACATCAACCTCAGCACTCGGCTCAGTGAAAGGAAAATAGGACGGACGAAGACGAATTTTTGATTTACCAAAAAGCTCTGTTGTGAAATATTGAAGAGTTTGCTTTAGGTCTGCAAAACTTACATTTTTATCAATATACAGGCCCTCCACTTGATGAAAAAAACAATGGGATCGCGCAGAGATAGCTTCATTTCTATAAACTCTTCCTGGTGAAATTGTACGGATAGGCGGTTTATTGCTTTGCATATATCGAACCTGAACCGAACTTGTGTGTGTGCGCAACAAAACATCAGGGTTTGTTTGTATAAAAAAAGTGTCCTGCATGTCTCTGGCGGGGTGGTGCTCCGGCAAATTTAAAGCGGTAAAATTATGCCAATCATCCTCAATTTCAGGCCCCTCACTTACGTTAAAACCAATTCTAGAAAAGATATCAATAATTTGATTTTTTACTAACGAGATTGGGTGACGCGACCCTATTTGAAAGGACTCGCCCGGACGAGATAAATCTCCAAACAAAGGAATGTCATTAGCGTTATCGGATAAGGCTGTTTTTAGAGAGTTAACTTTTTGATGTGCCGCATCTTTTAATTTATTAATAGCCAGTCCATAGTCCTTTTTTTCTTCATTTGGCACTTCCTTAAAACCTGCCAAAAAACCAGTTAAAACACCTTTTTTACCAAGAAACTTAATTCTAAAAGCTTCAACCTCTTCTAAGGATTGCGCTTCAAAGGCCTCGACTTCTTCTACATATTTATAGATATGTTTTATCATGATAAATTAAATAAAAATCAAATTTAATAAAAGTTAACTAATAAATTCTCCCTCAAGAAAATAGTTTACAATTGCACTCTTCATAAGGATACTTTGTTCTCCAGCCTTAAGGCTAGGTAAGCTTTCTTTAACTACATAGTGAGGCCAGCCTTGGTCGTCAAAATAGTCAAACTCGTAGTAACCATAAGGCTCTAAAAGACGACAAATAGCAATATGCATCAGATTAAGTTTTTCGTCTTTTTTAAATGTACGGTGCAATTGGCCAAGTTCTTGAACACCAATAAGATAAATGATTCCATCTAGGTCTAAAATTTCACCATCAGCAAATTTTGAGGACAGTTTTTCTACCACCTCCCCCCACCGTTTTTTAAGTTCTTCGTCTCGAGCCATAATTATTTTGTAAATTTAACGTGTATTAAAATAGAAACGAAACATTTATCTTATAAATATTTTTTAACCAAACACCCACCATGTCAATCATTGATGTTATTATTGGAGCACTAACTCTTTACGGTATTATTAAGGGGTTTTTCAAGGGGCTTTTTGTTGAGGTAACATCTCTTCTGGCACTCATTGTAGGGGTTTATGGCGGGACACGCTTCAGTAGTTACGCGGCAGAAATTTTATCAAACAACTTTAGCTGGAATAAAAACACCATAAAGATTGCTGCTTTTGCAGTGACGTTTGTCCTCATTGTGTTGGCGATTTCATTAGCAGGAAAAGCACTCACAAAACTGGCAGACTTTGCGGCTTTAGGAGTGATAAACAAACTGCTAGGGGCTATTTTTGGAGGAGGCAAAGTCGTATTTATAATAAGTATATTTTTATTGATATTTAACACTTTAAACAAGATAATACCACTTGTCTCTAACGACGAGATACAGGCGTCGATATTTTATAAGCCGGTAAAATCGATAGCCCCAAGAATTTTGCCAGAACTTGCAAGTGCCGCTAATCAAGTTGATATTCCAATCACCCCCGACCTCTAGACTACTTAGCGTGCCGCTCAATTAGGCTCTCAATACAAGATTTGAAATCGCTAAATATTTGTTTTTCAGGTATAAATCCAGGGATAATATCAATTCTTTCCATCATATAACGGGGTTGCCTCAAGACGTTTACAAACAAAACCTCAACGCCTTTAGTTTGCAAATCTTGAATCATGTCCTCAATTGCATATAACCCTGATTGATCTAAGTACTCCATCTTTCCTAGTCGCAAGATAACCTTGGTGGCGGAATCGGGAATTTGTTTGTACAGTTGCTGAAAGTCTGAAGTGGAACCAAAAAACAAGGGCCCCCTAACTTGCTTAACAAAGACAGTTTCTTTTAAAGCGCTAGGAAAGGCCTTTTCATCAGGCCAAGCCTTTTCTTTTAACACTGAAACACCAGAAGACTTAGTGGTTAAGTCCCCAATTTTCTTCATGAACATTAGACACGAAATAATTAAACCAATTCCAACAGCAAAAATTAAGTCCCAGAACGTAGATAAAAACAAAACGATTAACATTATTAAAACCTCTGAGCTTAATTTTAGAGGCCCAAAAGAAAGATCTTTTGGCAGAGCAGGAATTGCCTTCAGCCCCTTGTAGTCCATAACACCAATCCCAACGGTTATTAATATTCCAGAAAGAACCGCACTTGGGATCTTAGAGGCAATAGGTCCAAGGGCTAATAAAACAAAAAGCAGCATAACCCCTGCAATCATACCTGAAAGCTTAGTTTTCCCCCCTGAGTTTATATTCACAACAGTTCTTATGGTTGCTCCAGCCCCAGGAATACCTCCAAAAATAGAAGCTATACTGTTTCCAATTCCTTGACCGATAAGCTCTTTGTTAGGGTTGTGCTTCGTTTTAGTCATGTTATCAGCGACAATACTTGTAAGTAAAGAGTCAATAGCACCAAGCAACGCCAGAGTAAAGCCAGTAAAGATATATGGGGTAATAGCGGAAAGTTCAAACTGAGTAAAAATTGCAAGTTGAGGCACAGGTAATCCACTAGGGATTTTTTCGATTGGAACGTAGTCGAGCTTAAATATAATAGCACACCCAGACATTACAATTAAAGCAACAAGCGTACTAGGGACTTTCGTCGTAATACGCTTAAAGCCGTAAATAATTAGAATTGTTCCTATTGCCAGCAACAGCTCTAACCAATTAATATTTTGTAAAGCCCTTGGCAGTAATTTTAATGCACCCACTGTTCCAGAGGCTTCTTTAGAGGCCAAGGTTTTAGACTCGCTGAAGATTTTTTCTTCGTTAATTAAAGCTCCTTTTTCAAGGGCGCTCTCAAAGTTCTCTAAAGCCAAAACGCCTTCTCCAGTTTCATCTTTTAAAATATTTTGAAGGACCACCTCTTTCGCTTGGGCTTTAAACGTGTTTACATATTCTAGATCTTCTTTAGGGTTGTAACCTAGAGAAGGTAAAATTTGAGTTAACAGAATAATCACTCCAATAGCGGTCATAAAACCAGAAACCACAGGGTATGGAATATACTTAATATATTTTCCAAGCCCCAACAGTCCAAGCCCTACTTGAGACAAACCCGCAATTAAAAAAACTGTAAGTATAGCAGGAAGCGCAACACTAATATCGCCATTATTTGCGGCGACAATTCCTGCAATCACAACCATACTCACAGCTGTCATTGGGGCTGTAGGTCCAGAAATTTGCGTATTAGTGCCTCCGAAAAGAGCAGCAAAAAAACTAATAAAAATAGCGCCATATAGTCCCGCGCTTGGACCAAGGCCTGATGACACTCCGAAGGCTAAAGCTAGTGGCAGCGCCACAACACCTGCTGTTATACCACCGAAAGCATCCCCTCTGAGGTTGGAAAAAAACTGTTTCATTATAATAGGAATTTTATTTAGACTTTACACAGCGAATAAGCTATGCTATTTAACTTGAAAAAAGTTAAACTAAATCAGGGGGAGGAGAGGTGATTTTTAAATCATTAATCTTAACAACATCTTTGTAAGGCCAGTGCAAAAATGAGGAAAGCTCCTCAAAAAAAGGTATTTTAAAAAAGGCGTTTAAGTCAAAGTCAAGCTCAGATAAATCATTAATCTCTTCTAAACCCTTGTTTTCAGCTTCTTTTTCTATTGTTAAAAAGACACCTAGCTCTTCACCTCCATGCGTTAAGAGCACAAACGTTGGCCCCGTTAAAACAAATAGAAAACAAACAGAAAGGATTAAAGAAATAAACTTAGAAACATGCACTTTACAATAGCTCATACGTAAAGATAGGATAAATCCTAATACTAAAGCTCTTTAAGTTTAGATTTTGCAATCCAGCCCGTTTCACCATTTTGCAACTTTACTTTTGACCAATCGGACTCATAGCGCTCAATCACCAAGACCTTAGTACCTTCATGCAACATAAAAACCGTTTCAGACCCAAGGTTTGGCTCTAATTTAACGTCGACTTCTTTTACAAAAACAATAGCGGGGTGTATCGATCGGTTAAGACTATCTTTATTAAACAACAACAAAAGAGAGCTTACCAACAGCACTAAGACAAGGCTGCTTGACACAAAAAACACTCTTTTCTTAGACTCAGAATAAGATAACAAATAACACAAAAAGAGCGTTACGAACAAAAAAGATAAACCGACGCACCGTATAGCCCAACCGTCTACGCTCAAGCTATTTAATGCTTGAGTAAACCATTTTGAAAATCCACTTTCAGGGATTTGTTCAATAGAGTCAACAGTCATTTTTTGTGCAAAACCAAGATTAATTTCAATGTCTTTGCTGGCGGGATCAAGCAAGAGGGCTTTCTCGTAATAAAAAATACTTAACGCGACTTCATTTAATTTATAATAGCAATTCGCAAGGTTGTAATATAATGAAGCTGAGTGCAGGTTTTCTGATAAGACAGACCTATACTCGGAAGCCGCTTTTTGATAATTACCGGAGTTATAAAATTGATTACCACTTTCAAAGGACTCACCTGCTTGAGAACTTCCAATCAAACTAACTGCCCAAAAAATAAGAAAATACCTCATTGTTTTATTTTAATTGTTTGTCTAGTTTTATAATTACTTGTGCAGCTTTTTCAAAATCATTTTCCATGTCTACACTTGATAGCGGAGTATATCTTGCAATTTCACAAGAAGTTAAAACAGAAACAAACCCCTCCAAGTCCGTGAGACCTATCTTTTTATCATTTAATAATTCGCGGACTTTATCTTTACTAAAATCGCTGGTCTCTATCCTTAATTTTGATTTTAAATAATTGTGCAGTGCACGCTCTAAGGCATTGTAAAACTGATCTTTTTGACCTAGAGAATTTTTAGCCTCACTAAGATATTTACGTGCTAATCTGTTTGTTCTTCTAATTTTATTTCCTACAACGTCTAACGCCCTTGCTTTTCGACTTCTTATGAAAAACAGAAAAGCAGGAATTAACAAAAAAGGGCCTAACAGCAACACCCAAAATAAAAAAGATCTAAAAAATAACTTAGACTTAACAGGGCTAAAGTTGGCAGTTGTCCTAAAAGGTTGAAATTGTTTCACATCAGCAACGTTAGTGTTTTTATTCGTTTTACCTTCAGGCCTGTTGCTTTGTTCTGCCCCAGCATTAACTGTGATAATTAATCGCTCCGACCTGAGTGTTTTATAGCGCTTTGATTTAAGGTCAAAATAAGAAAAAGAAACACTAGGAATAGGATAGCTTCCTGGGTCATTTGGCACGACTGTATAGGAGTCTGTTATTCGACCTCTCATTCCAGAAACAAGCGTTCTTACTTTTTCAATGTGTTCTGGCTCATAAACCTCTAATGCACTTGGTAGAATTAGCGCCGGAAGCTTAAAAAGCTTTAAATTTCCATTTCCAGAAACTTCTAAATTAACCTCAAAGGCCTCAGAGGTTTTTAGCTCTTTTTTGTTTGTTTTTAGCTTAAAATCAAAAGACCCTACAGCCCCAGAAAAACCTTCTGGTTTTCCTTTTTCAGGAAGTGGTTTTACGTTAATAGTTCTCTTGCCAGCGGAAACTCTTCTATTGACAGTATTTGTAAAAGATCGGCCAAAGACATCTCTTCTGTTAGACGGAACCTCAACAGTAACATCAAGAGACAGCGGCTCTATATTTAACTTACCTGTTTTTTGAGGATATAAAACTGTTTTCTTAAGGACCACATAAAGGTAGTCTTCTCCTTTGTAGCTTCCTTGTTGCGCGCCCAAGCCTTCTACATCAATGTTTTGACTCCAAAAATCACTATATCGCGGCTTGTCTATTTCCCTGGAGTTCCGAACTCCAACCCCCTGAGCGACATATAATTTATACACCACGGTTATCGCTTCATTTAAATACGGTTTTGAATTAGAAACCTCAGCAACCAGGTGTATTTTTTCAGAAGCAATGTAATTGGGGTCATTAGGGTCTTTAGGCTTTTCTATAGCGGCGCTAACGCTTATTTTTACAGGAAGTGTTTTATAAACCTCTCCATCAATTTCAATAGTAGCTTGCCCTATGGTAAACACCCCTCTTTTTTTAGGAGCTAAAAAATAACTGTACGTTTTTGAAAACGACCGAACTCCATTAATCCAAGAATTATTTATTGACTGACTTGGCCCGCCAACCACACTAAAGTTTTTAAATTCAGGAGGCTCAAATTCGTCCCCATCTTTATTCATTGTAAAATCAATTCTAAGACGCTCATTAATCCCAAGCCGTTTCTTGCTTGTCTTTGCATTAAAAGAGACTTGTCCAGACAGAAGGCCTGAGATAAAAAACATAAATACAAGTAACTTTATTTTCATTTTACCAGTCTTTTTCACTTTTAACCTTAATCCCTTTTGTTTTGGACGCGTTCATTTTTTCTTGCACTTTTTTTTCTTCGTTATTCATCGCTTCAAGAAGATTTTTTACCTGTTGGGGAGATATTTTTCCAGGCTGAGGCTTTGGCCGTCCTTTATCTTTGTTTGGGTCTTTGTTCTCTTGGTTTCCATTGTCCTCCTTTGGTTTTCCGTCTTCATCTTCTTTATCGTTTCCTTCTTTTTTGTCTTCGTCTTCACCTTCTTTATCTTTGTTTTTTTCTTCTTTATCTTTGTTTTCGTCGCTGTTTTCTTTGTCATCCTTGTCTTTATCCTTATCCTTATCCTTGTCTTCGTCATCTCCATCTCCATCTCCATTGCCTTGCTCTTTTGCACATTCTTGAGCGAGCGCTAAATTATAGCGTGTCTCATTGTCTGTGGGGTTGTTTCTTAAAGCATCTTTATAGGCTGATACAGCTTCCTGGCAACGCTTCTGTTGCATGAGTGTGTTTCCAATGTTATGATATGCGTTGTGCTTTTCTAATTTCGAGACGCTATTTTTAATCGCCTCTAAATGTCGAAGCATAGCTTCGTCGTAAAGCTCAGACTTATAGTATGCGTTTCCAAGATTATACGAGCCCACTACATTGTTTTGTTTTGCAGACACCCCTAAACGGTATTTTTTTTCAGCTTCTATAAAATCATCATCAACGATCGAATTTCCTTCAAAAATATAGTTATTCGACATAGAGAGCTGAGCTTCATCCTGAGCACTTCCGTAAAAGCTTGCTAAAAGAAAAAAGATTAGACGGACGTTATTAATTCTAAACCATCGTTTGTGCGGGACTTTAAAAAACAATATTAAACCTTTAATCATGCTCATAAGTTCTCATTAAATAAATTAAGACGCTTTAACCAAGCTGTTTTTCGTTCTAACAATAAGATGTCTAAAACCAATAAAAACAACCCGATTCCTAAAAACCACTGAAACTGATCTTTATATTCTGCGAATTCTTTTGCCTCAAACTCTTTTTTGTCCATAGCGCTTAAAACAGTTCTTATTTGCTCAACTACAGCAGCTGTTTGATTTCCAACGATGTAGGTTCCTTTCGCCTCGTTTGCAATTAACCTCAAAGTTTTCTCATTTAACTTTGTAATAACCGTTTCGTTGTTTTGGTCTTTTTTATAACTAATTATTACACCATTTCTTTTTAGGGGGATAGGCGCTCCTTTTTCACTTCCAACCCCTATGGTATAAATTTTTATTCCTTCTTTAGAAGCGGCCCCTGCAACCTCAACACTTAAATTGTTGTGATCTTCTCCATCAGAGATTATAATTAAAACCCTATTTGTTTGCTCTTCATCATCAAAATAATTTCGTGACAACTGAATTGCGTCATTTATCGCTGTTCCTTGTGAGGACAGCATATCCGTGTTCATGCTTTGTAAAAACATTTTGGCGGATGCATAGTCGGTTGTTATTGGGAGTTGCGGGAATGCCTTTCCGGCGTAGGCAATAATTCCGACGCGATCACTTGTTAAATTATTGATTATTTGTGTTACAAGTTGTTTGGATTTTTCCAAACGATTAGGGGCTACATCCTCAGCCAGCATGCTTTTAGATACGTCGATAGCAAAAACAATATCAACCCCTTCCCTTTTTATAGTTTCAAGCTTTGTACCAATCTTCGGGTTTATTAACCCAATTACTAAAAAGCTAACTGCTAGGCAGAGAATTACAAACTTAAGCGCGGACTTAAAAAATGATAAATCAGGGCTCAACCTCTTAAGGACAATGGCGCTCCCAAAAGATTTTTGTGTTCTTTTTTTCCATAAAAAAGTCCACAAAAAGAGCAGTAACATCACAGGGATGATAATGAACGCCCAAAACCATATTTTTTCTTCTAATTGATACATTAAATAAAACTTCTAAATAAGGTGAATCTTAACAAGAACTCAAATAGCAACAATCCCAAAGCAAGCAAAATTAAAGGCCTAAATTTTTCTTCATAATTATAAAACTTAAACTCCTCTACTTCTGTTTTTTCGAGCGCATCAATTTCTTTATAGATTTCTTTTAATTTGCGATTATTAGTGGCTCTAAAATACTTACCTCCAGTTACCTCGGCAATTTCTTTTAGTAGTTTTTCGTCAATCTCTACTTGGATTCGCCCATACTGAAAGACACCATTTCTGAGCGCCACAGGGGATAAGGCCATTCCGTTTGTGCCAAGCCCGATAGTATATGTTTTAATGCCATACTCCAAGGCAAGCTCACTAGCGGTTTGAGGGTCTATAAACCCAGCATTATTTACCCCATCTGTTAACAAGATAATTATTTTACTTTTCACCCGACTGTCTTTTATTCTGTTGACAGCTGTTGCCAACCCCATACCTATTGCAGTCCCTCCAGTAATGATCGAGTTATACTTTATATCTTTTAAGGATTGTAGCACAACACTTTTATCACTTGTGACCGGAGTTTTAGTATAACTTTCACCCGCGTATTCCACGAGACCAATCCTATCGTTAGGACGCCCTTTAATGAAGTCCGCAGCGACATTTTTTAACGCTTCAAGACGGTTGGGTTTTAGGTCTTTTGCCAGCATACTTGCTGAGACATCAATAGCCATAACAATGTCAACCCCCTTGGTTGTTTTTGTTTTTGAAGAGACATTTACAGTCTGCGGACGTGCAAGGGCGAAGATAATAAGCATTATGGCTATTAAACGTAGGCTAAACAGTAGATGTTTAACGGTTGTCCAAACTGATTTATCTTGGAGACCTTTTGTATTAGAAACCTTTAGTTGCGCTGTTTGTTTTTTGTTTTTTAAGACATACCAAAACACCAACAACGGAACTATTACAAGTAGCCATAGAAATTCTGTTTGAGTAAAATCGATTTCTTTAAACATTATTTTTGTTCTTCTGTTAGTGTAATAAGCTCAATAGAGCCTAAGATACGTTCCATGATCTGATCGGCATATACATCATCTTCTTTCCAGGTTAAAACAACCTGTTGTAATAAATTAGGGGTGGAAAAGCCTAAAACAATATATGCTCCTTTGGAAAGCACATTATTAGTAACAAAATCTGCAGTTCCGAAGGTTTTAATACCCTCCTGTCCGTTGGGAGTTATAAATTGCTCATTTCTAGAAATAATATTTTTTGCCCCTTCTTTTTCAAATCGATCCAGAACCAACTCAGCAAATTTTAAAACATCAATTGGCACCTCTTTTTTGTTCTCGTTTTGCTTTGTTTTAGAAGCATACTTAGAACTTGTTACAAACACGTCTACTGGAGTGTCTTTCCCAGCATAAGCGAAGCTAACGAACTGAACACTGTCTTTTATCTCTTCAGGATATTTAATAGTTTGACGCTCTAGAACAACGGGAGTTGAAAGGGTGATTCCGGGCGCCCCATACTCACTTTTAACCCAATGTGCTTTTTCTAATAACAGTTTACTTGGGTTCCTAAGAACGGTGTCTTTTACGTTTGTAAACCCAGACCTAACAACAAGAACGGCAATTGAAATCACTAAAACCCCAACAGCACCCATTATGATCTGCCTCTGTTTTTTTCTTTTTTGTTTGTCTTCAATAGCCTTTCGGTATTCTAAGTCTCTCAACAACTCTTGCTCTGTAGGCTCAGGCAACCCTTCTTTGACTTGTTTAATTTCAAGCTCAATAGTACTTTTGTCTAGTTTTGCTAGCTCAAAGTCGGGCTGAGACTTTGCAAACTTAACTAAGTCTGCACGTTTTAATATTGTATCAATATTCCGAATAGTATTTGCGCTTAGATTAATTTGATTAGCGGCTTGAAGTGTTTTTAAACGAAAGACAAGCTCGTCTGTTGTGCTTTCTAGTGATTGGTCGTAAACTTTTTCGTCAAGATATTGCCTTAAGATCAGCGTTAAATCGGAGTAAAACTGTTTAACATCGTCATTTCTAAAATATTGATCTTCATTTAGTTTCTCAAGAGCAATTCTAGCACGTTCATATGGTGGAAGCGCAGCAACTTTCTCAGCTTCAGTTAAGGGTTTTTTATACCATATAAACCAATATATTATACCGGCAAGGACTATTATTATTAACAAAAAAAATACGATCCTAGCCCAAAGATTAGATCGCGTTTTTTCAACTTGCGTTATCGGCTTTATGTCAAATAGTTTTTGTTTAGTTGTGTCTACAATAACTGGATTTACCTGAACCTTTAGCGAGTCTGTATAAAATATTTTGTCACCAATTACAATTTTTTGTTTAGGAATTGTGTAGGTTCCAGAATCAAACTGAGTTAGCCCGTACGTTTTAGTTAACCTGTAATAACTCTCTTTTTTCGTGCTGTCTACAGGGTAACTATTAATAATTTCAAGCGGTTGAAACGTTTGTTCTTCAGAAAAAACAACCAGAGCTGTAGAGTCTGTGTCTACCTCAATACTGTATCGTAATTCTTCGCCAATTTTTATGGCGGTTGAGTCTATACTAGATGTCACTTGGCCATTTCCCGACAGAGAAAAAAGCATACAAAAAACTAGCCAAAGGCCAACTTGGCTTGAAAATTGTTTTATGTTTGACGTTGACTTCATATATCTATCCACGTTGTTTAAAATAGCCCAATAATTTTTTCACATAACTTTCGTCTACCCTGCAATCAAGAGCTCCAGCGCCAGATTTTTTAAAACTGTTAGAAAAGTAATCAACGCTGTCTTTGTAGCTTGCCTGATAGTTCCTACGAACAGATTTGGAAGCGGTGTTAACAAGAAAACTGGCACCCGTCTCTTGATCCTGAACCTGTATCATTCCCAAGTTAGGAATTTCAGCCTCATATTTATCATAAACTCTTATTCCTGTAATGTCGTGTTTACCAGACGCGATTTTTAGGTTGTGTTGATAGTCTTTAGCCATAAAGTCAGAAAGAAGGAATACAATTGCTTTCTTTTTCATCACATTAGACAGGAACTTTAAGCCTTGAGCAATATTTGTTTTTTTACTATTTGGCTCAAACTCAATCAACTCTCTAATGATTCTTAACACATGAGAGCGCCCCTTTTTTGGTGGGATATACAATTCAATGGCGTCAGAAAACAAAATGAGGCCAATTTTGTCATTGTTTTGTGTTGCCGAAAAGGCAAGCGTGGCTGCAATTTCAGTAACGATTTCATTTTTAAATTGCGCTTCTGATCCAAATATTTTTGATCCAGACACATCCACCATCAACATAAGCGTAAGTTCGCGCTCTTCTTCAAAAACCTTAATATGGGGCTCATTACAGCGGGCCGTTACGTTCCAATCAATGTTTCGCACATCATCCCCATATTGATACTGTCTTACTTCTGAAAAAGTCATCCCGCGGCCCTTGAAAGTAGAATGGTATTCACCACCAAACACATGGTCGGAAAGCCGACGAGTTTTAATTTCTATTTTTCTAACTTTTTTTAGTAATTCCTTGGTGTCCATTAAACAAGTGCACTATTAATTAGGTACGGATTAAGCTATACAATAAACGCAACAACAACTAAGGAACCTCAATAACGTTGACAATTTGACTAATAATATCTTCTGAGGATACATTTTCCGCCTCTGCCTCATAAGTGATACCTATTCGGTGACGAAGAACGTCGTAAACGACCGCACGAACATCTTCTGGTATGACATACCCTCGACGCTTTATAAAAGCATAACACTTTGCGGCGGTAGCTAAATTAATACTCCCCCTAGGTGAAGCCCCGAAAGAAATTAAAGGCTTTAACTCTGGCAAACGATATCTTTCAGGATATCGGGTGGCAAAAACAATGTCTAAAATATATTTCTCAATTTTTTCGTCCATATAAACTTCCCTAACAGCAGCCTGCGCTCTTAAAATTTGTTTAACAGTCACTACGGGTTTAATTTTTTCAAAATCACCTTTAAGATTCGCTCTAACAATAAGTTGTTCATCTTCAATTTTCGGGTAATCTATGACTGTTTTTAACATGAACCTATCTACTTGTGCCTCTGGAAGGGGGTAAGTTCCCTCTTGTTCTACAGGGTTTTGAGTAGCCATTACAAGAAACGGCTTATCAAGGACAAAAGTTTCATCTCCAATAGTAACCTGCTTTTCTTGCATTGCCTCTAAAAGAGCGGATTGAACCTTGGCGGGCGCACGATTAATTTCATCCGCCAACACAAAGTTTGCAAAAACAGGACCTTTTTTTATACTAAAATCATTTGCTTTTATATTGTAAATCATAGTCCCGACAACATCTGCCGGAAGTAAATCTGGTGTAAACTGAATTCTGCTAAAACTACCCGCTACCGCTTTAGACAAAGTGTTAATGGCTAATGTTTTGGCAAGACCAGGAACCCCCTCTAACAGGATATGTCCCTGTCCAAGAAGACCGATAAGTAGTCGTTCAATCATTTGTTTTTGCCCAACAATTACCTTGTTCATTTCAAGCGTAAGCAAATCTACAAAGGCACTTTCTTTTTCAATTTTTTCATTGATTGATTGAATATCAACCCCGTTTTTATCTCCCTCCATTATGATGTTTAGTTTAACTAATTATTGATCTGATAAGTTATAGTTTGCAATTTGTTAAAATATTTTCGTTCCCCTTGTTAACAAATGGTTAAAACTTAAATTCATTTCAATTCATTTACTCTGTTTGTTTATTAACTTTAAGAGACTAAACATGACGCAGTTTGTTTTTAGATTTACAAACAACACAAAGGCACCTCAAAAATGATCAATAAGCGACTTCTTATAAAAAACCTACTTGCACATAATGACGAGAGCAGTTTTTATGACAAAAAGCTGCAAATTAATATTAGTAGCAAAGAAGGAAAAGCCAAGTTTTTGAAGCATATTTGTGCATTATCAAATAGCAACCCCAACAACAATTCTTATATTGTTATTGGGATCGACGACCAATATAATCACATCATAGGAGTTGATTTTTTTGACGACAGCAAGATTCAAAACCTTGTTAATGCATATTTGAGCCACCCTCCTGTAATTCAATATGAAAACATCCCATTTCCGCACCTTAACAACGACAAAGTCGTTGGGTTAGTTACTATTCGCCCAAAAGAAACAAAAGAAATTACATCTCTAAGAAAGAATATTTGGAAATATTGTATTGGGTCTGTTTTTTTTAGAGAAGGGAGCATGAGCATCCCAAAAAACAGCGTTACCCAACTAACTGATTTTAATTCTGAAATTGTAACAGCTATTGAAGCTCATGCGCAAAACAATATTGAATACACTTTAGATGGAGTATTTGATTTTATGGTTCAAAGAGAAGATTTTGATCCGAAATATAAAGTGTTTAAAGAATATTTTGTTATGTGTTGGTCTGGCCTTAGAAAAAGCGTTAAAAATCAAACGTTCTATTCTAGGGTTGATATCGCTCTAATAAACGAACAAGTTAGATTGTTTTATTCTGCTTTAGACGCTGTCGAAATTTCATATGACAAGGACTCCTTTGAAATTACAGAATACGTTAATCTTGGTCTTGATGGAGAAAACTCATATTTCAAGTTAGAAAAAACCACCATCACTTTTGGAAATAATGCGACCTATAATATCGACTCAGAATTTCTTTTTTCACCCCCTCAATACGACAAAAAAGCGTTACGCCACACATTTAATTCAAACAACGCTCTTATGGACCGACTGAAACTAGACGCTGAACTTACTTTAGAGCAAATTAGCGATTTAAAAAATGCCCCTGCCACATATCTTATCTGTTATTTCAACGGCATCGAAGAAGCGATTACAAGGCTTAAATCATCAAAAAAGCTGCTATACAACTACAGCGAAGAAGCTTACGATCTTTATAAAAAAAGCATGCGTATTTTAAGAAAAGTAAAATACAACTAGTGACATTTTATTAA
>JABAZD010000035.1 GCA_018608705.1 Flavobacteriaceae bacterium | reverse complement strand
AGATGGGTAGTATTACTTTATAAATCTTATTTAACATAATATAAATTATAGTACAAATGTATTGTTTAGTTAATAAGAGTGGTTTATCCATTTGATAGCTATAATGTAGTATTATGTAAAATATCCCAGAAGCATTCGTTTTCTTAAGAATAATTGGAACTTGGGTCATTAAACTATTAAGCGGTTTGCTTCGCAGCGTTTATAAAACATTTGTATCTATAATTAGCCGTTATGTAAAATAGCCGCTACCAAGCGCTCGATTGTTTTATAAAATCAAATTGCTCTGGCAATTTATTTTACACACAATTATCCAACGCTTGCCAACGCCAAAAAAAAGCTAACCTTTTTGCTCTTATTAAAAATCGTGTATTCGATAAAATTACGTAATAAAAAATTTTAGACGATTCTCGTAAGCTTGCCACAAGAGTATAAAATTTTCCCTTGCTTAAATCCTTGCTTAAAATTTCTATACACTTGTTATATGTAGAACTTCAATTAATCTTTTTTTAATGTTTCATTATCTTTTGTCTTGAAACAAAAGAAACAAAAATTCAAGGCTGCATATAATTTTGGAAACAATTAACGGCTCATTCGCTATATTTTAGAAAGCATTGTAATTGTCCAAGATTGCTTTGGAATCACTTGTATAATTGTAACTCTTAAGAAACTTTAATACTAAACCCCTAAAATATAGACGCTCATTTCTCCTTATTGTTTTACCAAAATTTTATGAGGCCAAGTTAAAATCGAGATTCTATTTTACATAATGTTTGTCAAGTTCGAGAACTGTAGTTATGCTGTTATCCATTTCAAAGAAAAATAACATTAATGCAATTGTGTTTTATTAATGTTGTTTTAGAATATATATTTTTTTATTTTCGCTAATTCAATGAAAAATGTTAAGCACATAATTGCCATGTTTTTTGTTACCATGATTCTATTGTTCAAGGTAGCAAGTTTACATGCTCTTACCCATCTTTCAGATGATGTTATTAGTCATCATTGTGAAATTTGTGATATCAGTACTGTTGTAGGTTTAACACCTTTTTTAGAAGTTGAGCCAACGGACTTACAAGAAGTGGGACATTATTTACCTGATAAGAAACTAAATATTAGGTCTCAATTTGTTGTTTTTAACAACAAACATTTATTAAGTTACCTCTATACAAGACCACCTCCAAAATTACTTTAGTCCATATTTTATGTAATACTTTCCTGTAAATGGGATAGTTATAGCTATGTTTTATTTTTTTTAATGCCTTCTTGTTTATTGAAGTTGTTAAACAAAATGATAGCGCTATTTGTGCAATATATTCTATGGACTCCTACCCTTTTTGGGTTAACACTTCAATAAATTTAAATACTTAATTGCTGTTAATTTTATAACAACTAAGTAAGTGTTTATAATATTTTATCAATTTTTAATTCACATTATTTATGCTTAAAGCTATAAATATTACGAAGTCATTTAACGGAAAAATGGCTTTAAAAGACGTATCTTTTCAAGTTTTTAAGGGTGAAATTTTTTGCCTCTTAGGACAAAATGGAGCAGGAAAAACAACAACCTTAAACATCTTTTTAGGGTTTATCAATAAAGATGGTGGTCAAGCTTTTGTAGGAGAAAAAGAAGTTGGAAAAGACAATATCAATTCCCTTACTGCTTATATTCCTGAAACCGTTCAGTTATATAGTAACTTATCTGGTGTTGAAAACTTAAACTTCTTTAGTCGTTTGGCAGGTTTTAACTATTCCACATCAGAATTGGAGGCTTTTCTTATTAAAACGGGACTTCAAGAAGAAGC
The DNA here is from genome assembly GCA_018608705.1 of Flavobacteriaceae bacterium. GTDB lineage: Bacteria > Bacteroidota > Bacteroidia > Flavobacteriales > Flavobacteriaceae > Hel1-33-131. Next base: position 5,976 of record JABAZD010000035.1, on the reverse strand, counting down.
GCATCATAATAGACTTTCTTCTTATTCTAAAGGAATGCGCCAAAAGGTAGGTATAGCTATCGCACTTGCTAAAAATTCGGAAGTTATTTTTATGGACGAACCAACTTCTGGTTTAGACCCAAAAGCGACTGCTGAATTCACTAAAATATGTAAAGAATTAGCCAATATGGGTAAGGTGATTTTTATGGCTACACACGATATTTTTAACGCTGTAGAGCTTGGCACCACAATCGGTATTATGAAAGAAGGTGTATTAGCACAGCAACTAAAGGCTAGTGAAATAAATGCAAATCAATTAAACCAACTTTACTTAGAAACAATTTAATAAAAATAGGAACATGTATGTTTAATTTTTAATCACTTAGTTAAAATGATTATTTGCAAACTACATGCAATCATAAAGAACACTAATAAAAAAATGAAAAATTATATAACAATTATACTAGCACTATTTGCTATCAACTTATCATCTTCACAAATAGCCGTGAAAGGAAAAATTACGGATGCAAATGGAGTACCTATTAATGGAGCAACCATTTCTTATGCTAACGAAAATTCTACCGTTAAGAATGGTACCATCTCTCAGGAGGATGGAAATTTTAGTTTTGAACTTTCAGAAACAGGCGATTATGAAATTACTGTAAGTTATATTGGAATGAAAACCCAAAGTTTTCAGAAATCGTTTAATCAATTAAAAGCTTACGATTTAGGGAACTTAATTTTACAAGAAGGTTTAGAGCAATTACAATTGGTTGAGATTACAGGAAGAATAAGAACGGATTACAATAGTGATTATTCCTTTTCTGCAACTAAAGTGGCTATAAAAAATAAAGAACTACCACAGGCCATAACATCGGTAACAAAGGAATTAATAGCTGATCGAATAGCTTTTCAATTACCAGATGCCGTAAAAACGGTGAGTAATGTGACGTCTACTGGATTGTACAATCATTATAACATTCGTGGTATTACCCAAGGTGATGATGGACAAATACTTAACGGTATGCGTACGCGTCAGTACTATTTTTTACAACCAATTACGTCTCACCTTGAACGTGTAGAAGTTATTAAAGGCCCATCTTCAGTTACTTTTTCTAGTGCTGACCCTGGTGGAACTGTAAATATGGTAACCAAAAAACCTTTGGCTGAAAAGCGAAATGAGGTTTCTGCAACTACAGGTAGTTTTGGTACTTTGAGAGCTACTGTAGATTTCACAGGACCTTTAAATGAGTCAAAAACGTTATTGTATCGTTTTAATGGAGCGATTCAAGAGGCAGATTCTTTTAGAGATGTGGTAAATAATAACGCTGTTTTATTGAGTCCGTCGTTAAGTTATATACCAGACGAAAACACATCGTTAAACGTGGAAATGATATATAATAATGCTGTTGGTAATTTGGATAGAGGTCAGCCAATATTTGGATCTATTAATGGTGAATTTGATATAGATAGTACTCCAATCACAAGAAATGTTGGTGCTTCTAATGACCACTACAAAACCAAAGAGTTTATTTTCATGGCAAATTTTAGTAAAAAGTTTGCTGAAGACTTTAGTTTCAATGCCCAATACATGAAACAAACTTGGGATGAAGATTTAGCTGAACATCGCGTTGGTGGTTCTATAGTCGATATTGATGGTAACGTGGTTCCTACGTTGGCGAGACTGCGTTATGATGAAAGACAACAGTTCTGGGAAACAGATAATTTTAGTACTTATTTTACCTTTGATATCAAGAGCGACAAGATTACTAATAAAATATTAGTTGGGTATGATGCAACACGTTGGGAACGAAAAATTGGAGCTGGTTTCTTACGTGCTAGACGCTATTTAACCGTTGATGGTAATCAGTCTAATTATGATCCTGCTAATGCTGCTAATTTCCAACAGATCGTTGTTAATGGTATTACTATTCCAAAACCTGCTGCTGCATTTTTTGATTTAGAAAATCCTTTTAATGGTGCTAGAGATGTCAGTGATTACGGTTTATCTGAATTAAGAATTCCAGCAAACTTATCAACCTCAAATGGTTTCTATATTCAAAACCAATTTAAAGTTGGAAAATTTTCAGCTTTAATTAATTTAAGGTATGAGTCTTTTAAAGATATTTTTGACTATGAAGGTGATGAGGAAGAGTTTAAAACCAGTGCATTTGTGCCTAGATTAGGTTTAACTTATGAGGTTACAGATGATATTAGTGCTTACGCTACATATTTAGAAGGGTTTCAACCACATACGAATACAGTTTCATTATCACCAACTGCCGAAGGTTTCTTCTGGTCAGCTTCACCGAGTAGATTTGATCCTTTAGAAAGTACCTTATTAGAAGTCGGTGCAAAAGGGGAATTCTTAAATGGGAAAATATTCGCTAACCTTGCTATTTATGATATTACGCAAAAAAACATCTTACTAGGTGATACTTACGATTTAGATAACCTAACAACAAGAGGTGAGCAACGTAGTAGAGGTTTTGAAATGGATATTTCTGGTTTTATATCACCAAATTTTCAATTAACAGCGTCTTACGGTTATGCAGATGCTGAAATTGTAGAAGATGCTATAGAAGAGTTTATAGGAGAGCCAATTGGTGGTGCTCCAAAACAGAATGCAAGTTTTTGGGGACGTTATGACTTTAGGACTGAAACTTTAAAAGGTATTGGAGTTGGATTTGGTGCGCAATATGTAGATGAAAGATTTACCTGGTACAACCCAACGTATTCTACAGATCGCGTATTATTACCAGAATACACAGTATTTGAAGCGGCAGTTTATTATAAACCGTCTAACTCAGATATTCAGTTAACGCTTAAAGTAAATAATTTATTTAATGAAACCTATTGGTTAGGTGGTCTTAACCCTTCTCGATTAGGTCCAGGAGCTCCAAGAAATGTTTTATTGAATGCCACCTATAAATTCTAGGTATGAGAAAAAATGTAATCTTTTTATTAGCACGACAACTATGTAAAGATGCTTTTAGGTCAAAAGTGATGTTAATCGCATCACTTTTGATCTTGTTTTTATTGCTTTTTTCAGCGTATACTGGTTGGGAAAATTATCACGACCAAAACCTTACAAGAGGTCTAGTACAAGATGATGTACAAGAAAGTTGGGAAAGCAATCCCGATAAGCATCCACATCGTATGGCACATTATGGTTCATTTGCTTTAAGAAAAAAACATGTTTTAAGTGGTTTTGATTTAGGTATGGAAAATTTTGTAGGTAACGCTGTGTTTCTAGAAGCCCACAAACAAAATACAGTCAATTTTTCTGAAGCTAGTATGTCTACAGGTTTGTTGCGATTTGGTGAAGTGAGTTTGGCCATGCTATTAAAAGTTATTATACCACTTTTAATTTTCTATTTAGGCTTTGCAACCATAGCAAAAGAGCGTGAAAATGGTACTTTAAAACTATTAATTGGGCAAGGTATTACCAGAAAAGAAATTGTATTTGGCAAATGGTTAGGTCTTTGGAGCTTGTCATTAATTTTTTTATTTACAGTCTTTTTAGTTGTATTATTTTTTGTCTTAATAGGCTCTCACGATCACTTACATTCAGATACTTTAATTAGGTATTTTGTTCTATTACTATCATACTTATTATTTTTTGGAATTTTAAGTGCCATTACCATTTTGATTTCTGCGTTCAGTAAAACTGCTAAAGGTGCTTTGGTAAAGCTTTTAGGAATTTGGTTATTATTTGTGATTATAATGCCAAAATCGTTACAAGCTATTGGCTACTACTTCTATCCTACTCCTTCTAAAATAGAGATGGAAACTGCTGTAGAACACGATTTGACGAAGTTAGGTGATAGTCATAATCCTGATGACCCACATTTTAAAGCATTAAAAGATTCTGTGCTTTTGGCGCATAATGTGCAAAAAGTAGATGACCTTCCTTTTAACTATGGTGGCTTTATTATGGCACAAGGTGAAAAATTGAGTACAGCAGTGTATCTAGATCATCAAGAAAGATTATATGAGGTATATACACAACAAAATAATGTAGAGCGTTATTCCGCATTTATTAATCCGTATACAGCTATTAAGAATTTGTCGATGGCATTCTCAGGAACAGATTTTAAATCCTATTTGCATTTTAAGAGTAAAGCAGAAGCCTACAGGTTTAAATTAGCCCAGGATATGAATCAGCTTCAAATGGATTTTATTCCTAATAAAGGAAAAGAAGGACCTAGTAAAATCTCGAACAAATACTGGAAAGAATTTCCGCCATTTGAATATAAATTTTTAGCTATCACCAAGGTCTTTAAAAATGAAGTGATTTCAATACTAGCCTTATGTCTATGGGGATTTTTAGTAATTTTTGGTCTGTCTAGATTATCTACTAATTTAAAAGCAATCTAAAATGTATAGTTTATTATTTAAATCATTTTTTAGAACAAAAATATTTTTAATTAGTCTCGTGTTATTAATGAGCATTGGAGTTATTAGCATTTTAATAGGTAAGCAATATCTGGTTAAACAGGAAAAAACTATAGTTGCTGCACAAGAATTTCAAGACCAAAGCATAAAGCGAAATGTAGAATATCACAATGATGATTTAGGTTTACTTCTTTATTACTTGCGTTTTACATTAATTAATAAACCTGAAAATATTAATGCTATTTCTATTGGTCAGAGTGATGTTAATCCGCTATTGCAAACCGTAACTATTCGAGGATTAGAAGGTCAGAAATACGATACTGATTTTGAAAACCCATCCTTATTAATGTCTGGAAATTTAGATTTAGGGTTTGTCATTATTTATCTGTTTCCATTAATATTAATAGCCATGACTTTTAACTTATATTCTGAAGAAAAAGAGTTAGGCACATGGAAAATATTGGCAGCACAAACTTCTAAAAAAGCATCCTTTTTATTCAAAAAACTAATCGTTAGAATACTGTTTGTTTTTGCTGTTTTAGTACTGCTTTTATTTATGGCAAGTGCTATTTTACAGATTCCGTTAAACCAAAATTTTTGGGCCATATTTTTACAAAGTATTTTGTATTTATGTTTCTGGAGCGCACTATGTTTATGGATGGTATCGTTATTAAAATCGTCTAGTTTTAATGCCTTAGCTTTAATTTCTATTTGGGTGGTTTTAACTATTTTAATTCCAGCAATTGTAAATAATTACGTGATTAACACATACCAAGTTCCTGAAGCTTTAGATGCTATGGTAGAGCAACGTGATGGCTATCATGAAAAATGGGATTTAGAAAAAGATGCAACCATGACTGGATTTTTAGAAGCTTATCCACAGTTTGCAAAGTATTCTGTACCAGAAGATGAATTCAGTTGGATTTGGTATTATGGCATGCAACACATGGGAGATTTAGCTGCAGAAGGTACCAGTAAGGAGATGATGGAAAAAGTAATGAAACGTAATACAGTTAGCGAAAATATTGCGTTTTTTATTCCAACCATGCATGCGCAGTTAAGCTTTAATAGTTTAGCTGGAACAGATATGATTAGTCATTTAGAGTTTTTAAAAGCTCTTAGCAAATTTCATGAAGATTTACGTTTAGGGTTTTATACCAAAGTATTTGATAAAAAATCTGCCGATTCTTTAAATTGGAAAAATCATGAAGCTAAATTTTATGCAACAAAACAAGATTTTAGTTGGTTGCATTTAATGTTGCCAACCTTAATTATAACAATGATAATTGGTGTTTTTGGAGCAATTAATCTTCAAAGATTATAAATAAATAATAAGGGCCAGATTATATTTCTAGCCCTTTTATATTAAAACTTAAAGTTTAAATTATAATTTCCATTCCACACATATTATGCTTCCCTCCTACGTCGTCGCATAAAAAGTGTTCCATTAACATCGCAAAGAAACTTTTGAGAATAAATTTTTTCAAGAAACTGTAGTAACAACTTTCGCTTTTAACCAAAGCTCAAGTTACATAACGCAGAACATTATAGTACATTTCATAACAATTAACGAAATAGCGCTTTTGGGCGATATTTGAC
>JABAZD010000040.1 GCA_018608705.1 Flavobacteriaceae bacterium | reverse complement strand
AGAAATCAGCTGGTTCTTTTTCAGGAATTTCAACTACTAACTCGAAACTAGCCGCCTCTCTGATGCCTTGAGCAATCAGTACTGCATTATAGGTTCCAAATTGATCATAGGTAACAGAAAAGTTATTTTCAGTAAAACTTTCTGGGTTGTCATCATCCAAATTCTTTTTTAAGAGAAAAAAGACCTGACCTTCAGCCGTAGCTTGAAAATTTACTGTATAACCACTACTTTCATTATCCAAAGAGTAAGTTAGGTTTAGATTCGTTGGGATATCTTCATAACCTTCTAGTTTGTTGTCCGTCATATCATCTTCACAGGATATGAACATCACTATTAAAAAAATGCTAAACACATTTCTCATTGTATTTTTTATGGAAATCATAAATTATTAATTTTAAAAGTTATTATCACGTATTAAACTACTCATCATACCCTTCATTTTGAGGGAAAGACGGCCCCATTATATCGCGCTGAGCCTGTGGTATTGGCCAATTAACCATATGAGGTGCCATTGGTAACGGTCTGTTATTCCTTGTATTAGAGCCGTGTCTATAATATAAATTTTGGCGTTCTACTAATAAACCTAATCTTTTTAATAAATACCATCGATTTTTTTCAAATGCTAACTCTCTAGCTGATTCTTCAAGATAAGTTTCTAAAGTAAACTCAGTGAAGTTATGATCTGTATTACCAAAAGCTCTTTCTCGAATCTTATTAATATACTCTAAGGCTTTTGGACTATTTGGATTTTCATTATCTGCTCTCCAATGTGCTTCAGCTCCCAACATTAATGTTTCTGCAAAACGATAATAGAGATAATCCTTCCAGTTACCGTTTGAGCCAATCGGCTTCTCATCATCATGGTATTTTTTCAAACTCCAATGATAGCGTCTAAAGTTATCTTCGTATCCGATAACTTCATTGCCAAAATTTGGATGGTTAGGGTTATTGGAGATTAATACTGTTGGATAATAATAGGTCGTATATCTAATATCATTATCTTGATCATAAAGTGATTGTAAATAATCGTTAGGAAAGGCCCATCCTAAAGAGTTACCACCTAATTCAACACTAGGTATCATTTCATTTGAATTAAGCTCATAATAACGATTGTTAAAAAAAGAACTATACCAAATATCATCACCTCCTGCAAGATCATCAGAATCACCCAGCGTTTGATCTCTAGGGTATACAGCCATGGCTTCTGCATGATTCAAATCTTGTCCAAAAACTTTATCCAACTCAATAAGACGATAAGTACCATCGTCTATAATGGCATCAAACTGAGAAACTGCTTCGCTCCAGTTACCTTGCCACATGGCACTTTTTCCTTTTAAATGACGTGCTACTGCTTGATTGTATCTTCCAAAATCTTCTGTGTAGTTTAAGTTTTCAATAGCATAATCAAAATCACTATCAATAAGCTCATAAACATCCTCTTGATTTGCCGGAACGTACTCAACTATATCTTGATAGTTATCAGCAGTCGTAGGAATGGTATCCAACAAAATATTGCTATACATACGAAGTAAATCAAAATAAGTTTCTCCTCTTATCAGCCTAGCCTGTGCGACTAATTTTTCTAATCTATCATTCTGTTCTAAGTTTGGTGCTGCTGTAATAATAGCATTTGCTCTATCTATAATTTGATAAGAACTTACCCATTTCTGATTAGCAAAACCTAAAGTTGCGTTATGTTTAGCGGGGTCATATGGTGTAAAAAATGTTCTCATTTGCCCTAAATCTGTTCCTACTAAGGTAAAAGCATTAGCTTTGAAACCATCTCCACTTCGTGCGGTAGCATTGTTTTGACGTAGCCTGTTATATAATGCCGTAACGCCAACATCGATACCATCAAAAGATGAATAAATATAATCTGTTGAAATTTCATCTATTGGTTCTTCTTGTAAGAAGTCATTACAGGATGTGCAAAACAACATCGCAGTTATAGCCAATCCAATTAAATAATTAATTCTTTTCATTTTTATTAAGTTATTTAAATTCATATTTAAAATGTAATCTGTAAACCAAATACTACTGAGACCTGCTCTGGATAGGCATTTGGGTTTTGATCCGGACTATAGGACTTATAGTCAGTTATAGTAACAGGATTACGAGCTGTAGAATAAAGCCTTACACTGCCCATATTTAATTTATTCATTAAACTTTCAGGAAGTGTATAACCCAACGTAAGTAGCGAAATTCTGAAAAATGAGGCATCTTGTAACCCTAGAGTATTTAAAAAATCAGGACTGTCTCCACCATTTGGTCTAGGCCAATTACCCGTTGTATTTTCCGGTGTCCAATAATTTTGTTTTATACCATTAAAAAGCCCTCTTAAATCACCGCCCTGATTGTAACTATAGTAGTACGGATTATTTCTTTTACGACCCTGAACTGCAGTTGCTTGAGCAGAGAAATCAAAGTCTTTATAAGTAACATCTAAACTAAATGTTCCATACCAATCTGGATCTTTTTTAGTAATTACACGGTCATCCGGATTCAAGTCCCCATCATTAGGATCTACATCCACTAATCTAATACTTCCAATTTCAGCATAAGGTTGATGAGAGTTATCTATTTCTTCCTGAGATTGAAAAATTCCAGCATACTTATAATTGTAATCTACATCAATTGGATAGCCTATAAACCATTGATTGGCGACATCATCATCTTCAATACCATCTGCATCTTCATCTAAACCAAACAATGAAATTATTTTATTCTTGTTTGAAGAAAAATTAACTCCTGCATTTATTTTAAAATCCTTATTATCAACAATATATCCGTTTATTGCAAGCTCATATCCTTTATTTTCAATTTCGCCAACATTACTTAATATCCTAGTATATCCTAATGCGGCATTTAAGGTTTTATTAACTAAAAGGTCTTTGGTTCGCGTATTATAATATTCAAAAGTACCTGATACACGGTTCTTCCATAATCCAAAATCTATTGCTGCGTTAAAAGTTGTTGAGGTCTCCCATTTTAAATTTGGGTTTGGCAATGAATTTCCAGGAATATACCCTGAACTTTTAATATCGTTGAAAATATAATCCCGCTGCTCTGCCGTACTTAAACTTCCATATGGACTAATACCCTCATTACCAACACTACCATAACTAAAACGCAATTTTAAGTTATTTAGAACATTTACATCCTCCATGAAGTCCTCTTTATGAACGTTCCACCCCATTGCAACGGCAGGGAAATACCCCCACTTGTTATTGGTTCCGAATACAGAGGAACCATCTACACGAAAAGAGGCAGTTAAATAATACTTCCCATTAAAACCATATTGTGCTCTTCCTACAAAAGAAAGTAATGATCGTTCTGAAGCACTTATTAGTGGTTCATTAAACTCAGCGGAACTCAATCCGTAAATACCTACTATATCGTTCTGTAGATTTGATGCTTTATTTCTAAAATAGTCATTTCTTCTTTCATTGATACTTTGTACAAAAGTAAGATCCAGATTATGATTATTCTTTTCAAAATCATAATTAAAAATGTTTTCTAACTGCCATTCCGAAGATTGTTGAAAAGTAATTTTACCCTGTCCAAGTCCACCATTTTGAAACCCAACATTCGATTTGCTTGTTGAATATTCTTCTGCCCTTTGATTCCATGAACGTCTGCTGACATTTAACCTATAATTGAACCCTTTGAAAGGTTTGACATCAAAAAACACATTCATGATATCATTTCTATTATTCTCTAGATTTTCAGTTGAATCTAAATCGAGAAGTGGGTTAATGCTTTCTTGGAACCCTGATGGATTTAATGCTAGGTCGCCATTCTCATCATATATAACACCTAGAGGACTAGCTTTAACTAGTCTTTCCAATGTATTGCCTGTTCCCGGATCGTTTTTCTTGGAAATATTCCAATTAGTATTAAGGCCTAAACTTAACCACGAATTAAGCTTTTGATCTACATTAAGACGAATAATTAATCTTTGAAAATCTGTTCCTGGAATAACACCATCCTGTTTTTGAAAATTAAAACCTGTGTATACTTTTGTCTTTTCAGAACCTGTCGAAAAATTAAAATTATGATTTTCTATTGGTGCTACTTTAAGTACTTCATCAAACCAATCAATGGAATTTCCATTTTGTAAAGATTCTAATTCTATTGCCGTAAAAACATCTTGATCTGGTAAATATAATCCACCATTTACCGTTCTAAATGCTTCTCTTTTGAGCATAGCATATTCATCAGGAGTATAAACATCGAAATTTCGATTAATATACTGCATTCCAAAATACCCATTATAGCTTATCGATGCTTTTCCTTCTTTTGCACGTTTGGTAGAAATAAGGATGACACCGTTTGATGCCCGAGCTCCGTATATGGCTTGTGCAGCTGCATCTTTTAATATTTCCATAGAAGCGATATCATTTGAATTTACATCGTTGATGCTACCTACTGGAACACCGTCAACAATTACAATAGGATTGTTACCTCCGTTAATAGAACTTTGACCGCGAATAAGAATATTGGATGAACTACCTGGACCAGAATCTCCCGGTGTTATAAATACTCCAGCAGCTTGTCCTTTTAGCATATCTCCAATATCTGAAGAAGGTACCCTGTTTAGGTCTTCTGATTTCACTGTGGTAACAGAGCTAATAATATCGCTCTTTTTCCGAGTTCCGTATCCAACTACGACAATTTCGTCTAAAGCCGTACTTTCTTCTTCCAAAATAATATTATAGGTATTAGAATTCCCTATTTTTACTTCTTTAGTTTTAAAGCCCACATATGAAAAAACTATAATTTCACCTGTATTAACGGTCAAATTAAAATTTCCGTCAAAATCGGTACTTGTACCGAAATTGGTTCCTTTTAGAATGACTGTTACACCTGGTAATGGGACTCCAGAATTATCACTAACTATACCTTCAATATTTTTATCTTGACCATGGCTAATGGAAGTCAGTAAAATAAAAACTAAGAATACTAGTCTAAATAGTATCAGTTTGTTGCTCATAAATATTTGATTTATTTGATTAGATATTTTAAAATTAAAATTATTTCGAGTCCTTTATTATCGTATATAATTAAACGGTGACCCGAAAAGAAACTACATTGATATGCAATAACTTTTCAGGCTCACTGATTTAAATTAATTAACAAACATGAACTTTTTAAGATAGTTACCACTTGGACCATTTATACCCAAAACATAGGCACCATTTTGGAGTTGGTTTTTGGTATCTAATGTGAATCTATTTTGATTATTTGTGTTTTGTTTTAGTAACAATTGTCCATTTAAGTTAAAGATGCTAACCATGTGATCTCCATCTAGATGAGCACCTAAAACCTCTACCTTTAAGAAATTACCATCCTCAGATTGAAATATCTTAACAGTGCGTTGATTTGCGACAAAAGAATCTAAATTTAGAGTTTCTGAAATAACATCGCTCCAGCTCATACCTAAGGAGAGTCCATCAACAATAGCCTCTACTTTTCGTTGACGTAAATGAAGTATTTTTATATTTGTGAGATCGCTACCGCTGCCATCTTTTGGGGTAAGAGTAGGAGTTGAAGGCTCTGTAATTGGCACACCATCCCCCCCTTGTTCAAAAATAAACAAACTGGCTACATCGTTATTGTCTCCTGCCACAAATTCATATTTTACCACAAATAGATAAGTTTCATTATAATTGTACAAGTCTGTTGTCCAATTAATATCTGTACTGTAGCCCTTAGTAAAACCAAACATTAGATTCCCAGAACTATCTTCTTTTGCCATTACTCTTCCACGTAACCTTTGTGAATTGAAATCGCTTACAGCAATAAAGAAATTATTATAGTCTCCGCCGATTGTGGTTGTAATATTCCCCAAAAATGACAAATACACCGTCCCTGAACTTACCGAAGAGGAGAAGAAGGGTTTTTTGGCTATTCTTTCTGGGCCATAGGTAAGTGGATCCGTATCGCCATCTTCAGAGATATTAATGTGAGCAGCGTTCCCAACACCCGAAACAGCCAATCCAGTATATTCTAAACCTGGGCTTAAAACAGAAATTGAAGGAGAATCACTTCCTTGTACAGTAAAACCAATACTCTGGTCAATTAGCAGTGTAGATTCTGGGTAGTCAAAATTTTCCACATTGATTTGTGCAAACATACAAGTAGATACTACTAACGTGATGATTGCAATAAATACCTTTTTAAATTGTAATTTTGGATTCATATTATTTAATTATCAATTGGTTATATAATTGCAAAATTAGCGGTTAGTTCTAGAAATTATTTTGATTATTGTTCCAGGTTTAAGTAACATTGTTCCATATTAGCAACTATGTTGCTTAGATGTAACATTAGTGCTATCATTATTCCATAAATCTTTATTCGCTGAACCATATATTTAGTAGTTTAGTATTATGAAATATCGACTTTATAGTATTCTTTTCTTGTTAATCCCAATTTGGATATTTTGTCAAAATGATCTTCATGTTTCATTGTCGAAAGTAACCCCTGATGGAGGGATAGCTTATTCTCAAGTGACATCCATAATTGAAGATAGTAAAGGAGTTATGTGGTTTGGCACCAATAACGGTCTGTTTTCCTATAACACCGTAAGAATTAAGAAGTATAGCTATTTGGAAAAAGATTCCTCAACTATATCTACTAATAGAATCAATACTCTTTTTAATGACCACAATGGAATTTTATGGGTAGCTACTGAAAATGGACTATGTTCTTATAACACCCGGAGTAACAATTTTAAAAGACATGAAATTAGAAATCAGTTTAATGAAAAAATTGGTCAAGATATTATTTCATTTTTTCAAGATGAGAACAACTCCTATTGGCTTTCTGATGAAAAGGGTTTTGGGATATATAATCCCGAAACAAAAAGTGTCATCTACCAAAATGTAAACCATAAAATTGACATCGTTAACTACTTAACCATTGGACCTGACCAAACCGTCTGGGTGTTTTATGAAGATGGTGACATATATTTTAAAACCAAAAGCTCTGATCGATTTAGGTTTTTCAAAAAAAGCTTTAGAGATGGAATTAGCTCCGTACTAATTGACAACAATGTTATGTGGGTAGGGTATGGTACGAAAGGTCTACTTTCACTTAATCTATCAGATGGTTCGGTAGCAAATTACTTTGACCCAGACCAAGCCAAAATAGTTGCCTTTACTGGATATCAAATAAGAAGTTTAATTAAAAATGATAATAATATTTGGGTAGCAACTGATAAAGGAGTTGCTGTAATTAATAACAATGAGCTAAAACTTTTAATAGAACAACAAAAACATCCGAACCTACCTCATAACTCTATTTGGTCTTTATATAAAGATTCCAATGCTAACATTTGGATTGGCACTTGGCTTGGGGGTGTGAGTTTTCATAGTGAATACAACAACTCATTCCAACATCACACCCAATCCACTTCAAAAGAATCATTAAGTAGCAATATTATAAGTTGTTTTGCGCAAATACCTAATTCATCAGAAATATTAGTCGGGACTGATGTTGATGATTTGAACCGTTACAACCCAGAAACAAATGATTTCACTAGCTATCCTGTAATTTATAAGGGAGAAACTATTAAGAAAATTAAATCAATAACTTATGATAGATTCGGTACTTTGTGGGTAGGAACCTACAAAAACGGTTTACTGTTTAAAAAAGCAAGACAAAACACATATGAGCGTTTACAATTGCCCTTTGAAGAAGGGCTTCAGGCCTTAAATATACTAGCAACTCAAGAAGGAATATGGGTTAGTAATTTTCCTTTGGGAGTCTATTTTTATAATTTCC
>JABAZD010000075.1 GCA_018608705.1 Flavobacteriaceae bacterium | reverse complement strand
TCAGGAGTTTGGTGGACTTACTCACTTACTAAAATTTAAAAATAAAAAACATGAAAAACATAAAATATTTTATCGGTTTATGTCTAACCTTAGTGCTTTTTACTGCATGTGAGGAAGATACTTATGAATTTGGCGATGTTACTTCGCCTACTAACCTAGAGATCTCTGTTGATATTGTTGGTAGCGATGCTAATAACCCAAACGGAGATGGTAGTGGAGTTGTAAATTTCGTGGCTACAGCAAATGATGCTATTTCATATAAATTTATATTTAATGGAGCAGAGGAAATGGTAGCTTCAGGAGTTATAGAGAAAACATTTTATAGTGTTGGAATAAATAACTATGATGTAACGGTTGTTGCATACGGTACTGCTGGAAGCCCTACCTCAACGACTTTCTCTATTGATGTATTAGCTACATACACACCTCCAGCAGATTTAGTTTTAGCGTTAACTGGTGGTAGCTCCAAAACGTGGAGAGTCAGATCTGAAGTTGCTGGTCATTTTGGTTTAGGTCCGGTAGGTGGTTTAATTCCTTGCGAATGGTACGGAGCTGGTCCTGAAGACAAAGTTGGTACTGGAACCTATGACGATCGATGGACTTTTAACTCAGACGGGACTATCAACCATGTTACTAATGGAACTATATTTGGTAGAACTGCTCAAGTTTTTGCTGATTTAGGAGATAATGGAACTGGAGGTCAAGATGGTGCAGACATATTAAATTATGAGTATGCTGACTACACTGAAAATTGGAATATTATTGACCCAGGGCAGGTTTCTATAAAACTAACAAATAATGCATTTTTTACTTATTATACTGGTGGGGATCATACTTATGAATTAGTATTCTATAACGAAAATGAATTATATCTTAAAACTGTAGATGGAGCTGGTGAGTTCACTTGGTGGATGATTCTAGTAGCAGAATAGTATATTCAAGAAAGTTTATACAAAAAAGAGGCAAAAATTTTGCCTCTTTTTTGTATAAACTTTAAATTTGTTTCAATGAGAAATATTAAGTTACTTTTTTTAATATTATTGACCGTTAGCTGTTCTTCAGATGATGATGGTTCTAGTACACCACCAGATGGTGGAGGAGGTGGAAGTCAAACTAACTTGCCTTCAAATTTAGTAGTCATATTGGATATTCAAGGGCAAACCTCAGAAAACCCCGATGGTGATGGGTCTGGAATTTTCAATCTTACAGCTACTGCAGATAACGCTGTTAGTTATGGCTTTAAAGTTGATAGTGCAGATGAGGTTGAAAATACCTCTGGGAACTTTTCATATACAGTTTATTCAGAGGGAATAAACCAATTTCCAGTGACTATTTATGCTTACTCTAGTACTAACGAACGTATTAGTAAAATTCAAAACATAACCATATACGTTGAGAACGGCTCTGGCGGAGGTGGAAATACTGATGGTCTTGTTTGGTCAGATGAGTTTGATGGAAGTGGAACAATTAATACTAATAATTGGAATTACGAAACCGGTGGTGGCGGCTGGGGAAATCAAGAGGTTCAAACGTACACTAATAGTATCAATAACGTTTACAAAGAAAATGGAATCTTAAATATTAAGGTAATTAAAGGATCTAACAATACTTTTACTTCTGCCAGAATTACAACAAAGAATAAATTTGACTTTAAATATGGTCGTGTTGATA
The DNA here is from genome assembly GCA_018608705.1 of Flavobacteriaceae bacterium. Classification (GTDB taxonomy): domain Bacteria; phylum Bacteroidota; class Bacteroidia; order Flavobacteriales; family Flavobacteriaceae; genus Hel1-33-131. Next base: position 42,680 of record JABAZD010000075.1, on the reverse strand, counting down.
TTCGTGCTAAATTACCTTCAGTTGCTGGTACTTGGCCTGCTCTTTGGATGCTGGGAGCTAATTATAGCTCTGTTGGTTGGCCTCACTGCGGAGAAATTGATATTATGGAGCAATTTGAAGATAAATCTTATGTTCAGTCAACTTGCCATTGGAACAATAATGGTAACACTGCTAGTTATGGACTGCCGGTAGATCTTAGTACTCCAACTGAGTTTCATGTGTATTCTTTAATATGGACAGACTCTAGTGTTAAAGCTTTATTAGATGACGTTCAGTTTTACTCAATGAACACAAACGATGCAATGCCTTTTGACGCAAACTTCTTTTTCATATTCAATGTCGCGATGGGTGGAACCAATGGAGGAGCAATTGATCCCAATTTCACCACAGACTCCATGTTAGTTGATTATATAAGAGTTTATCAGTAATATGAAAGTATTAAAACTAAATATTGTTTTATTTGGCGTTTTTCTTAGCTTAATTTCCTGCAGTAATTCTAATTCAACTTTATCGATTAGTTCCAAAGTATCTTCTATAAAAGATATAGATGGTAAAGTGAATGAGTTGCTTGGAAGAATGACACTTGAAGAAAAAGTTGGTCAAATGAATCAGTATGTTGGTTTTTGGGATCTTACTGGTCCAGCCCCTAAATCAGGTGATGCTGCTGAAAAGTATGAACATCTTAGAAAAGGCTATGTAGGATCGATGCTTAATGTCAGAGGAGTCGAAAATGTGCGAGGTGTCCAAAAAATTGCAGTAGAAGAATCACGTTTAGGAATTCCCTTAATCATTGGTTTTGATGTAATTCATGGATATGAAACTATTAGCCCAATTCCACTAGCAGAGTCAGCAAGCTGGGACTTAGAAGCGATAAGAAAATCATCTGAAGTTGCTGCTGAGGAAGCCGCAGCTGCAGGGATCAATTGGACTTTTGCCCCTATGGTTGATATTACACGGGATGCAAGATGGGGACGTGTAATGGAGGGAGCTGGAGAGGATCCTTATTTAGGGTCTAAAATAGCCAAGGCTCGTGTTCTTGGATTTCAAGGAACAGATTTGTCAGCCCATACCACGATTGCTGCTTGCGCAAAACATTTTGCAGGGTATGGTTTCTCTGAGTCTGGAAGAGAATATAATACAGTTGATGTAGGGACATCTACTTTAAACAATATGATTTTCCCACCTTTTCAAGCAACTGTTGAAGCAGGCGTAAGAACTTTTATGAATGCCTTCAATGTACTTAACGGTATTCCTGCTACAGGAAATAAATATTTACAAAGAGATGTTTTGAAGGGGAAATGGGGATTTGACGGATTTGTAGTTACCGATTGGGGATCTATTGACGAGATGACGTCACATGGTCTTGCTAAAGACGGTAAAGAGGCTGCTAAAATCGCGGCAAACGCGGGCTCTGATATGGATATGGAATCACACTTATATGTGAAAGAATTATCAGCTTTAGTTAGAGAAGGAAAAGTAAAGGCGTCTTTTATTGATGATGCTGTAAAACGTATTTTAAAGGTTAAGTTTGAATTAGGGCTTTTTGAAAATCCTTACAAGTACTGTGATGAGACTCGCGAAAAAGAAGTTATCGGACAACAATCTTTTCATGACGCTGTTTTGGACGTTGCTAAAAAGTCAATAGTACTCTTAAAAAATGACAATCAATTATTGCCGTTAAAAAAGCAAGGACAAAAAATCGCTTTAATAGGCGCTTTGGCAGCTGATAAAAATAGTCCTTTAGGAAATTGGCGAATTGCTGCCAAAGATAATTCAGCTGTTTCAGTGCTTGAAGGAATGCAGGCTTATAAAGAAAATAAATTAGTTTATGCTAAAGGGGCAGACGTAAATGTAGGCTATACAGCCTTTACAGCCCAAGTTCATATTAACACCACAGACAAAAGTGAGTTTCCACAAGCGATTCAGGCTGCTCGATCAGCTGATGTTGTTGTCATGGTTCTAGGAGAAATTGGTTACCAAAGCGGAGAGGGTCGTAGTCGAACCAAATTGGGATTACCAGGAGTTCAGCAAGAGTTATTGGAAGCAGTATACAAGGTTAATAAAAATATTGTATTAGTGCTTAATAACGGTAGACCTTTGGTGTTAAATTGGCATCAGCAGCACTTACCTGCTATTGTGGAGGCTTGGCAATTGGGGACCCAGAGCGGGAATGCTATTGCGCAAGTTCTTTATGGGGATTATAACCCAAGTGGAAAATTGCCAATGAGTTTCCCTAGAGCTGTGGGTCAAGCACCTATTTACTACAATTATAAAAATACAGGACGTCCAACAGGTGCACCTGGTGTGTTTTGGTCACATTATGAAGATGAGAAAAACTCACCACTATACCCCTTTGGTTATGGACTAAGTTACACCTCATTTGAGTACAGTAATCTTCAAGTTAAAGTAGTGTCTGGAAATAAAGTAAATATTTCTGTTACACTAAAAAATTCTGGTCAAAAAACGGGTAAAGAAGTAGTGCAACTTTACATTCGAGACCATTTTGCTAGTGTTACGCGTCCAGTAAAAGAGTTAAAGGGCTTTGAGTTAGTTACCCTGGAGCCAAGTGAGTCAAAGGAAATTTCATTCATACTTACAGAAGAGGAACTTGGGTTTTATGATAATGATGGTCAATTTATTTTTGAAAAAGGCGACTTTACAATTTTTGTAGGAGGAGACTCAAATGCGAATCTTCAAGCCCAAATTACGTTGTAAATGATTTTTCGGTTTCTAATAATAGCACTTAGTTTATCTTTTTTTGGAGAAAGACAATCCTCAAGGCCAACGCTAGTTTTTCTTGATGAATTTAATGGGGATTCATTAAACTTAAATACCTGGAACTATGAACTTGGTAATGGTTGTCCGACTTTATGCGGTTGGGGTAACAATGAGTGGCAAGAATATAATAAAAATAATGTTGCTACAGTGAATAGTCAACTTGTAATATCAGCCACTAAACAAGGCGATAAATATTACTCTGGCAGGATTACAACTAAAGATAAATTTGAATTTACCTATGGAACGATTGAAGTAAAAGCTCAACTTCCAAAGGGAAAGGGTTTGTGGCCAGCAATATGGATGTTAGGACACGATATAGATACTAATACTTGGCCTGCCTGTGGCGAAATTGATATTATGGAATACGTTGGAAAGCAGCCAGGAAAGATCCATACAACACTACATACACCTGAAAGTTTTGGTCAGTCATTTAATACTAAGACTACAACAATAGATTCGATTGAGGATGGGTTCCATATTTACAAAACTATTTGGAGCCCGAGCCAAATCCAGTTTTTTATAGATAATTTATTGGTATATACATTTTCACCGGAAATTAAAGATGACATAACGTGGCCTTTTAATAAGCCGTTTTATATAATTCTTAATTTAGCCGTTGGTGGGAATTTTGGAGGATCAGAAGTTGACGAATCTATTTTTCCTGAAGACTTTATTATTGATTACGTTAAAGTGTTTCAATAATTTAAATATTAGCATAGTTTTTTAATTTTTTCCATTATTATTTTTGAGGCTCCTTTGTTATGGGTAATATAATCCTTGTTTATTCGACCCAGCTTTTTTCTTATTTCCGGATTTTCTATAAGATTATCTAATGTGTTTTGAAGGGTTGCATGATTTTCAATGCTAAATAAACCTCCTTTATCTAACATATCTTTTGCCTCAGGAAATTTTTGATAATTTTTTCCAATCACAATCGGGACTCCGAAAGTAGCGGCTTCTAACGTATTATGTAAGCCTGAAGTGCCCATCCCCCCACCAACATAAGCGATTTCTGCATAATTATATATTTTGCTCAGTATCCCTACACAATCTATAATAAAGACAGACTTGTTTTCTAAAGTTTCATTTTTGTAGTTAGAATAGAGAACGGTAGGCTTTTGAATTTTTTTAGCCAATAGATTAATCTGATTTGTATTAATGTTATGGGGGGCAATAATAAATTTAGTAGTAAACTTAGTTTGGTTAATGTAGTTGATAAGCAAATTATCATCTTCTGGCCAGGAACTTCCTGCTACAATACAAGTCTTTGTGTTTTTAAATTTAGCTATAAAATCTAGTTTATTATCTATTTCAAGTTGATTAGAGACTCGGTCAAATCTAGTGTCTCCAGCGACACTTGCATTAGTAAATCCAATTGAATTTAATAATTTTAGAGACTCTAAATTTTGGGTAAAAATGTAGTCAAACGAAAAAAGTAATTTTCTAAACCAGCTTCCATAATTTTTAAAATAAATTTGCGATGGTCTAAATAATGCTGATATTAATACTGTAGTTATCTGTCGACGTTTTAATTCTTGTAGGTAATTGGGCCACAGGTCATATTTCACAAAGACCACTAGTCTAGGATTTAGAATATCAAGAAATGTACTAACATTATTCTTCTTATCTACAGGAAGGTAAACCACAAGATCTGTAATTGGATTTTCTTTTCGAACCTCATATCCGGAGGGTGAGAAAAAGGTGAGCACAAACTTATGGTCCTTGAACTGTACTTTAAGCGATTGAAAAACGGGAAGTCCTTGTTCATATTCACCAAGTGAAGCACAATGAAGCCAAACAATCTTATCACTGGGCCGAATGTTTTTCTTTAAAATTAGTAGGCTTTCTTTGCGTCCTTTTTGACCAAGTTGAAGCTTTTTGTGAAAACTCCCGAAGAGAAAAACCAAAAAAGATATAAGTTCAGTTATTATGTTATAGAAAAGGCTCAAAAGCTAATATTTAAAGCAAAAGTACATTCTTTATATCAATTTTATGACTAAGCATCGTTAATTTTGTATTTTTGTTGATCTTGAAATATATCATTTTAAATTTAAAATTAGAGAAATGAAAAAAATTCAAATGGTTGATCTTAAAGGTCAATACTCCTCCATAAAGAAAGTTGTAGACTCCTCAATCCAAGAGGTTATTGATAATGCATCGTTTATTAATGGACCCAAGGTCAAGAAGTTTCAAGAAAGCTTAGAGGCTTATTTAGAGGTTAAGCATGTAATTCCATGTGCAAATGGAACTGATGCATTGCAGATCGCTATGATGGGATTAGGACTTAAGCCTGGAGATGAAGTTATTACTGCAGATTTCACTTTTGCTGCAACTGTTGAAGTGATTGCTTTATTGGGACTCACGCCTGTTTTGGTTGATGTTGACTCTGAAAAATTTAATATTGATGTTGAAGCAATAAAGAGAGCTATTACTCCAAAAACAAAAGCGATTGTACCAGTTCATCTGTTTGGACAGTGTGCTAATATGGAGGCTATTATGGAATTGGCAAACGATCATGATTTATTTGTTATTGAAGATAACGCACAAGCTATAGGGGCTAATTATTCTTATAAGGATGGTAGGAAGTCCAAGGCAGGTACGATTGGCCATGTAGCGTCGACCTCTTTTTTCCCTTCCAAAAACCTTGGTTGCTACGGAGATGGGGGCGCTATTTTTACTAATGATGACAAGTTAGCACATCGCATTAGAGGGATTGTTAATCACGGGATGTACAAGCGTTACCATCACGATGTTGTAGGAGTAAACTCAAGATTAGATTCTATACAAGGGGCTGTTCTTGATGCTAAGCTTCCTAAATTAGATCAATACAATAAGGCGCGTCAATCAGCGGCTAGAAAGTACAATGCAGCTTTTACAAATCACCCAAATATAGTTATTCCAAAAGCGGGTAATGGCTGTAAAACGATATGTGACAATTGCGACTGCCATGTGTTTCATCAATACACACTTAAAATACAAGGTGCTGATAGAGATGCGCTTGTTACTCATTTACAAGAAAAGGGAATACCATGCGGGGTATATTACCCGATACCATTACACAAACAAAAAGCATATATGAGTGATCGTTACAATGATGCAGATTTTAAAGTTACAAATACTTTAATCAATCAGGTCATTTCATTACCAATGCATACTGAACTAGAGGATGATCAGATTAATTTCATTACTTCAACTGTAATTGATTTTCTAGAAAGAGGTTAGTGAGGGTTGTCTAATTTTTTAGAGGGCCTATTTATAAATGATGATATAAGTAGTAAAATCATTCCAGTTGTTACTGACATATCTGCAATATTAAAAACACCAGTCTTAAAAACTCCTCCAAAATCCATATAAAGAAAATCAGTTACAGAACCATATAAAAACCTATCATAGACGTTAGCGATACCTCCGCCTGCAACACAACTAAATCCTATAATTGATTTACTGTCAAGTGTCTTGTCAGTAAGAACGTAATACAATACAATCCCCAAAACAATTACCGGAATAATGAGTAGAAAAATAAGTTTAACTGTTGGATTAGAGTCACTTCCCATGCTTAAGAAAGCCCCAGAGTTTTCAACATTCATTAATTGCAGTTGCTTTCCGATAAGTTCTGTCCTTGACCCCGGAACAACTCTTTCTCGTACTTTAAATTTTGAAAATTGATCTAATCCGATATTCAATATAACAAGGACTAGGATTAATAAGGTTCTTTTATTCATTAACTTTAATTTTCGATTGTTGCTGCTTTTGTTTCCATCTCCCGGTTTATTTTTCTAACAAGACCCTGAAGGACATTTCCAGGTCCAACCTCAATAAATTCAGCTCCACCATCGGCAATCATTTGTTGCACAGATTGGGTCCATTTAACAGGAGAAGTTAGTTGTGAAATCAAATTGTTCTTGATTTCTGTCTCGTTCAAAATAGGTGTGGCCGTTACATTTTGATATATAGCGCAACATGGAGTATGGAATTGGGTATTTTCTATAGCTGCCGAGAGTTGTTCTCTAGCAGGAGCCATTAATGGTGAATGAAAAGCTCCACCTACTGGGAGTACAAGTGCTCGACGAGCTCCTTTTTCTTTAAGCTGTTCACATGCTGTTTGAATGGCGTCAACAGCCCCCGAGATTACTAGCTGTCCTGGACAATTATAATTTGCTGCTACCACAACTCCCTTGACGGATTTACATGTTTGCTCAACAATTTCATTTTCTAAACCCAATACTGCCGCCATGGTCCCATTGCTAGAGTCACAGGCCTTTTGCATTGCTTGTGCTCTTTGTGAAACAAGCTTAAGACCATCTTCAAATTTTAGCGTTTCATTAGCGACTAAAGCAGAAAATTCACCAAGAGAATGCCCTGCAACCATATCTGGTCTAAAACGATCTTCCAAACTCTTTGCTAGAATCACTGAATGTAGAAATATAGCAGGTTGTGTGACTTTAGTCTGTTTTAAATCTTCAACACTCCCCTCAAACATTATTTTCGTAATATTAAATCCTAAAATTTCATTAGCCCGCTCAAATAGAGATTTTGCAAGCGTTGAGCCTTCATATAGTGACAAGCCCATCCCTGAAAATTGCGCACCCTGCCCTGGAAAAATATATGCTTTCATTTGTAGTATTTTTATCTATTTATAGTTAGTTAGCGTTTTTTGTAAGTTATAAATGAAAAAGGGTATTGGTGAATCTCGTCCTTTTCGTTGTACACAGACTTAGATTCTTCCCAATATTTATCATCAATTTCTGGAAAGAATACATCTCCTTCAAAAGTTTGATGTACTCTGGTAAGCTCGATAAGGTCTACAAAATTCAATGCTTGTTTGTAGATTTCTCCTCCTCCGATAATGTATGGATTTAAGTCTTGTTTGGAGGCCTCAATAGCATCCTCTAGTGAATTCACAACAATAACCCCTTCTGGTACTTTGTAATTTGGTTGTCGTGTAATAACAATATGTGTTCTGTTTGGTAGGGGATTTGGAAAACTTTCGAAAGTTTTTCGCCCCATAATTATACAATGACCGGAGGTTAATTCTTTAAATCGTTTCAGATCATTTTTAAGTCTCCAAACCAATTCATTGTCCTTTCCAATCACATTGTTTTCTGAAACGGCGACAATTAGAGTTAATTTAGTTGTTTGGTTTGTTGGTTTCAATAGAGTCAGATTTAAATAAAAAGTAAGTAATAAATTAGACAGCGACTGCTCCTTTGATGTGTGGGTGTGGGTTGTAGTCTTCTAAATTGAAGTCTTCAAATGTAAAGTCGAAAATATTTTTTATTTCAGGATTTAATCTCATTTTTGGAAGCGGACGGGGGTCTCTAGAAAGTTGTGTCTTTACTTGTTCAATATGATTGCTGTAGATGTGTGCATCTCCAAATGTATGGATAAACTCCCCAGCTTCATATCCACATACTTGAGCAATCATTAAAGTGAATAGTGCATACGAGGCGATATTAAAAGGAACGCCTAAAAAGACATCCGCACTTCGCTGATAAAGCTGACAGGATAGTTTCCCATCGTTGACATAAAACTGAAAAAATGCATGACAAGGCGGAAGTGCAGCTTTGTTGTTATTTACATTTTCACTGAATGATTTTGAGGTGTCTGGAAGTACTGATGGATTCCATGCGGAAACCAACATTCTGCGGCTATTCGGATTTGATTTCAAAGTTTCAATAACATCTGTGATTTGGTCTATTTCATCGCTGTTCCAGTTACGCCACTGATGTCCATAAACGGGTCCTAGATCTCCATTTTCATCTGCCCATGCATTCCATATTTTTACTCCATTTTCAGTTAAGTAGTTAATATTTGTATCCCCTTTTAAGAACCAAAGGAGTTCGTAAATAATAGACTTCAAATGAAGTTTTTTTGTGGTCACCATAGGAAATCCTTTACTTAGGTCAAATCGCATTTGGTGACCAAAAACGCTTTTAGTACCGGTGCCGGTGCGGTCTCCTTTTTCATTTCCATTTTCTAAGACATGCGACACAAGGTCTAAATATTGCTTCATTATAAGGTGATTTTATGTATGTTAAAAATAAAAAAAGCTCCAATATTAAAGAAATCGAAGCTTAAAATAATTTCAAAAGTTATTAACTATTTATCCGATAATTGCTCCAGCAATTGTAGCTGATAAAAGGGATGCAATCGTTCCTCCAATAAGAGCTTTAATCCCAAATTCGGAGAGTGTTTTACGCTGTCCGGGCGCCAAAGATCCAATTCCGCCTATCTGTATTCCAATAGATGCAAAATTAGCAAATCCACAAAGCATATAGGTAGCCATTATTATTGATTTTTCGTATTTTAAATGCAATAAGTTTAAGGGGTTTTTTAATTCTGCTAACTGTATATAGCCTACGAATTCACTCGCTGCTAATTTAATACCTAATAGTTGTCCCATAAGCGCTATATCTTCTTTAGCTATTCCAATGAGCCACATTAGAGGGGCAAAAGCATATCCAAGAACGAGTTCAAGTGAAAAAGCTTTATATGATGTATTCGATTTTACCCACTCGTTTAGCGTAGTCCACTCACCAATCCAGCCCATAACTCCGTTAATCATGGCAATAAATGCTAAAAAAACCAAGAGCATAGCTCCAATATTTAGTGCTAACTTTAATCCTTCTGTGGTCCCATTAGCTATGGACTCTAATATGTTTGATCCAATTTTTTCTTGTGAAATACTGATTTCATTATCAATGGCTTCCACTTGTGGATATAATATTTTTGAAATTACAATAGCACCAGGAGCAGCCATTACAGATGCTGTCAATAAATGTTTTGCATAATAAAGTCGTAATGCTTCATCTTCTCCACCAAGAAATCCAATGTAGGCCGCTAAAACTCCTCCAGCGACAGTTGCCATTCCTCCAATCATTACAAGTAAAATTTCTGAGCGGTTCATTTTTTCTAAATACGCTTTAATCATCAGTGGAGATTCGGTTTGTCCTAGAAATATATTTCCAGCAACACTTAGACTTTCTGCTCCAGAAACTTGCAACAGTTTACTTAATAGCCAAGCCATCCCTTTTACAACTCGCTGTATGATACCTAGGTAAAAAAGTACAGAAGTAAGTGCAGAGAAGAAAATAACTGTTGGTAGAATTGAAATAGCAAATGTGACAAGTGGAGCTTCTATCTCCCCTGTTGAAAATGAAGCAAATAAAAACTTAGTTCCCTCCAAAGTAAAGTCAAGCACAGCAATGAATAAACTTCCAACCCACTCAAAAAAGTTTTGAACAAATGACACTTTAAGAACGCCTATTGCTAAAAATATTTGAGCTCCAAGCCCAAAAACTACAGTTCTCCAGTTAATAGCTTTTTTATTGGAGCTTAGTAAGAATGAAATTAATATTAGAACAAACATTCCTAAAAGCCCCCTAAGAAAACTATTTAAAGTAAACCCCTGATTAGAAATAATATTGGAGCTAATTTCTTGCGCTGCGAATGATTTGATATTTGCAAACAAGATAAATAGAATTAGAATTAGTTTTTTCATACTGATAGGTATTATCTTTTTGAGATTTCATCTCTTATTTTGGCTGCCGCTTCATAGTCTTCACTTGCTACCGCTTTTGTTAATAATTGGTGTAATTGTTCAATAGAATTATTATTATATCCATCTTTTTTTAATTCGACTTCTTTTTTTTCAAATTTTAAATCTTCAAATAGTAGGTCATCATTGGATGTTAAATCATTTTCTTGTTTCTCAGAGTCATTTTTTAGAATAATCCCTGCTTTTTCTAAAATAGTTTTATAAGTAAATATAGGAGCTGAGAAGCGTAATGCTAGTGCAATTGCGTCACTGGTTCGAGCGTCAATAATCTCTTCAATCTTATTACGTTCACACACTAGAGATGCGTAAAAAACACCATCAACTAGCTTGTGAATAATTACTTTTTTAATAATAATTTCAAAACGATCAGAAAAACTTTTGAATAAATCGTGTGTTAAAGGTCTAGGTGGTTCGATTTCTTTTTCAAGTGCGATAGCTATGGACTGGGCCTCGAAAGCACCTATAACAATAGGTAGTTTTCGATTACCATCAACTTCACTCAAAATTAAAGCGTAAGCACCGCTTTGAGTTTGACTGTAAGAAATTCCCTTTATATTAAGACGAACTAAGCTCATAATTTACTACACAAAGAACAGTTTAAATTAGTAAAGTACCAAACCCTTTACAAATAAGTTTTTGCCAATCACTAGAAACTAATTCGCTTTATATTGTAGTTAAATTTAGAATTTATGCGTTTTCAGCCTTGAAGGCTTTTAGTTTTTCAATTAGTTTAGGGACAACTTCAAAGGCGTCCCCTACAATGCCGTAATCAGCAGCTTTGAAAAAAGGAGCTTCAGCATCGGTATTAATAACCACTTTTACTTTAGATGCATTAATTCCTGCTAAATGTTGGATCGCTCCAGAAATTCCAATGGCTATATATAAGTTTGTCGCTACAGGTTTACCTGTTTGACCAACATGCTCGCTGTGTGGTCTCCAGCCCAAATCAGAAACAGGTTTTGAGCAAGCTGTTGCTGCCCCTAAAACATCTGCTAGTTCCTCTATCATTTTCCAGTTTTCTGGGCCTTTCAACCCCCTTCCTGCAGAAACTACTACTTCAGCATCTGCAATAGTTACTTTGTCATTTGCTTTGTCTACAGAAGTAACTGAAGTAGATGATTCAGCTAAAATTGGTGAGAAAGCTTCTATTTGCGCAGCTCCAGTATTTTCAATCAGACCAAATGAATTGTTAGAAACACCTACTATTTTTACAGCAGTTAAGATCTCAGTATTACAATAGGCTTTATTTGTAAATGCAGTTCTTTTTACAGTAAAAGGATTTAGGTTTGAAGGGGTTTCTACCACATTGGGTACGTAGCCAGCGTTGAGACCAATTGCCAACAAGGGTGCTATGTATTTGCTATCAGCACTAGAGCTGAGTACAATTAGAGTTGAATTTTCTTTTTCTACAGCTTGTTTTATTGCATCAGCATATATGAAGGCATTAAATTCGTCTATAGATTCAATGTTTAAAACTTTATCAACTCCGTAATTTCCTAATTTTGAAGCATCACTCACTTTAAATGTTATAGCTATTAATGAGGTGCCCATAGCATCAGCAATGGCTTTTCCATATGATGCGGCTTCAAGAGCAGCTTTTTTTAAAATTCCTTTATCAGATTCTGTATATACTAAAACGGACATTTTTCTTTATTTTAATTAATTATATAACTTTTGCTTCGTTGTGCAGAAGATTTATTAGTTCATCAATGTTGTCAGCCTTTACTAACTTTACATCTCCTCTTGAGGCTGGTTTTTCAAATGAGACTGATTTAGTTGCTGAGTTATTAGATTCAGGATTAACAACTGTTAGTGGTTTTTTTCGTGCCATCATAATTCCCCTCATATTTGGAATTCTTAAGTCACTTTCTTCAACAAGTCCTTTTTGTGCGCCAATTACAAGTGGTAAAAGTGTTGAAAGTGTTTCTTTTCCCCCGTCAATTTCACGTACAGCTGTAGCTATTGTTCCTTCAATCTCTAAACTAATACAATTAGTAACAAAATTCGCATTTAGTATTGCCGCTAACATTCCCGGTACCATTCCGCCATTGTAATCAATGGATTCGCGACCTGTGATAATTAGATCATAACTCCCTTTTTTAGCAACATCAGCCAAATGTTTTGCAACCGAAAGACCATCGGGTGTACTAGCATTGACTCGTATTGCTGTATCTGCTCCGATAGCAAGAGCCTTTCTAAGCGTGGTTTCTGTCTCGGAACCTCCAACGCTGATAACATCAATGCTTGCATTTTGCTTTTCTTTAAACCACATCGCTCGAGTTAAGCCAAATTCATCATTTGGATTTATAACATATTGCACTCCATTAGAGTCAAACTTGGAGCCACTATCGGAGAAATTAATTTTAGAAGTCGTGTCAGGAACGTGACTAATACATACTAATATTTTCATATTTTAAATTTTTATTCTAATAATATTAGGCACCAAAAGTAATTAAAAAACATTACACTTCCTATGCATGCATAGTAAATTTTAGCTAAATGTTTTAATTATAATTGAGTATTATTCTTATTTTTGTCCCTCACAAAATTTAATTAATGAAAACAATTCAATTTAGAGAAGCAATTTGCGAAGCCATGAGCGAAGAAATGCGTCGTGATGAGAGCATTTATTTAATGGGAGAAGAAGTAGCGGAATACAATGGTGCTTATAAAGCTTCAAAAGGAATGTTAGATGAGTTTGGTGTAAAAAGAGTGATAGACACTCCTATTGCTGAGCTAGGATTCTCAGGAATTGCCGTAGGTTCAACAATGACAGGTAACCGTCCTATTGTTGAATTTATGACTTTTAACTTTTCTTTGGTTGGGATTGACCAAATTATTAATAATGCCGCCAAAATAAGACAAATGTCTGGAGGACAATTTAAATGTCCTATTGTCTTTAGAGGACCAACTGGATCTGCAGGCCAGTTGGGCGCTACACATTCTCAAGCTTTTGAAAACTGGTTTGCTAACTGTCCAGGCCTTAAAGTAGTGGTGCCGTCTAACCCATATGATGCCAAAGGGCTTTTAAAGGCAGCAATTAGAGACGACGATCCTGTTATTTTCATGGAAAGTGAGCAGATGTATGGAGATAAAGGTGAAGTCCCTGAAGGAGAATACATTTTGCCTATTGGAGTTGCCGATATCAAAAGAGAAGGTTCTGACGTGACTATAGTGTCCTTCGGAAAAATAATCAAAGAAGCTTATGTTGCTGCAGATGCATTGGAAAAGGAAGGAATCTCTTGCGAGGTCATCGACCTAAGAACCGTACGCCCATTAGATATTAATACAGTTCTAGAATCAGTTAAAAAAACAAATCGTTTGGTAATTCTTGAGGAGGCTTGGCCGTTTGGAAATGTATCTACCGAAATAACATATCAAGTTCAAGAAAAAGCTTTTGATTATCTAGATGCTCCAATTATAAAAATAAATACAGCGGATACTCCTGCGCCATACTCTCCAGTACTTTTAAAAGAGTGGTTACCCAACAGTGATGATGTTGTTAACGCAGTTAAAAAAGTAATGTACAAATAGGCTTTTTTGAAATAGCCTATTCAAAATAAATTTATTCAAAGCCTTTTTTCTTTAATGAAATGGATTGTAATTAACTTAAATTAGTTTTTTTAGTTACTTATCATTTTACTACATTTGTCCCCGAAAAAATAAACAAAATTTATACTATGGAATCAATGATGATTTGGATGCCCGTTGCAATGGCAGTTTTAGGTTTAGCTTACATGCTAATTAAAAAATCTTGGGTAATGAAACAAGATGCAGGTGATGGAAAAATGAAAGAAATTTCAGAACACATCTACGAAGGTGCTATTGCATTTTTAAGTGCTGAGTATCGGCTATTAGCAATTTTTGTAGCTGCAGCAAGTGTTGTTTTAGCAGGTGTAGCATACATAGTCCCTTCAACAGAATATCTTATTATAGTAGCATTTATAGTTGGTGCGGTGTTTTCTGCTTTTGCTGGGAATATGGGAATGAAAATTGCTACCAAAACAAACGTTAGAACCACTCAAGCGGCTAAAACAAGTTTGCCGAATGCTTTAAAAGTTTCTTTTGGAGGCGGTACCGTTATGGGTCTAGGAGTTGCAGGTTTGGCAGTTTTAGGCCTTACATTATTCTTTATATTGTTCTTCAACACTTATATGGGTGGTGTTTGGACAAACACTGCTGATATGACTCGTGTTTTAGAAACTCTTGCCGGATTTTCTCTGGGAGCAGAGTCTATAGCATTGTTTGCAAGAGTTGGTGGTGGAATCTACACTAAAGCTGCCGATGTAGGTGCGGATCTAGCTGGAAAAGTTCAAGCAGATATCCCTGAAGATGACCCTAGAAACCCAGCCACAATCGCTGATAACGTTGGCGATAATGTTGGAGATGTCGCAGGAATGGGAGCTGATTTATTTGGATCATACGTAGCTACAGTATTAGCAGCCATGGTTTTAGGAAACTATGTGATTGAAGATATGGGAGGATCAATTAGTGATGCTTTTGGCGGAATCGGACCAATCTTGTTGCCAATGTCCATTGCTGGAGTTGGAATTATTATATCTCTTATAGGAACACTTTTGGTTAAAATCTCATCCAATGATGCAAAAGAGGCTGAAGTTCAAAAAGCTTTAAATATTGGAAACTGGGCTTCAATTGTTATGGTTGCCGCTGCGTGTTTTGGATTAGTAACTTGGATGTTGCCAGAGACAATGCAAATGAATTTTTTCGGAGAAGGTTTACAAGAAATTTCTTCAATGCGAGTGTTTTATGCTTGTTTAGTAGGTCTAGTTGTAGGTGCTGGAATTTCAGCTTTTACAGAATATTACACAGGACTAGGTTCTAAGCCTATCCTTAAAATCGTTCAACAATCAAGTACAGGAGCAGGAACAAATATTATCGCTGGTTTAGCAACTGGAATGATATCTACGTTTTCTTCTATAATATTATTTGCAGCTGCTATTTGGGCATCATATGCATTAGCTGGTTTTTACGGTGTTGCATTAGCAGCTTCAGCTATGATGGCTACAACAGCAATGCAATTAGCAATTGATGCATTTGGACCAATCGCTGATAACGCTGGAGGAATCGCTGAAATGAGTGAGCAAGATCCTATTGTAAGAGAGAGAACAGATATTCTTGATGCTGTCGGAAATACAACTGCTGCAACAGGAAAAGGATTTGCAATTGCTTCTGCGGCGCTAACATCATTAGCTTTGTTTGCTGCTTATGTAACTTTCACAGGAATTGATGGTATTAATATATTTAAAGCACCCGTACTAGCAATGTTATTTGTTGGAGGGATGGTACCCGTAGTATTTTCTGCCTTAGCAATGAACGCAGTAGGTAAAGCAGCCATGGAAATGGTAAATGAAGTAGTAAGACAGTTTAAAGAAATTCCAGGTATCATGAAAGGAACTGGAAAACCAGAATACGATAAATGTGTTGACATATCTACAAAAGCCTCATTAAAGGAAATGATGTTGCCAGGAATTTTGACTATTGGATTCCCTATCCTTGTGGTGTTAGTGGGTAAGCTGGTATATCAAGATAACAATATGTTAGTAGCGGAGATGCTTGGTGGATATATGGCTGGTGTAACCGTTTCTGGTGTACTTTGGGCTATTTTCCAAAATAATGCTGGTGGTGCTTGGGATAACGCTAAAAAATCTTTTGAAGCTGGCGTTGAAATTAATGGAGTAATGACCTATAAAGGTTCCGAAGCTCACAAAGCAGCAGTTACTGGAGATACAGTTGGTGATCCTTTCAAGGACACTTCTGGCCCTTCTATGAACATACTTATTAAACTTACTTGCTTAATTGGATTAGTAATAGCTCCTATTTTAGGTGGTCACTCTGACGGTGATGATGATTTACAAAAATTTAGTTATAGCTATGGAGTTCTTGGTGCTTCGGGAGCAAAAGCTCAAGGTGTGGAGTCTATGGATTATAAGGCAATTAGTAAATCATTTAAAGATGTGCTTGAGGGTAATAATTTAGAACTTAATCAAGAAGAGAGTAATCAATTTTTAAGAACCTATTTTGCAAAACTTGCTGAAAAAAATAAGGTAGCTAATGAAGAAAAATCTAAAGTCACAGCTGCAGAAGGAGTCGCTTTTTTAGAAGAAAATTCAAAAAAAGAGGGTATTACTACAACAGAAAGTGGTCTTCAGTATGAAGTTCTTACTAAAGGGGAAGGAGCTTCTCCAACTAAGGATGATAAAGTAACTGTACATTATACAGGGACTCTGATTGACGGAACTGTTTTTGATAGCTCAGTTGAACGTGGAGAGCCAGCTACTTTTGGAGTTACACAAGTAATAAAGGGTTGGACCGAAGCATTGCAATTAATGTCTGTAGGTGATAAATTTAGACTATTTATTCCATCCGATTTAGCTTATGGGCAAAGAGGCTCTGGCGCAAAAATAGCTCCAAACTCTACTTTAATATTTGAAGTAGAGCTTCTTAAGGTTAATTAATAATTACTGCTTACAAATAAAAAAACCCTCCAAACAGGAGGGTTTTTTTATTAATTTTATTTTCGTTTAGCTAATTTTTTCAGCATCAATTTTGCTGATTATAAAACGAAGGTCTTCTTCGTTTTCTACAAAATCTAAATTATCAACATCAATAATTAGCAATCGCCCTTTATCGTATCCATGGATCCATGCTTCATAACGTTCATTTAAACGACTTAGGTAATCGATGCTTATTGAGTTTTCATAATCTCGTCCACGTTTGTGGATTTGAGATACAAGATTTGGTATTGAACTCCTTAAATAAATGATTAAATCTGGAGATTGAACTAGAGATTCCATTAGTCCAAAAAGTGAAGAGTAGTTCTTGAAATCACGATTTGTCATCAAGCCCATTGAGTGTAGGTTAGGAGCAAAAATATTCGCGTCCTCATAAATAGTTCGGTCTTGAATGATATTCTTACCACTTTCTCGAATTTTTAATACTTGGCTGAACCGACTATTTAAAAAATAAACCTGAAGATTAAAACTCCAACGTTCCATTTGATTATAAAAATCATCCAAATAGGGATTGTCGACTACATCTTCTAATTGAGCCTCCCATTTGTAATGTTTCGCTAATAATTGAGTTAGGGTAGTTTTTCCTGCCCCTATATTTCCTGCAATAGCAACGTGCATAATATTAATTTTTTAGTAGTTGGTATTTATGAAGAAATTCTTCGTCATAAATATACAAGGTTTGGTTGGTTACAAAAAACTGTTTCACTAAATTTTTAGATAAGTCAACAGTCTTAAAATCATCACTCTCTTTTGGTTTGTAATAAAGGTCATTTAGTTTCTTTAAAAACAGGGTCCCGTTCCAGAGTTTAATTTCAGAAAATCCTTGATTTGGAAGTTTTTTAATCAAGCTTCCCATATAGTTATAGCAGAGTAATTCATCTTTTAAAAGTATCCAACAATAATTGTAGTCACTATCAAGATCTATGATTTCACTTTGGTGTGGTACTGTTTTTATTCTAGATTTTGAGGAATTATAGTCAAATAATTCTAATTGAAGAGTGTTGGAATCAAATAGCCAAAAGGTGGTGTCATTTCCATAAGATATTTTAGAAACAGTTCTTAGAGGTACGATTGAATTAAAATCAATAATAGCCAGCTCAGCAAGTCGATTATCTAATAGAGTAACGGAGTTAAAGTTTTTTGATAGTAAAACTAGTTTTAGAGGATTAAATATTGAAACAGAAGAAATATCACCATTACTTAAATTACTATAGCTTATTGATTCTTGGTTGATGTTTTTAAACAGAGCTCTTGATTTCAAATAATACAGAGATTCAAATTGATCTACTCCAACAAAACGATCACAGTTTAAAGGAGTTGACCCAATTAGTTTTGCCGACAAAGAACTTTGCCCAAAAAGCCAACAGCTATACAGCAAAAGAAAATAGGTCAAATTTTTTATCATGACAATAAAAATACAATTTTTTGATATATGTTGTAACAATATTGTTGATTGCTCGTCTACTATTTGTAATACATAAAAATTAAAAAACTCAATTACTATGCAAACAATTATTAGAACTTTATTTTTGCTATCAATTAGCGCTTCAACTCTATACGCCCAAGAATTTCAAGGGGTAGCAACTTATAAGACTAAAAATAAAATTGAAATTGAGCTTGACAGCACCATGACAGATGTGATGCAAGAACAAATTATGGCCATGCTTCAAAAGCAATCAGAGAAAACATTTACTTTAACTTTTGACAAAGAGCAATCTATATATAAAGAAGATGAATCGCTTGCACCACCCTCTTTAGGAAATGGAATGATGGTTATGAGTTCTTATGGTTCCGACTTACTTTATAAAAATATTAAAGAAGATCGGTACACAAAACAAAGCGATTTTTTGGGTAAAGTTTTCTTGATCCAAGATACTTTTGAAAAAATTGATTGGAATCTACAATCAGACACCAAGAACATTGGGAAATACACCTGTTTTAAGGCCACTGCGGAACAACTAATAAAGATATATGCTCATTCTGACGAATCAACAGAAAAAAGTATAACAATAACCGCTTGGTATACTCCTCAAATCCCAGTCAGCAATGGTCCTTCTAAATTCCAAGGACTCCCAGGTCTTATTTTAGAATTAAGTTATGATAGTAATACGATTTTATGCAGTAAGGTTATATTAAACCCCACAAAACCAATCACAATAAAGTCCCCTAAAAAGGGAGAAACCGTATCTCAACCTGAATATGATAGAATTGTAGAAAAAAAGATGGATGAAATGTCTGTAGGAGGTAGAGGTGCCGGGGTAAGGGTTCAAATTGAGATCATGGACTAATTTAAACAAATTTTAACGTATTACCATTAAACTATATGTAGTTTAGCCTGTCAATATTAAAAAATAAAACTATGCTTTCTTTCAATAAACTACAACAAATTACATTGGGTGTAATTTTTTTACTTTCCACATTCAGTTACGCTCAAAATTTTCAGGGTAAAGCATATTATTTTTCCAAGACATCTGTTGATATGGATGGATGGGGTGGTCGTAAAATGTCTGACCAACAAAAAAAACAAATTGCAGAACGTATGCGAGGTATGTTTGAGAAAACATATATTCTTACTTTCGACAGGGAATCATCAACTTACAAGGAAGATGAGGTTCTTGAGGCTCCTGGCCGAGGTGGTGGATTTGGTATGTGGGGAAAAAGTTTTTCTTCCGGCTTGCAGTATAAAAATATTAAAAGTAAACGCTTACTGCAGGACCAAGAGTTTTTTGGAAAACAATTTTTAATTTCAGATTCTCTTACCAAACTTGAATGGCAATTGACTACTGAAACGAAACAAATTGGTCAATACGTTTGCATGAAAGCAGTTGCAACAAAAAAAGTTGATGAATTTGACTGGCGAAGCATGCGAAGAAAAAAGCCTTCTGAATCTTCAAGCGTTAAGAAGGATTCCACTAAAACAACCAATATTTCTGATGATATCGAAATACCAAAGGAAATTGAAGTAACAGCTTGGTACACTCCACAGATTCCTGTGAGTCAAGGTCCTGGAGATTTCTGGGGATTACCCGGTCTAATACTTGAAGTTAATACTGATAAAACAACTATTTTATGTTCCAAGATAATAATGAATCCTGAAGAAAAGGAAGCTATTGAAGCTCCAGAAAAAGGAGAGGTTGTTAGTCGTACGGAATACAACGACATAGTAAAGAAAAAAACTGAAGAGATGCGCTCCATGTATGGAGGCAGAAATAGAAGAAGAAAATAATACAAACACTGAAATTATTGCCCTATGAAATACATTTTATCTATCATTTTACTCACATTTAGTGTTACAGCATTCTCTCAAGTCAAACTAGAGGGAGTCATCAAAGATAGCCTAGGTAGCCCTTTAGAATTAGCTAATGTTATAGCCATTAACAAAGCAACTAAGTCATTAGATTCGTATGCCATAACAAACGATGATGGAGTTTTTCGTTTAGACCTAAAAAAGAATACCACTTATTCTATTCAAGCCAGTTACATAGGGATGAAGTCTTTAGACCAGCCTTTGGAAACTAAAGAAGATGATATGGTTCAGGATTTTGTACTTTTCCAAGACAACTCTTTGGATGAAGTAGAATTAACCTATGAAATGCCTGTGACCGTTAGCGGAGACACCTTGGTTTATAACGCTGATTCTTTTAATACAGGTACTGAAAGAAAATTAGAGGACGTTTTAAAAAATCTTCCTGGAGTTGAGATTAATGATGATGGCCAAGTTGAGGTAGAGGGTAAGGTAGTGAGTAAACTGATGGTTGAAGGGAAAGATTTTTTTGACGGCGATACTAAGTTAGCCACAAAAAACATTCCTTCCAATGCTGTAGATAAGGTTCAGGTTTTAAAAAATTATTCGGAAGTAGGACAGCTTGGTGGTGTCACAAATAATCAAGATAACATTGCCATTAATATCAAGTTAAAAGACGGAAAGAAAAACTTCTGGTTTGGTAACATCACAGCTGGGGGGGGGGATTCAGACGCTAACGAGCTTTATTTAGCCCAACCTAAGTTGTTTTACTACAGTCCTGAATACAGCGTTAATTTTATTGGAGATTTAAATAATATTGGTGAAGTTGGTTTTTCTCGTCGAGATTATTATAATTTTTCAGGTGGTTTTAGATCTCCAAGTAGAAATAGTGGTACAAACTTAAGCTTGGGAAACAACGATATTAGTTCATTAGTGTTACAAAATAACAGAGCCAAAGATATTAACACCAAGTTTGCTGCTGCTAATTTTAGTTGGTCTCCAAAAAAGACTTTGGATTTTGGTGGATTTGCAATCTTTTCGAACACTAAAAATGAATTACAAGAAAACAGAAGTACTCAATATTCAGATGCTGACTTAGGGATTCCTAATGAAGACACAGAAAGTAATACTATTCAAAATAATGATCTGGGATTGGTTAAGCTTTCTACGAAATTTCAACCAAATGCTAACAATCAACTAGAATACGAGGCCCTTGGAAATTTATCTAAAAGCTCTCAAGACCAGCAATTCAACTCTTCTATTAATGGTTCAATTAATCAGCTTGAAGACATCAATCCATTTAGTTTTAATCAAAGTTTGAATTATTATTACACGCTTAACGAAACCAATATTTTTGCTTTTGAGGCTCAGCATTTGATTAAAGACGAAGACCCTTTTTATAATGCAATTCTTGAAGACAAGGCTAATTACAGTGGAACAGCCAATGATTTAGGCTTAAACGGTTCTCAAATAAATTATGATCTAGCTCAAGAAAAGAGAGTGCAGTCTAATCAAGTTGATGCAAAGTTAGACTATTGGAATATTTTAAATAAAAAAAGTAACATTAATTTGACACTAGGAACTATTGCAAGTCGTCAGCAATTTGATTCTAAGATCTTTCAAAATCTAGATGATCAGTCAGTACTTGATCCAGCCCCCACAATAGCTGGAGGTTTATCAACTAATGATATTTCTTATAATTTTTCAGACATTTACTTAGGTTTACATTACCGATTAAAATACAATAATTTCACTTTTACACCTGGGGTTTCTGCGCATGCATATTCGATCTCAAATATTCAGTCTAATGAGAAAACCACTGATAATTTTTATAGGTTTTTACCTGATTTTAATATGAGATATGATATTAAAAAGAGCGAAACATTGAATTTAACATATCGAATGCAAACACAGTTTACAGATGTTTCTCAGTTTGCAAGCGGACTAGTTTTGAATAACTACAATTCGTTATTCACTGGATCACCAGAGTTGCAAAGCGCACTTTCTCATAACGTAAACTTATCATACTACAGCTTTAACATGTTTAATTATACTAATATTTTTGCTAACATCAATTATAATAAAAGTATAGATAATATTAGAACTGAATCTATTTTTAGTCCTGGTAGTGTAATTCGAGTTTCCACTCCTTTTAATTCCAATTTTGCAGATGAAAATTTATCTGCAAGTGGGCGTTACCAGCGTACTTTTGGAAAATTGAGAGGATCTGTAAGAGCCAACTTAAATTATTCTAAGTTTAATCAATTTATTCAGGGTAGACGATCTGTAAATGAAAGCTTTTCACAGACTTATAGAGCTGAATTTCGCACTAATTTCAGAACAGCACCAAACGTTGATTTAAGTTATAGATATTCAATACAGGATAACAATTTAGGAGCCAACACTACTAAATTTTTTACTAAAAGCCCTACCATTGAAATAGACGCATTATTTCTAAAGTCCTTCACTTTCAGAACAGACTATTCTTATAATGATTTTAGCGATGAACAAAATTCAATCAATACCTATGAATTTTGGAATGCTTCTTTATCGTACAGAAAAGATGAGGATTCAAAGTTTGAGTATGAGCTAAAAGCTACAAACTTACTCAATACCCGTTCACAAAACCAAAGTAATGCCTCAAATATTTCAGTCAGTGCAACAGAATACTTTATTCAACCACGATATTTAACGTTTCGTGTTCGTTACGAACTCTAGATTATTTTAAATAGATCTAGTATTTTAAAATACTAGCCCATAATTAGCTCTTATTTGCAAACCATGTCGTATTTTAGTTTCCAATGGATGTCCTCATAACAAAGCTAAAGTCTGAAATCAATGAAAAGCTAGGATTTAAAATCAATAGGCAGTCGGATGTTAAATACTTACATCACCAAATTACAATCAATGTATTACATCCAATTGGGTTTAATACATTAAGGCGTTTCTTTGGTTTCTTGCCTTCTAATGATCCTCAATTCAAAACATTGGATACTTTGTCTGAGTTTTTAGGCTATAAATCTTTTTCTGATTTCTCGGAATTTGTTAATAAGGACGACAACTGGGACACGTTTACTTTTATCTCTGATTTTGAAAACTCGGATGTTTTGACTCCTAAAATGCTAAATCGTTTAAATGATTTAAAGACTCACTCGGATTATGTTTATTTCATCAGCGTACTAATTAAGTCTTTTATTAGACGAGGTCGGTTAGATTTATTAAAAATCATTTTCAAAAAGCGTGAGAATTCTTTGCTGTTCAAAAAAAACAATCTTAATACTAAAGACATTTTAGATGTTTTGAAGATTGCTTACACCGTAGGAGGCGTCTTAAGAACACTCACTAAAACTCAATATGAAAAGTTAACTCCGCTACTTGGAGATGAATACGAGTTTAAACAAAACATTCTAGATTTTTATATCGACTATTCTAATTTTAATGGATATTATGGGTTCTTTGTTAAAAACCGCATATTAATGGACCAAGAACCACAGAATCAAATTTTTGTTAAGTTAATTTTATATTACAGCTCGTTTCTTTTCGGTAATCCAATTTTGGAAAATTATTCCCCAAATACATCTAAATTGAAACTCTATCCAGCATTAATGGGCCGAATACTAGGATATCAGCTCTTAACAACATATTTTAATGAACAGAAATCCATAGATAAATTAGTAAGTAAAATAGTTAGAATTGGTAAATCTCAACATATTTCTGTTTTTTTTATTGAGATATTTCCTGCCCTTATATTTATTAAAGCTATCGATGATATAGAATACTTGTTTTCAGAATTTTCAAATAAATTATTTGAGACAAACAATTGGCGTTATTATGCTACTCAAAATACATATTTAATTTCTAATGCCTTGGTGCATATAAAAAACAAGAATTATAAGGAAGCAGATTACAATCTAAACCTTGTAACATTAGATCGTTCAAAAACAAATTCTTATTATGCCTATTTGAAGTTATTTTTTCTTATTGCCGCTTACCAATTAGAATTACTAACGACGGCTTACCGCCTATTATTAAAGAATTTTGAAGTTGAATATTTAGAGCTTGTAAAGGAAACAGGATTTAAGCGTTTTAGTTTGCCGCTATTAAAAAAGTACTTCTAGATTAGAATATGGTATATTTAATCCTATCTGCACTTTTTTTTGCATTGAATAACCTGTCATGGAAATGGATAGTAGCTGACCATTTACCATTACAGGTTATCGTAAAGCGATCTACTCTAACTAGCATTATTGGTTTAGCCAGTCTAATGCTTAATTATAATAATTTTACATTCTACAATACGATTGGTCAAGCTGTATTTGTGAACTTAACATGTCTTATTGGCGCTTTGGGCTTGGTCTTTATGATTTACGCACTAAAAAATTGTTCTCTAAGTACATTTATTCATTATAGCCTAATCGGAGCATCATTCTCAGCTACTTATCTATATTACATTGAAAATATTGTCCCAAATAATTACGTCATTGGACTAATTTGTATTTCATTTGGGTTTTTTACATTTCTATGGAATCAACGCCAGGGTACCAAAAAGATTGGATTTTCTACTCATAGATATTTATTTTTGATGTCGATATGCTTTTCCACAACAGCCATAATGCAATGGTATAATTTGAAAACGTATGACTTCTTATTTTTAGTTGTAAACCAAGAGCTTATGGTTTTAGCGGTATCAATTGTCTTATTGTGCCTTTTAAAGCAACCTTTAATAAAAACTCTAAAGCTAGACTTTATTTATTTAATGGCTTTGTTGGTGTTTTTAGCTTTATTAACGGGGATGTATGGACTTAAGCTTACGGATCCATTTATATCAAACCTCGTTAGCCTTTCGAGTTCAATATTTACGATAATTCTAGCAGTTTTTTTATTAAAAGAGCCCTTTAGGTGGTGGCATATAATCTCTCTTCTTATGGTGATATCGGGGACTTGGCTTTTGAGCTAGCTTATAATTCAAACTCCTTTTTTATGATATCAATATAATCAAGCTTTTCCCAAGTAAATAGTTCTACATTTAATGATTTACTCTCTCCATTTGGTTGATGAAAAACTTTTGAAACACATTTGTGTTCACGCCCCATATGGCCATATGCAGCAGTTTCACTATATATTGGGTTTCTAAGTTTTAATCGTTTTTCAATAGCCGCAGGTTTCAAGTCAAACAACTTTGAGATTTTAGCAGCTATTTCTCCATCAGTAAAATTAAAGGGGCATGTGCCATAAGAGTCAATGAATACCCCCATTGGTTCTGCAACTCCAATCGCATAGCTAACCTGAACTAAAACTTCTGAACACAGTCCGGACGCTACCATGTTTTTTGCGATGTGACGAGTTGCATATGCAGCACTTCTATCCACCTTACTAGGGTCTTTTCCGGAAAAGGCTCCGCCGCCGTGCGCTCCTTTTCCCCCGTAAGTGTCAACAATTATTTTGCGACCTGTTAATCCAGTATCTCCATGAGGTCCTCCTATTACAAACTTTCCAGTTGGATTGATATGATAGGTAATTTGGTCGTTAAAAAGCTTTTGTATATGTACTGGAAGTTTATCAATTACTCTAGGAATTAACTTTGTTTTTAAATCTTTACGGATTTTAGCTAACATTGTCATTTCTTCATCAAAATCATCATGTTGCGTAGATATCACAATCGCATTTATGCTTTTAGGAGTATTATCATCGTCATATTCAATTGTAACCTGGCTTTTAGAATCGGGTCTTAAGTAGGGAATGTCTATTCCTTCTCGCCGCATTGCTGCAAGTTCAATTAATATTCGATGCGAAAGATCTAGTGCTAAAGGCATGTAGTTTTCAGTTTCATTTGTTGCATATCCAAACATCATTCCTTGATCTCCTGCCCCCTGTTCTTCCTCTCCTCTTTCTACTCCCCTGTTAATGTCTTCAGATTGTTCGTGAATTGCTGAAAGCACTCCACATGAGTTACCATCAAACATATAATCACCCTTAGTGTAGCCTATTTTGTTTATGGTATCACGTGCAATTTTTTGTACATCTAAGTAGGTTTTTGATTTAACCTCGCCCGCCAGGATTACTTGTCCAGTAGTTACCAAAGTTTCACAAGCAACTTTCGAATCAGGATCAAAAGCTAAAAAATGATCAATTAGGGCATCGCTAATTTGGTCTGCAACCTTATCAGGATGACCTTCAGAAACGCTTTCAGATGTAAATAGATAACTCATAGATTATGTTTTTTGAGTATAAACAAATGAAATTGCAGAGCTATAGAGTAGTAATGTACTGCTTTAGCTTTTTTTAGTGAGGTTGCAATCAGATCAAATTTATCCTCTAAATTTATAGTGCAAATTTACAGAATATAGAATTAATAAAAAAACTTTATTCATAACAGTATTGTTATAGGGATTTTTGTCTTTCATTTCGTTAAACCGATTAGCAAATATATAGGAGCTTATCTTTACTTGTATTATTTAAAATGTGTAAAAAAAATAGTATTTAATTAATGTACAGCTAGTTTTATTAAATTATTCACAATTATATAGCCCAAATAAGAAAAACAATAAATTAAATTTTGATTTATCTAAAAAATAGATACTTTAGCTTGATAGTTAATTACTTATGATAAACCTAAATTATATTTTTTATAGCTTTTATTATTTCTTTTTTGAAAAAGAAATCGAAACACTATATATGTAATTTATCAATATAAATTTTAAATATAAGTCTCGATGTCAACATCGAGATTTTTTTTTATGACAAAAAGAGTAGCCATACAGGGAATTGAAGGGTCTTTCCATTACATTGTTTCTCAATTATATTTTGACGAGCCCGTTAAGATATGTCCATATCTTTCATTCGGGGAAGTTGTGGACAGTTTAACTTCTAAAAATACGGATATAGCTGTCATGGCATTAGAAAATTCTATAGCAGGATCAATAATTCCTAACTATGCTCATATTGATGATCAAGATCTACATATCACAGGAGAGTTTTTTCTAGAGATACAACATAATCTAATGGCGCTTAGTGGACAAAAAATCAGTGATATTAATGAAGTGCACTCACACCCAATGGCCTTGTTACAATGTAAAGAGTTCTTTAGGCATTACCCGCACATAAAATTAATAGAGGATTCAGATACCGCACAAGTTGCTAAAAGAATCCAAAACAACCAAATTATGGGAGTTGCTGCTATAGCTAGTAAAGAAGCTGCCCGTATATTTAAATTAAATGTATTAAAAGAGGGTATACAAACTATAAAGCACAATGAAACACGTTTTGTGATTATTGAAAGAACACCTGAATCAAAAAATACTAATCTAGTAAATAAAGCTTCTGTGAAATTTCTATTAGATCATAAGCGAGGAAGTTTAGCTGCCATGCTCAATGTAATGAGCGATTGTAATCTAAATTTGACTAAAATTCAATCACTTCCAAAAATTGACACTCCTTGGAAATACGCCTTTTTTGTAGATATTACTTTTAAATCGTATACCGATTATGAAAAAGGAAAGGCGATTATGGAAATTATGGCTGAGGAATTTAAAATATTAGGAGAATATAAAAACGCAAAAAAACAATGACCACTGCTGATCGATTGCTTACAGTTGAAGAATATTACTTTTCTAGAAAATTAAGAGAGGTAAATGCCCTTAAGTTAGTTGGAGTGCCTATTATTAATTTAGGAATTGGCAGTCCAGATTTAGCCCCTCCAAATGGGGTGATTACTGCAATCAAAAAAAGTATGTCCGATGCATCTGCTCATAAATATCAAAGTTATCAAGGATTACTAGAACTTCGTTCAGCAATAGCAGATTTCTACAAAGGAAATTATGATATTTTGATAAACCCTGAAAGTCAAGTGCTCCCACTGATTGGCAGTAAAGAAGGTATTATGCATATTTCGATGGCTTACCTTAACCTAGGGGATGCAGTCTTGATTCCAAATCCAGGGTATCCCACTTACACGTCAGTTACAAAATTAGTAGGGGCCACTCCCATTTTTTACGATTTGAAAGCAGCTTCAAATTGGCAGCCTGATTTAGATTCATTAAATGCTATGGATGTTTCTAAGATAAAATTAATGTGGGTTAACTACCCACATATGCCAACAGGGACTTTGGGTGATAAAGAGATTTTAAAAGGACTTGTTGATTTTGCAAAAAAGAATGATATTCTACTTGTTAATGACAATCCCTATAGCTTTATTTTAAATGACTACCCGTTTAGTATATTTAATATTGAAGGAGCTGATGAAGTTTGTTTAGAGCTAAACTCTTTAAGCAAAACATTTAACATGGCTGGATGGCGTGTCGGTATGTTAATTGGTGCCAAAGCTTATATAGATAATGTTATCAAGGTAAAAAGTAATATGGACTCAGGTATGTTTTATGGGATCCAAAAAGGAGCAATTGAAGCACTTAATAGTCCAAAAAATTGGTTTAGTGATTTGAACTTCATTTACTCAGAACGCCGAAAATTGATTTGGGAATTAGCAACTGCTTTAAACTGTACTTTTGATGTAAATACATCAGGAATGTTTGTATGGGCTAAACTTCCTACAGGTGTGACTTCTGAATCGTTTATTGATAAAATATTACAAGAGCACCATTTGTTTATTGCACCTGGAAATATATTTGGATCTAATGGCGAGGGTTACATTCGTTTTTCATTATGTGCGCCAGAAGAGACTATTAAAGAGGCTATAAAACGCGTATTATGAAAAATATAAGCATTATAGGAGTTGGGTTAATTGGTGGTAGTTTTGCATTAGACCTCAAGGATAATATTCCTGGCGCTTCTGTTTCTGGAATTGACCAAAATGTAACTCATTTAAATGAAGCATTAAATTTAGGTATAATTGATATTGCCGGAGATCTAGAATCAGTTCGTTCAGCAGATCTTGTAGTACTGGCTCTCCCTGTAAATTCAGCAATCAATGTGTTGATTCAAGTTTTAGACTTGATCCCAGCAAAAGCTATTGTAATTGATATGGGTTCTACCAAGAAAGCAATTTGTGAGTCAGTCGCTACACACCCAAATAGAGCAAATTTTTTAGCAACTCATCCTATTGCTGGTACTGAATTTTCTGGTCCTTCAGCGGCAGTAAAAGGGTTGTTTAAAAATAAAACAAATATTATTTGCGAATTAGATAGGACATCAAAAGTTCTATCAACTAAAATTATAGCACTTTTTAATAAAATGGGTATGCGTATTAGAAAAATGACAGCTATCGATCACGATAAGCATATAGCATACGTATCACAT
Organism: Flavobacteriaceae bacterium; assembly: GCA_018608705.1. GTDB lineage: Bacteria > Bacteroidota > Bacteroidia > Flavobacteriales > Flavobacteriaceae > Hel1-33-131. The sequence goes on along the minus strand of JABAZD010000075.1, from coordinate 13,315 downwards.
TTATCTCACATTAGTTCCTTCATGTTAGGAAAGACTGTAATTGACAAAGAAAAGAATGAGTCAGATATTTTTGATATGGCAGGAAGTGGATTTGAATCTACAGTTCGATTAGCTAAAAGTTCACCAGCTATGTGGACTCCTATTTTTGAACAAAATAAAGAGAATGTAATAGAAACTCTCACTGAGTACATTCACAACTTAAATCAATTTAAAACCTATATGGAAAACGATAATTTTGATGCTGTATTTTCGGAAATGAAAAACACAAATTACATAAAACAAATATTAAAAGGAATTACTTAAAAATTTAATAATGGAAAACAATAAAGAATTTAGAGGCTGGCTAAATGCCTTAAACCTTGACCATCCCTTGGTGATAGCCGGCCCATGTAGCGCTGAGACAGAAGAACAAGTATTAAAAATAGCTCACGAATTGAAAGATACAGACGTTAATTATTATCGTGCTGGAATTTGGAAGCCTCGCACAAGACCAGGAAACTTTGAAGGTGTTGGAGCACTAGGTTTAAAATGGCTTCAGAAGGTAAAAGCAGAGACTGGATTAAAAACAGCTACTGAAGTAGCCAATAGAGCTCACGTAGAGTTAGCTCTGGAACATGACATTGATTTACTTTGGATTGGAGCTCGTTCAACGGTTAGTCCCTTTATTGTTCAAGAAATTGCTGATGCTTTGAATGGCACTGACAAAATTGTTTTAGTTAAAAACCCAGTAAATCCTGATTTAGCATTGTGGTTAGGCGCAGTTGAGCGATTAGCGACCGCCAGTATAAAAAATTTAGGAGTCATTCACAGAGGCTTTTCGTCATATGAAAAAACTAAATACCGAAACACTCCAGGGTGGCAAATGGCAATTGAGTTACAAACAAAATTTCCAGATCTTCCATTGATTAATGACCCATCTCACATTACAGGAGATCGTGATATGATTTTTGATGTTTCACAGACAGCTTTAGATTTAAATTTTGATGGTCTTATGATTGAAACTCATTATGACCCAGATAATGCATGGAGTGATGCGGCACAACAAGTAACGCCAGCTTCACTGATTCAGATTATGAAAGATCTAAAAATTAGAAAAGAAACAACTCCGGAGGCAGATTATAATGATCAGCTTCAGAATTTACGAGCTCAAATTGATGTCATGGATAATCAATTACTTGAGACTCTAGGAAAACGGATGAAAGTAGCAGAGGGAATTGGTTTACTAAAAAAACAAAAGAATGTTGCTGTTTTACAAAGTAAACGATGGAACGAAATTTTAGGTAAAATGGTTTTGGAAGGGGAGCAATATAATTTAAGTGAAGAGTTTATACTCAAATTATTTAAGGCTGTTCACCAAGAATCGATTAATCATCAAGAAAAAATCTTGAATAATTAAATAACACTCATAATGCGAGCCTTTTTTGATAGCATAAAGTAAGGTCTTAAAAGAAATTTGTTTCTTTGTGAAGATCTTAAAAATAAAAATGACAGGAATTGTTTATAAATCTACCGGAAGCTGGTATTCTATTAAGGCACAAGACCAATTGTTCTACGAATGTCGTATCAAGGGTAAGTTCCGTATTCAGGGTATCAAAAGCACAAATCCATTATCGGTTGGAGATGTGGTAGATTTTGATTTAGAGACAAGCAATAACACCCAAACAGGCGTTATTTCATCTATTCATCCAAGAAAAAACTATATTGTAAGAAAATCAGTAAATCTTTCCAAGCAAACACATATTATTGCAAGTAATATAGATCAAGTTTTTTTATTAGTCACCATTGATAACCCTCCAACCTCAACAAGTTTTATTGACCGTTTTTTAGCGACAACAGAAGCTTATTCAATCAAGGCAGTGATACTATTTAATAAAGTAGACGCTAATAATGCTTCGTCTAATAACACTGTCAAGAAACTAATAAATCTTTATGAAGGCATCGGCTATCAGTGTTTGAGTATTTCTGCTAAAACAGGCGAAAACATTGAGTCTGTCAAGAGCTTAATGACCAGTAAATCAAGTATGTTTGCTGGACATTCGGGGGTAGGGAAATCCACTTTAGTCAATAGTATTGAGCCCGGTTTAAACATTAAGACCAAAGAGATTTCTGATCAGCACAAACAAGGACAGCACACTACCACTTTTGCTGAAATGTTTGATCTCAGTTTTGATGCTCAGATTATAGATACGCCTGGGATTAAAGGTTTTGGAGTTGTAGACATGGTTCCCGCTGAGTTAGACAACTATTTTCCAGAGTTATTTGCTTTAAAGCAATCTTGTAAGTTTAACAACTGTTTGCATTTACACGAGCCAAATTGTGCAGTCAAGGCAGCCATAGAAAAAAATCTAGTTGCAGCGTCGCGTTACAAAAGCTATAAACAAATATTAGAAGGGGATGATGAGCATTATCGAACTGATAATTATGATTCCAAATGAGAGCAGTAGTTCAACGAGTTTCACAAGCAAGTGTTTCTTCTAATGGAGAATACCTTGCTAAAATCAAAGGGGGGCTATTAGTGCTTTTAGGGATTGCAAAAACAGACACTAAAGATGACGTCTGTTGGTTGAGTAAAAAGCTTGCAAATCTTCGTATTTTTAATGATTCTGATAATATGATGAATATCTCCCTTAAAGACAGCGATGGCTCTGCAATTGTGGTAAGTCAATTTACTTTGCATGCTAAAATCAAAAAAGGTAACCGACCTAGCTATGTTAAAGCCGCAAACTCAGATATTGCGAAATCTCTGTATGAGCATTTTATAAATCAGTTTGAAATAGATTTAGAGAAAAAGATTCAGTCAGGAAAATTTGGTGCAAACATGAAATTAGCACTCACAAATGATGGGCCAGTTACTATTATTATCGACACTAAACAACGCGAATGATTAGTTGTTTTTTAAGTACTATTAGTGGTTAAATTAATTTGATTTAATTTGTATATTGACTAATTTAGTACTTATATAATACTATCTAAATGGACCTTAAAAACGCACAAATAATAGTTGATAATTGGATCAATGATCACGGAGTTCGCTATTTTAATGAATTGACAAATATGGCGCAGCTTACAGAAGAAGTAGGTGAGGTTGCACGCATTATTTCTAGACGTTATGGGGAGCAAAGTGAAAAAGAAAGTGATAAAAATAAAGATCTTGGAGAAGAGCTGGCAGATGTATTATTTGTGGTCCTATGTTTAGCCAATCAAACGGGTGTAAATTTACAGGATGCGTTTGATAAAAAACTTGAATTAAAAACCAATCGTGATCACGACCGACACCATAGCAACGAAAAATTAAAATAGATTTGCATCTTCAACTCAATAATTCAAAAATCAATTCTTTTACTAATGTGACCATCACAGGGTCTAAAAGCGAATCCAATCGACTTTTATTACTTAAAGCTCTTTTTGGCAGTTTAGAAGTGCAAAATATTTCAAATTCAGATGACAGTCAGTATATGCTTAATGCTTTAAGTACTGAATCTGGCATTGTAGACATACATCATGCGGGAACAGCGATGCGTTTCTTAACAGCTTATTTTGCAACTTTAAAAGGTAGAACGACTTTGCTGACTGGGTCTCAGCGAATGAAAGAACGCCCCATAAAAGTATTAGTTGACGCTCTTAGAGAATTAGGGGCAGATATTGAATATGTTAGCCAAAAAGGTTACCCACCTTTGAGAATTGTAGGTAAACGATTGTTAAAGAAAGAGGTCCAAATGAAGGCAAATGTAAGCAGCCAATATATTTCAGCATTATTACTTATTGCTTCGAAGTTAGAAAACGGGCTAACACTACATCTTGATGGAAAAATTACTTCAGCGCCTTACATCAGAATGACTCTATCATTATTAAATCAAATTGGAGTTGAGACGTCTTTTGAAGCTCAAACCATTCGTGTTAAACCTAATCTGGAAAATGAACCGAAAATAGTCAATGTAGAATCCGATTGGTCATCTGCATCATATTTCTACAGTATAATTGCATTGAGTCCAATAGGTACTAAAGTTTGTTTAAGCACATATAAAAAAAATAGCCTGCAAGGCGATGTGATATTGAAAGATATCTATAAACAGATGGGAGTTGAAACTGTTTTTAAGGGCTCTAAAATTGTATTAGAAAAAAGGAACTATACTCTACCGTTATCGATCGATATCGACTTAGCAAATGCACCAGATATTGCACAAACAATTGTGATTACTTGTTTAGGGCTTAGAATTAATTGTCAACTTACGGGATTGCATACCCTAAAAATTAAAGAAACAGATCGTTTAGAAGCACTAAAAAGTGAGATTCATAAATTTGGAACTAATATAGAAATTACTAGTGATAGTTTATCCCTACTTGATCCAAAACCTTTGGTGCAAGGGGTTGTAGTAGAAACTTTTAACGATCACCGTATGGCTATGGCATTTGCCCCTTTGGCACTGTTAACGTCTTTTTCCATAAATGAAGCTAATGTTGTTTCCAAATCCTTTCCTGATTTTTGGTTAAATCTATCAGAATTAGGGTTCAATATAAGCCAATTTAAAAAATAAAAGATTAAATACTTGACAACCCCTGTTTTGAGGTCGTATATTCGCTACTTTAAAAAATAAAAACCTAGCATGAAATTATCACATTTTAACTTTGAATTACCAGACGAATTATTAGCAGAATATCCTTCTGAACACAGAGATGAGTCACGTCTCATGGTTTTGAATCGTGAAAAACAAACTATTGAGCATAAACAGTTTAAGGACCTGATTGATTACTTCAACGAAGACGATGTCATGATCCTTAATGATACTAAGGTTTTTCCAGCACGTTTATTTGGGAACAAAGAAAAAACAGGAGCACGTATTGAAGTATTTCTTCTTAGGGAATTGAATGCTGAGCAAAGACTATGGGATGTGTTAGTAGATCCTGCTCGTAAAATTCGGATAGGGAACAAACTGTATTTTGGTGAGGACGAAATGTTAGTTGCTGAGGTAATCGATAATACTACTTCAAGAGGACGAACTTTACGTTTTTTATATGATGGTTCTTACGAGGAATTTAGGAAAAAACTCACACAACTTGGCCAAACACCATTGCCAAAATACATAAACCGAGAAGTTGAGCCTGAAGATGAGGAACGTTATCAGACTATTTATGCTAAAAACGAAGGAGCTGTAGCGGCGCCAACTGCTGGATTACATTTTTCAAAACATTTATTAAAGCGCTTAGAAATTAAAGGAATCAACTTTGCAGAAATCACTTTGCATGTAGGGTTGGGAACGTTTAATCCTGTAGAAGTAGAAGATTTGTCTAAACATAAAATGGATAGTGAAGAAATCATTATTCCAATGCAAACAGCAGATACAATAAATTCTGCTCTTAGAGAAAAACGTAGAATTTGTGCAGTAGGAACTACTGCTATGCGTGCCATTGAAAGCTCTGTGTCGTCAAAGGGGAATCTAAATGATTATTCTGGATGGACAAATAAGTTTATTTTCCCACCTTACGAATTTTCAATAGCTAATTGTATGATTACGAATTTTCATACTCCAAAATCTACACTTTTAATGATGACTGCTGCTTTTGGTGGACATGAGTTTGTAAAAAAGGCTTATGAAGAAGCAGTTAAGGAAAAATACAAATTTTACAGCTATGGGGATGCCATGTTGATTATTTAAAACAAATCTTAAAAGTCTCGATCTCGAGGCTTTTTTTAATCATATCTAGTTTTAAACAAGATGAAGATCGTCAAAAAAGATATACGCGCATTGTCAAAGGAAGAATTAAGATTTTTTTTCACTTCTAATGGTGACAAAGCTTTCAGGGGTAATCAAGTTTACGAATGGCTTTGGCAAAAGGGAGCACATCATTTTGATGATATGACAAACTTGTCTAAAGAAACTCGACAAATGATGCGTGCAAATTTTAGTATTAATCATATTAAAGTCGATTCTATGCAAAGGAGCTTAGATGGAACGATTAAAAATGGAATTAGACTTCATGATGGAATGATTGTGGAGTCAGTCTTGATCCCAACTGCTAAACGTTCCACTGCCTGCGTGTCATCTCAAGTTGGATGCAGTCTTGACTGTAAGTTTTGTGCGACTTCGAGATTAAAACGTATGAGAAATCTTAATCCTGATGAAATTTATGATCAAGTTGTCGCAATTGACAGACAGAGTAAATTATATTATGGCAGACCATTATCAAATATTGTTTTTATGGGAATGGGCGAGCCTTTAATGAACTACAATAACGTTCTTAAGGCTATTGACAAAATTACTTCTAAAGATGGTTTAGGTATGTCACCAAAGCGAGTTGTTGTATCTACTTCAGGAGTGCCTAAGATGATTAAAAAAATGGCAGATGACGGAGTTAAGTTTAATTTAGCAGTTTCTTTACATTCTGCTATTGATAGTGTTCGTACTTCAATAATGCCTTTCAACGAAACATTTCCTTTGAAAGATTTAAGAGAAGCTCTCAAACACTGGTATGACTCTACTAGCCGTATTATTACTTATGAGTATGTAGTTTGGGAAGGGATTAATGACACCAAATCAGATGTAGAAGCGTTAATTGACTTTTGTAAATTTGCTCCTAGCAAGGTAAATCTTATTGAATATAACCCTATTGACGACGGGATATTTCATCAAGCGAACAATGCTGCCATCGAGTTATATGTTTCTATGTTAGAAGCTAAAAATATTACCGTAACAGTTCGACGATCGCGTGGAAAAGATATTGACGCTGCTTGCGGTCAATTAGCTAATAAAGATAAATCCTAAAAACAACTTTATTTGAGCTATAATTTAAGGAGCCGGATTTGGTATGATGGCGTGAATGGCATCAATTCGATCCAGAGTTTCTTTTGAAATCCGGGTATTTATACTGTCAATATTTTCCTTTAATTGTGTCAGATTAGTCGCTCCAATAATATTACTTGTTACAAATGGTCTTTGATTGACAAAAGCCAATGCTAATGTGGTTAGGCTAATACCTATATCTTTTGCTAAATCTAGATATAGCTTAGTTGCTTCAGTTGATTGTTTACTAGAGTAGCGTGCAAATCGTGGAAACAATTTTAGGCGTGCATTGTCTGCAGCAGTTCCTTCAAGATACTTTCCTGAAAGTACTCCAAAAGCTAAAGGTGAGTAGGCCAAAAGCCCAATATTTTCACGCATAGAAACTTCTGCTAAATCACCCTCAAAAACCCTATTTAACATTGAATAGGCATTTTGTATAGTACTAACAGGGTTAAAATTATAATTTCTGACTTCCTCAGCATATCGCATGGTGCCCCATGATTTTTCATTAGAAATTCCAATGGCTCTAATTTTACCAGCCTCAATAAATGATTGTAAGCTATGTAATACTTCGTTAAAATTATCTGTCCAAGGATCGTTTTGACTTGGTTTAAAATCTCTAACTCCAAAAGTGTTGGTTTGACGTTCAGGCCAGTGTAATTGATATAAATCAATATAATCTGTTTGTAAGCGTTTGAGCTCTAAGTCAAGCGCCTCTTTTATAGAATTTGGAGAAAATCCGGTGGCTCTTATGTGTGCTGTGTAATCTCCAGGACCAGCAATTTTACTTGCAATAATTACTTGATCTCTTGTTTTACTTTTATTGAGCCAATTACCAATGTATTTGCTAGTTAATCCTTGTGTTTCTGCTGTAGCTGGAACTGGATAAAGTTCTGCAGTATCAATAAAATTAACCCCATGCTCTAACGCTAAATCTAATTGGGCATGTGCTTCAGCTTCGGAGTTTTGATTTCCCCACGTCATGGTGCCTAAGCAAATTCCACTTACTTTAATATCGGTATTTGGTAGTAAATTATATTTCATTAATTAATTTTTAAAAGCTTAGATATTTCATCTAATTTTGGGGTAAGAACTACCTCAATACGTCTATTTTTTGCCTTTCCATCATTGGAGTTATTAAGAGCTACAGGGGCGTATTCACTCCGACCAGCAGCAGTTAGGTTTTCTAGTTTTATAATTTGGTTTTCACTCAGTATCTGAACAATTGCAGTAGCTCGTTTAGTTGATAAATCCCAGTTGTCTGCAATCTGCCCACTCCCTGAAAAAGGATCGTTATCTGTGTGACCTTCAATAAGTACAGCAATTTCAGGGTTGTCCGCTAATACTATGCCTAGCTGCTCAATTGCTTTACGACCTTCAGGCCCAATAGCCCAACTACCAGACTTGAAAAGTAGTTTGTTTTCCATTGACACATACACTTTTCCATCCTGTTGTTCAACCGTTAAGCCTTTACCCTCAAAAGCTGTTAATGCTTTTGAAATAGCATTTTTTAAATCACGCATAGCTTTGTCTTTAGAATTAATCAGCGCTTCCAGTTCCGCTATTCTATTTGAACGTTCTACCATGTTAGCTTCTAGCTTTAGAAGACGATTACTTTCTGCAATTAAAGCAAGCTCTTTTGCCTCTAATTGTGCAAGAAGTTCTCTATTTTTCTGCACATTATTAGCAATTTCTTCTGAGCTATTTTGCTCTAAAGCTTTATAGGTCTTATTTATGTTATCATATTTTTTTTGAAAAGCGACAAGATCTTTTTTTAATGAATTTTGTTTTACAAATAAGGAATCATAAATTATTCGTAGCTGATCAAGTTGACTCTGTAGTAAATTTCTGTCGTTTGTAATAAACTCATTTTCGGAACTTAAGTTGTCATATTCGTTCTTCAAGGTTGTATATTTCCCGTCTAATTCCTTGTATATTTTTGAGGAAACACAAGAGCTTGATAACGATACAATAACAGATAAAATTATGATTTTCTTTAGCATGATATTTATTTTTTATTTTTTAGTTCAACCAATACCGGACAGTGGTCGCTGTGAACAGCTTCCGATAATATAACGGCTCTTTTCAGTTTTTCTTGTAAAGATGATGCTACTAATGTGTAGTCTAGTCGCCACCCTTTATTGTTTGCTCGAGAGTTAGCACGATAACTCCACCAGCTGTAGTTGTGGGGCTCTGAGTTAAATTCACGAAATGCATCAATAAAACCTTGCTTTAAAAACTCACTCATCCAAGCTCTTTCTTGCGGTAAGAACCCAGAGGAATTCTTATTTCTAACTGGATCATGAATATCAATAGCTTCGTGGCATATGTTATAATCGCCACAAATAATAAGATTAGACACTTCTTTTTTAATTTTGTTTATATAGTCTTGAAACAAATCCATGTATTCAAGCTTATGTTCAAGCCTGGCCGAGTTTGTTCCAGATGGAATATATAGACTCATTACTGAGAAATCTTCAAAATCAGCACGAATATTACGACCTTCAAAATCCATAGATTCAATTCCAGTCCCATAAACTACTTTAATAGGTTTAGTTTTTGATAGTATTGCGACTCCACTGTATCCCTTTTTCTTTGCACTAAACCAGTAGTTGTAATTGTACCCAGCTTGCTTAAATACACCTAATTCAAGTTGTTCTTCTTGTGCTTTTATTTCTTGCAGGCAAATTACATCTGGGTTAGCGTTTTTCAGCCAATTGACGAACCCTTTTTTAAGTGCCGCTCTAATTCCATTGACATTGTAAGAAATAATTTTCATGTAATACTGCTATAATTTTAGCTAAAATAATTAATAGAGTACTTTTACCCTAAATATTTACCCTAGTTTTAACGAAAACTATCAACAAAATATTTTTGTTTTTTTTCAGTTTAAGAGTAGTAATGAAGTATTTTATTCTCATTTTATTTTTTTTATCCATCACCAAGAGTTCGTCTCAACAGTCAACAACGCTGTATAGACTCAAGTCATTGGCAGTTAGGGATACTATCCAGGTAGATTCTGTTAGTATTAATTCGTCATATTTTTTTCTGACAAGTTTAAAAGATAGTCGTATACCTCCCTCTTCATATGTTGTAGATTTTCAAAATGCGTCTCTAAGATTTATTAGTCCAATAGCACATGATTCTATTCGTGTCCACTATTTAAGGTATCCGACTTTCATTACCAAGAAATATCAGGCAATAGATGACTCAGTAATTGTTAATCGTACAGGCAATTTACAGAAGCTATATAAATTATCGTTGCCAAGTGAGATATATTCAGTATCGCCCTTGGACGGCTTGATGTCTTCAGGAAGTTTATCTAGAGGAGTTACTATTGGAAATAATCAAAATTCTGTTCTAAATAGTGAACTAGACCTTAAGGTAAGTGGAAAGCTTAACGATAAAGTTACTTTAAGAGCATCCATTCAAGATTCAAATGTTCCATTGCAAGAAAGTGGTTACTCACAACGTTTAGATGAGTTTGATCAGGTTTTTATTGAACTTTTTAGTGATAAATGGAAAATTAGAGCAGGAGATATTGATTTAAAAAATACAGATTCATATTATGCTAATTTTTCAAAGCGGGTCCAGGGACTTAGTTTGGCTACGAGTTTTAAAAATGAAGAATCTGAATACACAGCTTTTGCATCCGGAGCTTTAGTTCGTGGTCAATTTACAACTAGTCAATTTGTTGCCCAAGAGGGTAATCAAGGCCCTTATAAGCTCATAGGCAGCAATAATGAGCTTTACATTTTGGTGGTCTCTGGAAGTGAAACAGTATTTGTTAACGGAGTTCCACTTAGTCGTGGTGCAACTAAAGATTATATTATTGATTACAATTCAGGGGAAATCACCTTTAACTCTACATATCCTATTACATCGGAAATGCGAGTTACAGTTGATTACCAATCCAGTACTCGTAATTATTCACGTTTTATTGGATATGCAGGAAGCCAGTTTAAAACTGATAAATGGTCATTTGGAGCTTCAGTTTATAATGAAAGTGATTTAAAAAATCAACCTCTTCAACAATCTATTGGCTCAGACCAAATAGCGATTTTATCAACTGCGGGTGATGACCAAACTCTAATGAATTCACCTTCAGCTTCTTTAGAGCCCTATAATGAAAATAGAATTTTATATAAGAAAACTGAAATTAATGGATTACAAGTGTTTGAGTTTTCGAATAATGACCAAAACGATCTTTATATAGTTAACTTCACTATGGTTGGGCCACAGAACGGTAATTATATAATTGCCAGCTCAGATGCAATCTCTAACATTTATGAATACATTCCCCCAGTAAACGGAGTAAAGCAAGGAGATTATGAACCAATTGTTCGGCTTGTTGCCCCTGTAAAGTTGCAATTAACGGTTTTAAATGGTTCATATAATCCTAATGAGAACACCTCTATTAGTTTCGAGTTTGCCGCTAGTAATAACGATTTGAATTTATATTCCGCCCTAGAAGATAATGATAACACTGGAGTCGCCACTCAATTATCGATTGCGCATCAATTACTTAAGCCTTCCAAAATATGGAGGTTAAATTTGGCAACAGACATTGATTACATTCAAAAAAACTTTCGCAATCTTGAAGGTATGTATAATCCAGAATTCAATAGAGACTGGAACCTTGAACAGCCAACAAGCAACCAGTTAATTACAGATCTTGGAGACCAATTATTTATAAAAACAGCAGCTCAATTATTACACCCAGAATTAGGGCAATTTAATTATCAGTTTCAGAGTTTAAATTATAATAAAAACTACGATGGTTCTAGACATGTATTTTTAGCTAAACTAAAACTTAACCGCTTCCATTTATTTTCAAATTTTAGTCTTTTAACCACAGATGGCGTTTCCTCTAATTCTAGTTTTTATAGAACTAATACAAAGCTAAAGTATAGTTATTCAAAAGGTTGGGCAGGAGTTGGTTTATCTTCTGAGCACAACGAAAAAAAACAGCTTTTTTCAAATATTTTAGACCCGGTCAGCCAAAAGTTCAGCGCATATGAAGTTTTTAAAGGAATTGGAGATTCTACTAAAGTTTTTGCTAAGATTGGATATATTCATCGTGTAAATGACAGCCTTCAAAATAATAGCTTAAAAAGAGTAAATTCTTCAAACACTTATTATTTAGACTCTAAATGGATTCAAACTAAAAACACATTACTTAGTTTATATGCTAATTACAGGAACTTTAAATCAGAAAATAATTCTTCACATTCGCAAAAGTCTATAAATTCCAGATTACAGTATAGCCAAAAAATTGCAAATAACTTAATTTATTGGAATTCTCTTTATGAGACTAATGCAGGCCGTCTACCACAGCAAGATTTTACGTACGTGGAGGTTGAACCAGGTCAGGGTAACTTTGTATGGTTTGATTACAATGAGAATGGAATTCAGGAATTAGAAGAATTTGAAGTTGCTCAATTCCAAGATCAAGCTATTTTTGTACGCATTTTGTTACCTAATCAGGTATATATTCGAACTCATCAAAACAAACTTAGCCAGTCTATTACACTTAATCCTATTCAGTGGGCAAATTCACTTAAGTCAATTAAGAAATTTTTATCTCATTTTTATAATCAAAGCTCATTTTTAATTGACAGAAAAGATAAAAATAACAACGAATATGTTCAGTTAAATCCATTTAAGTCTAAAGTTGAAAATCAACTAGGACTTCAATCAAGCTTTAGAAACCAGTTATTCTTCAATAGGGGTAAACAGCATTATACTATTTTATATAGCTATTTAGATTCAAAGGCTAGGAATATACTATCATTTGGGTATGTTAAGTTAGAGTCTGTTAGTCATCAAATAAGTATTATACACAAAATTAAAGACCAATGGTTGTTTAATCTACAAACTAATCTTGATGAAATTAAAAGTGATAGCGAAAACTTTTCTTCTAAAAATTATAAACTCAATCAATCTCTTCTAAGCCCGAAAATATCATATTTGTTAAATAATAATAAAAGATTTGATCTGTTTTATCAGTATCATAAAAAAAATAACTTAATTGGAGATTCTGAACAACTAATTCAACAGAAATATGGTGCTTCATTTAGCTTAACACAGAACGAAAAGACTGCTGTTACAGCCGAATTTAATTATTTTTCAAATAATTTTTTTGGTAATTCAAATACTCCAGTTGCTTATCAAATGCTGGAAGGGCTACAAGCAGGAACCAACTTCACTTGGTCTTTGATAGCTCAGAAAAAACTAACAAAGTATTTAGACTTAAATCTAAATTATTTTGCAAGGAAGAGTGAGTCAAGTCGCACTATTCACACAGGGACTGTTCAACTAAAAGCTTATTTTTAAAATGTTCTTAAATTTATTTTTAAACTGACATCATTAATTTTTTTGTTAATTCTCAATAATGGCACGATTGATGTTATATTTTCAGAATACTTAACATTCACAAAAATTAAATTTTAAAAAATCAACAAAATGAAAAGAAACCTACTTTATTCAATTTTACTTACATCCCTAGCATTTGTAGGGTGTAGTGAGGAGTTTTT
>JABAZD010000032.1 GCA_018608705.1 Flavobacteriaceae bacterium | reverse complement strand
TGAGTTCAATATCAGAAAAACTTTCTATTAGTGAAAAAATTGGTTACAGTTTGGGTGACCTCGCCGCCAATTTAGTGTTTCAAACGCTAATGACATATTTGGCTTATTTTTACACTGATATTTATGGATTAGAGGCCAATGATGCTACGGCTATCATATTTTTTGTTGGAACCATTGCTGCAATTGGTTTTAACCCTATTGTAGGGGCTATTGCCGATCGAACTAATTCCAAGTGGGGTAAGTTTAGACCTTGGATTTTATGGACAGCTATCCCTCTAGGAGTTATTTCTGTGTTGGCATTTAGCACACCTGATTTTAAATATCAAGGAAAAGTAATTTATGCCGTTGTTACTTATACTTTATTACTCTTGTTTTATGCGGCTAGTAATTTACCTTATTCAGCTTTGAGTGGTGTAATTACAGGAGATATGAAACAGAGGAACAGTATTTCTTCTTACCGGTTTGTAGCTGTTATGTTCGCACAGTTCTTTGTTCAGGTTTTTATGTTACCTATAATTATTTATGTAGGAAATGGCGATAAAGCAGTCGGAATTGAGCTTGTCATGACTTGGTTAGCGATTATTGGTACAATAATGTTACTTATTACTTTTGTGACCACTAAAGAACGTATTATTCCAACAAAAGAACAGAAATCGACTCTTATACAAGATATTTTAGATTTAATTAAAAATAAACCATGGGTCATAATGCTCATTTTGACAACACTTACATTCGTGTCTTTAGCTATGAAAGGTGGATCTTATATTTATTATTTTGAAAATTATGTCGATAAAGCTCGTCTGACAGATTTTATAAGCCCTATTTTAAATTTTTTATCCAGTGTTGGAGTTAATTTCTTTGGAAATGACCCAATATCAGCAGGTTTTGGATTGTTTAATGCAGGAGGTATTATTTTTATGATTATTGGGATAGGGATCTCTAAACCACTAGCGGATTCATACGGTAAAAGAAATGTTTTTGGTTTCTTTTTGTTAATATCTACACTATTTATCATTTTATTTAATTTCTTTGATAAATCATCACTTGAACTCATTTTTGGTGCACAAGTATTGCATGGTTTTTTCTATGGAATAACTATTCCATTACTCTGGGCTATGATTGCAGATGTCGCAGATTATTCAGAATGGAAAAACAATCGTAGAGCAACTGCTATTATTTTTTCTGCTATGATGGTTGGTTTAAAATTGGGTCTCGCTATTGGTGGTGCATTGGTTGCAAATATATTAGGATCCTATGGGTACCTTCCCGGAACTGAAAATGGGCAAACAGAATTAGCTATACATGGAATAAAAATGTTAGTTAGTATTTTTCCATCTATTCCATTTTTAATTGGAGTCGTGTTGTTATTTTTCTATGAAATTAATAAAGATATGGAATCACAAATTGAATCAGATTTAAAACAACGACGAACGAATTAGATAACCAAATATGCCAGAAGAATCGATCGATCATATTAATTTTGAGGATTTAAATAAAAATGCGCTTTCTAAGCCACTTGTCAGTCATATGTATACTGCAGATCCTTCTGCTCATGTGTTTGATGGTAAAATTTATATTTACCCATCACATGATATTGATGCGGGGGAGGCTTTTGATGATTTAGGAAGTCATTTTGCTATGGAGGATTACCATGTATTGTCCATGGATTCTATTGATAGTGATACTGTAGATAATGGAGTAGCTTTACACGTCAAAGATGTTCTATGGGCAAAACAGCAAATGTGGGCTCCAGATGCTAATGAGAAAAACGGGAATTATTACTTGTTTTTTCCAGCCAAGGATTACGAAGGAGTTTTTCGTATAGGAGTAGCTATCAGCAATTCCCCAATAGGTCCATTTAAGGCTCAGTTAGAGGCTATTAAAGGGAGTTTCTCTATAGATCCAGCGGTTTTTAAAGACGATAATGAGGACTATTACATGTATTTTGGTGGGCTTTGGGGTGGTCAATTACAGCGTTGGAAGACGGGTGTGTTTAATGCAACTCAACCTGATAGTCCTACAGCATTCATTCCCAATGCTAATGAGCCTGCCTTGTTACCATTCGTAGCCAAGATGTCAGATAATTTGTTGGAATTTGCTGAAGAACCAAAGGAACTTCAAATTCTTGACGAAAATGGACAACTATTGAAGTCTGGAGATACTGATCGTCGATTTTTTGAAGCCGCTTGGATGCACAAACGCAATGGCTTGTATTATTTTTCATATTCAACAGGTGATACTCATTTTATTTGCTATGCAACAGGTGATAACCCTTATGGACCTTTTACTTATAAAGGGCGTATTTTAAATCCCGTTGTTGGTTGGACTACTCATCATTCTGTTTGTGATGTTGATGGAAAAACTTATTTGTTTTACCATGATTCTTCCCTGTCAAAAGGCGTAACTCATCTACGATCTGTAAAGGTTGCTGAGATATCATACAGATCAGACGGTTCGATTGTTACTTTAAACCCCTATTAATCATGTTTTTTCAATTTTTATTTAGCGGAATTTAAACCTATCTTTAAACTAGTAATACTTTTAGAAGTCCTATTTATAAAACTAAGCAATGAATCAAAAAGAACTTGTACATCTATATTGGCGCGCTGGATTTGGAGCTAAACCTTCATTGATTGCTGATTCTAAAAAGCTAAGCAAGATAAATACTGTTAACGGATTATTTGATGCTTCCAAAAAAATAGAAATAATTAAATTAGATTTTTCTGATTTTGGAGATTACTTTAACACTCCATACAATAAGCTAAGGAAAAATTTAGGAGAAACAGAATCTCAAAAATTAAGACAGAAAAGTCAAAAAAAAGTTAGAGAATTAAACTTTATATGGCTTAATAAAATGGCAAGCTCTGAGCAAGTTCTTAGAGAGAAAATGACTTTATTTTGGGCTAATATATTTGTTTGTAAGGATACCAACATCCTTCATGCTCTAAAATTTAATAATACACTACGCACGTACGCTTTAGGGAATTTTGTAGATTTTGTCAAAGCAATCTCTAGATCTGCCTCGATGCTCAAATACCTTAATAATAACCGGAATTTCAAGAAAAAACCAAATGAGAATTTTGCTCGCGAACTCATGGAGCTTTTTACTCTAGGTATTGGGAATTATACTGAGTCTGATATTAAAGAGGCGGCAAGGGCATTCACTGGCTGGAGTTTTAAACCAAATGGCGACTATGTATTAAGAGTTTCCAAACATGACACGGATTCTAAAACTTTTTTAGACGAAAATGGGAATTTTGGAGGTGATGATATTATTAATATCATTACTAAACAACGGGCCTGCGCAAAATTTATATGTTCTAGAGTATATCGCTATTTTGTTAACCCCATTGAAGATAAAGATCATATAGAAGAGCTAACATCTGTATTTTATAAAGATTATAACATAGAACAGCTAATGCGTTATTTGTTTATGACTGATTGGTTTTATGAGCAGAAAAATATTGGTGTGAAAATCAAATCTCCTGTTGAGCTAATGGTTGGAATGCAAAAAGTGATTCCTTCTGTATTTAAAAAACAAAATCAGGTCATATACCTTCAAAAAATGATGGGTCAAATTCTTTTATATCCTGTTAATGTAGCCGGTTGGAAAGGAGATCGTTATTGGATCGATTCGAATTCATTAATGTTTCGTTTAAAACTGCCTGCTTTAGTATTTAGTAATGGTCAAATTAGTTTGATGTCCAAGGGAGAGTTTGAAGATACTTTCAAAGAATTCTACAAGAATAAAAAGCAACGGTTTTCAGTTGATGAAAATGATTATGCATATTTTGAAACTCATTACTCTAATTTGTCTTTCAATGAATTAAGTAAAATATTAGTTGTACCACTAATTGATATAGATACTAATAACATATTAGAGGCTTACCAGTTTCAAAATTCATTTCAATATTGTATTCAACTAATGTCCATTCCTGAATATCAATTGTGTTAATTCAATAGATTATGAAAAGAAGAGATTTTTTAATCAAAAGTTCGATGGCGAGTAGTGCAGTACTTGTTCCAAATTTTATGAAAGCTTTTGAAAGCTTAGATCCTCGATTGTTTGGATATAAAAAACTTGTAATTATTCAGTTATCAGGTGGAAATGATGGTCTAAATACAGTTATTCCTTACAGAAACGATTTGTATTACAGTAACCGTCCAGGCATATCAATCCCCAAAAATAAACTTATTGATATAAACGGAGAGCTCGGACTTCATGAAAACCTATCGCACTTGAAAGCGTTGTATGATAAGGGGTATTTATCAATTATCAACAACATAGGGTATCCAAACCCCAACAGATCTCATTTCAGGTCTACAGACATATGGCATACAGCTAGTAATGCCTCAGAATATTTAGATTCTGGATGGATGGGGCGCTTTATTGACCAGTACGGTAAAAAACCTTATAGTGGAATTGAAGTAGATGACTCTTTGTCTCTAATTCTAAAGGGAAGAACTATTAATGGTGTGGCAACCAAAGATGCTAAAAAGATGTTTAACAATGCTAAAGCTCCCTTTTTTAGTAAATTAATAAAAACTCAAACTGAGAACCATTTAAATGAACATAACCTTGGGTATTTATATAAAACAATGGTTGGCGCTCAGTCTTCTGCTAAGTATATTTACGAAACTAGTAAGACAACAACTAGCACAAAGTCTTATCCAAATAATCCGTTTGCAAAACAATTAAAAACTACAGCAGAATTTATTAATTCTAAGCTCGAAACCAAAGTATATTACGTTTCTATGGGTGGATTCGATACCCATGCAAATCAAGCCAATAGACAATCGCGATTACTCAAGACGTTTAGCGAAGCAATGGATATTTTTGTGAAAGACTTGGAAGCTTCTGATTCTTTTAAAGATACATTGATACTAACCTTTTCTGAATTTGGAAGGCGTGTTCAGCAAAATGCAGCTGGAGGGACAGATCATGGCGCTGCAAATAATCTTTTTGTGATTGCAAAAAACCTTAAAAAACCAGGGCTCTATAATGATAGTGCAGATTTAACAAATTTAGATAAAAATGGAGATCTAAAGTATACTATTGACTTTAGAAGTGTGTATGCGACTTTATTAGATCAATGGCTTGATGCGAGCCACTCAAAAGTGTTAGGGAGCTCTTTTGAAACTCTTGATTTTATATAATTCTTAGATTTTGATTTCTAAATTTATTTCAGCTTCATTTTTTTTAGTGTTTGCTTCATCTGTTTTACTTTGTAAGCCATATTTAAAATATTTTTGATTAATGCCAATAAAGATTTATGTATACTAAATACAATATAGGATTTGATATAGGAAGTTCTTCTGTGAAAGTGGCCTTAGTTGACGCCGAAACTGGGAAAAATGTACTAAGCCTTCATGAGCCTCCTCACGAAATGTCTATCATTTCAGAACAGAATGATTGGGCAGAACAAGATCCTAATGATTGGTGGGATTATATTTGTGTTGCAACCAAAAGAGTGATTAAAGAGTCTAAAATAGACGTTTCTAAGATTGAAGCCATTGGAATATCTTACCAGATGCATGGGCTGGTAGTTTTAGACAAAAGTGGAACACCACTTAGAAATTCAATTATTTGGTGTGACAGTCGAGCGGTACAAATTGGAAATACAGCTTTTGAAGTTAATGGACCAAAAAAATGTGAAGAGCACCTTCTTAACTCACCAGGTAATTTTACTGCTTCAAAATTAAAATGGGTTAAAGAACATGAGCCTGAACTCTATGCAAAAATTCATAAATTTATGTTGCCGGGGGATTATATAGCTTACAAGCTAACAGCTCAAATGAATACTACCAAAAATGGGTTGTCTGAAGGCATACTATGGGATTATAAAACAGATACAATTGCTCAATGGCTTTTAGATTACTATGGAGTCGATTCGAACTTAGTACCAGAAATTGTAGCTAATTTCACTACACAAGGGACTGTTACTAAAACAGCTGCTTCTCAAACAGGGTTACCTGAAGGGATACCAATTACTTATAGAGCTGGTGATCAACCTAATAATGCCTTATCATTAAACATCTTAAGAAATGGAGAAGTTGCAGCTACAGGCGGAACTTCAGGAGTTATTTATGCAGTAACTAATAATACATCCTCAAAGGAGGCTACTCGAATTAATAATTTTGCACATGTCAACTATAATGTCCGAATGCCTTCAATTGGCAAGTTATTGTGTATTAATGGTGCAGGTATTATGTATCGATGGCTTCGAAACCAATGTGGCGACGATTCATACGAATCAATGAACCGCAAGGCTGCAAGAGTAGATATTGGATCTGAGGGGCTTTCAATCATTCCTTTTGGGAACGGAGCAGAACGTATGTTAGACAATAAAAACATAGGTACTCAATTTTGTAATATTAACTTAAACAAACATAGTAAAGGACATTTGTTTAGAGCAGCCCTGGAGGGTATTGCATTTTCTTTTGTTTATGGGATGGAGATTTTGAAAAATGACAACACGGTAATTAAGGTTATAAGAGCTGGTAATGATAACTTATTTAGATCTGAAATATTTTCAAATACACTCGCTACTCTAATTGGACATAAAATTGAAATTTATAATACTACAGGCGCTGTTGGGGCTGCTAGAGCAGCTGGTCTATTAGATGGTGATTTTGATAAATTTGGAAAAAACATCACTGATAATGATCATGTAATGACGTACTTACCATTAGAAAATAAAACTCCCTACTTAGATGCATACCAAATATGGAAAAATGAATTAGAAATATTAATAAAAAATAAATTATGAGTTTATTATCATCAAATGAATATTTTAAAGGAATCGATTATATTAAATTTGAAGGAAAGGATTCTGACAATCCTTTAGCATTTAAATATTACAATCCAAGTCAAATAGTAGCTGGTAAAACAATGCGTGAACACTTTAAGTTCGCCATCGCTTATTGGCATACATTCTGTGGGCAAGGATCAGATCCATTTGGTCCAGGAACACAAAATTTTGCATGGGACCAAGCTTCAGATCCTATTCAAGCTGCTAAAGATAAAGCTGATGCTGCATTTGAATTTATTGGAAAAATGGGCTTTGATTATTTTTGTTTTCACGATTATGATCTTGTTCAAGAAGCGCCAACATTTGCGGAGTCTGAAAAAAGATTAGCTACCATTGTAGACTATATTAAGCTGAAAAAAGAGGAAACAGGTATTAAATTGCTTTGGGGAACTGCAAATTGTTTTTCAAACCCTCGTTATATGAATGGTGCGTCTACGAATCCTGATTTTAATGTAATGGCTAGAGCAGGAGGACAAATTAAACTCGCTTTAGATGCTACTATTGCTCTAAATGGTGAAAATTATGTATTCTGGGGAGGTCGTGAAGGCTATATGTCATTATTAAATACAGACATGGGTCGAGAATTAGACCACATGGGACGGTTTTTAGCTACTGCAAGAGATTATGCAAGATCTCAAGGGTTTAAAGGGAATTTCTTTATTGAGCCTAAGCCAATGGAGCCTATGAAGCATCAATATGATTTTGATTCTGCAACAGCTATTGGTTTTTTAAGAGAATATGGTTTAGAGAATGATTTTAAAATTAACATTGAAGTAAACCACGCAACTCTTGCCCAACACACAATGCAACACGAGCTGGCCGTCGCTGCTAAAGCAGGCATGTTAGGAAGTATTGACGCCAATAGGGGAGATTATCAAAACGGATGGGATACAGATCAGTTTCCTAACAACATTCAAGAAACAACTGAAGCGATGCTTGTATTCCTTCAGGCTGGAGGTCTTCAGGGTGGTGGAGTTAACTTTGATGCTAAAATAAGAAGAAATTCAACTGATATGGATGATGTATTTCATGCGCACATTGGAGGGGCAGATACTTTTGCTAGAGCATTACTAACTGCTGATAAAATATTAACTTCTTCTTCATATAATACTCTTAGAGATCAACGTTACAGTACATTTGATAGCGGAAAAGGAAAGGATTTTGAAGCAGGAAAGTTAGATTTAAATGACC
>JABAZD010000062.1 GCA_018608705.1 Flavobacteriaceae bacterium | reverse complement strand
TTGATGGTTCCACTGGACAAAATGCTTTTGAACAAGCCAAGCAATTTACAGCAGCTACTAAAGTCACTGCTTTAGCAATCACCAAATTAGACGGGACAGCAAAGGGTGGTGTTGTCATTGGAATTAGTGATGAGTTTCAGATCCCAGTCAGATATATTGGGGTAGGAGAGGGGATTGAGGACCTTCAAGTTTTTAATAAGTTTGAATTTGTGGATTCATTTTTTAAATAACGTCAACTATTTACATTAAATCATGAGAACAAAAACACTTAAGAAGAATAAAATTAATGTTATCACTTTAGGCTGTAGTAAAAATGTTTATGACAGTGAAGTATTAATGGGACAACTCAAAGCAAGTGGGAAAGATGTAGTCCATGAAGAAGAAGGTAATGTAGTGGTTATCAATACTTGTGGCTTTATTAATAATGCCAAAGAAGAAAGTGTTAATACCATTTTAGATTATATGCAAAAGAAAGAAGATGGTGAAGTTGATAAAGTATTTGTGACAGGCTGTTTAAGTGAACGTTACAAACCAGATTTGATGAAAGAAATCCCTAACGTTGATCAGTATTTCGGAACTACCGAACTTCCTCAGCTATTAAAGGCTTTAGGTGCAGACTATAAGCACGAACTTATAGGTGAGCGTTTAACTACCACGCCAAAGAATTATGCCTACCTAAAAATTGCTGAAGGATGCGACCGACCTTGTAGTTTCTGTGCAATCCCATTGATGCGAGGTAAACATAAATCAACTTCTATTGAGAACCTTGTTATAGAGGCTGAGAAATTGGCAGCAAACGGGGTGAAAGAATTGATTTTGATTGCTCAAGATTTAACGTACTACGGATTAGATATATACAAAAAAAGAAACTTGGCAGAGCTTTTAGAAGCGTTGGTAAAGGTTGAAGGAGTGGAGTGGATCCGTATGCATTATGCATTTCCAACTGGCTTCCCTTTAGATGTGTTAGATGTCATGAAACGCGAACCTAAAATCTGTAACTATCTAGACATTCCATTGCAACATATTTCAGATAAAATTCTTAAAAGTATGCGCAGAGGAACTACGCAAGCCAAAACCACAAAATTGCTAACGCAGTTTAGAGAAGCGGTTCCAGATATAACTATTAGAACTACTTTAATTGTGGGGTATCCTGGAGAAACAGAACAGGACTACCAAACATTAAAAGCCTGGGTTGAAACGATGCGTTTTGAACGTTTGGGTTGTTTCACCTATTCCCACGAGGAAAACACACATGCGTTTAATTTAGAAGACGATGTGCCCGAAAAAGTTAAGTTAGCCAGAGCTAATGAAATTATGGAAATTCAATCTCAAATCTCTTGGGAATTAAATCAAGCTAAAATTGGAGAGACTTTTAGAGTCGTTATCGATCGTAAAGAAGGTTCTTACTTTGTAGGAAGAACCGAGTTTGATTCTCCAGATGTAGATAATGAAGTTTTGATTGATGCAACAAAAACATATCTTAAAACTGGGGAGTTTACAACCGTTAAAGTAACTGAAGCTGCAGATTTTGATTTGTATGCAGAAGTAGTGTTGTAAGATTTTTTTTAGTAATTGCATCTGAAATTAAGTATTTTTATATATTATAATTTAATGTTATGCCAATAGACTGTATTTCATTTCGAGACACTGCTTACGCTTCAAAGCTTATTTGTGATTATGTAGAAAAACATCCCAAACTTCAGTCTATATATAATCGTTATCCAACTCTTGAGAATTTTAAACCTCAATTAGATGCTAAAAAAGCAGAATTTTCATCCGAAAAAAGAGCTATTTTAGTTAGTGCATTATCGGAACAGTACACCCAATTAACCCCTTCTGAGTTAACAATAAGCATGATTCGTTCTCTTGCCAACGAAAACACATTTACAGTAACGACAGGGCATCAGTTAAACCTACTAGGGGGCCCAATTTATTTTTTGTACAAAATTATAACTACTATAAATTTGGCAAAGGAGTTGAAGATAAAGTATCCAGAAAATAATTACATTCCTATTTTTTGGATGGCATCTGAAGATCATGATTTTGAAGAAATAAATCACTTTAATTTTCAGAACAAACGATTTCAATGGTCCAAAAAGACTTCGGGTGCTGTTGGTTTACTAGATACATCTGAATTAGATGAATTGATAAATTTATTTTCTGTTGTATTGGGAAAATCCACCAACGCAAATAGGCTATTGGAATTAGTTAAAAATTCTTATCTAAATCATTCAAACTTAGCGAATGCTACACGCTATTTAGTGCATACTCTTTTTGAAGGAGATAATTTACTTGTCGTTGATGGAAACGATCCAAGTTTAAAGCAATTATTTATCCCTGCAGTTGCTACAGAACTGACATCGAATAATGCTTCCAAATTTATTTCTCAGACCAGTAAGGAGCTAAAAGTGATTAATGATGATTACAAAATTCAAGTAAACCCTCGAGCAATAAATTTATTTTATTTAAAAGATAATTTGCGTGAACGCATTGTGCTTAAGGAAGAAATTTATAGTGTCTTAAACACTAAACTGTCATGGGATTTAAAAGGTATTTTAAAAGAACTCAATTTATATCCAGAGCGATTTTCTCCTAATGTCATTATGCGTCCGCTGTATCAAGAAACTATTTTGCCCAATCTTTGTTACATAGGGGGTGGTAGTGAGTTATCTTATTGGCTTCAACTTAAAACATATTTTCAGTCTGAACAGATTAATTTTCCAATTTTATTACATCGTAATGCAGTACTTCTTATAAACCTAAAAGAACAACAGAAGTTAGATAAATTAAATGTATCTGTTTTAAATTTATTTAAAAACAAACAATCCTTAATTGATTCTCAAATAAAAAAAATATCAAAGTTTCCCATTGATTTTTCTGTTCAAAAAGATAACTTGAAAAAACAGTTTTTGAAGTTTTATGACGTTGCAAATCAGACAGATAAGTCTTTTATTGGTGCTGTATCTGCTCAAGAAAAAAAACAAATAAAAGGCTTAGAGTTTTTAGAGAAAAGATTGCTTAAGGCAGAAAAGAAAACTCAGATCAATTACATTAGACGTTTGGAAGAAATACAGTTAAAACTTTTCCCTAACGGAAGCCTTCAGGAGCGTTTCTCAAACTTATCGGATTTTTATATTGACTATGGTGATGAATTTATTGAAAGATTGAAACTTGAATTATCTCCTTTTCAGCAAAATTTTCATATTTTTTATCTATAAATCTTAAAATTAGTTGCTTAATTTTATTTTTAAATATTACTTTTGAATATGCTACATGATAAGGTTTTAATACTGGATTTCGGATCTCAATATACTCAACTTATTGCAAGACGCGTGAGAGAGCTTAATATTTACTGTGAGATTCATCCCTACAACAAAATTCCAACTAATTTAGATGAATTTAATGCTGTCATACTTTCAGGAAGTCCTCAATCTGTAAGGGGGGATGACGCATTACATCCAGACTTATCCAAGATACGAGGCTTTAAACCATTATTGGCTGTTTGTTATGGTGCTCAATACTTAGCTCATTTTTCTGGTGGTTCTGTTTCTCCGTCAAACACTAGAGAGTATGGACGTGCTAATTTGACATATATTAAGGAAAATGAAACTTTTTTTAATGGAGTTAACTCCGGAAGTCAGGTTTGGATGAGTCACAGTGATACGGTCAAAGAATTACCTACTAATGGTGTTTTATTAGCAAGTACAGCTGATGTAACCAATGCTGCATATAAAATTGAAGGAGAAACAACTTTTGCAATTCAGTTTCATCCCGAGGTGTACCATTCTATTGATGGAAAACTTATATTAAAAAACTTTTTAGTTTCTATTTCTAGTTTAAACCAAGATTGGACACCTGATTCGTTTGTAGATGAAACTGTTGCGGACCTAAAATCCAAACTTAAAAACGATAAAGTTGTTTTAGGTCTTTCTGGTGGAGTAGATTCAACAGTTGCAGCTATTCTTTTACATAAAGCTATTGGAAAAAATCTCTATTGTATTTTTGTAAATAATGGATTGCTTAGAAAAGATGAATTTTCAAGTGTCCTAACACAATACGAAGGAATGGGTCTTAATGTTAAAGGAGTCGATGCATCTGAACGTTTTTTAGAAGCTTTGGCTGGAATTGAAGACCCAGAACTTAAACGTAAAGTGATCGGTCGTGTATTTATTGAAGTATTTGATGATGAAGCACAGATGATACAGGATGTTAAATGGCTCGCTCAAGGTACTATATATCCAGATGTTATTGAAAGTGTTTCTGCTACTGGAGGGCCAAGCGCCACGATTAAAAGTCACCATAACGTAGGTGGCTTACCAGATTTTATGAAATTAAAAGTTGTTGAACCTCTCAAGAGTTTGTTTAAGGATGAAGTTAGGCGTGTTGGTGCCTCTATGGCAATTGATTCTAAGTTACTAGGTCGACACCCGTTTCCAGGTCCAGGTCTCGCTATTCGAATTTTAGGTGATATTACCTTTGAAAAAGTTCGTATTTTACAGGAAGTAGATGCTGTGTTTATAAATGGTTTAAGAGAATGGGGCCTTTACGATAAAGTTTGGCAAGCAGGAGCTATTTTATTACCAGTTAATAGCGTGGGTGTTATGGGTGATGAACGAACCTATGAAAAATGTGTTGCCTTAAGAGCAGTTGAAAGTACTGACGGTATGACCGCTGATTGGGTAAATTTACCTTACGAGTTTCTTCAGAAAACATCAAATGATATAATAAACAAAGTGAAAGGAGTTAATAGAGTTGTTTATGACATAAGTTCAAAGCCTCCGGCAACTATAGAGTGGGAGTAAGTATAGAGCCAGGCTTAACGACGACTAATTAATGTTAGCATATGAAGAATTTATTGATTTTTGCAGTAGTTTTAGTTTTAAGCTTCACTAGTTTCGCTCAAAATTTAACAAAACATAGTGTAAAAGCAGGAGAATCTATTGATAGTATTGCGAAACTCTATAAAATATCAACAGCTGATATTTATACCTTAAATCCAGATTTGACTTCAATTTTGGTAGTGGATTCGGTTTTGTTTATTCCCGAGTCAACCTTAGGGAAATTAAATAATCTGGTTGTTGAAAGGGAACTTGACTCTTATAAAGTTCATAAAGTTCGACGAAAAGAAACACTTTTTAGTATTGCTCAAAAATATGACATTTCAATTGAAGATCTAAAAACTCATAATGAAAGCTTACAACATAAAAAGTTAAGGCGTGGAAAAAAAATATATATTCCTGTTTTCAAGAACAATAAAAAGCAGATTGAAGAAGATCAGTTTAGTTATTACACAGTAAAAGCAAGTGAAGGTTACTACAGACTCGAAAAAAAGTTGGGGCTTTCTAAAAAATTGCTACTTACACTAAACCCCGAACTTGAGAAAGTTGGATTAAAACTAGGCATGGTCTTAAAGGTTCCGAAATCAAGTATCAAAAATACAGAAAACACATTGATTTCTACAACTTCTCTTAGAGATAGTTTACTAGATTTGTCTCCAAAAAATCTAGCCCTTTTATTGCCCTTCAAGACCAAGAGTATTAGTGTAAATTCTTCAAAACTAGCTAGAAAGCAACTAAGACGTGACGGATATATTAATATTGCTACAGATTTTTATTCTGGGGCCGTGATTGCAATTGATTCTGCCAAACGGTTAGGTATTTCTGTAAACTTAGATATTTTTGATACCAACGCCAAAGCGATTGATTTAAAAGCTATTCTGAATCAGAATAATTTCTCTAAATTTGATGCTGTTCTTGGACCAATTACCTTAGAGAATCTTGAGTTGACAGCTGAATATTTTTTATCAGATAGTATCCCTGTTGTTTCTCCTTTTGTAAAATCAAAAAGTAGTTATTTAAACTTATTTCAAACTATCCCAGACACAGAGTGGTTGCGAAATAAAATGGTTTCTTATGTTAAGACAGATACTATTCCACATCAAACTTTAATTATTTATGATTCCAAATCAAAGGCAACCGCCAAATATTTAAAAACAATATTTCCCTCAGCTACTTTGATGAACTCCAAAATTGATAATAAGGGTGTTGAGCAGTTTTATTTAAGTACTGAGGATGTTCAGAATGTGCTCTTGTCAGGAAGAACTATTGTTTTTTTGGAGTCTGATAATGAAAGTTTTATTTCCAACGTTACTAGCATGTTAAATGCGATGAACGGAATTACTATTAAAGAGCGTAGTAAAAGAAAGATCGAGCGAGAAATTATATTAATGACCACATCATACAATAAATCGTTTGAAGGCTTATATGTATCTAATTATGATTTGTCTAATTTGAATTTTCACTATCCATCAGTTAATCACAATATGGAGCTCTCTGAAACTTTTAAGCAAAAATATTTAACTCAGTTTGGAACTTTTCCAAATAAATATGCAATTAGAGGGTTTGATTTAACATTGGACATCCTACTTCGACTCAGTAATTTTGGATCATTTTTTGAAATCCCTTCGAATATTAAAACTAGTTATATTGCCAATAAGTTTAATTACATACGACAATTAAATGGTGGTTTTAAAAATGAAGCTGGTTTTATACTTAAACACCAAGATTTAGAAATTATCAAAGTCCAAGATTAATTTTAATTGTCAGTAATTAAAATATATTAATTAGTTAAGTTTCCATTTTATACTACACCCTACACTTGGTTTTTGGGTTCGTGTATTCTTTTTGTTTTTCAACAAACAGCTTACAGCATGTCTTAGGTCACTTCCATTTACAGGAAGATTATTTCCTGGTCTTGAATCGTCAATTTGTCCCCTGTAAGTAAGCTTTAGTTCAGAATTAAATAAATAGAAATCAGGTGTACAAGTGGCATCGTATGCCTTAGCAATTTGTTGTGTTTTATCGTATAGATATGGAAAAAAATACTTCATTTTTTTTGCGTGAGTCCCCATAGCTATCGGTCCGTCTTGTGGGTAATTTTTAGTATCATTACTAGAAATTGCAATAAATTTAATTCCTTTTGTCAAAAGTTCTTTTGCTAGCAATACCAGTTCTTGATTAATATGAATTACATATGGACAATGATTGCATATAAACATCACTATTGTACCATTAAGTCCTTTGAGTTCATTTAAAGATCTTTTGGTTCCTAAAACTGTGTCTAATAATTTAAAACTAGGTGCTTTCGTCCCTAACGGAAGCATATTCGAAAATGTTTTTGCCATTTTAATTTTATTTCAATTAAATATATACAAAGATTTGTATTTTGTTGCATATTATATTTTTAAATATTTATATCTTAGATATTCATTTAGGATAATATGACTACTACAATTTCATTTGAGGACTTCTCTAAAATTGATTTAAGGATTGGAACTATAATAGAAGTTTCGAATTTTGAAGAAGCACATAAGCCTGCATATAAATTAACTATAGATTTCGGGGACTTAGGAATCAAAAAGTCTTCTGCTCAAATTACATCTCTTTATTCTGAACAAGACCTACTTAATAAACAAATTGTAGCCAATGTTAATTTTTGTAACAAACAAATTGCTAATTATTCAAGCCAATGCCTAGTTTTAGGTGCTTCAGGGGATTCAAAAGTTATTTTGTTATGTCCTGAAGATAGTGTTCCTAATGGCACTTCTGTAAGTTAAGTACATTATTTTATTACAAGGATTTTTTGTAAGAGAGCTACCTAAATGTCATCAAAATTTATATCCGTAAAGCTATCAGTTGCAGGCTTTTTATTAGGTTGTTCAGAAGGGAAGTCTTCTTTTATGTAGTCTTTCTGATGTCTATCACTGATAACTTCTTGACCTTTTTCCTCTATTATGTAATCAGTCATTTCACTCAATATACTGTTAAATTCAGTAAAGTCTTCTTTGTAGAGATATATTTTATGTTTTTTGTAGTGAAAAGATCCATCATCGTTAGTGAATTTTTTACTTTCTGTAATTGTCAGGTAGTAATCGCCAGCTTTTGTAGCTCTTACATCAAAAAAATAGGTACGCCTTCCAGCTCTTAAAATTTTCGAATATATTTCTTCTTGTTCCATAGTTTTAATCTTGAAGATAAATAGGTTTATCATCAGTAAATAATAATCAAAAGTCTAAAAAATAAATTAAGACACCAACTTATTCCAACATTTATTTTCTAGTTATTTATTGTTTTTTAAAACAATCTAAATATCCTGTAGCTGGTTTTGATATAGTTCTTTGTAATATCCTTCTTTAATTATAAGTTCTTTATGTGACCCTTGCTGGGTAATAACTCCATCTTTTAAAACTACAATGTTATCTGCATTTTTAGCTGACGAGATACGGTGACTG
Organism: Flavobacteriaceae bacterium; assembly: GCA_018608705.1. Classification (GTDB taxonomy): domain Bacteria; phylum Bacteroidota; class Bacteroidia; order Flavobacteriales; family Flavobacteriaceae; genus Hel1-33-131. Next base: position 37,277 of record JABAZD010000062.1, on the reverse strand, counting down.
ACTATAATTGTAGTTTTTCCGCTTGTAATTTTATCTATGTTGCTAAGGATTTGTTCTTCAGTTTCTGTATCTACTGCAGAAAGACAATCATCTAAAAGAAGAATTTTCGGATTCTTAATAAAAGCCCTAGCAATAGATACTCTTTGCTTTTGACCTCCAGAAAGGGTAATGCCTCTTTCTCCTAAAATAGTATCATATCCATTTTTAAAGTTAATAATATTGTCATGTACTACGGCTAACTTAGATGCTTCTATAATATTATTATCGGATGCTTTATTTTGACCAAATTTAATATTATTTCTTAAGCTATCTGAGAACAGAAACGGGTCCTGGGGTACAAATCCAATATTGGATCTTAGACTATTTAGGTTTAGACTTTTAATTTCTTTTCCATCGATATATATGGTGCCTTTATCGACTTCATAGAGGCGTCCTATAAGATCAAGTATAGTTGATTTCCCTGAGCCAGTGTTACCAATTATAGCAAGTGTTTCTCCTTTTTTAACTTCAAAAGTGATGCCTTTTAAAGCATCAATTTTAGTGTCTTCATATGTGAAATGTACGTTTTTAAAAGAGATAGAACCCTCAATTTCAGTTTTTAGTTCGTTTGTATTAGTTATGCTAGGTATTTGTTTTAGAAATTCATTAATTCTTTTTTGAGATGCTTCAGCTTCCTGAATTAACGAAGTTACCCAACCAATAGAAGCAACTGGCCACGTGAGCATATTCACATAAATTATAAATTCCGCTATCGTTCCTAAATTTTCAATTTGCCCATTCATATATTGCTTGCCCCCTATATAGATTACAATTAAATTACTGATCCCAATAAGTAAAAGCATTAAAGGATGAAAGAAGGCTTGTATCTTTGATAAGTTTAATCGTTTTTCACGCTGTGAATTTGCTAAATCAGAGAACTTATGTTCTGTTTGTGTCTCTAAAGCAAAGGATTTTGTAATCCATATCCCACTAAAAAACTCCTGACTTGAAGAAGATAGTGTAGATAAGTGGGTTTGCACAATCGTACTTTGCTTATGAATAAGTTTACTCAGGAAATAAATAGATATTGATAAAAAAGGAAGTGGTAATATTGTGTAGATTGTAAGTGATGGAGATTGGTTGTACATATATACTAAAGCAACAACAAATAGTGTTAAGGTGTTAATGGTATACATTACTGCAGGTCCAATGTACATACGTACCTTACTAACATCTTCGCTTATTCGACTCATAAGATCTCCTGTTCGGTTTCGTTTATAAAATGCAATTGAAAGTTGTTGATAGTGGTTGTAGATTTCGTTTTTCAAATCAAATTCAACATACCTCGATACATTAATTATAGTTTGACGCATTAAAAAGGTAAATAGACCTGTGGCGACGGCAGCTCCAATGATATATAATATGTAAATACTTATTTGGTTTCTAAAAACTTCACTTTCTACAGGGTTTATAACTTGATTAGTAATAAGGGTAATTGATTTTCCAACAAGTTGAGGGGTGAACAAAGCAAAAATCTTTGAACAAATCGTAATAAGGATACCTAAAATAATTTTAAAGCGATATTTATAAAAATATTTGTTAAGATATCGAAGTTCATTCATTAATTGTAATCTTAGATTATATTGGACTCAATTTTACTTACAAAGATAGTAGTTTTACGTAAAGATGACATTGTGTAAAAAAACATTTTTTTGATTTGTAAGAAGCAAAATAATGCTACTTTTGTCATTCAAATTTTTGTCTCAAACAAATAAGTTCTTTATACCATGCTGAATAGAAGACATATTCGAACCAAAGTAATGCAAGTTATATATGCCCTTAAGAGGTCTGAAGAACTTAATTTGTCTTCTGATGAAAAATTTCTTGTAAATAGTATGGAAAGTATGTATTCGCTCTACCTTTTAATTATTTCATTGCTAATAAAGGTACATGAAAAGGCAAAAGATCAACAATTAAAATCTCAACAAAAACACTTATTAACTTCTGAGGATTTAAATCCTAACATGAGGTTCGTCCAGAATTCACTTCTTGTTCAGATGTCTAAAAGTGAGTCTTTGAAAATCGCATTTGATCGTTATAAAATCCAAAACTGGGAGCTAGACAATGAGTATGTAGAAGTTATCTTCAGATCTATCATTAAAAGTGATATTTATTTAACTTACATGGACTCTAATAGTTCTTTTAATAAAGATAAACAGTGTGTGATTGATCTTTTCAAAGAAGTAATAGCTCCAAATGATAAATTATATAATTATTTAGAAGACAGGAATTTAACTTGGTTAGATGATTTACCTGTCGTTAATACTGCGTTTGTTAAACTTTTAAACAATTTTAAAGAAGCTAGCTCTGACAACTATTTTACTCCCAAGTTGTTTAAAGACGTTGAAGATAAAGAGTTTGGAGTTGAATTACTAAGAAATACCGTCCGAAACATAGAGGTATATACTGAAGAGATTTGCTCAAAAACTCAAAATTGGGACAAGGATCGTATTGCTGATATTGATTTTGTACTGCTTCAAATGGCCATTTGTGAGTTTCACGAATTTCCTTCAATCCCAACTAAAGTTTCGATTAACGAATATATTGAAATAGCTAAAGAGTATTCAACTCCAAAAAGTAACGTATTTATAAATGGGGTTTTAGACAAAATTGTCAAAGAGCTTGTTGAAAATAAAACCTTAAATAAAATAGGGCGTGGATTAATGTAAATTTTTAATTACTTTTATCATCTTATTTTTTAAAATTAATCTGTATAATACTCAAAATCTAAAATTATGAAAAAATTATTTTTAACACTAACAATAGCAAGTCTAGTTGTTTTTACTTCTTGCAAAGAAAATGCTGCTGAAAAAATAAATCAAGAAAATGTAGATAAAGCTGCTGAAAGAGATTCTCAAGCAATTGTTTTTCCAAGTATCTCATTTGATAAAACTGAACATGATTTTGGACAAATTATGAACGGTACTCCAGTAGAGACAACATTTTCTTACACTAATACTGGTAAATCTCCGTTAGTCGTAACTGATATTAAAAGTACTTGCGGTTGTACTGTCCCTCAAGGTTGGAGTAAAGAGCCTTTAATGCCCGGTGCTTCATCGCAATTTAGTGTTAAGTTTAATGGTAAAGGAGCAAACAAGACTTCGAAGACAATTACATTGACTACAAACACAGAAAAGGGACGAGAACAAGTAAGAATTACAGCATTCATTACTCCTGATCCTAATGCAGCAGCAGTAAAAAAACAATAATTAATATTACATTATAAATCCCCATACTTATGGAAGCTATTAGTCAATTTTTCCCTTTTATATTACTCTTTGTGGTATTCTATTTTTTTATGCTACGCCCTCAGATGAATCGTGCTAAAAAAGAAAAGAAATTTGCTGCAGAACTAAAAAAAGGTAATAAAGTAATTACTAAAAGTGGTATGCATGGGAAAGTTGCAGAACTCAATGATAAAGATAATTCTTGCGTGATTGAAACCTTAGCTGGAAAAATTAAATTTGACCGTTCTGCTATATCCATGGAAATGAGCCAAAAATTAAATTCGACTTCAGTCAAATAAAAAATGGCTGCTAATTTAGCGGCCATTTTTATAAATAGCGTTTTTGAGTTATTTCAGCAATTTTACAAATCACTTCAGTCGCACTTAGGATACTTTCTAAGGGAACATACTCATAACGGCCATGAAAGTTATGCCCTCCCGCAAATATATTCGGACAAGGTAATCCCATAAAGCTTAATTGGGACCCATCTGTACCCCCACGAATGGGCTTAATTAGTGGTTTAATGTTTAATTCCTTCATTGCAGCTTCTGCAATGTCTACAATATGCATTACAGGAACCACCTTATCTTTCATGTTATAATATTGGTCCTTAATCTCAATTTCATATACTTTATGACCAACGTTTTTATTTAGCGAATCCACTAAATCAATAAGGTATCGCTTTCGAGCTTCAAATTTATTTCGATCATGGTCTCTGACGATATAATTCAGTTCGGTATTCTCGACTTTTCCTTGCATGCTGTGGAGGTGATAAAATCCTTCATAACCTTCTGTTTGTTCAGGAGTTTCATTTTTTGGAAGCGCTTCAATAAATTGAGACGCGTAATACATAGAATTAATCATTTTTCCTTTGGCATAGCCAGGATGCACAATTTTACCATTTACTTTGATGAGAGCACCAGCAGCATTAAAATTTTCATATTCTAATTCTCCGATTTGACTTCCATCCATAGTATAGGCCCACTGGGCTCCAAATTTTTCAACATCAAATTTGTGTGCACCACGACCAATTTCCTCGTCAGGAGTGAATCCAATCTTGACAGGGCCATGTTTTATTTCTGGATGCTTAATAAGGTATTCCATAGCGCTCACAATTTCACAAACCCCCGCTTTATCATCTGCTCCCAAAAGAGTAGTGCCATCAGTAGTAATTAAAGTTTGCCCTTTATACAATAACAAATCTTCAAAATAATCAGGCGATAAAACTATATTTTCTTTCTTATTTAGTACGATTGCTGAGCCATCGTAATTTTCAATTATTTGCGGCTTTACATTCGCAGCTGTAAAATCTGGAGAGGTGTCAAAGTGAGATACAAATCCAATCGTTGGTACTTTGTGAGGTACGTTTGAGGGTAGGGTGGCCATGATATATGCATTCGCATCAATACTGACGTCCTGCATTCCAATTGCTTTTAATTCTTCAACCAGTTTATTGGCGAGATTCCATTGCTTTAATGTGCTAGGGGTTGAAGTAGATTTTGGATCGCTTTCGGTATCTATTTTTACATATCTAATAAATCGATTTAGAATGTGTTTTTTGTCTAACATTTAATTTTGTATTTCGTCAAAAATAATTAACCCCTTTTAAAGTGGCAAGACTTCTTGTGAGTTTCTTTTTTGGTGTTGCTATTTAGCGTATTTTTGTATTCAAAATATACGTGATGTATAAATCAATTATTCGCAAAATTCTTTTCAAATTTGATCCTGAAGCTGTGCATTATTTCACTTTTGACGCGATCAAATTAGTTTCTAAAATTCCTTTTATTCCAGCTTTGATTCGATCTATTTTTCAGTTGAATCACCCTAATTTGGAACGCGAGTTATTTGGATTACGCTTTAAGAACCCTGTTGGCTTAGCAGCGGGATTTGATAAGAATGCAGTACTGTATAATGAACTTGCAAATTTTGGTTTTGGTTTTATTGAAATAGGTACGGTCACTCCTAAAGCTCAAGAAGGTAATCCAAAAAAACGTTTATTCAGATTGCAAGAGGATAAAGGAATCATCAATAGAATGGGCTTTAATAATGCTGGCCTTCAAGCTGCAATCAAGCAGTTAAAAAAAAATAAAAAACAGATTGTAATTGGAGGTAATATTGGTAAAAACACTCTAACAGCTCCAGAAGATTATACAAACGATTATTTAGAGTGCTTTAAAGCCCTACATCCTCATGTAGATTATTTTGTCTTAAATGTAAGTTGCCCCAATGTAGGGAGTCATGCAAAATTAAATGATAAAGATTATTTAGAAGAATTAATAAACGCCATACAGTCTCTAAACAGCACTTTTGAAGTTTCAAAGCCTATTCTACTTAAAATATCTCCAGATCTAAACAATGCTCAGTTAGATGAAATTATAGAACTTGTTAAGACGACTAAAATTGAGGGGGTTATTGCTTCTAACACTTCTGTATCTAGAGAAAATTTGAAAGTAGATGCCATAAATTTAAAATCCATTGGGAATGGGGGGGTTAGCGGTCAGCCAATTACTAGTAAAAGTACTCAAGTCATCAAGTATTTATCCGATAATAGTCAAAAAGCATTTCCAATTATTGGAGTAGGGGGAATTCATTCTGAAAAAGATGCCTTAGATAAACTAAGTGCAGGTGCAGATTTAGTCCAGATTTATACAGGGTTTATATATGAAGGTCCTGCTCTTGTAAAGCGAATTAACAAAGCGGTATTGAAGTCCTCGTTAAATTCATAAATTATTTTGAATACTGAAATATTAGTTTCATTTATTTTTGCCACTGCAACTCTGGCGTTATCTCCAGGTCCAGATAATGTATTTGTACTTGTGCAAACTATCTCTTATGGCAAACGTAAAGGAATGGCTATTGTTAGTGGGTTGATTCTTGGGTGTATTATACATACGTCTATAGTAGCTTTCGGTTTATCTTCATTCATTCAGTCTAGCCCAAAGTTGCTATTTTCATTGAAACTCATAGGAGCTTTTTACCTATTGTACTTGGCTTATACTACCTATATTTCAAAACATGAACTAGATATTAAAAAACAATCTGGCAACAGGACTTCTTTATTTAAATTATTTAAAAGGGGATTTATTATGAATGTAATCAATCCAAAAGTTTCATTGTTTTTTGTAGCTTTTTTCCCTGCTTTTTTATTTAGTCCAACCCTTTCATTAACCATTCAGTTTTTTGTTCTAGGTCTTTTGTTTATGGGAACCTCTTTTTTAATATTTACACTACTTGTTTTTTGCTCTGGATATGTGGCTTCAGTTCTTAGAAATAATAAACGTTTTGAAGCTATAATTAAATGGTGTCAGATAGTTGTTTTTGTCATAATATCTGTTTTTATTTTAATCACAAAATAGAGTATTATTTAAAGAAGATTAATGGAAAAAGTTAAACTTATATGGGATTTTAGAGGCCTTTCCAGCAAGCATACTGCTACACACTTTAAAACTCATTTATTAGAGTTTTTTAAATCAGAAAAAATAGATTGGTATTTGTGTGATATTGTGTCAATTAATCCATCGTATCATTATATATTTATAGTCACCGATAAAGTGCATTTAGCATTTATTAAATCGGCGCTAAAACCCAATAGAGGTCAGTTGGTTAAAGCTAGTTAAGCCTTTATAAATATTCTACTCATACGTTTTTAGTAGATTGTATTGGGATTCTATAGCGTCTCTAAATTCTTCTTTCATTGAGGCGACAAGTTCTGCTACTGACGGGGAGTCATGAATATTAGTAACCCCTTGTCCTGCAGACCATATTGTTGCCCAAGCCTTCGCCTCACTTTCCGATGGGGTAAGTTCTTTTCCAAAATCAATTTTCTTTTCTTGACTGAGCATTTCTTCTGTAATTCCCATAGCTTCCATACTTGGTCGTAAGAAGTTAGCTGCGACACCAGAAATCGCAGCAGTATATACCACATCGTTTGCGCCACTAGAAATAATCATATCCCTATATTCTTTGGGTGCCTTACTTTCTTTGGTGTTTATAAATCTAGTGCCCATATAAGCAGCATCTGCCCCCATTTGCATAGCAGAAGCAATATCACGACCGTTGCTAATACAGCCAGAAAGAATTACAGTTTTTTTGAAAAAACTTTTAATTTCAGCAACTAAAGGCATTGGGTTTATGGTGCCTGCATGTCCTCCTGCACCCGCAGCTACCACAATAAGTCCATCGACTCCTGCTTCTGAAGCTTTTTCAGCATGTCTTCTTTTGATCACGTCATGAAAAACCAACCCTCCATAACTATGGACTGCTTCAACTAATTGAGGTACAGCTCCTAATGAAGTAATTATGATAGGCACCTGGTGTTTGACGCACAACATTAAATCTGCTTGCACTCGAGGATTGGATTGGTGCACAATCAAATTCACCCCAAATGGAGCAGGTTTAGTACCTGTTTCTTTTTCAAAATTTTCAAGCTCAGTCTTAATTTCAATAAGCCATTGCTCAAAGCCTTCACTCGTTCGTTGATTTAGGGCTGGAAACGTGCCAACAATTCCATTTTTACAACATTCAATCACTAATTTAGGCCCTGAAATTAAAAACATTGGAGCTGCTATTGCAGGAATTGATAGTTCTTTTATAAATGAAGCTTTACTCATATCGGTAGTGTTGTATTATTTAATTAAGTAAGTAGAGATATTTAAAACATATGATTGTGATACTGGTAGTATCTCTAATAATTATTGCAATATAATAGTTGTAAATTAAAACACCAACGAATCTCAAAAATCTCCCAGAAAATAATAATATTAATCGTTTACTTTTAAAATTAACTTACCAATTTTATCTCCAGAAAAAAGTCGTAAAAATGTTTTGTTAAAATTCTCTATTCCTTCATATGTATCTTCCTTACTCTTAATTAAGCCAGCCTTTGTCCATTTCATATAATCAGCAATTGCTTTTGGATAATACTGTTTGTAGTCAAAAACAACCATTCCTTTCATAGAAGCACGATTAACTAGCAATGATAAATAGTTGCTTGGTCCTTTTAGTTTCGTAGTTGTATTATATTGTGATATTGCTCCACAAATAACCACTCTAGCATTCATTCTTAATTTTGTGAGTGCCCCATCCAAAATAGCACCTCCGACGTTGTCAAAAAAGATATCTATCCCTTTTGGACAATGGGCTTTTAGTCCAGAGTATATGTTATCGTTTTTATAATCAATAGCTGCATCAAACCCAAGGTCGTTAATTAAATAATCACATTTAGCTTTTCCACCTGCAATTCCGACCACTCTACAGCCTTTAATCTTTGCAATTTGTCCAACCAAACTGCCAACAGCACCAGCAGCACCCGAAACAAGAACAATGTCTCCTTCTTTGAGTTCTGCCACTTTCAAAATTCCAAAATACGCTGTCATTCCAGGCATTCCAATGATTCCTAAGTAAGACTTTAAAGCTGCTTTGGTTGGATCAATTATATGAAACCCATCTCCGTTAGTGACTGTATATTGCTGTACACCTCCCCAGCCACAAATAAAATCACCTACTTTAAATTTTGGATGGTTATTTGTTTCAATGACTTCTCCTACTGTACCTGCACGCATAATGGCTCCAATATCAACTGGATCGATGTATGATTTGCCATCACGAATCCATCCTCGCATAGCGGGATCTAATGAAATGTATTGGTTTTTGATAAGAATTTCTCCATTTGAAAGGCTAGGGATTTTTGCTATTTGATGAATCCAGGTAGACTCTGAGGGTAATCCAATTGGGCGTTCTGCTAATAAAACTTGTTTATTCATTGGCTTTTTTTTGTGTTGTATTTTTTTGATTTTACCAACTATGGTATTATGCAAATTACAACGACTAAATTTAAATTAATCAAGTATAGTAACAACAATAAACAACTAATTTATCGGATTTATGTTCCGATTTTAAAAAATTAACTCAAAAAAAACACCTCATAAAATGAAGTGTTTTTTTTAAATTAAAATTTGCTTATGGAGTAGCGCAAGGAGAACTTAACTCTGGTAAGAACGTCCATAATTGTGTACTGTTTCCCCAATCTGCCATACTCTCTTTAAGTTTTGAATTATCAACTCTAAATTGGCCTTCTCCATGAGTTTCATTATAAGCTGAAACTACTTTTGACCATTCTTCAGAGCCATCTTTTTCCATTTCAGCATGGTTTTCGTGAGCAAATCCAACGAGTACATTTAACCCTCTGTTACCAGCCCCTACAGTCCACACTTCCATATCTATTTCCGCTTCCGACATCACTACTGCATCATAAACACGTTTACGGAATGTCCAAAAATCATCTGATTTTGCTGGATCAATAGTGTATAGGAGAACCTGTCTCAAAGGTTTTTCACATTGATTAGGACCAACATGAGATACTTTTGCATTATAGTACCACATTTGAAATAGGTCATTATTTACGTGTGGAGAAACTGTTTCGTTCCACATTTGATATTCTTCTGGACTTCCATCAACATCAAATCCAGCCATATTTTGCTCAATTCTTGCTCTGAACAGCTGGCCTGAACGGGGACCAGTCTCTACATAAAACGTGTAATGAGGAGATTTCTCAGCCGATTGATTATACTTTTGTGTTTTTGCTTTAATTGCTTCGTAAACTTGTTCGTTTTTTCCTTCATCGACCTTGATGTATCGAGACTTAGCTACTTGTGCTGTTAAATTTGTACCAACAAATATTAGCGCTACTAAAATTAGTTTTTTCATTTTATTATTATGTTCTGATTAATATGCTCAAATATAATATAAATGCTTGTATTTCGAAACTAATAATAACTTATTTTAAATCAGTCATGTGCTAACATTGTTAGTTAATTTTATGATAAACATTAATAATAATGCTTTACTTAGTAGTATGTTTGTTAAATAAAAAATAATATTTTATGAGGAAGTCAGGTTTTTTTTATGTTTTATCGCTAGTTTTTATTTTTTTATTTTCTACAAGTGTAGGGGATATTCAGCCTTTTCAAGAGTTTCAAGCTAAAGCTTATTATTTCTCAAAATCAAAAATGGAACTAGGGGATTGGGGAGCTAGATTAAGTGAAGCTCAAAAGAAACAGATTGCAGCCCGTATGAGGAATAGACTTGAAAAGGGTTACGTTTTATCCTTCAATAAAGAAGAATCTTTATTTGTGGAGGAAGATCAGTTAGATGCTATCTCGGGTGCTACTGATTCATGGGGAAAAAACTTTACTCCTGGAACACAATACAAAAATGTAAAATCAAATACTCAGCTTCAAGAACAAGAGTTTTATGGAAAAAAATTTCTAATTAATGACGTTTTACAACCTATAGAGTGGAAACTTGAATCAGAAACCAAGAATATTGGAAACTACACTTGTTTCAAAGCAACAGCTTCAATTCCAACAAAAGAACTTACATGGTATTCTTTTTCATGGGACAATCTTAGAGAAACCAATAATTCTGAAATTGATTCAACTCAAACTAAAGATATTAAAATGACTTTAGTAGAAGCTTGGTATACCCCACAAATTCCTGTTCGACACGGACCTCTTGAATATTGGGGTCTCCCAGGACTAATTTTAGAAGTAAGTGCTGATAATACTACCATGCTATGTTCTAAGTTAGTACTTAATCCTGGCGAAATTATAGAGATTGAAGCCCCTTCTAAAGGTAAGCAAGTTACAAAATTAGAGTATCGAACTATTATAAATAATAAAATGGTAGAATTTCGAGACAATCGAATGAGACGTAGATAGATCTTTTACTTAGTCTCTAACTTATCACTTGAACAACATACTAATATTTGATTATTTTATGGCTACTAGTTTCTACTGAATTTTTTAGAGTTAAGAAATACATGCCATTTTCTAACATTGCTGCATTTATTGAAGTTTTTCCATTTGTAAACTTTAAATCACCCTTGAGAACAATTTGTGATAACTGATTTCTTAATTCAAAGTTTGTTTCTCCAATTTGATTTCTATCGATTACAAAGAAAGATGTTCTAAATGGGTTAGGATATATAGTCCAGTTGTCAATATTATTTTGAGGAATTGTTAGAGCCTCAGAGTAACAGTCTTCAGGGACTGTATAATTTAATTTAATTAAATCTGATATTTTAGAGCTTACAAAACTTTCGCTAGTTACGTTCTCCAGAAATGTTGAGTCAATAATACTGTTTGGTGCTCCAAGGAAGTCTTGCATTATAGTTGCAAATGTAGCTCGATAATCATGTTGGATTGTATGTAATTGATAATTATTAGTTTGCACAGCTTCAGTAAGATCTACATTAATTCCTGAAATCCCACTCTTAACAGGTTTACCAAAAGCAAACATTGGTGCTACTTCTCCATGATCAGTTCCTAAACTTCCATTTTCTTTGGCCTTACGACCAAATTCAGAGAAGGTAATTCCTAGGACGTCATCAGCTAAGTTGTCTGAATTTAAATCAGTCATAAAGGACTCAATTGCACCTGATAACGTATTCAGTAACTCACTATGTGTTCCCTGAATATCTCCACTTGATTGATTTTGATTATTATGAGTATCAAACCCTCCTAGTTTTACCATAAATACTTTAGTTTCAATTCCTCCCCTTATCAAGCGAGCAACTGTTTTTAGTTGGTCTGCTAAATTAGTATCGGGATAATTTGCTGTATTGCTGTTAGCTCCATTATTAAAGGCGGTAGATATTACCTGTGAGTATTGATTTGACAGGATATCAGTATCAATGATGTATTGTAACTCCGTCCCATAGTCAGAACTAGGAATATTGTTTGGAGGCTCTCCTGCAAGTCCACTAAGAACAGAATAGAAATTTTCAGAATCTTGACCACTTAGATTTAAAGCCAGTCCATGTTCAATTTCTCCATGGAAACCCAATGATGTAGTATTTGATCCAACTTGTATTCCTAATGGGTAGGTAGTAGGAATACTGTCATTGTAGTTTTGTTCCATAAATCTTCCAATCCATCCACTTTGATCTCCGTTTATCCAATTGTTACCATCATTTCCAGTAGCATATATGTCTTGAGATCCAAAATGACTTTTGTTTTGAGAAGGATATCCAACAGACTGAATAATACGCAGCTGGTCCTGTGCATATAAATTGTAAAAACCAGTAAGTTCTGGATGAAGTGCAATATCCTGATTAGTTCCGATTAGATTAGAATCTAGGTTGTTTAATGGAAGGTATACAGATGATGGTATGTGAATGTTTGGTCTTAGTGTTTGATAATCAGTAAATCCATTTATTGGAATGACCGTATTTAATCCGTCATTCCCGCCGTTTAATTCTACTAAAATTAATTTTCTATTGGATAAATCACAATTATAAAACGAGTTTACCAATTTCATAGACGCCTGCAGTTCGAAGGGGAGCATACCAGCGGCTGAGGCAGTTGTGGTAAGTTTTATAAATTGGCGTCTTTTCATTCTCTTGGTTTACATTAATTGAAATTCAGCCGCGTTAATCATAGCTGTAAATAAGGCATCGAGTCGTATTTTTACTTGAACTTGATTACCAGTCTGTAAGTAATCAGTCCATGCAGAACTCCAATAATATTCTTCAAGACCGTCAGTTAGAATAGATACAAAATAAGTAACTCTAGTACTGTCAATTGATTCACAATAAAGTAAGTCAGCAATCTCTGTAACTAAAGTACTGGCATTATTTGCTAAACTAAAATTACCAGAATTCTCTACGTATTCAACACTGTCAAAGTAAGCTCTTATGTTAGTTCCACTGTTATTAATTTTATTCTGACCAGTTATAAAACATTCTATAAGTTTATAACGTCCAATGATAGTGTTAGAAGTAAACCAATTTCTATCAAAACTAGGGGATTGATACATAGCTGGATATCCAGCTACTGTTTCTGGAGAAAATGGTCTTAATGCAGTGCTTGTGAAAAAAGATAAATATGCGAAATTGTAATAAAACCTTTTAAAATTTAGTTGTTCCTCGCTAAAAGTTGAAGGTGGATTATAGGCGCTAGCTTCTGGATTTAATAAAGAGATATCCAATAAATTAATTGTTTCGCTAATTAGTTGAATAGGACTTTTTACAATACTACCAATTATTTCATCGGAATTATTAATCGTGTCTTCATCATAGAAATGTTGAGATACCAATAGAGTTTCTAGAACCGGGATTAAGTTAAAGTTGTTGGCAATAAGTAAGTCTGCTAGAGGACTTATAATGTCATCTTCAACTTCTTGGTTCCATTCACTTTTTACATAAAATCTATACAATTTTCTACAGTACGATTTTGCAGTTGCTTGTTGAGAGAAAATCATTTCAACAAAGTCATCTACTTCCTGAATAACTCCTTGCTCAGTAGATTGTCCTGAAATTATTTGGTTGTCAAATGCTGATGAAAATATTTTATCTGCAGTATCATGTTGTCCTGTATTTACATATCCCATAGGGATTTGGGTATCAGGATCAAGAGTGTCTCTGAGCGGTTTGGTTTTTATTCCAGAAAAAACTTTTGCAGCATTTTGAATATCACTTTCTGTGTAGGTTGTGTAATTTCCCTCTCCAATTTGTTCACCTTTTAAAATTGTAAATAATTCTAAAAATTCACGAGCATAATTTTCATTTGGATTATTTTTGTTGTTTGTATTATTATCGAGATAATATAATATCGAATTATCAAAAGTAATTTTCTTGGCAAGTGTTTTTAAGTCATAAGCATAGAAATCTATTAGTCTTAGATAGTCGTAGAAGTATGAAGATTTAGGCACTCCATCATGTTTTGACAAAGTGAAACAGCTATGAAGAAAAAAAATAAGTTTATGCTTTAAACTATTTTGCTTCTGTGCATTATACCACCACCATCCTGAAATGATTGCTTTTTTTCGAAAGTGTCCAACTGTGAAGTCTTGAGGAGTTGTATTTTCTGTATGCATCCAAAACCCATCAGGTACTCCACTCTCTGAGTTTACTACTGGGTCATAGGGGTGTTCCCAAAATAGAATGGGCTCATTGGACAATTCATGAACTGCTTCTTCAGCTGTAAGGGTTGCAAATAAGTCAAGAGTATTTTTTGAGTAACTAAAACAGGCTCTTCTTAAAAGATGTTTAGCCTTTCTATAACCTAAGGAGTCTTCGGATGGATTTAGTGACGGCAAAAACTTTTTTTTAATGACCAAACATTTTACAAATCAACAATGTAATATAATAGTATGTTAATTTGTTTAAATTATTTTATATGATTGGTATATTGTAGAAGTAAATATAATAAAAAAATATGAAAATTATTGGTTTAGTAGGAGGTACAAGCTATTTGTCTACAGTTGATTATTACAAGAGAATAAATGAAGGTATTAATCAAAATCTTGGAGCTTTAAATTTTTCAGAATGTTTAGTTTACTCTTTCAATTTTCAACAAATCAAAAATATGATGGACACAGACAATTGGTCTGGAATCACATCTAATTTGATTTCAGTGTGCAAAAAATTACAAAACTCGGGAGTCCATTGTATTGTTTTATGTGCTAATACCTTACATTATGTTGCTGATGAAGTACAAAAATCAATTGACATACCCATTATCAATATAGCGACTGCCACAGCTAAATCAATTCAAAAACAAGATCTAACAAAGGTTGGACTTCTTGGGACTAAATTTACTATGGAGTATGATTTTTTTAAAGCAAAACTTATAGAATTTGGAATTGAAGCTATCATTCCAATTTCAGTAGAGGATCGGCAATTTGTACATGATGTGATTTATAATGAGCTTAGTAAAGGTATCTTTAAATCACAGAGCAAGACAAGATATTTAACAATCATTGACAAGCTTCGCCAATCTGGTGCTCAAGGAATTATTGCAGGATGCACAGAAATCCCTCTTTTAATCACACCATCAGATTTATTGATTCCATTTTTTGACACAACTATTATACATTGTGATGCTGTTATTAAATATTCATTAATGAACTGATATTTTATCTAATTACTCACTCAAATCTAGTCCTAATTAACTTTAATTAACTCTTATGAAAATTACTCATATTTTTCTTTTTTTATTTCTTTATACCATTAAAATTAATTCTCAAATTAATCCTGATAATATTGAAATTGTTAGGGACTCTTATGGAGTTCCTCACATTTTTGCATCTACAGATGCAGAGGTTGCATATGGATTCGGTTGGGCTCAAGCGGAAGATAATTTTAAGACCATTCAACAAGCCTACCTTGCTGGTAATGGTCTATTAAGTAAACTTAAAGGATTAAAAGGGGCATCTGCAGATTTTTTAGTACAGTTGATTCAATCTGAAAATACAGTCAATGAACAGTTTCATACATTAGATTCAAATTTTATTAAATTACTTAATGGCTTCACGGATGGAATAAATGCTTATGCCGCTAAATACCCTGATGAAATCCTTGAAAGTTCTTTATTTCCACTAACCCCAAAAAAATTACTTCGTTATACTCAGTTACAATTATTTATCTCTAATGGAGCAGCTGATATTGTTGGTGGTATTGTAGAAAATGAGCTTTCTTGGCCCTATGACATCCATCAAGATACTAAGGGATCTAATTTATTAGCTATTAGTCGTTCAAGAACACAATCAGATGAAACTTTTTTAGCGATTAACACTCACCAACCTTTGGAAGGTCCTACATCATGGTATGAGGCTCATCTTATTAGCAAAGAAGGAACTAACATCATTGGAGCCACTTTCCCAGGTTCTCCCTGTCTATTTACGGGGGCAAATGAATACTTAGGCTGGACCCATACAGTTAATTATCCTGATAAAGCTGATGTGTACGCGTTGGAGATGCATCCAAATAAAAAAGAGGTATATATAGTAGATGGGGAGTCCTATAAGCTAGAAAAATTTAAAGCAAAAATCTATCTAAAAATCTTAGGAATCAAAATTCCTATTAAGAAAAAATTCTATCGTAGTATTTATGGCCCAACCCTTAAAAACAAAACAGGTTTTTATTCTGTGCGAACTCCTAGTACCTTCAATATTAATGCTGTTGAGCAATGGTGGCGTATGAACAAAGCAACTAATTTTTCAGAGTTTTACAAAGCTCTAGAAATGAAAGCACTTCCTGGATATAACATTGGATATGCTGATAGAAACGACACTATATTTTATATATCAAATGGTAAAATACCAATAAGAAATAAGAGTTTTAATTGGACAGATGTTGTCCCTGGAAATACACGCAAAACACTTTGGGATAGTTATTATGACATTCAGGATTTACCACAAGTGGTAAGTCCTGAATCGGGCTTTGTGTATAATGCTAATCACAGTCCTTTTAAGTCTTCTGGAAGTGATGATAATCCTAAAATTGAAGATTTTGCATCTGAAATGAATTTTGAAACTTATGACAATAACCGTTCCACGCGTTTGTTGCATTTAATAGAAGAACAAGAGCATATTGATTATGCGCGTTTTAAACGTATTAAGTATGATCACCAACTTCCAACTCCTTTAAACTATAATTATATGGATTTAAATTCACTCTTTGATATGAAACCTGAAGATTATCCAGAAGTCGGTGCACTGTTGGCTGAAATCAAAAATTGGAATCGAGTTACTGATGTGGAGTCCTATGGGGCTGGCGCCTATGCTTTATTGTATTATAATTTAGCTCCCTTTTATTATGAATTGTCAGAAGATCGTGTATTCACTCATAAGGCTTTGTTTGAAGCTTTGAAAGTAACAAAATCTTATATGAAAACTTACTTTAAAAGTGACAGAGTTAGGTTAGGTGATTTTCAAAAGCTAGTGCGGGGAGATAAAGAGCTGCCTGCTTTTGGACTTCCAGACGTTGTTACTGCTATGAGAGGTGAGAGCCACAAAGATGGTAAAATTAAGATTACACACGGGGAGTCCTACATTGGATTGGTTCGTTTTACTCCGGCAAAAACATATTACGAGTCAGTTATTTCTTACGGTAGTTCCTCAAGACCAGAAAGCCCACACTATTCTGACCAAATGGAATTATATTTAGATTTCAAAACCAAAAAAATGTCGTTTGATAGGTTAGAGGTATTGGGTTCAGCTTTGAGTCGTTATGCTCCTAAGTAGAGATTTATTTAGTTTTAAGATAAGATTCTGACCTTACACGAGAATTGACCCTAATATCTTCCCAGAACAAATTTATATCTGCCTTGTGATAATCTTTAATTGTTGAGATCAGCATTCTTTTAAAAAGACCAACCTTTGGAGTTCTTATAAGTAATTTGTCATCAATACTTTCAATTTTCACAGCTTTTGGGTATATTTTTTTGTTTAGATAAAGAAATCCCTTGTGATCATTGTAGTTACTTGATTTTTTCTTGTCCCAAGTTATAGGATTGGAACAAACTGAGCCCTTAATCCATTCCTTACTTATTGTGTAAATAGCTTTCCTTTCTTTGGCTTTAGACATTAAACGATAGGAGTTCCATGTTACAAATCCACCAGTCTCAGATTCATTTGTCATGTGCTTTATACTACTAAATTCATCTTCCATTACTCTAGTACCAATTAAATAAGCTGCAATTAATTTATTTTGTAGAGGTTTTCCATCAAAAAATTCCTTTAAAAGTCTTTTGGCATGGCCAGCTCCTTGACTGTGACCAGCTATAATAATTGGTCTATTAGTATTATACTTTTCTAAAAAAATTATGAACGCTTGTTTTAAATCTTTATAAGCGAGTTCGTAAGCCTTCTCTCCTCCATTATTCCAAAATTCAGGCCCAAAAACCCTTAAATGAGCTTGTCTGTAATAAGGTACATACAAGTTTCCAGTAGAATACCATGCTGAAGATTGGTATTTAACTGAGGACTTCAGTACTAAGTTTTTTGTATTCTCATTATATACATCTGAATTCCAAGATAAATCTTTACTGTCGGAATGTAAAGTAGGGTAGATAAAAAATATATCCACATCAAGTTTAGGTTTTTTGACTTCAAAGTCGGCTAAAATATCAACTTTTTTATTTGGGTGAACTGCCCAAGAATCAATGGATTGAAAATCCGGCTTAAGGGGCAAATTATCTTTTGAAAAAGATTGACTTTTATAATTGACAGGTTTACTGGGTTCGTACAGCAAACCACATGAAGATAAAATGAATGAGATTCCTATTAACAAAAAATATTTCATAACAACAGCTGTAAATTTTAACATTTATTATGTTAACGATTATTAATTTCTGTTAAATATTGATATAAAATTTAACATCTCTTTTTTTTTAACAAATTATTACAAATGTAATATTAAATATGCCATTTATTTGGTTTAAATAATTAACAATAAAACAATTAAAACTTACAAATGAAAAATTTACTAAGATTATCAAAATTGACTTTTTTACTATTTATCGGATTTTCAATTCAGTCCTGTTCCGACGACGACGACAATGTAACAACACCAACAGGGCTTCTAAATATTGTTGAAATAGCAATGGATAATCCTGAATTAAGTAACCTTGTTGCTGCTTTATCTGTTGCTGATGGAAATTTGGTAGATGTGTTAAGCGGTGGCGAATTTACCGTATTAGCTCCGACAAATGAAGCATTCGAAACATTTTTAACAGCTAACGGCTTTATGTCATTATCTGAAGTACCAACTGACATTCTTAGTAATATACTTTTAAATCATGTTGTTACAGGCACTGTAACTTACACTAATCTAGTTGATGCAGGTTCTGGGTACAGTAACACAAATGCAACAAATGCGGGAGGTGATAATTTAAGTTTATATTTTGATACATCATCAGGGGTAATTTTCAATGGCGTTTCCAGTGTTACAGGGCCTGACATAGAAGCTTCAAACGGAATTATTCACGTTGTTGATGAAGTTATTGGTTTACCTACCATAGCTACATTTGCTACAACAAATGATGCATTATCCACACTAGTTTCTGCACTTTCATATGCTGACACAGGCTCGCCAACAGTACCATGGATAGCAACAGTCTCTGATGCCTCGGCTGGACCTTTTACAGTTTTTGCGCCAGTAAATGATGCATTTCTAAATCCTAATACTGGAATATTAGCTGAATTAAACTTATCTGGATTTGGTGAGGGTGCTGGCCAATTAAATGCAGCAACAACTGATGCAGTTTTATTAATGCACGTTGTTGGCGGCAATATCCAGTCTTCAGGTCTTCCCAATGGAGCCGTATCTACAATAGGCGGCGGTGTTATCCAAGCGGACAATACAGCTTTCACATTAACAGACCCATCTGATCGTGTTAGCAATATTGTAACTTCCTTAGTAGATATACAAGCAACTAATGGAGTTGTACACGTTATTGATAGAGTTCTTCTACCCTAATTATAATAAATTGAGTTAGTCACAATTTTAAAACCACTCCTAGAGTGGTTTTTTTTGTATGTAATGATCAAATTGAAATAATATATTTTTATTTTTACCAATTATTACAAAATAGGTATTTATGCGACTCATACACATTTTAGTTTTAGTAACTTCTTTTTTTGCCTCAGCTCAAATTGATCATTGGGAAAGTGTTGTGCTGCCAGGCGATCAATGGGATTATCTTGTTCCAAGCTCACAACCTAGCTCTAGTTGGAATCAATTAGGATATAATTCGTCCAGTTGGAGTACTGGTAACTCAGGATTTGGATATGGTGATGGAGATGACGCTACTATAGTTTCAAATACTATATCAATTTATATTAGAAAAACATTTAGTATAACTAATCTTTCTGATATTGAGGCTATTATATTAGATTTAGATTATGATGATGGGTTTGTAGCATATTTGAATGGGCAAGAAGTTGCGAGAAATCTCATTTCAGGTTCAATTCCTAATTTCAACCAGACTAGTGATGGCTATCATGAGGCTTTACTTCCACAAGGGTATGCACCAGAGCGTTTCGGTATTGACGTAAACCTTCTAAATCCGGGTACAAATGTTCTAGCAGTTCAAGTTCATAATCAATCATTTGATTCTTCAGATCTATCCGCTCTTCCAGTTTTTTCAGTTGGTATTAACAATACAAGTTCAAATTACGAAACTCCTCCATCATGGTTTGAAGTTCCTTATATCCCTGCTGAAGTAAATTTTGAGTCATCGAATTTACCAATAGTGGTTATTGATACTTTTGAAGGTCAAGAAATTCCTAACGATCCTAAGATTGATGCTACTATGAAAATTATTTTTAGAGAAAATCAACAAAGGAATTTTCTTACGGACGTAAGTGACCCTAATGCACTTGATTATGACGGGCCTATTAAAATTGAATATCGAGGATCTTCGTCTAGCTTATTAGATAAAAAACAATATGCATTCACTCCATATGATGATTTAGGAGAAAAAATTAATGTTCCGTTTTTAGATATGCCAACTGAAAACGATTGGATCCTAAACGGATTAGCATATGATCCTTCTTATATGAGAGATTTTTTAAGCTACAAACTCTCGAATCTAATTGGTAATTATGCTTCAAGAGGTAAATATTGTGAATTAGTGTTGAATGGCGAATTTAGAGGAATATATGTTTTACAAGAAAAATTAAAGGCAGACGACAGCCGCATTGATATCAAAAAAATTAAAGATGATGATTTAACTCTTCCAAAACTTACTGGAGGTTATATAACAAAAACTGATAAGATTGAAGGATCAGATACAGTAGCATGGGGTATGGATAATTATGGAGGTTGGCAAAGTAACTTTGTTCATGAACACCCTAAGTCGTCTGAGGTAATGCCGGAACAACACTCATACATTGAAAATGAGTTTTTAACTCTACAGTCATATGTTAACAATCCTAGTAATAGTTCAATCACAGAGGGTTACCCTTCAATTATAGATATTCCATCGTTTATCGACTTTATGATACTAAACGAACTTTCTTCTAACGCAGACGGTTACGAGTTTAGCACCTTTTTTCATAAAGACCGTAATGATAAACTAAGAGCTGGACCTATATGGGATTTTAATTTAACCTTTGGAAATGATTTATTTCAATGGGGTTATGATAGAAGTCATACTGATGTTTGGCAATTTTATGACCAAGGTAACATGGGGCCAAAGTTTTGGAAAGACCTTTTTGATGATTCATTATTTAATTGTTATTTATCTAAGCGTTGGCAAGAGTTATCCGCACCTGGGATGCCTTTAAATGAAGAGGAAATCTTTGAGCTTATAGATTCCATTGAAGTACTTATATTAGAAGCAGTAGAACGCCAGGAAATAGTTTCAGGTACAACAGGTGTTTTTACACAAAATATTATTGAGATGAAAGCCTTCATTTCTGAAAGAATTGAATGGATTTCTAATCAACTTACAGACATTAGTTTATGTGATAATATTATTACACCTGAAATAGTAATATCTAAAATAAATTACAACCCCTTAGTGGAAGCTGACTTAGATTCAAGTGATTTTGAATTCATAGAGCTTAGTAATAATAGCACGTCTGATATTAATTTGACAGGTATTTACTTTGGAGGATTAGGGCTTACATATCAATTTGCCCCAGGCTCATCACTACCTGCTCAAGCAGTACTTTTTTTAGCAAATGACAGCGATTCTTTTATTCAACGTTATGGATTTGAACCATTTGGTGAATTTTCAAGAAGTCTCTCTAATGATGGTGAAGATTTGATTTTAAGAGATGCATATGGAAACATAATTGATCAAGTTGTTTATAATGATGTACTGCCTTGGCCAGAAGATGCGGATGGAGAAGGATCTTTTCTTAAACTAGTTAGTTTGAGTTTGGATAATAGTCTGGCTAGCAGTTGGGTGGCTCGTTCTGATTCAGCTGATAATTTATCAGTTAGTAGCAATTTAAATACCTCCCATGTTGATTTTTATCCAAATCCTGTTTTGGACATATTGAAAATTCGCACTAATTCTGGTACTATTAATAGTGTAAATATTTACGGAACAAGTGGAAAAATACTTAAAAAATATACATTTAATCAAAAAAGTATTGAGTTAGATTTAAGCGCTTTTGAAAGTGGATTATACGTAATACAAATTCAAACTTCCGGCGAATTATTTGTCAAGAAAATAGTTAAAAACTAATAATCGAATTTTGCCAGTTATTTTATGAAATATCTAATTCCTAAAAAGCCATTAATTCCTTGGTTTGAGTAGTAAACATAACTTGGATCAAATGAAAGAGCATTAGGATTGTTAACAGTCGCTATAACTTGACCATTAGCTCCAAATTCTACTCCAGAATCAAATGGATCAAAAGAACGTGCAATACTGTTAGATGCCGGCTTAAAATTTAAAATATTTTTAAATCCAGCAAAGATTTCAATAGTCCTAATAGCATAAGTAGCTTGCACATTAATGATGTTGATAACAGGACTGTAAGGTGCTCTTATATCCATATCTCCAAGAAGCGGGAGTTTCATAGGTCCAATCACTGTTCCAGAAATATCTACATTGATTTTAGGTTTATAAAACGAGTAACTTAGTTGATAATTTCCTGAAAACTTTTCAGTCAAGTAAGGGTATTCACTTTGGTTATTACTAATGATTTTTGAATCAATAAATGTAGCTCCAAAGTTAATTTTTAGCCCATTTGCAAATAAACTATTAATATTGATTGTAGCCCCCTGGGTGATTGATTTTCCATCAAGATTATTATAAATAATTTGGTTTGGATTAGTTTCATAATCCGGAAGAATTCTATTGGAAAATTCAGTCTTAAAAACACTAAAATCTAAGTCGAAAATTGCCCCAAATTTACTGTAAAGTTTTTTATTCAAATTTATAGTTGTGTTCCAAGACTTTTCAGGTAAAATTTCTTCTGTAAAAACAACATCCCTGGCACCTGTTAGAGCAGCATGATCTTCAGCAAATACATTAACCACTCTGTAACCAGTTCCAAATCCAATACGTAAAACTGAGCTTTCGTCCTCGCTGGACCATTTATAGTTTACTCTTGGTGTCCAAATATCTCCATAAATAGAGTTCCGATCATATCGAATTCCAGAAAGTAGAGTTTTAGATTTACTAAGGTTCCATTGATCTTGTATAAATAGCCCAGGAAGAGCTATTTGCTCTTTTTTAATTGTAGCAGGAGTATTGTCGTCATAAATTGTATGCCTGTAGGTTGCTCCAAGTATTAAATCGTGATTATGAATTTTTTTTAAAAAAATTCCTTGAACAAATCCTATTGATTGTACGGCGTTATAAGAAGTAGTTCCATAAACTGAATTTTGATCATGATTATTTAAGCTATATTGTAAATAAAAATTATTTGAAATATTGTATTTACCAAACAATTCGAACCTACTAGTGTAAATACTTTCACCATACACTTCATCTCCACCTCTAAAATTCGAGTTCCATTCCATTTCACCACCCCATCTGTCTTCGTAAAAATATCGGAATGCTAAACTGTTATTTTTTGTATTAAGTTTATTAAAGATAGATATTCTGTGTTGTAATGTTAAATCGGTAAACCCATCCCCATTAGAATCTATTGGATTTGAATAGTTAAAGTAGTTTATTCCAACAAGTCCTTTACTGTTTTTTATATTGTATTTGCCGCCTAAGTCGACATTTAATTCACCCCATGAACTGACGAAAGTATCTAAGCTAAATAGTTGAACATTTTCTATATCCTTTGTAATAAGATTAATTACTCCACCAATCGCTTCAGAACCGTACAAAGTAGAAGCAGGCCCTTTTATGACTTCTACTTGCTTGATCAGAGACTGTGGAATACCAGATAAACCATATACTGTTGATAATCCACTAACAAGAGGAAGACCATCAATTAACACCATCGTATTAGCACCTTCTTGACCATTAATATGGATGTCACCTGTGTTACAAACGTTACAATTTAGTTGCGGACGAACTCCATTAATTCCTTCAATTGCTTCAAAAAAACTAGCTTTAGGTGTAGCTTTAAAAAACTCAGCTGTGTAGAGTTCAACATGAACGGCACTTTTTAGCTTTGAAACTTTACTAAGTGTCCCAGTTATAACAATTTCTTCTAGTTTATTATTTTCTAAAATTACATTACCAACGTCAATATTATCTTTGTCTGATATTATTACTATAATTTTGGAAGAATATCCAACATATGAAATAATTAGCTTGTTTTCGCCTACTTGTGATATAATTGAAAATTCACCTAATTCATTAGTAATTGCACTTTTTGAATTTGAGCTGTTATATATAGTTGCTCCAAAAAGTAAATTTTCATCCTTATCTTTTACTAATCCGCTTATGGATTGAGCAAATGCGAGACTGGTTAATAACAGGAATATGATTAAATTTAAACACTTTTTAAAGCTCATTTTTGTAAATTTGGATGTGTAATGAAACTATAATAGTTCACCACCGTAAAACTAATAAAAAAGTTCACCACTACAAAACAAAAATAAAAGTATATACAACAATGGTCAAATGAAAAATACTAAAGAAAAGGAGCACTATTTAAAGGAAATCCTTAGGCTAGAAATGGCAGCTAAGACTGTCTCTGTTTCTTGCATTGCTGAAGTGCTTGGGGTTTCAAAATCATCTGTCTCTAATATGATTAAAAAATTAGTTTCGATGGATTTATTAAATTCAGCTCCCTACAAAGCTATAGAATTTACCCCAAAAGGGCGTGACCTAGCTCGTACAATAATAGCAAAACATCGTCTAATTGAGTCATTTTTAGTTGAAGTTATGGACTTTGATCCAGAAAATGTTCACGAAATAGCGGAGGAAATCGAGCATATTAAAAGCCCTGCCTTTTTTAGAAAAGTACAACAAATGTTAGATAATCGAGAATTAGATCCACATGGTAGTCCAATTCCTAATGTTAAATTCTAAATATTTTCAACTTACTGTAAATTATTATCTGTAGCCACTGAACCATTTTATTTTAACTCTACAATGACCTCATTTTTTCGATTAAAAACTTCATATGGAGCATTGTATCCTAAAAAGTAAAAACGATTTGTATGTTTAATCTCTTCTGCTTTTAAGAAACTAATCAGCATCTGCTTATATTTATTAATCTTTTTATCGTTAGCCCAACCTTTAAATTCTATGGCTGCAACTTTTTTTGCAGGTTCATTTTGAAATTTAATTTGTGGTTGATTAGGAACTGGTAAACTTTCTTTGTTAAACTTTTTTGGAACCATAAATAGCATAGTCATAGAGTCTTCTAGTGTCATTGCTACTGGGGATGTCATTGCTATTTTTTCGTTTGTTTTATTATTTCCAAAAATATATCCAGCTAAAATAGAAAATCCCTTTCCTGAAGCTTCTTTAAAGTTATTACTTGAGAGTTTAACAGAGCTAAATAATGTAGCTTCATAACTACGTATTTGGAAATCTTTGTATTCTTTCTCGACAATATATGGATACGTTTCAATATTTTTTTGGCTTTTTAAAGCAAAAACCTGTACTGCAATAAATGCTATAGCTATAACGCCAAGAATAATAGATGCTAATTTCATATTGGTTTAATTTACACGTTACGATTTTTTTTAAATACTATAGTTATGAGTCGAGGAATGGTCTTCTTAGTTATATCGTCAAACCATTCGTTAATCTCTACTATTTTGAATCCATTTTTTTTTGCACATTTAATATATTCTGAGGTGTGATGTGTGTATACCTCTAATTCTTTAGTACCATTAATAGTATCATATTGTGCTTTTGTACCTGTATACTGTTTAAACGGATGTAATTCACTTAAAAAAAAAAGTCCATTATCCTTCAATTGAGTATGTGCTTGTTTAAATATGTGATTTAAATTTCTAATATGCTCTAAAGTAAGACTAGAGGTAATTAAATCAAAAGTTTTATTTTCAATTTCCCATTTTTTATTAATATCAGCTTTTTTAAATTCAACTGTTTCATTATTAATTTTTTCTTCGGCGATTTTTAGCATTTCTTTGGAAAAATCTATTCCAAGAACATATCTAGCTTTGGTCAGTAACCATTTAGTATTTTTTCCAGTTCCACAACCAAGCTCCAGAACTGAATTAAATGAATATTTGGATAACGTTTCTTTGGTAGCTTTTATATCTAAATCACGGGTTCGATTATTATTCGTATCATATTGTTTAGCCCATATATCATACGCTTTTTCTATGCACATTTTTGATACTATTTGAGTATTATTTTTAGTTTTAAAATTAACAAACTTCTCAAATTTAATAAATATATTTTTTAATTCTACTTTAAATCTAAACACTTATAATTTAATTGTATTCTAAAATACAAAAGAACCCCCAAATTAAAATTGAGGGTTCTTTTTTAAAAGTACTATAGAAATAACAATTTTTTAAAAAATCATTTGTATTTCTTTTGTACTTAATAATTGAATATGACTAATTCAATTTATTGTATTGATACATCAAAGGTTGCTTCAATGTCTGTTTCTCCATCTGCATTACTAATGTCGCCATCAGAAACTCCAGCAGCATTTTTGTTAGGCTCGTGACGTAGAGTAAACGTGATTGTTCCTGAACTTTCTTGTCCAGAAACTAAATCAAAATAAAGACCAACCGGATTTCCTTCATCATCAGCATCACTGTAACCTGTTGTAGCGTTTAGTCCACTTCCAACTGTGTAGAAAAACTGATGTTCTAAAGCTTCTTCTGCAATTTCTAATGTCATGTTTTCAGCTGGATCTTCCGTCTCATTTAATAGTACGATAGAACCTGAGTACATAGTGCTTGGAGATAAATTTCCAGAAACAGTCACTACTGGAAGATCAGGTCCATCTCCGTCCAAATCCTGAGTTTGTAATATAACATCGCCTTGTCCATCCGCTGTAAGAGTGATAGTCATAGTAGTAATTACTTCCTCTTCTAATACTGGTTCAGGCGTTGAGTCGTCATCACTTGAACATGAAAAAATTAATGCAGTTGCAAAAATTGTTGTTGATAAAAATTTTACTGTTTTCATTTGTTTAAAATTTAAAAATTAATAATTGAGTTTTAAGGTTAATAAATAGTTTCTGCCTAAGTCATCTGCATATAATCTAAGACGACTAAGGTAATTTCGGTATGATGTATTTAATAAATTGCTAATTTCTAGTCCTGCCGTGAGAGTTGTTTTTTTGGATGTTTTAAAATCTATGCTAGAATTAAAGTTTAATAAATGGTATGAATCAGGAGGTGTGCTAAAATCTACAAGTTCGTAACTTTCTGTTTGAGGAATATAGACATCAAAATTATTGTTTGGAAATTCATTTTGACGAAAAACATAAGCGCTTTGTAGTGAAATCCGTAAATTATTATATTCTGAATTTTTGTATACAATTTCATTCTTGAAATTAGCAGGAGGCATGTTTATTAGTGGTTCGTTTCTAGAGCGATCGTAGCCTTTAACTAATGAAAATTGATGATTTAACTTTAGTTTTTTATTTATTGGATATGAAGCATCAACATCAACCCCTATTAATTGTGCATTGGTTTGTCTGTACTCCCAAACTTGAAAATTACCTCTAATAGTTTCTTGAACATCTACGGGTTCAATAACGATAAAATTGTTAATAGTATTTATGTATGGTTGTATTGCAAAACTGTAATTTTCATTACTGTTTTGCAGTGTTATTGCAAACTTATGCCCTACTTCAGAATTGAATTGTAGATCACCAAGCTCCACTCTTGCTGATGAGTGGTGTAAGCCTTCGCTAAAAAGTTCAGAAGGGTTAGGTGCGCGAGAGGCTAAAGAGTAGTTAAAAAACAAATTGTAATTTTCTTTAAGAGAATAAGTTGCTCCAAGTGTTGCCGAGCTATTATAAAAATTTAATTTTGGTTGCGTTAAAATTTGAGTTCCAACTTCCTCAACCACAATCTCAGGTAACAGAGTATCATAGTTTCTGGACTCCCAAAATGATTTACGATAAAATTTGTATACATTCATGTGCGTATAGTCAAATCGACCTCCAATTTCCATGATTAATGATTCATTGATATTGGTGTCAAACATCGCATAAGCTCCTAGATCATATTTTGTATAATCAGGTATTATTCTACGAATTCCTGTTCCTGGATTTGGATAGTTTTTTTGATAACGTCCAATTATTCCTGTTTTAATGTGGAGTGTATTGGATCGATTGCTCTCAAAATTTGATTGAATAGTGTGAGTTATAAGTTCTAAATCTGTGGAAGCTTTATCTCTGTCATCTCCACGTCTTATATCATATTCAAGTCGATTGTTTTTCTGAAAATCGTATTGAAAACTTAATTTTCCACGCCTACCTAATTCTTTGTAACCCAAAATACGACCAAGGTGGTGCGTTACGTCTTGTCTTGGAGCATCGATATTATAGCTGAAATCATTAATAATTAATGGAACTGGACTTGATATACCACGAACTTGATCTTGGGCACCATGAAGGTGAGAAGCTCTCAAAATACCTAGCTGGTTTTTAAATATAGAATAGTATGCTTCAATTCCATAATCAAATCTATTAAAACCGAATTTTATAGATGTATTTTTTTCAAAAACACCTGTATTGCTCAGCAAATAATTTGGAGTTTCTGTATCACCAGTTCGTTTTAAGGAGCCTTGAATAGTTGTATACCAGCCATTTAAATTACTTTTAGTTATTCTTGAATTAATTGAAATTCCTCGACCATTTGAAATCCCAGAAATTGAGGTTTTTCCAAAAACAGTATCCTTTACAGCAATTTTCGGAGCTTCGACTATAATAATTCCACCCGTAGCATCTCCACTGTATTGTAAGGCTGCAGCTCCCTTTATAAGGGTTAAGTTGCCAGCAGAATTAATGTCAATGTTAGGCGCATGTTCAACTCCCCAACGTTGGTCCTCCATTCGGACACCATTATTCATTATCACGACCCGGCTGCTGTGAAGACCATTGATTATTGGTTTCACTACACTATTTCCAGTATTTAGTGACGAAACACCACTTAAACTATTTAGCGCATTTCCAAGACTTCCTGTACTAAATCGCTCTAACTCGTCTTTATTTATTGAGCTTTCTAAAACTGTTTTTGACTTGTTCTTGAATGCTTTACCATCTATTGTAATTTGGTTCAGTTCTTCAATATGGTGTTCGAGTTTAAATGACTTATTTGTATTTCCTAAAACTCTTACTTTGTATCCTTTTGTTAAGCAGTATGGGTGTGATACCTGTATGTAGTATGTATCATTACAAAGTTTAGAAAATGAAAAGAAACCATCAAAATCAGTTTGGACTGATTGTTCAGTATTAGCTATAGTAAGAGTGACCCCTACAAGCAATTCGCCATTGTGGATATCAGTTACTCTTCCTGAAAGTGTGTTGTCACAATTTTGTGACATTGTTGAAATACTGCTAAAAAACAATATTAATAGTGCATATTCGCGCATGAAAATTCTTAATAAACGTTTAAGTTGACTTTTTGTTCGTTAAGAAATTGTAGGAGGAGCACGTAGTTGATTATTTGTTAATGAAGAGTTTTGGATTAGTAAATTCGATAAGCTCTTAGTTAAGTTTAAATAAGTTTTTGAAGAGTTTGCTTCTTCATATTTACTTATGTCGAAGTTAAAAGATGTAAAATGAAAATCGCATGTATCACAATTTTTTTCAGTTTTATGTAAGTGAACAATTTGGATAGCACAAGAATTATCATTGTGACCTTCAATGAAATGACTAAATTGTATGGCAGATGGAAGGATGATTGCTAATAAAAGCAATATCGATGCTACATTTTTTAGTTTTTTATTTTTTAAATACATTTCTTTGAATAACTTTCCTAAAATAATAAATATTCTTAATTTAAAATTAATTTACTTGACAACAGTTTTCTGTTTCACACTTACAGAATTTTAGATTATAAATGTGTAAAAAAGCCAGTACGATAGCTGCAAAATATGTAATTATTTCTTTAAGAGAAATCCATTCTGTTTTTTCATTAAGAATTAAAACAAATAATGTAACCCAGCTTACCCATAACAGATATTTCATTAAGTAACTACTTGATTTTTTTGCTGAATGATAAACGGCAATAACAGAAATAGTAATAAATAAAAAATCTAGATTTATCCACCATAATGGAACATTATTGTGTTGCACAACAGTAATACTTTGTACGGCAAAGAATAAAGGCGTCATAAGGCAATGTACTACACACATTGTACTCGCAATTGCGCCTATTGAGTCAGATTTTGCAAAACTAATATTCATTTATTATTGTTTATTTAATGCAACCGGGTTGCAAATATAATCATTCAAACAGATACAACAACAAACTTTTAATAATTTCTTTTACAATTTAAAGAATAATTACAAATTGTAATTATTAGAACTAAAAAATAGATTTTAAAGTGGACTAGCTACATCCCATAATAAAGGAAGTATAAAGTACACAATTAATGCTAGTGAAATAATTGAAATCAAATTCATCCACAACCCTTTTTTAACCATATCTTCAATACTTAATAATTTTGATCCAAAGACCACAGCGTTTGGTGGGGTTGCAACAGGGAGCATAAAAGCACATGAAGCCGCTAAAGTTGCTCCCACTAATAAATAATAAGGGTGTATATTTACCGCCGATGCTAGAGAAACAAGTACAGGAAGTAGCATGGCTGTAGTTGCTAAATTTGAAGTAATTTCTGTTAAAAAATTAACTACACTAATTAAGATTAACAGTATTAAAAATAAATGAATACTTCCTAGGGATGTTAGTTGTAAACCAATCCAATTGGCTAGTCCACTAATTTCGAATCCAATAGCTAAGGCCATACCTCCTCCGAACAATAAAAGAATACCCCAGGGTAATTTAACAATATCTTCCCAATTTAAGAGTCTTTCTTTTGATGCTTTTGAAGGTAAAATAAATAAAATAATAGCTGATATAATAGCAATAATTGTATCATCAACAGCTGGAAAATAAATGGATAGTACAAAAGGTCTAATTATCCATGCTAAGGCGGTTAAAACAAATACAGATAAAATTAGTTTTTCTTCATAAGACGTTTTTCCTAATAAATTTAATTGAGTCTCAATTTCTTGACGACCCCCTGGAAGTGTTTGTTCTTTAAATTTAAAAGCGATTTTAGTAAGATATAACCAGCAAATACCAAGTAAAAAGATGCTTATAGGTAAACCAAACACAAGCCACTGATAAAAAGTAATTTCTATCCCGTATGTTTCTTTAATAATTCCTGCAAAGACAAGGTTAGGAGGGGTTCCAATTTGGGTAGCCATTCCGCCGATAGATGCACTGTAAGCAATTGCCAACATAAGTGCTTTTCCAAATATATAGTTCTCTTTTTCAATCGAACTTGGGTTATTTTTTAACTGAGTAATAATTGCCATACCAATTGGAAGAATCATTACAGCTGTCGCCGTATTTGAAATCCACATGGACAAAAATGAAGTAGCAATCATAAATCCTAAAATAATATTAGTCACATTAGTTCCAACTATTTTAATAATTGTAAGTGCGATACGTTTATGTAGATTCCATTTTTCAATGGCTATTGCTAAGATGAAACCTCCAAGAAATAAAAAGATGAATTTATGCCCATATGCTGCTGTAGTTTTTGATAGATCTAAACCTCCGCTTAAAGGAAATAGGACAATTGGCAAAAGCGCAGTGACAGCAATGGGTAAGGCTTCTGTAATCCACCAAATAGCAATCCAACTTGCTGAAGCTAAAACAGCACACCCCTCTACAGAAAGTCCCTCTGGTCGGAATAGAAATAAAAAAAACATAAATGAAAGTGGACCAGTTATTAGACCGATGGTTTTTTTAGTAATATGCATGGTTTATGGATTAAAAATGATATCCGAAGCTTTAGAAACTGCGATTAAATAATTATGATCTTCATTAGGATTGATAACAAAGTCCCACTCAAAATTAACGTTGAGATCAGCCGCTTTTGACTGTGCATTGTTATAAAAGCTTATGGCACGGTCTAAGCGGTTAAGTCCTTGTAGATCGACAATACTATTGTGTCTTAGAGCTGAAGAATTTGGGTCATTATCATTGGATCCAACTAGTATGGTGAGTTGTTTCGAAAATAATAGGCTAAAGTTAATGTCTTCTAATGGGCTAGCGTTTATTCCATACGGGAAGTTAGTTTCTAAATCTAGTGTTGTGTACCAACCTGCTGCAGAAGCTACCATTTTATCAATCTTAGCTAAAGGTTTAAAAAACAAGAATCGATGTGCAAATTGAGCTCCTGCTGAATGTCCAATTATATGGTATTTTGACGACTGATTGTTCAGATTTTGTATCGCATATGTAAAAAGAGGTTCAATAACGGAAAAAGCCCACTCAGATTCATTATTTAATGACGATGCACTAGGATTATCACCATCTGTAAAAACATTACCTAGGTTATACCCATCCCCACCAGGGAATTGTGTGGTTGTAAATTCTGGTACAAGTAGAATAAATCCATATAAATTTGCTTTAGCTACTAATGAATTTCGATATTCATTTGCATTTCTATTATTTCCATGAAATAAAAAAACAATAGGGGTACTAGAATCGCTATTTTCAGGAATATGACAATATACATCAAGTGATTTGTTGGTATTTGAATTATAAACAAATGGAAAGGTTCCGCTTCCTTCACTTTGGGAGTTTAGTTCTGTAAAATTATCTAAACCAATTAGTCCATCATTTTTTGAACTACAGCTGTAAAAAAGTGTTATAATTATTAAAATTAAAATGGATCTTGATTTCATAAATATTTCTTAGTAAGAGACCTGAATTTTTTAAGTAAATTAAATTGAATTCGTTGTATATTTACAATACCAATTATTACAAGTAATGAATACCAATCATTTTTTTGCGATTGATAGAATTCTGTCTCAATATACAATTTTATCTAAAAAAGAAACTTCTAATAAGTATGTGGATTTATACTGGGCCATAAAAAATTGTATTCTTAAACATGAATTACCGCACGATTGGATACTTCCATCAACTCGGGTCTTATGTGAAGCTTTGGGTGTATCAAGAACAACGGCAATAAAAGCTTACGAGTTATTATTATTGGAAAAAATAGTTATATCCAAACCTGGTTCAGGTAATAAAATTAATTACTTAAATACGAAATCTGAGGATAGTATATCCGCCACACGAGTTCAAATAGATTCGGACTTGTATCCTCAAATTTCTGATAAGAGTAAATCATTTCTTAAAAACAGAGCTTTATTAAATAGACTCTCCACTAGTAATTTAGCATTTAGACCTGGTTTGCCTCCTATTGATGTTTTTCCTGTAAATCAATGGAAAAAATTACTCAACATTTATTGGCGACATATTAAATCTTCTGGTTTATCATACTCAAAATCTACAGGACTAAAAGAATTTAAAACAAGTATTTCAAACTATTTAAATATTAGTAGAAATATTAAATGTGATCCAGATCAAATCATAATAGTATCAGGTTCTTTACAGTCTTTATATTTGATTTCCAACACCCTTATTAATAGGGGGGATGGGGTTATTTTAGAAAACCCACTATTTCCTAACGTACATTCTGTTTTTAAAAGTTCTGAGGCTACCTTATATCCTGTGGAATTAGATAAAGAAGGTATTGACATCAAATCTTTAAGTATAGGAGTAAATACTTCTCCTAAATTGATTCATGTCACTCCATCAAATCATTATCCTTTAGGGATACCAATGAGTCTTAAAAGACGTCAGGAAGTTTTAGAATGGGCATCAAATAATAATGCGTTAGTTATTGAAAATGATTATGAAAATGAAATCGCAAATCATTTCACAAAAACTCCTACACTATATAGTCTAGATACAGAAGATCGTACTATTTATATGGGAACTTTTAATCGCTTGCTACATCCATCAATTCGTTTAGGGTATATGGTTGTGCCTCGTTACTTAACCCCTGCATTAGAGGCGCTGCAAGATCATTCTCATCGTTTCGTGTCGCCTTCTATTCAAGTTGTAATGAATCAATTTATCGAAAAAAATTATTTATATCAACATCTTAAAAACGTTATTATCACGGCTAAAGATCGGCATGATATATTTGTAAAAGAATTCAACGAATTAAGTAAAAACATGTATATACAGGAAAGACTATTTTCAAGTTTTCATGTGTTAGCGCTTTTTAAAACAGAAGTTAGTTTGGATCATGAAAAAGAAATAATTAATCAGCTTAATTTAATAGGAGTGACGACATTTTCGTTGAGCAAGTGTTATATTGGGGACCCTTTAAAAAAGGGTCTGATTCTTGGCTATTCGTCAGTACAAATTAGTGTCATGAGAAATAAACTCAAGTTAATGGCTAAATATATTTAATCAAAAATTTCATTAGTACTTTTTATTGGTATCTTTAAAATTGATAAACTGGTATCTTTTAATTAGCTTATTTAATATTATTTTTGATAAAAACGAATTTGAATTGTTATATGAGCTGTTGAATATTACTTCATCTAATAGTGGTTTTTAAATTATTAAGATTGAAGTTGATTTAACCTAAATTGCCAAAAAACTAATTATAAAGTAAAACAACTTTCTTTTTTAAGAATTAAAATAAACCAAAATGAAACTAAACTATTTATCTATCAGCTTACTATGCCTTTTGAGTCTGTCTTGTACAACGGAAGATATATTGCCAGCTGTTGAGCTTGGACTAGATGCTACAACTCTGAGTGAAGCGGGTGGAGAACTAACTCTCACCGCAACCCTAAATTCTGCTGCTACAGAGCCAATCTCATTAGCACTTGTTTTTGGAGGTACAGCCTCCGAAAATCAAGATTACAGCACAAGTTCCTCTGCAATATTCATTGATACTGGAATGAGTTCTGGTACTGTCACAATTTTTGCTATTCAAGATATTGAATTAGAGAGCATTGAAACAATTACTGTAAGTGTAACTTCTGGAAGTGGAGTCTTACTGCTGTCAGATTCACTAATTGAAATAGCGATGTTAGACGATGACTCTGACACGGACAGTGATGGGGTGTTAGACGCTGTTGATTCTTGTCCAGATGTTGCTGGTTCTACCGAAAATAATGGTTGTCCGTGGTTAGGTTTTTTAATTAATGAAGTATTGTACGATCCAGAATCAGGAGACTTAGGGGATGCGAATGGTGATGGAACAAGAGATGCAAATGGGGATGAGTTTATAGAGTTTTTTAACTCAGGCCCAGAAATGGACGTGAGCGGTTATTCCTTGTCTGATGCCTCGCAAGTTAGACATGTCTTTCCTGCTGGAACAG
This sequence comes from Flavobacteriaceae bacterium, assembly GCA_018608705.1. GTDB lineage: Bacteria > Bacteroidota > Bacteroidia > Flavobacteriales > Flavobacteriaceae > Hel1-33-131. Next base: position 1,917 of record JABAZD010000062.1, on the reverse strand, counting down.
TAGTCCCTTTAAATGGCGTCCTAGTCTTATTTGGAAGTGGATCTCCAACAGGGGATTTTGGAGGTGCTGTTGTTCAAACTGCTTCAACAGGTTCGATTAACATGAATAATGCTGGTGACTTCGTTACACTTCAAGATGCTTCCGGAACTATAGTACTCACTTTTGATGTTGAGCCATTATCAAATAATCCAAATGAGTCTTATACTAGAAATCCAGATTTAACAGGCGAATTTGTTCAACATTCAGGAATTGATGCGGCAAATGGCGCGCTTTATTCCCCTGGGACAATGTTGGACGGTTCGTTGTTTTAATAAAAAAGTTTAACAATACTGAATGGGGCCTATAATTGCTATTATTTTTACTGTTATCACTGGGTGGTTGTTATTGAAAAAATACAATCCACACGCTGTTTTGCTAGCGTCTGGGCTTTCTATGCTGACTATTTCAATGTTTTTAGAGTATAATTTACCAAGTCTCAAAAATCCAACTGGACTTTCAGGTTTTGATTTATTTCGGTACATAAAAGAATCCTTTAGCAAAACCAATGCGGGTGTTGGTCTTATGATTATGGCTATTGGCGGATTTGTAGCCTATATTGATGTGATAGGAGCCTCCAATGCATTAGTTCATTTAGCAATGCGTCCCCTAAAATTATTTAAAAACAAACCATATATAGCAGCATCTTTAGTAATTCCTCTTGGTCAAGTTTTGTTTGTTGCTATTCCTTCTGCAGCAGGCTTAAGTTTATTGCTGATGGCCTCATTGTTTCCAATTCTTGTCAAGCTAGGAGTTAGTCGCTTATCAGCGGTTTCTGTGATTACTGCGACCACTGCTTTTGGTATTGGTCCAGCATCAGCTATTACAGCTAGCGCGACCCAAATAGCAGATGTTGATTCCATTGTATTTTTTATAAAAAATCAAATTCCAATGGTCGTTCCGTTGAGCATATCTATGATGGTTACCTATTATTTTGTAAACCGTTATTTTGATAAAAACCAAGTTATAAACTCCGAAGACGTAGTCAATGAAGATAACAAGTTAAACGTGCCTTTGATTTATGCGCTTATTCCAGTATTACCTATCATTTTGTTGCTCGTATTTTCAAAAATATTTAATGCTTTTGATCCGCCAATTACTTTAGATACCACTACTGCTATGTTCATAAGCTTATTTATTGGGCTTTTATTTGAACTAGTTCGAACTAGAAATATAAAAGCTGTTTTAACTTCCTTAAATACATTCTGGAACGGCATGGGAAATATTTTTAAAACGGTTGTAACTCTTATTATTACAGCCGATATCTTCGCTAAAGGCTTGATTAGTTTAGGTTTTATTGATGGACTCATAAACGCCTCACAAAGTTTAGGATTTGGCGTAGTTGGGATTGGTGTCATAATGACAATAATGATATTTTTAGCCTCTATGCTTATGGGAAGTGGTAATGCTTCTTTTTTCGCCTTTGGGCCTTTAGTTCCCAAAATCACAAAATCTTTGGGGGCGGAAACGTCTACCTTGATACTTCCTATGCAGCTTTCAGCTTCTATGGGACGCACTGTATCACCTGTAGCAGGTGTTATTATAGCCACTGCAGAAATTGCTAAGGTTTCAACTCTTGCAATTGTTAAACGAAATTTAATTCCCTTGGGGATCGCATTAGTCATAATGCTATTTTATCACTTTATATAATATGTTAAAACTTATAAAAAACGCTCAATTATTTACACCAAAGTTTTTAGGTGAAAATGATGTACTTATAGCCGGAGCTAAAATTATTGCTATTGGTGATAATCTAGATCAATTTAGTAACGATGCTGAGGTTTGGAATGCACAAGGAAAAATGGTCACACCTGGATTTATTGATCAGCACATTCATATTTCTGGCGCAGGTGGTAAAGATGGTTTTTCTTCAAGAACACC
>JABAZD010000019.1 GCA_018608705.1 Flavobacteriaceae bacterium | reverse complement strand
GTTTGTAAAGGAGGTGTAACTGGAACTGGTAATGGCCCAACCCCTAAGTCTAAAGGCATTGTATTAAAGCAAAGTGTGTTTATATTTTCTAAGCGTATAAAAATAGTCTGAGCGTCCTGAACTGTGTTAGTATAAGGGCTTAATAAAGCATTACTCCCAGAATCTGCGTCAGCTTCACTGTCATGATAACTTACCACTAAATCATCTTGACCGTTTATGGCTTCTGTATCCTTGTCTGTTAAGTTGAAAGAGGCAAAACCGTTTGTATCGTCAGCACATATAGATAATGGAGTCATCTCAATAGTGAATGGTAATGGATTAACAATTAAATTAAACTCAGTTGTACCATAACAGTTTGGAACACCTGCTTCCTCAACACGAACATAAATAGTTTGAGCAGATGACAAGAAAGGGCTTGTTAAAGGTAAATCACCTGAATCTGCATCAGCCTGAGATGAATAATAAGTAACCGTAAAAGTAGTAGGATCTTGGTCTCCTAAAATAGCAGGAGTTTGCTGGTCTAAATCAAAACTAGCTTCCAAGTTTCCTGTAGAACTTACATCACATAGAATAAGGTCATCAGGTGTGATAGCTTCAGCTTGATTAGTTACAATTAAATTGAAAACAGGGTCTTTGGTTGCAACATAACAACCTGCTCCGACCAGACTTTGAATACGAATATAAATTGGTTGAGGATTCGAAATATTATTATAGGGACTAGAGATACTATTAACCCCTAAATCTGCATCATCTCCATTAGTATGATATGTTACTGTGTAGTCAGATGCTGATTGGGTTCCTAAAACTTCGACGGTCTGTTGTTCAAGATCAAAAGTCTCAACTTCATCGTTACTAACATCGTCACATAGAACCAAATCGTCAGTTGGAAAAACTTCAGGAGCATCTAATAACAATAATTGGAATGTTTCTATTTCGAAACAATTTGAATCAAGGTATTCAAATCGAAGAAATACAACCTCTTCGTCTAATCCAATATAAGATGACGGATTTGCAATAGGATCTATATCATTTTCAGCATCTTCAACTGAATTATGAAAAGTAACCACAAAGTTGTCAGGGTTGGGGTTTGGGTTTAGTACGATTGCTTCGTTCGGAGACAAATTGAAAATTGCGTCAGAGGATACTGGATCACAGATAAACAAGTTGTTTGGTAAATCATGTACAAGTTCTGGTAAGACCTCAATACAAATTTCGTCAGAATATTCACAGCCAAAGTTATCCAAAGCAGTGTAAGTGTAGCAAAACTGGCCATCAGAATCTGGAGTAACGGTAAGAACTTCACCGTTAATTGCATCGATTGTTGGCTCATCTCCTTCCCAGAACCCAGAAACAATTTCTGGAGTGAACGATAAAGACGTAGGAACAATAGAAGTATCAAAATTCAAGGTCCATGAAAATAAATACCCATTATCAATTGTTAAGTTATCCTGCACTGTTATACACCAATTTCCATTTAATGGACTACCTATTAGCTGATTAAACGAATCCACAGGTAAATAACTTCCTGCTTCGATAGAATTTGATTGAGGATTTCCAGCTTGAACTGTAGCTCCATCTACTAATAGTGTTGCTGCATCCATTGAAAAACAGTAATTCGCACCTTCTCCAGGATCTGTACCACTACCAGTGTTATCTAGAGGAGATCCTAAGTAGGTACCAAATCCTGATGGATATTGATGTAAAAAAGCCTGTTGACCATTAGGGCTTTCAATAATTATATCTAAATCTCCTAAGTAAGAATGTTCAATATTCAAACAAATATCCTGCAATTGGGTTATTAGTTCTAAAGTTTGACCCTCTTCAAAGCAATCTACAACAATACAAGTTTGGTACACAGCTCCGTTTCCATCAGGCAAGAATGTAACATTACTTTCTGGAACTGTACATTCATTTATATAGGGAGTGGGAGTAATAAGTGGTGTGATTGTAGAGGAATCTCCATAACAAATTGGATTAACTGTGTCTTCTGTAGCTTCAAAAACAGGAGTTGTGCTTACCTGAATATACTGATTAATTCTGTTGTCATTTTTACAGCCCTCTGGAAAAACCGATGTATTGGTATCCCATATGTTTAAATTAGCAATATACACACCAGGCTCGTCAAATGAAAAGGTCACCGTCTGCCCACTAATTGAAGTACCATCCCCAATATCCCAAATATAAGCCGCACCAACTCCTCCGCCAGGTTCTGAGAATTGCCCACTTCCAGTTAAAGTGATTTCTTCTCCAGGGCAAACTAAAATAACACCCTCAGAATCTACTCCCGGCGATGTAGTGTCTAATTGAGCAATTATATCTTGACATTCTGCCGGAGGATCTACGCAAGAGATAAATGCTAACCAACCAAAATCTGTAATAGCTCCAGTACTTGTAAAAACAACCGTTAGACAACCAGTTGGATTAGTCAGTGAAGCTATAACCGGTTCAGTTGGTCCATTTGTTCCAGAGTATTCTGCAATAAGAGTAGCAGGATCAGTTGCATCAGAAGCATTGTATATACTCATGATATCTGCATTATTTTGCGTAGCAAATTCAGTGAAATTCAGCTGTGTAGATTGACCTTCGTTTTCAGGACAAATAGTAAAAGTAAAAACTTCGTTGTTACCATAGTTTCCCTGGGGGCCATCATCAGCACCTCCTGAATCGTAAAAAAGGCCATTACATGTTGTAACAGTGTCATTACTCATTATATATTGGGGGACTTCTACACAGACTGGTACTGTGCCTGGTTTAAACTGAGCTTGAAGAACATCAGTTACATAAATATCTACTATATCCGTTTGACCCTCAGAAAACATATAAAGACAAGCATCATCTCCATAGTCCATATAACTCATTGTAAGTGCAAACTCACCTGTTTCACAACCATCGATTGTTCCGGGAGCTGGACAACCATAATTAGCATCAATAATATTTGGAGTGTCCGCAACTCCATCATCAGAGTCACATGAGCCAGAAAAAGGGTGTTCTAATTGATAAAAATGTCCTAATTCGTGTGTTACTGTTCTCCCTAAATTGTAGGGAGCATTTGGAACAATTCCTGAGTCTGGACAGCCAGCACCAGAACCAAAAGCGCCAAGATTGATTACAACAGATTGACCTGCGTTAATACTGCCTCCTAAAGGAGAATACCCTAGTAGACCACCTCCAATGTCTTTGACAAGAAAATTCATATAACCAGACCAATTAGTATCAGCATCGTTGCCTCCACCAAAATCATATCCTATAGTAACAGCAGGCCCTCCTTCAACAAGATCTTCGTCAGTATCTTCTGGGTGAAATGCTGTAGCGATACAAAACTGTATATTTGCTGCACCATGATTTACTCCTGGGTAGAAGCCGCTTGCATCTGGCCAAAGGTTGGCATCTGGGTTAGTGGCTGTAAAATCGCCATTCAATATATCTATTTGATTTTGTGCTAATGCTTCCAAGCATGCACGATCTGACTCATCTGCTTCAGGAAAATGAACAGCTACTGGGATAACAATCGGATTCAATAAATTTTGTCTAAAACTGGTATTTAAACTTTGTTTGACCGCACTTTTAAATTTATTTTGATTTAGTTCCCATTCGCGTGCAAAATCAGGATCTTTCATCATTTCAATCATATGGCTCTCCATTCCACATTCTCTTTCTTGAGCATCAACACTCAAACAAACAAAAAACAAAAATATAAATACAATTAATTTATTTTTCATAACTAGTTATTGTAGTGTTGAGATTTGATAATAATAAAATAATCTGAATTGTCAACACGAATTAATTGAGTATCAGCACTGTGAAACTTAAAATTATATTTGAGGGGATTAAATTTCATGGGATTAAAACTAAGATCTCTTTTAAGACTATCGTTAAAAACATTAAAAAGTGGGATTTCAGATAACATAGGACAGGGTTTATGATGTCTAGGATCAGTCAGCTGAATTACTTCTACCCTATTTCTTAAAATCTCTTTCATTGCAAGAACTCTGGTAGGCCAATCTAAAATCTCATTTTTTAACATCTTTCCGTATACAGTATTAAGCATCTTAATTTCTCTTGGTGTAAATTCTGAGAAGGTGTTTTCATTAAAGACTATTGGTTGAGTAGATTTGTTCTTGACAATTTGTGAATTACCTTTTAGGAATGAAAAAGCAAAAACGATTATATAAAGTATATTTAATTTCATTTGGGAAACTATTAAATTACTATTTAAAGCTGTTATTTCTCGGATTACACCATCCCCTAACATTGAACAGCCAAAAATAAGGTTTTGAAAAGTAGTGATTTTTTTATTATTATTTCAAAAAAAAATGCAATTATTATTTGTAAATAAAACAACCCAAGAGTGAATTTATTTATCTTTGTAAATCTAAATTTTAAATAACTTTATTCTACAATCCAAATGGGACTAGAAAATAACAAGGAAGCTTTTGATATAATTGGTGACAACCACATTGGCACGTCATCTGAAACACCAATGCGTGATGATGCATTTAAACTAAATGAAAGCGAAAAAATAAGACTAATTAAACAAGACGTCCAAAATATCATGAACACCCTTGGTTTAGACCTTACTGATGATAGTTTAAAAGGTACACCAAACCGAGTTGCAAAAATGTTTGTTAATGAAATTTTTGGAGGGCTTGATCCACAAAAAAAACCTAAAGCATCCACTTTTGAAAACAAATATCAATATGGAGAAATGCTTGTTGAAAAAAACATCACGGTATACTCAACTTGTGAACATCACTTTCTTCCAATTGTTGGTAGAGCGCATGTTGCATATATTTCAAATGGAACCGTTGTTGGATTATCAAAAATGAACCGTATTGTTGACTATTTTTCAAAACGTCCGCAAGTACAAGAACGGCTTACGATTCAGATTGTTAAAGAACTTCAAAGGGTACTAAACACAAACGATGTTGCCTGCGTAATTGATGCAAAACATTTGTGTGTTAACTCTAGAGGAATAAGAGATATCGAGAGTAGCACTGTAACAAGTGAATTTGGCGGGAAGTTTAAAGAAAAGGAAACTAAAAGAGAGTTTTTAGATTATATCAAATTGGAAACAAAATTTTAATCATCTAACCATGGCAAAATACAATTCAAATAAACTTCACATTTACAATACTCTTACAGGTAAAAAAGAAGTTTTCAAGCCTATAAATGACGGTAGGATTGGAATGTATGTTTGTGGCCCTACCGTTTACAGCAATGTACATCTTGGAAATGTACGAACCTTCATGTCTTTTGATATGATATTTAGATATTTTAAGCACCTAGATTACAAAGTTCGCTATGTTCGAAACATAACAGACGCGGGGCATCTTGAAAATGATGCAGATCAAGGAGAAGATCGAATTGCAAAAAAAGCAAGGATTGAACAAATTGAGCCTATGGAAGTAGTACAGCGTTACACTGTTGATTTCCATAACATACTAAACACGTTTAATTTACTACCTCCTAGCATTGAACCAACCGCTACAGGACACATCATTGAACAAATAGAAATTGTTAAAGCAATAATAGATAAGGGATTTGGCTATGAAAAAAATGGATCTATTTACTTTGATGTTTTAAAATATAATAAATCGCATCATTACGGAGTTTTAAGTGGAAGGAATATTGAAGACCTCATTCACAATACAAGAACGTTGGAAGGTCAATCTGATAAAAAAAATCCTCAAGATTTTGCACTTTGGAAAAAAGCAGAACCTCAACACATTATGCGTTGGCCGTCCCCATGGAGCGATGGATTTCCTGGCTGGCACTTGGAGTGTACTGCAATGAGTACAAAGTACTTAGGAGAAAGCTTTGATATACATGGAGGTGGGTTAGATCTAAAATTTCCCCATCACGAATGCGAAATTGCACAAGCAAAAGCATGGCATAACCACGCACCGGTAAATTATTGGATGCATGCTAATATGCTTACCCTAAATGGCCAAAAAATGGCTAAATCTACTGGAAATAATATTTTGCCTGCTGAAATTTTGAATGGAAACACTAATAAACTAACTAAAGGGTTTTCAGCTTCAGTCGTTCGCTTTTTTATGATGCAAGCACATTACAGAAGTGTTCTGGACTTTAGCAATGACGCCCTTCTAGCTTCTGAGAAAGGATTTCTAAAACTGCTAGAAGCCGTGAAGACATTGTCTAAAATTGAGCCAACACAAGATTCAAAAGAATTTGATGTAGTTGAATGGAAGTCTAATTGTTATTCAGCTATGAATGATGACTTTAATACACCTATTCTAATCGCAGAGCTCTTTAGTGCTGTTAAATACATTAACCAAATTAAGGATAATAAAACAAGTATTAACGAATTGAACTTGACGTTACTTACTAAGTCAATGAATGAATTTGTTTTTGATGTTTTAGGACTTAAAAATAAAAATTCAAATGACCAAAACCAAAAACTTGGAGAAACAGTTGAACTATTAATAAAAATGCGAAATGAGGCCAGGGCCAATAAAAACTTTGCACTTTCCGATAAAATTAGAGATGAATTAATTGAAATAGGGATTCAACTCAAAGATGGCAAAGATGGCACTACATTTACTTTAGATTAAATAAATGAAAACAATTTTGATTGCACCTTTTTTATTTATAATAAAGTTATATCAAAAACTAATCTCTCCGTTTTTGCCTTCAAGTTGCCGTTTTCAACCCACTTGTTCTCATTATGCCAAAGATGCCTTACTGGCTCACGGAATTCTCAAAGGAAGCTTTCTGGGAATCAAGCGTGTTTTAAAGTGTCATCCATGGGGAGGATCTGGACATGACCCAGTTCCAAAAAAATAAAATAATATTTAGCTAAGTTCTAGATTAATCTCAATTTTCTATATTTACAAACTAAATTAACAACTATGTATTTGCTACAAACCATATGGGATCCTGCTTCAGATGGCATTCCTCTTTTTGGAGATTTTAAAATTCACTACTACAGCCTTATGTGGATGGCTGCCTTTGTTACCGGGTGGTACATTATGAAAAAAATATACAAAAATGAAGACCAGTCAGATGAGAAACTTGATGGACTGTTCATGTATTCTGTTTTAGGAATTATGATTGGTGCGCGTCTAGGACACGTAATATTCTATCAGTCTGAATTATTTAGAGAAGATTTTTTAAGTGTCTTTCTTCCTTTTCGTTTCAGCGGTGGATTTGAGTTCACTGGATTTCGTGGATTAGCAAGTCATGGAGCGGCAATTGGCATGATCACATCTATGTACATCTATAACAAAAAAATACTAAAAAAATCTGTGCTTTGGATACTTGACCGTGTGGTTATTGCCTCTGCTTTAGGAGCCATCTTCATTAGAATTGGAAATTTTTTCAATTCTGAAATGATAGGGAAGCCAACTGAAGAAGGGTTCCCTCTGGCTATTATATTCCGACAATTAGATAGTGTTCCCAGACATCCTGGACAGTTATATGAAGCATTTGGGTACATATTTGTGTTTATAACACTCTTCTTGTTATACTGGAAAACAAAAAAGAGTACACAGTCAGGATTTTTATTTGGACTTTTCTTAGTTCTTTTAATGTCCGTTAGGGTATTTGTTGAGCAATTTAAAATTGCACAGATTGACAGTCGAGAGGACTGGATATTAGGCTTAAACACTGGGCAGGTGTTAAGTATCCCTTTTGTTGTTTGTGGGCTTTACTTTATGTTTTTTTTTAAACCAAAAACCAATTAGTTTACTAAACTTTACGCATACAAAAAAGCCACTTAGATAAGTGACTTTTTTGTATAATAATTAATAGAATACATTACTCTTTTTTATCCAAACGCTTTAGAGTGTCATGCATTATTGGGGTTGCAATAAACAACGATGAATAAGTTCCGACTAAAACCCCAACAATAAGTGCGAATAATAAGCCTCTAAGTGAGTCGGCCCCAAAAGTAAACATTGCTAGTAATACAACCAAAGTGGTTAAAGATGTATTTAACGTACGACTCAAAGTACTGCTTAAAGCGCTGTTGACTACTTTGTCAAATTTCCAGCTAGTATGCTCGTTTAGGTATTCTCTAATTCTATCAAACACAACCACAGTATCATTTAAGGAGTATCCGATAACAGTTAAAATTGCTGCTATAAACGCCTGATCGATCTCCATACTAAATGGTAAGAATTTCCAAGCAATTGAGAAAATTCCTAAAACTATTAAAACATCATGAAATACTGCAGCTACGGCTCCTAGTGAGAACTGCCATTTCTTGAATCTTAATAGGATGTATAGAAAGACTACTATTAGAGATCCTAAGATAGCCCACACAGATGATTTTTTTATATCATCGGCAATAGTTGGACTTACTTTCCCAGAATACATTTTACCAACATTGTTTTCAGCATTTATAAACTGACTGTATGTTGTTTTCGCTGGTAAAAAAGGCACCAAAGCTTCATATAGTTTTTGCTGAACTTCTTGGTCTACTTCAGCAGAGTTTTCATTCACTTTATACTTAGTAGATATTTTTAGCTGATTTGCGCTCCCAATTGTTTTAACTTCAGCACTATTAAATACATCATTTAAAGCTGTTTTAACTTTTTCAGTGTTCATGTCTTGGGCAAAACGTACTGTGTAAGTTCTTCCTCCTACAAAGTCTATCCCTTGGTCTAAGCCAGTAGTAAATAGCGAAAAGAGACCAGCAGCTATAATTGTTCCTGAAATAAGGTAAGCTATTTTACGTTTCTTAAGGAATTTTATGTTTATCGATCTAAATAACCCCTTTGTCATCCCGGTTGAAAATTCTAATTTACCTCCACGATTTAAGTGCCAGTCAATTAATAATCTTGAAATAAAAATTGCTGTAAATAATGACGTTAAAATACCGATTAACAAAGTTGTTGCAAATCCTTTGATAGGTCCCGATCCAAATACATATAATATTAATGCCGTAAGACCAGTCGTGATATTAGCATCTAAAATAGATGACAATGCATTACTAAATCCATCCCTAACAGATTCCTTATAACCTTTACCTTTAAATAGTTCTTCACGAATTCGCTCATAAATAAGAACGTTTGCATCTACAGCAATACCAATTGTTAAGACAATCCCTGCAATTCCAGGTAATGTTAAGACAGCTCCAAGACCAGAGAGAATACCAAAAATTAATATAATATTAAATAGTAAAGCAATATTTGAATAAATTCCTGCTTTGCCATAATAAAATAGCATCCATAAAAGCACCAAAGCTAATGCAATTAAAAATGATTTCATTCCACTGTCTATGGCTTCTTGTCCTAAGGAAGGCCCTACTTCTTCAGCTTGTACTATATCAGCTGATGCAGGTAATTTACCAGCTCTTAATACGTTTGCTAAATCCACTGCTTCATTCAAAGTAAAAGAACCTGATATTTCAGAATTACCTCCAGCTATGGGTCCAGTAGTAACTCCTGGTGCTGAATATACTATTTCATCTAAAACAATTGCAATTTGACCAGCCGTATTGAAAGCATTTGCAGTCATATCTTCCCACACTTTAGCTCCTTTGAGGTTCATTTGCATCGAAACGCTTGGGCTCCCGTTTTGCTGGAATGCTTGACGAGCGTCAGTGATTACAGCTCCACTAAGTGGGGGGGTGTTATCTCTATTACCTTTAAGAGCATACAATTCAATTAGTTCTACACTCTGAGAGTCTTCTCCAACAGTTTGTTGAACTTGTGGGATACCCCATACAAACTTTGTATACCGTTGTTCCGCAGTTAATAAAGCGCGTACTTGAGGATTGTTAAGATAATCCGTAACAAGTTGCTTGTCTTTTTGTTCAAAAGAAGCGATTACAGGACCACCATTATATCCAGGGGCTCGGATTAAATCAATTAATGGATTTAGTTCTCCGTCGTCTCCTGTTTCGGCATCAGTATCCCCAATGATATCAGAAATTGCGTCAGCTTTAGATTCTTGAGTTTGATTTAAATCAACGTTAGCCTCAGTATCAACAATTTCTTTTAAGATATCGTTAGCTTGAAAAATAAATGTTCCAAATTCTTCACCCTTAAAAGCATCCCAAAACTCTAACTGAGCTGTACTTTGTAATAAACCCTTAACACGTTCAATTTCTTTCGCTCCTGGCAATTCAACCAAAATACGACCAGAATTTCCTATACGTTGAATATTTGGCTGTGTCACCCCAAATTTATCAATACGCTTACGTAAAACCTCAAAGGCCGATACAATAGATTCATCAATCTTAGCTGAAAGTACAGGCTTAACTTCATCATCTGGCATATCAAATGTAACTTCTTCGCTTAATGTACGGTTGGCAAAAATATCTGGTGACGCTAATTTAGTTTCCCCTTGAATTGATTCAAAAGCAACAAAAAAATCTTCTAAATAAGTGTTTTGACTATCCTTCTGAAGTTCTTCTGCGTCACTTAAAGCTTTTCTAAATACAGGATCTTTACTCCCACTGGCTAAACCAACAAGAATATCTTTAACTGATATTTGAAGAATTACATTAATTCCTCCTTTAAGATCCAAACCAAGATTCATGGCTTTCTCCTTAACTTCGTCATAGTTAAACTCCGCGATTCCAATATTAAAAACCTTCTCATTTTTAAGAGAGTCTAAATATTTAGATTGTTCAAGCGCGCGCTTAGCGTCGTAATCAGATTCTAAATCAGAAATCTTTTCAACAGCAAACTGCTTTGCATTATCTTCTATTTGATCTGCTTTAAAAGTAAATGATAATTGGTAAATACTAACCAAACCAAATAATAGAGCAAATAACTTTACGGGTCCTTTATTTTGCATTATGAATTGTTTTTGTATGCTTTAATTTTTAATAAACGAGCAAATATATGATTTACGATGTAATTTGACAATAGTTTCCTTTGTTTTCACCAAAAGATAATTTGGAACACTATTAAAAAGTCAAATCCGAAATTACACTAAAATAATCCTAAAATTCTAATAATGAGTTTGTTTTTTTTACGCCTTCAGCGCTTGTATATAAATGAGCTTTATCACTATCGCTTAACTCAATTTCAACGATATCTTCAATTCCATCAGTTCCTAGAACAACAGGAACTCCGATACACAAGTCAGACAAACCATACTCTCCTTCGAGTAATACTGAACATGGAAATATTTTTTTCTGATCACATGCAATGGCTTGGACTAGGCCACTAACTGCTGCCCCAGGTGCATACCACGCAGAAGTCCCTAAAAGCTTAGTTAATGTAGCTCCTCCAACTTTAGTGTCTTGTTTAACCTTTTCTAATCGTTCGTTTGAAATAAACTCTGAAACCTTTATACTATTACGAGTTGCATGTGAGATCAAAGGAACCATACCAACATCACTGTGACCTCCTATTACCATTCCATCTACATCACTAATCGGTGCTCCAATAGCTTCAGCCAATCGAAACTTAAAACGAGCTGAATCAAGAGCTCCTCCCATTCCTATAATTTTATGTTTTGGAAGTCCAGTAACCTTGTGTGCTAAATATGTCATCGTGTCCATTGGATTACTAACAACAATAAGAACCGTATTTGGTGAGTGTTCTACCAAACTAGTAGTTACTGTTTTAACAATACCCGCATTAATACCTATCAGCTCTTCACGAGTCATTCCGGGCTTTCTTGGAATACCTGAAGTAACAACACAAATATCACTATCTGCGGTTTTATTATAATCATTGGTAGAGCCTGTTATTTTTGTATCAAATCCATTTAGAGATGCACACTGCATTAAATCCATTGCTTTTCCTTCTGCAAAGCCTTTTTTAATATCCAATAAAACAACTTCTGAAGCAAAGTTCTTAATTGCAATATACTCTGCACAGCTCGCCCCTACGGCCCCTGCGCCTACTACTGTTATTTTCATAATTTTATTTTTTTGTTATTGTAGTTAATTATCTGATGCTAAAGGCAGCCCCTAGCGATAATGTATTGTATTCCTGTATTGTATAGTCTGCAAAAATCTTAAAAAATAATAGATTCAAACGTGCTCCTATTGTTGCTCGAGTTCCACTAGAGCTAAAATCCAAATTGATAGGATCTGAGATGTTTTCAATAATAGTACCAACAGAGTTTTGATTTGAATCCTGAAGATCATAAGATAATGTATAATCTCCATTTATATTAAATTTGGATGTTCCACTGTTATAGCCAACTCCAGCGTAAAATGTAAGGATTTTCAAATCTAAAGACCCTAATGCTTGAATAGTCCATGTGTCTAACCTAAAGATTGCTAAACCATTACTTGCCGAAATTCCATCTGATAGATTTTCACCTATAGCATAATCAATATTTACTTTAGAATAAGCTCCCATAATTGAAATACTAAATGGAAGCTTCCCTATTAAACCTAAGTATTGAGTCAAATCATGTTGAACTCCGACCCCTATTGAACTTCCATTTACTTTAGAATCATAATTTAAATCTGGCACATATCTTAAGTTTACTTCTGTTCTAAAGGGTAAACCTAATCCAAGTTGCACATAAGGAGTTGGTAATGCGTTTACAGGCAAATCTCCAGCTACTCCACCTGGCATAGTGAACGAACCAGCTTTATAGTCACCACTAAGAACCGGTATTAAAACACTGAAAATGGTCTCTGACTCATTTTCACTTAATACTGTCGGTAGCTCAGAAGAACCATCAGCAATTGAAATATAGTTGTAGTCACTAGAAACAAAATCAAACATTTGATCTTTTGAAGGTATAAAAGAAGCATTGAAACCAATAGTTATATCAAAACCGAATTTCTTATGGGTTTTCGCCGTTGAATACCAGCCACTATTCATTCCACTAATCATACTATTAACAGACGGCCTGAGATAGTTTTCAGCCAGTAAACTGGCATCTTCTCCAGCAAGCAATATATCTCCAAATGCTATTGTTGAATTAGGTGGGTTTTGAAAATCTACCTGCGCTTTGATTGTAATAATCGCAAAGAAAAAAAAACAAAAAATGATGAATTTTTTCATATTCAAAAACTTAAAAAAAGCAACTAAGCATCAATATTTGCGTAGATAGCATTTTTTTCAATAAATTCTCTCCTGGGCGGCACATCATCCCCCATAAGCATTGAAAAAATACGATCTGCCTCGGTTCCATTGTCAATTTGAACTTGACGTAAAGTTCTAAAATCAGGATTCATAGTAGTATCCCAAAGCTGACTGGCATTCATCTCTCCTAGACCCTTATAGCGTTGAATTGATGCGCTTCCACCAAAACCATCAACTATTGAGTCTCGCTCAGCATCACTCCACGCATACTGTTTCTTCTGACCCTTTTTAACAAGGTATAATGGAGGTGTCGCAATATATACATGCCCACTCTCAATTAACTCCTTCATATATCTAAAAAAGAAAGTTAAAATAAGTGTTGCAATGTGGCTACCGTCAATATCGGCATCACACATAATTACAATTTTATGATAACGTAGCTTCGTTAAATTCAGGGCCTTACTATCCTCTTCGGTTCCGATGGTTACGCCTAGTGCTGTAAATATATTTTTAATCTCCTCGTTTTCAAATACTTTGTGCTGCATAGCTTTTTCAACATTTAAGATTTTTCCTCTCAAAGGTAAAATAGCTTGAAATGCACGGTCTCGACCTTGCTTAGCTGTACCTCCTGCCGAGTCCCCCTCTACAAGAAAGACTTCACACTTGGCAGGATCTTGCTCAGAACAATCACTCAGTTTGCCAGGCAACCCCCCCATACTCATTACTGTTTTTCTCTGAACCATTTCACGAGCCTTTTGAGCTGCGTGACGTGCCTGAGCTGCTAAAATAACTTTTTGAACAATTATTTTTGCATCATCTGGATTTTCTTCCAAATAGTCTGTTAGCATTTCAGAAACAGCTTGACTAACAGAAGCAGAAACCTCGCGATTTCCTAATTTTGTTTTTGTCTGACCCTCAAATTGAGGCTCTTGGACCTTAACAGAAATAATAGCTGTTAACCCTTCACGAAAATCATCGCCAGCTATATCAAATTTTAATTTATCAAGCATACCAGATTCGTCGGCATACTTTTTTAAAGTATGTGTCAATCCACGACGAAAACCTGACAAGTGTGTTCCTCCTTCATGAGTATTAATGTTGTTGACATAAGAGTGTAAATTTTCAGCATATGAGGTGTTGTAAATCATTGCAACTTCGACTGGAACTCCATTTTTTTGACCCTCAAATGCAATTACTTTTTTCATGATAGGTTCACGGTTGCTATCTAAATACCTTATGAACTCTGAAAGCCCTTCATCTGAATGAAATGTTTCTCCTAAGAATTCACCTTTCTCGTCTTTTTCCCTGTGGTCTACAAGCACTACGGTAATTCCCTTGTTTAAGAAAGCTAACTCTCTAAGTCTATTCGCTAAAGTTTCATAAACATATACTAACGTCTGAGTAAATATCTGTGGGTCAGGCTTAAACGTAACCGTAGTTCCTCTTCTGTCAGTTTCTCCTGTTTGTTTTACTGGATACATGGCTTTTCCACGCTCATATTCTTGTTCATAAACCTTCCCGTCTCTATAAACAGTTGCTTTCAAATGCTCTGAAAGTGCATTCACACAACTAACACCAACACCATGCAAACCTCCAGAAACTTTATAAGAATCTTTATCAAATTTACCACCTGCTCCAATTTTGGTCATTACAACTTCAAGAGCTGAAACACCCTCTTTTTTATGTAAACCAACAGGGATACCACGACCATTATCTTCTGTAGTTATTGAATTATCCTCATTAATGACTACTGTAATTTTGTCACAATGTCCTGCCAAAGCCTCATCTATGGAATTATCGATAACCTCATATACTAAGTGGTGCAATCCTCTTAAGCCTACATCTCCGATATACATTGAAGGTCGCATGCGCACGTGCTCCATGCCTTCTAAAGCTTGTATACTATCAGCCGAATAACTGCCTTTATTAATTTCTTCGCTCATTATTTTGTTTGTATTTATTAAAATTTCGAGTTATCACAGAAAACTTCGTGACATTAACAAATATAAATAATCCTCAAAGCATCTTAAAGTGGTTTTTAGAGAATTTAACTGTAATTATTAACAATTAATAAATATATCTAAACATGCTTAAATCAACCAAAAACGGGCTTAAAATAGATTTAATAACTTTTTAATTTATACAGTCTTTAAAACTTTTTAGAAAATAGCTGAAAGAGTCTTATTTTCAGTCAATAAAACTTATTCATATGCCTTGTCATGCACTTTAGACACCGCTCTTCCGCTAGGATCATTAACATTCTTGAAAGCTTCATCCCATTCCAGCGCTATTTTAGTACTACAGGCTACACTCGCTTCTTGAGGAACACAAAGCGCAGCGGCATCACTAGGAAAATATGATTCAAAAATAGATCTGTAATAGAATTCTTCTTTATTTTGTGGAGTCTGAACTGGAAACCTAAAACGCGCATTAGCTAGTTGCTCATCAGTAACCGCCTGCCCTACAACTTTTTTTAGAGTATCAATCCAACTATACCCAACCCCATCACTAAACTGTTCCTTTTGTCGCCAAACTACACTTTCAGGCAACATATCTTCAAATGCTTTTCTAACCACCCATTTCTCCATGCGCTCCCCATTTATCATTTTATCTTGAGGGTTAATTCGCATAGCTACATCAATAAATTCTTTATCTAAAAAAGGAACTCTACCTTCAATGCCCCATGCTGCCAAGCTTTTATTAGCTCTTAAACAATCGTACATATGAAGCTTACTTAGCTTTCGAACGGTTTCATCATGAAACTCTTCTGCATTTGGCGCTTTATGAAAGTATAAATATCCTCCGAACAACTCATCTGCTCCCTCTCCAGAAAGAACCATTTTAATACCCATAGATTTTATGACTCTAGCCATTAGGTACATAGGGGTAGAAGCCCTGATCGTTGTAATATCATATGTTTCAAGATTATATACTACATCTCTTATGGCATCTAGACCTTCTTGAATAGTAAATTTTATTTCATGATGAACAGTCCCAATGTGGTCAGCTACTATTTGAGCTGCAGCTAAATCTGGAGACCCGTCAAGGCCAACAGAGAAAGAATGCAACTGCGGCCACCACGCAGCAGCCTTATCATCAGACTCAACGCGTCTTGAAGCATACTTTTTAGCAATAGCTGAAGTCACAGAAGAATCTAACCCACCAGACAATAATACCCCATAAGGGACATCAGACATTAACTGGCGATGGACTGCATCTTCTAGTGCTTTTTTAATTTCTGAAATATGTGTTTCATTATCTTTAACAGCAGAAAACTCACCCCATTCACGCTTATACCACTGAACCAATTTACCATCCTTACTTGACAGAAAATGTCCTGGAGGAAATAACTCAATTTTGGTGCAATACCCTTCTAAAGCTTTCAATTCTGAAGCTACATAGAAAGTCCCATTTTGATCCCATCCCATATACAGAGGAATAATCCCCATGTGGTCACGAGCAATAAAGTATTCATCATTTTCAACATCATATATAGCAAATCCAAATATCCCATTTAAGTCATCGACAAAACTTAGCCCCTTTTCTCTGTATAAAGCTAAAATAACCTCACAATCACTTTGAGTCTGAAATTCATACACGTCTTTATATAGATTTCTTATTTCACGGTGATTATATATTTCCCCGTTAGCTGCAAGAATCAACTTATGATCTGAGCTTAAAAGTGGCTGTTTGCCTGATGCTGGATCAACAATCGCCAAACGCTCATGGGCCATAACAGTTTTATTGTCACTATAAATCCCACTCCAGTCGGGACCACGGTGTCTAATTTTTTTTGACATCTGAAGAACCAAAGGTCTTAATATTTCTGGTTTTTGCTTTAAATCAAAGGCACAAACAATTCCACACATAGTTTATTATTATATATTAAAGGTCAAATATTAATATTTAGTTTCATTTTTTAAATATTAAACAACAAAAAGGTTACATATATAAGCTTAATTAATAAATTTAATATAAAAATGAAATTAATTTAATTTAAAAAGAGATAATAAGTAACAAAAAGAAACAATTAAACTAAATTTTACTATGGAATGTTTAAATATTTATGTGTTTGAAGCGAAACCTTCCATTTTGGATGTTTCATGACATATTCTACAATAAAAGGCATGACTTTATCACGCTTACTCCACTCCGGTTGCAAGTAAAGAATACAATTTGAATTTACTTTTGACGCTTGTTCTTCAGCAAATCTTAAATCATCTAAATTGTAAACAATCACCTTAAGTTCGTGAGCCTTTAAATAAATCTCCTTCAATGGAGTTTTTAATTTTTTTGGAGACAAACAGATCCAGTCCCAATCTCCAGTCAACTTATATGCACCTGATGTTTCAATATGAGTCTGCATTCCTTTCAGTTTTAGCTTTGCTGTTAATGGACTCATATCCCACATCAGTGGCTCTCCTCCTGTAACTACTATTGTTTGACTGCTACCAGCTGCTTGGTCCGCAATAGATTCTACTGAAGTAGGGGGATGCAGTTCTGCATTCCAACTCTCTTTGACATCACACCAATGACACCCTACATCACATCCTCCTATCCTGATAAAATAAGCTGCAGATCCTTTGTGGAAGCCTTCTCCTTGAATCGTATAAAAGGCCTCCATAAGAGGAAGCATTTCACCCATACTAACAAGTGATTTAATTTCGGTTTTCAACATAATGAGCAAAAATAGTTTACTGTTTTTGGTTTAAGTAATAAAAGTTCAATTATTTTTACTCAAATTTAAAGTTTAAACATTAATCTAACTTTTAAAAAATCTTAAATACTCAGCTTTAGATAAATTTCACTTTGAGAATTTGAGTAAAAATAATTTAGCACCAAGTAATATGAAACATTATTTATTTTTAGTAGCACTATTAGGTTTCTTTGTAGCCTGTGAAAAATCAATAGACCCATTCATGATCTCCACAAATAGTATAGGGCAATTAACGGACTCTACAAAGATTAAAGAGCTTAAATCGATCTTCATAAACGACTCCTTGAGTAGACATATTGGTGGTGACGAGTTTACAGGAACTATGAACACTATTAGTGTTTACGAAAAAACTTCAGGGAATCTACTACTTGAACTGGACCCAGATTACTCTCTAGACTCACTATCTACCATTCGAACAGTCCGCATTATGGATTCACGTTTTAAGAACAAAGACGGCATAAATAGACTTAGCAGCTTTGGCTATATCAATTCAAAATATCAGATTTCAAGCATTCAAAATACACTTCGAAACTTAATAATTTCAGTTGATGAAATCAATGCCTATTTTACAATCAGCAAATCAGAACTTCCTGAAGAAATACGTTATGATATAAATAGCGAAATTGAAGCGATTTCAATACCAGAAAATGCTAAAATAAAAGATTTTTATATTACTTGGTACTAAATTATGGCAGGATATAAAATATCAAAAAAACCGTTTATTGTCCCAACAACAGACGGCAAATTAATAAAAGAATATTTCGGTAA
Source organism: Flavobacteriaceae bacterium (assembly GCA_018608705.1). Taxonomy (GTDB): domain Bacteria; phylum Bacteroidota; class Bacteroidia; order Flavobacteriales; family Flavobacteriaceae; genus Hel1-33-131. The sequence continues at coordinate 27,609 of JABAZD010000019.1, read as the reverse complement.
AGCGACTGACGGAAACAGCGCCCTTAGCATTGCACACATGGTCGCTCCGCCCTACTGGAGTGAGCCTTTCCAAACTCCAAGTTTCGACGAGTTCACTTACATCATTAAGGGAAAAAAACAATTTATTATTGACAACGAAAAAATAGTTTTAAAAACTGGTCAGTCTATAAAGATTTATAAAAATTCTCGAGTACAATACTCAAATCCCTTTAGTAAGCCTTGTGAATACATAGCCATTTGTACCCCTGCATTTTCATTAGAAAACGCAAATAGAGAGACGAATTAATGAATTCGTTCCTGCCAAAAATTGTCGGAGCAACCTTAAATAGTATTGGGGTTTTTAACTCCAAACTCGCTTCAAGACTCGCACTACAAGTATTCTCTAAACCCCGAAAAGGTAAGTTAACTACTAACGCACATTCGTTTTTAGACACAGCTACCAAGTCAACACTATATTTCGCTGATTTCAATATTCAAATCTACCAATGGAAAGGACCAAAAGAAACCATACTTTTAGTGCACGGCTGGGAAAGCAACAGCAGTCGCTGGAGAAATGAAATTGAAAAGTTACAAAAAGAAGGCTACGATATTATTGCCCTGGACGCTCCTGCTCATGGTGGCTCTGGAAGTGACTCCTTTAATGCGGTGCTCTATTCAGAATTCATCAATGTAGTGAGTCAAAAATTTAAACCAACTGTATTTCTAGGTCACTCGGTCGGAGCAATGTCAATCATATTTTTTCTTAACAAAAAAACCTACAGCGATGCTAATAAAATTGTGCTTTTGGGTGCTCCATCAACATTTACGGGTATTATTGGGCGCTACAAGAAAATGATGGGCTTTAGTAAAAAAATAGACAACGGCATTGATCGCTATATCGAACTTACGTTTGGACACCCTCCTAGCTATTATTCAACTGCAAACCTTATCAAAAACATAGACTCCAGTGGCTTAATCTTTCATGACAAAAGAGACTCTATCATCCCTTATGAAGATGCACTTGAAATAGACTTACAGTTCAAAAACGCCACGCTTATTTCTACAAAAGGACTTGGACACTCTTTGAAAGGTAATTATATTTCTAATGAAATAATAAAGTTTTTGTGCCATTAAAGTTTTGTAAATTTGCTATATGAACTCAATAACAACAAGGCTTAATAAGTATTTAAGTGAGGCAGGCTACTGCTCGCGACGCGCAGCAGATAAATTAATCAACGAAGGACGTGTCACTGTCAATGGTTTCGTACCAGAAATGGGCACCAAAGTAGTTCACGGAGATAAAGTGAAAGTAGACGGAAAAACAATCCTTAATGACTCTAAAAAAAGAACCTATATCGCTTTTAATAAGCCTATAGGAATCGTTTGCACTACCGATACTGGTGTTGAGAAAAACAATATTATTGATTACATTAATTATCCGATCAGAATTTTTCCAATTGGACGACTAGATAAGGACAGTGAAGGTTTAATTTTACTGACAGATGATGGTGATATCGTGAATAAAATTCTTCGCGCAAGTAACAATCACGAAAAAGAATACATTGTTAGAGTAGACAAACCTATTTCACAAACTTTTGTACAACGCATGTCAACAGGAATTCCTTTAGAAGAACTAGGAAAAACCACCAAATCTTGCGTAGTAGAAAAAATAAGTACATTTGAATTTAAAATAATCTTAACACAAGGACTCAATCGTCAAATTCGTCGCATGTGCGAGTATCTTAACTACGACGTCCAATCCCTAAAGCGCACACGCATTATGAATATTCATCAAAAATGCGACATTGGAACATACCGCAATTTAACTAATGAAGAATTGAAAACGTTAAATGAAACTTTGAAAGACTCTAAAAAAACAATCGAATGAGTTCCGTAGCTCCGTTCCACTTAGCAATCCCTGTTTGGGACCTAGAGGTATGCCGTATTTTTTATAGAGATATTTTAAAATGTAAAGAAGGGCGCAGCAGTGACCAGTGGATAGATTTCAATTTTTTCGGCCATCAACTAGTAATTCATTATAAGCCAAAAGGAGCCGACACTAATCAACATGCAAATAAAGTGGACGGGAAACAAGTACCAGTTCCTCATTTTGGAGTTATCCTCTCATGGGATGATTTTAAACTTTTTTCAGAACACTTAAAACTAAAGAAATTGAAGTTTATTATAGATCCTTACATTCGTTTTGAAGGACTTCAAGGCGAACAAGCTACCTTATTTTTTTATGACCCTTGCGGAAATGCTTTGGAATTCAAGGCGTTCAAAGACTCCTCTCACATTTTTGCTAAATAGCTTATTTAGAAGCGTGACGTTCGCATGCTAAAAGCGTGTTCTTAAGCAACATTGCTATGGTCATTGGACCAACACCACCAGGGACTGGTGTGATATAACTTGCTTTTTTAGAGACACTTTCAAAATGAACATCTCCTGTAATTCTATAGCCTCTTTTTTTAGTTTCATCAGCCACCCTTGTAATTCCAACATCAATAATAACAGCACCTGGTTTTACCATTTCAGCTGTTAAAAATTCAGGAATTCCTAGTGCCGCAACTATTATATCTGCATCTAATGTGAGTTTTTCTAGGTTTGTTGTTCGGCTGTGGGCTATAGTTACTGTTGAATCTCCTGCAGGTCGTTTTTGACTCATTAATATACTCATTGGACGTCCTACAATGTGACTTCGACCTATGACCACCACATGCTTTCCAGATGTTGGAACTCTATAGCGCTCAAGTAGCTCCATGATTCCATAAGGGGTTGCAGAGAGAAAAGTCGGTAAATCAAGTACCATTCTACCAACATTCATTGGATGAAAGCCATCCACATCTTTATCTGGATGTACCGCCATCAAAACCTTTTGTTCGTCAATATGCTTGGGAAGCGGAAGCTGCACAATAAAACCATCTATTTCACGGTTATCGTTTAGCGCGTATATTTCAGCTAATAATTCAGCTTCTGTTGTTTGAACTGGTAAATCAATTAGTGTTGAATTAAAACCAACAAGTTCACATGCTTTAACTTTAGCACCTACATAGGTCATGCTAGCTCCATTAGTACCTACAAGAATTGCTGCCAAATGTGGGGGCCTTTTTCCATCTTTTTTAATTTCAGTAACTGCTAAAGCTATTTCAACTTTTATATTGGCACTTATTTGTTTTCCGTCTAGTAAAATCATTATAAATTGGTGATTAAATTATATTTATCGTGGCATATTTTTCATCATTTCCATCATTTTTCGACCCCCGCCACCTTGCATCATTTTCATCATTTTACTCATCTGGTTAAACTGTTTCATAAGTTGATTCACTTGCTGAACAGATGTTCCGGAGCCCGAACCGATTCGTTTTTTACGACTGTTATTTAAAAGCGTGGGCTTAGCTCGTTCATTAGGGGTCATTGACTGGATAATAGCTTCAATATGCTTAAAGGCATCATCGTCTATATCTACGTCTTTCATCATTTTTCCGGCCCCAGGTATCATTCCCATTAGGTCCTTCATATTACCCATCTTTTTGACCTGCTGTATTTGAGACAAAAAATCATCAAAACCAAATTGATTTTTAGCAATTTTTTTTTGAATTTTTCGAGCCTCTTGCTCATCAAATTGTTCTTGTGCACGCTCAACTAAGGAAACCACATCACCCATTCCCAAGATCCGCTCAGCCATACGAGCTGGATAGAAAACATCAATTGCCTCCATTTTTTCACCAGTACCGATAAATTTGATTGGCTTATTGACGACTGACTTTATCGAAATCGCAGCACCACCACGAGTATCCCCGTCTAGTTTTGTAAGTATGACTCCGTCAAAATTAAGTATATCATTAAATGCTTTGGCTGTATTGACTGCATCCTGTCCAGTCATTGCATCCACTACGAATAACGTTTCTTGTGGCTGGACTGCAGAATGAATATTTGCTATTTCGGTCATCATCGCTTTATCAACCGCCAAACGACCAGCGGTATCAATAATAACAACATTACAACCTTTAGATTTAGCAGCCTCAATACTAGCCTTAGCAATGGCTACGGGGTCATTATTATCTAAATCACTGTAAACCTCAACACCAACTTGTTCCCCTACAATATGTAACTGATCAATTGCAGCTGGACGGTATACATCACAGGCTACCAGCATTGGGTTTTTGGCTTTTTTGGTTTTTAAATAGTTTGCAAGCTTTCCGGAGAAAGTAGTTTTACCCGACCCTTGCAATCCGGACATTAAAATCACACTCGGAGTTGCTGATAAGTTAACATCTTCAACCTCACCCCCCATTAACGCGGTGAGCTCATCCTTTACAATTTTTACCATCAATTGGCCAGGCTGAAGCGTTGTCAATACATTTTGACCTATTGCTTTTTGTTTAACCCGGTTGGTAAATTCTTTAGCAATTTTATAATTAACATCAGCATCCAACAAAGCCCGTCGAACTTCTTTTAGAGTTTCGGCAACATTAATTTCTGAAATACGCCCATGTCCTTTGAGGACGTGTAGAGCTTTATCTAATTTTTCACTTAAGTTATTAAACATAAAATGGATTTTTATCGAGCTGTAAAAGTAAAGAAATATTTTATGGTAAGAACGTTAATGAGCTGTTAAACCTAAGGAGTTATTTTTAATAACACATACTTTTCATTAGGGAGTCGAACTCGAAATTTGTAATAATTTACCATTATAGAACTGCTGCCCAGTTTTTGCAAATTCAAATATATAAGCACCCATTTGAACCGCTGTATTTGGCGCTTCATAACCTGGAAATGCTTCTTTAAGCATTTCTGTTTGAACAGCACCTAATGCAAGGACGTTAAAACAAGGTCCAGACTCTTTATATTCCTCTGCTAATAGCTCAGTCAAAGTAATCACCGCACCCTTACTAGAACTGTAGGCGGCTAAGCCAGGAAATTTAACGGAGCCTTGGACCCCTCCCATAGAGCTAATTGTAACCACATGACCATTTTTAGGCATGAATGGAATCATGCGTCTAGTAAGCTCTGCGACTCCAAAAACATTAGTATTGTACACTTGTTTAAAATCTTCAAAAGTCGTGGCTGAAAATGGCTTATTTATAAGCGTTCCAGCATTATTAATTAAAATATCAACTTGAGACCATTCATTTTGAACAAAAGCTTCGACATGCTCATAATCTTCAGACTTGTTGAGATCAAATGACAAAGCTGTTATATTTTCAAAATTTAAATTTGAAACTGGCCTGGCGTTTCGAGAAAGTGCTAAAACAGAATAACCTGAATTAGCAAAAAGGTGTACTAATTCAAATCCGATACCACGGCTAGTTCCTGTAATTATAACTGTTTTAGTTGGCTTCATATACTTAGGATTTAATCAATGTCACAGGTGAAGGTACAAAGACCTTAATAAATAATATTAATTTGAATGTTTTACATTTAATTTTAGCGTAGAGAGACCATAAAATGCAGCCATTAGACCTAAGATAAAAACCTCAAACCATAAGAGATAGTAAGGCCATACTCCTATTACTAGAGGGTTGTCAACTTGAGGTGGCTCAGCTAAATACATGTAATTTGACCCAAGATAGAAATTTAATGGCATGATGATGATCATTAAAATATTTAAAATCAAAAAAGATTTAAGACTGGAGTATCTAGAAGGCTGAATATTTAAGTATTTAAACATATACAGAGGTAATAACAAAATTAAAACATGTCTTACATAATATTCAAGATATGCAAAATGACTACCGTCATAGCCATTCATTTGAGGGGTAAGAACGGACATGATCCCTCCAATAATTCCAGAATAAAATACAAAATCAAATAAAAACTGTTTTCTTTTAATAAAAGGAAGGAAAGAACAAATAAGACCAGAAATTCCACAAAGATGAAATGGCAAATCTGTAGCCATATTCCAGTCACCATTTAAAGCGGTGCGCAAGGGAGTTATCACAGATGAAAAAAACAAAATAACACCCATTAAATACGTGACCCTAGTATTGTTTTGAGTTGATAATTTGCGTCCAATTATTAAAAATAAGACAACAACGGCGACAACAATAATATTATTTAGAATCCATTCACTAGACATGAAATCAATTATATAATTTGGAAACGTTTGGTTAGCTAAAAACGTCATAACCTCAATATTTGTTTAAAATTAAGTATAAATGAAAGGTAAAGATACATAACTCAAATATATCATTAATTTTACAACAAATAATAGGATTAATTCCCCACAGGACAGCAGTTCAAATCTACCATACTCTGATGGTTACAGAGTACTCTTTTGAAAGTTTTTATCAAAATTATATTTGCTATTATCTGACACGTATCTTCATTCCAATTCCGATGATAGAATTTATATTAAGTTTAGGATTGATTTTTAATATTTTTGATACAGTGGTATTGTAACGAACAGCTAAATATGATAATGTTTCCCCAGACTTAATCCTATGATATTTTCTTGATGCAGCTATAACAGAGTGAAAGTCAGCTTTCTTTAATAATATCTTATCACCTAATAACACAGAGTCTTTTATTGAGAATATCTTTTCAGGGTCAAAAGCAAAATCATGATATCTAACCTCAAAGTGTAAATGAGGACCTGACCATTTCACTCCTGTATTTCCGCCTAATCCAATAACTTTGCCTGCTTGAACAAGTTGATCCTCTTTAACATCAAGTCTACTTAAATGCGCATAATATGTTTCTAATCCATTAAAATGCCTAATGATCACAAGATTACCATAACCGCCTGTATTGAATCTAGCATACCTGACTTTACCATTAAAAGCAGCCTTAACTGGTGTTGTTCTTGTTAGGTGTATATCGAGTCCCTTATGGAATGTACCATTTCGAAGTTTAAATCCTGAATTAATTCTATCTATAACAGGAATAACATATTTATCTTGATCATCTAAATATGTAATTAAGACGCTATCAGGAGGGAATTTGTCTTTGTAGGCAAAGGTACTATTTTTCCAATTCTTGGTGAAAATAGATGATGTATCTGCAAAAGCCTTCAAATAGTTTTTTCTTTTTACAACTGGGAGATATTCCCAGCTTTTGTCATCATATAGAATGATATTATCGTTACTAGTAGTAATTGTATCTACAGCTAACTTTAGCTTATTTTGAGAAAAACTATTAAAATTACTAAAACAACAACAGAACGAAAAACAAAATAATTTTAGTATAGATTTATTTGATTTCATATGTGTATTGAATAATAAAATTTTGACAAAACTTGCGTAAGTATATGAAAAAAAATTTATCAAAAAATGTGTTATCAAAATAAGAATAGTAATATCTGGTTAATTTTGTTGGTTGCATTATATACAATTAAATAAAAATTAGTCCTTAAAAAACTCTCCATTATCACTGATTTTAATCGTGCTATTTGGAAGATCCTCTTTTACTAAATCTTTAATAACTTTAAGTGCAGAATTTTTATTATCAATAACAGGAATACCACGATTAATCAGTTTTATAGAGGTTATTTTTCCAGAAATAAAATCACCTTTACCATCAAATTTAATTTCAACTATTGGAGATATACCTTTTGGCCCTCTTAAATTAAACCTCCCGTAAGTAGCAAAGTTCCCTAAACTGTATGCAATAAACTTATTTTTGTATATATCTATTGCACGAGTTACATGTGGACCATGACCTAATATTATATCAGCTCCTTCATCAATCATTTGTCTAGCAAATAAATATGGATTCCCTCTATTCTCACCAAGATAAATTTCATTTTTATTTGATATATGTTGAAAATTTTCACCCTCACCTCCAGCATGAAATGATACGATTACAATATCAACTTTACCGTTTAAGTCTGAGACAATTTTTTTAGCATTTTTTAAGTCGTTTACATTGACAGTTCCATAATTCGGAGAAAATGCACAGAAACCAATTTTTAAATCTTTAAAATTAATTATGGTTGTGGGGTTAGAAAGTGTTCCTGCATAAGAAATTTCTGATTGATCCAATAGCTTAGTGGTATTTAAAACACCCTTGGGCCCGAAGTCATTAATGTGATTATTAGCAATACTTAGAAGATTAAAACCCGCTTTTTTAATATGATTTACATAATTATCAGGCATCTTAAATACGTAACAATTTTCTGGTTTTTTACATCTCTTTCTGGGTGAAATATTTTCTGACATTATAACTCCCTCTAGATTACCAAAGGTTATGTCAGATTTATTTAATATTTCTGTGACAGAATCAAAAAAACCAGTACCATCATTTGGGGGCAAATAGATTTCAGACGGATAGTTAGTTCCAATCATTATATCACCTACAGCAGTTAAAGAATAACTTTTTTCTTTAATATTTTCTTGTTCTGCATTGGTTTGACTCATTATAGAAATACTTGAAAACAAAAATAATTTTAGTAAAAGCCGCATGGATATATATTTTAGTAATTAAAAAAGTTAGGAGTTAACACAAAAATAAGTATAAAGCTTATGATTTTCATAAAACTATCAAATAGTTTTGTTTAAAAAAAAACCCTCAATTATCTATTTGTAGATGTTGATTAAGAATTAAACATAAATAAATCAAAAGTTAAATATGAGAATAAAAGTTCTTATTATCTGCATGATGAAAGAATTAAATTTTCTTAATTTAAAGTAGTTCCAAAACACGTTCTAGGGCCATCCCTCGGGAACCTTTAATCAAGATGCTAGTATTTGAAATAGCCATTTCTTTCAAATGAGATTTAAGATCTTCAAATGTTTCAAAAAACAAAAAATTTGAATGCGATGTTTTTTGCTCAAAAAAATGAGACCCTATAAAATAAAATATACAACCCTTAGTTAAAATTGCTTGATTAATAATTTCTAAATGTTCTTTTGCACTAGTAGCTCCCAATTCAAACATATCTCCTAATATGGCAATTTTATTTGAGTTTTGAATTCTTTTGAAATTTTCCAAAGCAACTCCCATACTGCTTGGATTAGCATTGTAAGCATCTAATAAAATCTGATTCGAATTTTGCTTAACAATTTGAGATCGGTTATTTACCGAAACATAATCTTCAATTCCAATTTTAAGTTGTTTAGTTGTAAGTTTGAAATAACAGCCAACTGCCAATGCAGCTGCTATATTATGAAAATTATAAACTCCTACTAAATGTGTTTTAATTACTGTATCGATTAGTGAAACATTCAAACAAGGCTGAGATTCTAATAAAATTATATTAATTGAGGCTTGTTTAGATTCTGAGAAAGAAAAAGTATTTGAATACTCCCCTACTTGTTTCACCTGCTTAAGATCATCTAAATTTATAACTATCAGACCTTTGCTGGATTTTAAATAGTCATACAACTCGCTTTTAGCAAGTATAATTCCATGCTCAGACCCAAACCCCTCAAGGTGGGCTTTTCCAAAATTGGTAATATAACCCACATTTGGCTTTGCTATGTTGCAAAGCAGCTCTATTTCCTTAGCATGATTGGCACCCATCTCAACAATACCAATTTCAGTGTCAATAGTCATTCTAAGGAGTGTTAAGGGGACTCCTATATGATTATTAAGATTACCATTGGTTGCTATTGTTTTATAACGCTGTTGAAGGATTTTGTTAATTAGTTCTTTTGTTGTCGTTTTACCATTACTTCCGGTTAAAGCAATAATTGGTAAACCTAAATATTCTCTATGAAAACGAGCTAAATCTTGCAAAGTCGTTAAAACATCATCTACTTGAATAATTTTATCATTTAGTGGAACTGAAACTTCATCAACTATAGCAAACTTAGCTCCTTTATCAATCGCATTAAGTGCATACTTATTCCCATTAAAACTAGGGCCTTTGAGCGCAAAAAACATTGCACCTGTTTCAATATTTCGAGTGTCAGTAGATATAGCTGAACAACTCAAATAAAGCTCATGAATTTGATTTAGTTCCATCTCTTAAAATTAATAAAAAAGTCCTAACAAATAAACTTGTTAGGACCTAATATTTTTGAAAATATGAAAATTAGTTTTTCTTTTTCTTTTTTGATAATGATTTAGAACCAACTCTAGACATTGCACATCTGAAACCAATGTCCATTGTTGACATTTGCTCAGGATAATAACGTCTTTGCGCTGGGTCTAACCAATATTCTCTATCTTTCCAAGAACCACCTTTATAAACTCTAACTTCATCATTAACTAGAGAGGTTCTATCATTGGAATCGTCAAAAGCTAACATCCCGTCAGTTTTATAAGTTGGAGAATTATACATGTCTTGTGTTTCATCTTCATTAGTTGAGTCCTCACTTCTATCATTAAAATCATCGAAATTTCTTGAAGAAGCTCTGTCTCCGTCTCTGAAATTTATATTATTACTTTTGTCAAAATTTGTTCTTTGTTTATTTAGCATATCTGTAGAGTCAACTTCTACTTTAACCAATTGACCAGGAAGTGCCTTAGCAATAATTCTTCCGCTAGAAAGAGTATCATATTGAATATCATCAACACCAATCACTTTCAAAGTTCCATCGGAACCAATTGCATTTTTAGTATAAACATTTCCTCTAAAATATCCAAAATCACTAAACTCGTCATCCACAACAGGGCGATAAACATCAGCTACCCATTCAGATACATTTCCAGCCATGTCATACAAGCCAAAATCGTTGGGTTCGTAAGACATAACTTCATTAGTTATATCGGCACCATCATCAGACCACCCCGCAATACCACCATAATCTCCTTTTCCTTGTTTGAAATTAGCTAATTGATCTCCTCTATTTTTTCGTTCGCCAGATCGCGAGTACTGACCATCCCATGGATATTTTTTCCTACCTCTGTATACATTATAATTTCTTAATTCTGTTAAACCAAGAGCTGCATACTCCCACTCTGATTCGGTTGGTAATCTATACTTTAGCTGAATTGCTCCTGACTCACGTCTAGCGTATAAATTTGTTGAATCTTCACCTATTACTTTGGCTCGTCTTTTAACAGGAAGTGTGATACTATCATTACCTCCAAAAGATTTAGTAGGTGCATTAACATATGTATCAATACTAAAATTTTCTTCAGCTGATGCAGAAAGTTGTGAATCTCTCTCTAAATACCCTTCTTTTTGTAGACCCATTTCAGCAACTCTGTCGGATCTCCATTCAGCATATTGAACCGCTTGAATCCAACTAACTCCAACGACTGGGTAATTCATAAAAGCAGGATGTCTTAGGTAATTTTCTACATATACTTCACTGTTTCCTAAGCGATTTCTCCAGACTAGGGTATCAGGAACTGCACTAGCATATATTTCTTTAAACTTTTCATCACTAGGGGGGTAAACTCGTTTAATCCAATCCAAATACTCTGAATACATTAAATTAGTTACCTCAGTTTCGTCCATATAAAATGAGGCGACATGTTGTTGATTCGGAGAGTTATTCCAGTCATGCATGACGTCATCTTGTACATTACCTCTAGTGAAAGTTCCGCCTTCAACGAAAACCAATCCAGGAGCTGTTTCTTGACCTTTATATCTAGTGTTATACTGAAAGCCACCATCTTTAGCATTAATCTGCCAACCAGTACCTCTAGATGTATTACCCGACAAAGATGATCTCTTACATCCTGTCAAAGATGATAATAGTGCTACTGCAAAAAGTAGGCTTAATTTTTTGATATTTTTCATATTCAACATAAAATTGTGTAAATAATTGAATTCAGTCATGCAAGATAGTAATTATAGATTATTATGCAATAAAAAAAAGAGTTCCTTTTTAAGCTTAATAATTGTAATTTATTTGCTTTTAGTTTTATTAAAAACGATGAATTTCATAATTTATTATTGTAGTTTTGAGTATTAGCTTTTACTACAACATACTAACAACCCCAAGTTAGCGTTCCTAAACTATGAAAACCCTAGTAAATTACTTCACATTAATATTTTGTTTTTTTGGGTATTCTCAATCTCAAACATTTAACATTAATTGGACTGGTACTTCAATAATTAGTACTGCAAATAAATCAATTGAAGTACCCTATTTTGATGTAGAGAACCACAATTTCTCATTTGAAAAAGGACTTCTTTTTTCAAATCAGTGGACAGTCAACGGGCTTATCAATGAAACTTCTGGAAAAATAACCAACCTTGAAACTATTGAAATATCGAAGAGTGAATTGAAGCAACTTCCAATAAATACAATACCAAACGGGCCTCAATTAACAATATCAAATGCTCGCTCGAGAGGTAAAATAAATGGCGCCATTGAAATCTATCCAATCTTTTATAACAAAGGAGTTTTAACTAAAATCACTCGATTTACTGTAGAGTATCGATTGAGAACACAAACAAGAATATCATCAATTAATACAACTATTTCTAGCTCTTCACTAAAGTCAGGAGATTGGTACCGATTTAAAGTCGATACAACTGGAGTTCATAAACTGACTTCAAATTTTTTGAGAAGCTTGGGGGTAAATACTGCTACTATCAATCCCAAAAATATTAAAATATATGGTCATGGAGGCAAGTCTTTACCCTTATTAAATTCTGATACCCAATCTTATGATATGATTGAAAATACCATACAGGTAATTGGTGAAGACGACTTCACATTCAATGACGATGACTATATTTTAATGTATGCTATTGGCCCTAAAAAATATAATTCAGATAATAATTCGCACATAAACCCCTACAGTGATGATGCTTTTTATTATTTGAATATTAGTTCTGGTAATGGATCAAGAATGAATCTAGCAACTGAACCAAATACGGCTGCAAATGTGACATTTGAAACCTTCCATGACTATAAGTTCGTGGAATCTGATGAATACAATATTGCAAAATTAGGAAGACGCTGGTTTGGACACAGATTTTATGTTGAAAATACCAGAGAATTTAATTTTGATTTTCCAAATATAATAACATCCAGTCCAATAAATTTGAAAGTATATGTAGCAGCAACTTCAGAATCTAATACTTCAATGTCGCTTAAATTAAATGGATCTGAGGTAAACAACTTCTCCTTTAGCTCGATTGATAGTCAATTATTAGCGTCAGAAGATTCTTTTAATGAGTTATTAAACATTAGCTCGAGTACAGTTTCTGTTGAGCTGAATTATAACAACAATGGCAACCCCTCTGCTTCAGCATATCTAGACTATATTTCTATAGAAGCTGAGCGTTCTTTAATTAGTTTGGGAACTCAATTCGAATTCAAACATAAAAATTCTGCAATACTATCTGGTGTTGGAGCTTTTATCATTTCAAATGCTAATTCTACTAGTCAAGTTTGGGACATTACAAATCCCTATGAAATTCAATTTTATGAAAATCAGAACTTAGAATCTCAATTTACCTTTAAAACTAATTTAGGAACTGCAAGTGTCTATCAAGCCCTTGGTAGCGACTTTTATGTTCCTAGAAAAGCCGACAACACAAATGTTGACAATCAAGATATTAAGGGTACTGTTTTTTTAGACAATCAAGGACAATTTGAAGACGTTGATTATTTAATCATTACCCCTAGATTTTTAATCCCACAGGCAGAACGCTTGGCAAACATTAATAGAGATCAACAAAACTTAAATGTAAAAGTTTATTCTTTGGAATCGATTTACCAAGAGTTTAGTTCAGGGATGCAAGACATATCTGGCATTCGAAATTTTATAAGGTATGTGTATGATAATGCTAGCGAACCTTCAAAAAAACTAAAATACCTATGTTTATTTGGAGATGCATCGTTTGATTATAAAAACAGAGTCCCAAACAATACAAATATTGTTCCATCTTGGTATTCTGTAAATAGTATCAGCTTAACAAGTTCATTTTTATCAGATGACTTTTTTGGAATGATGGATTCAAACGAAGGAGCTATGGCTAACTCAGATAAGTTAGATATAGCTGTAGGGCGTATTTTAGCAAACTCTTCCCAGCAAGCTAATGAAATGGTCGATAAAGTAGAATCCTACTACAAAAAGGAAACATATGGAAGCTGGAGGAATAACTTCCTTATGATTTCGGATGACGTTGACGAGTTTAGTGATCGTCTGATACAAGAAACTACAGATATTATTGCGGAGGATGTTAAGTTAGAAAAACCTTTCTTAAATGTATTTAAAATTCATTCTGACTCATATGTTCAAGAAACTACATCTGGAGGAGCGCGTTACACATCAGTCAATAAAGCCATTTTTGATGCCCTTGAAGTAGGCGCCATAGTTGTTAATTATTTTGGTCATGGTGGAGAAGACGGATTAGCAGTAGAAAGAATTTTTGACAAACTAAATGCACAAGAGCTTAACAATCCAAATAAGCTAAATTGTTTTGTCACAATTACATGTGAGTACACAAAATTTGACAATCCATATAGAAAGTCTGCCGGAGAATACCTTTTCTTGAACAAAACAGGGGGAGCAATAAGCTTAATAACAACTACTAGACAAATTTTAATTAATGTTGGAATTCAATTTAATAAATCTCTCAGCAAATATTTATTTTCCTATGGAAATAATGAACTTATAAGTGTAGGCGAAGCACTTCGAAGAACCAAGAATGACCCTATGGTTACAAACATCAGTCAGCGAAGGTTGGTTTTTTACATAGGGGACCCAGCATTAAAGATTCCAATGGCTGATCCAGACATTAGAGTGACTAAAATTAATGACGAAGACATTAATCTTAATAACCAAGTTTTGAAGGCATTGAGTCCTGCAAAAATTACTGGAAATGTTACCAATAATCAAGGGGAGATTCAAACAAATTACAATGGTATCCTAACAGCGACTATTTTTGATAAAGATTTACAACGATCAACAATTGGAAATGATGGCGTAACAGATGGATCCAATTTAATTATTCTTGACTTTGACACAATGGGAGAAGTTATTTTTAGAGGACAGGCAAGTATATCAAATGGACTATTTGAATTTGAATTTATAGTTCCCAGGGATATTAATGTTTCTGAAGGAAATGGCAAAATTAGTTTATATTCAAAAACAGAGGCTCCACTATCTAACAACAGAGGTTTTAGTTATGATATAGTCATTGGCGGGGTTAACCTCGATGCTCCGCAAGATAACACAGGCCCCACAATTGACTTATTCATGAATGATGAGGCTTTTATTTCAGGTGGAATCACAAATGAAAATCCTATTTTGATAGCAGATTTATTTGATGAAAATGGCATTAATACTGCAAGTGGGATTGGCCATGACATCACAGCTACTTTGGATGGAGATGAAACTAATGTCTTTAAGTTAAACGACTATTATACAGCCGCGGTAGATGACTACAAACGTGGAAGCTTAAGTTATCCTTTTAGAGACCTTAGTCCTGGTCTTCACACACTTAAACTCAAAGCGTGGGATGTTTACAATAACGCCTCAGTTCAAGAAATACAGTTTATTGTGTTTGATCAGAATGAAAGCTTAGAAATTACTAATGTATTAAATTATCCTAATCCGTTTATTAATTACACAGAATTTTGGTTCAACCACAATAGTGCGGGGGTTTTGGACGTTTCAATACAAATATTTACAATTTCAGGAAAACTAATTAAAACACTAAACGGACAAACAAATACTGGATCGCTAGCAGGTAGTTCAATTTCAAGAGATTTAACATGGAATGGAACAGATGATTTTGGAAGCAAAGTAGGAAAAGGAGTTTATGTCTATAAATTAAAGGTCCATTCAAAAAGTACTGGATTAAAATCTGAGAAAATTGAAAAACTTGTAATACTTTAATAATAACTTATATTTGTTAATACCTAACTTGAAAACAAAAATGAATCTACTTAAAAATACTCATAAAACACTGGGATTAGGATTGTTGTTTTTTATGACCTTATTATCTAATAAAGCAGAAGCTCAAACAACCATAATACCAAATCTTGATAGCAGAGTAATCACAACTGGAGTACCCTTTTTATTGATTGCATCAGATGCGCGCGCAGCAGGAATGGGTGACATGGGAGTCGCAACCTCAGTGGATACTTACTCTCAACAATGGAATCCTTCTAAATATGCTTTTTCAGAAACAAAATCTGGTTTTGGAATTAGCTACACACCATATTTAAGTAAATTAGTAAATGATATGTTTTTAGGAAATGTCACCTATTTTAATAGACTGAACGAAAGAAGTGCATTTGCTGCTAGTTTTAAATATTTTTCACTAGGAGAAATTGAATTGCGTGAAGATGAGTTTTCAGAGGCCCTGATTGAAAAACCAAACGAGCTAACACTTGACGTTTCATACTCTTTACGATTATCAGACCAATTTTCAATGGGAGTTGCTCTGCGCTATTTACGTTCTGATTTAAAAATTTCGGCCTTTGATCCAAGCTCCAAGGCCGCTGGTTCTATTGGTGTTGATATTTCCGGATATTACCAAAGTGAAGAAGAAGCATACTCTGATTTTAATGGCCGTTGGAGAGGTGGTTTTGCCATTCAAAATTTAGGCCCTAAAATAAAATACGATGATGCAGGAAGAGAAAACTTCATACCAACGAACTTAAGACTTGGCGGAGGATTTGATTTCATATTTGATCAATATAATAGAATAAATGTAACCGCAGAAGTCACAAAGTTACTGGTTCCAACCCCTCCTGTTTACGGAACTGAATACAACTACACAGACACTAATGATAACGGAGTTTATGATCCAGACATTGACACAAGAGGGTCTATAGTTAATAGCAACGTCATTATTCAAGGTCAAGACCCTAATGTGAGTTTCATGTCAGGTATTTTTCAATCATTTAATGATGCACCAGGTGGATTTAGTGAAGAGATTGATGAGTTTACTTTTGCTTTAGGAACCGAATATTTATATCAAGATTCATTTGCCCTAAGAGCCGGTTACTTTAGTGAAAATGAATCTAAAGGAGCGAGAAAGTTTTTCGCCCTTGGAGCTGGTTTTAAGTACACAACAATTGATATTGATTTGTCGTACTTGTTCTCAGCCTCTAAAGTTCAAAGCCCACTTGAAAACACACTGCGTTTTTCTTTATCATTCAATATTGGGGATGATGAGTACTCAGAATATTGATCTGTTTAACAAGAATTCTTGCTGGCTGCAGTAATTTTTATATTTATTGACTATGAAAAAAATAAAAATAGAAAGTAAGTTTATTGTTTACGACTCCATTGAAGAATTGACAATACCTGTCCAAAAACTATTAAAAAAAGCAGCCGAGGCTCGTGAGAAAGCCTATGCTCCCTATTCACAATTTTTAGTTGGAGCAGCGCTAGAACTTGAAAATGGAGTGATTATCTTAGGAAATAACCAAGAGAACGCCTCTTATCCTTCCGGTTTGTGTGCTGAAAGAACTGCTATTTATTACGCAGGTGCTGAATTTCCAAATCAAAAAATACTTCGAATGGCAATAGTCGCTGGATCGACTAAAAATCCAACAACTAAACCAATACCGCCATGTGGTGCTTGTAGACAAGCACTTTCAGAATATGAACTTAAACAATCAAATCCATTAGAGTTATATTTTATGGGCACCTCAGGCGAGATAGCTTCATCAAAATCAGTGGAAAATATACTGCCCTGGGTTTTTGACAAAACAGTACTATAACGTTTTTTTAAAAAATTAACTCCTACTCTTTTTAGGTTATCAATCAAAGTATTACTTTTGTATTTAGATTAAATTAAATTACTGTAAAAGCATGCAGAAGATAACCAAAGAAGTTTACCTTAACTGGTACGAAAATATGATGTTGTGGCGAAAGTTTGAAGACAAACTTGCTGCAGTGTATATCCAACAAAAGGTAAGAGGGTTTCTACACTTATATAACGGTCAAGAAGCGGTATTAGCTGGTGCTTTACATGCAATGGATTTATCCAAGGACAAAATGATCACAGCATATCGAAATCACGTTCAACCTATTGGTATGGGTGTTGACCCACGTCGTGTAATGGCTGAACTTTTTGGTAAGGCCACTGGAACTTCACAAGGTCTTGGAGGTTCCATGCATATTTTTTCAAAAGAAAAAGGGTTTTATGGGGGTCATGGAATTGTAGGAGGGCAAATTCCTCTTGGAGCTGGAATGGCTTTTGGAGATAAATATAATGAAACCGGAGCAGTAACCCTATGCTATTTTGGAGATGGCGCAGCGCGTCAAGGTTCATTGCACGAAACATTTAACATGGCTATGAACTGGAAGCTCCCAGTTGTATTTGTTTGTGAAAATAACGGATATGCAATGGGAACTTCTGTTGATAGAACTGCAAATCATACTGATATTTGGAAATTAGGTTTAGGATATGAAATGCCATGCGGCCCAGTAGATGGAATGAATCCCATAAAAGTGGCAGAAGCATTTGACGAAGCTATACAACGCGCTAGAAGAGGTGATGGACCAACTTTCTTAGAAATGAAAACTTATCGCTATCGAGGACACTCTATGAGTGATGCACAGCACTACAGAACAAAAGATGAAGTAAAAGAATACAAAAAAATTGATCCCATAACTCAAGTATTAGACGTGATTCTTCGTGAAGAATACGCTACAGAGGAAGACATAAAAGTAATCGATAAACGAGTTAAAGACCTAGTCTCTGAATGTGAGAAGTTTGCTGACGAATCACCATATCCAGAAAAAAATGTCATGTATGATGTCGTTTATGAACAAGAAGATTATCCATTTTTACAACATAAATTATAAGTTATGGCAATCATAGTTAATATGCCCCGACTAAGCGATACCATGGAAGAAGGAACCGTGGCTAGCTGGTTGAAAAAAGTAGGTGACAAAATTGAAGAAGGTGATATTCTAGCTGAAATCGAAACCGATAAAGCGACCATGGAATTTGAATCATTTAATGAGGGAATATTACTACATATTGGTGTACAAGAAGGAGAAACCACAATGGTCGATGAGCTTTTAGCTATTATTGGAGAAGAAGGGGAAGATATTTCTTCAATTCTATCTAACCAAGATATAGCTAATGAAGAAAGTCCGAAAGAAGATAAAAACACAACAGAAGCTGAAAAAGACAACGCTAGTGATATACTAAACACAACAAGCCTACCGGAAGGAGTTATTGTAGTTACAATGCCGCGCTTAAGTGATACAATGGAAGAAGGTACTGTTGCGAGTTGGCTAAAAAAGGTTGGAGACGCAGTAGAAGAAGGTGATATTTTAGCTGAAATCGAGACTGACAAAGCTACGATGGAATTTGAATCATTTAATGAAGGAACATTGTTATTTGTTGGACTTAATGAAGGTGAATCGGCAAAAGTTGATGATCTATTGGCTATTATAGGTCCAGCAGGAACCGATGTTACGGCTATTGCTGCTAATTTTTCTACCACATCAACTAAAATTGAAGTAGTAACAGAAGAGATTACTAAACCTGTGGATTCTGTTACAAAAGAAGCTACAAAAATTGAAACTTCGGCTCCTTCAACTACTACTAAAGAAATATTATCAAATTCCACAGGGCGGCTACATATTTCGCCTTTAGCTCGAAAAATGGCAGAAGACAAAGGTATATCCTTAAATCAATTAATTGGTAGTGGAGAAAATGGCCGTATAATCAAACGAGATGTTGAAAACTTCACCCCTTCTTTTCAAAACACGTCTGTTGCAACAGCTAAATTTGTACCAACTGGACAAGAAAACTTTGAAGAAATTAAAAATTCGCAAATGCGTAAAACCATTGCGAAACGTTTGGGTGAATCTAAATTCACAGCACCCCATTACTATTTGAATGTAGAGTTTGATATGGATAATGCAATGGCTTTTAGAGCCCAATACAACTCTATTCCAGACACTAAAATATCATTTAACGATATTATCGTTAAAGCTTGTGCATTAGCACTTCGTGAGCACCCTCAAGTAAATTCTCAGTGGTATAGCGACAGAATGAAGCTTAATAACCACGTACATGTCGGCGTGGCCGTTGCTGTTGAGGATGGTTTGGTAGTTCCTGTGGTACGTTTTGCAAATGAGCAAAGCTTACCTCAAATTGGCGCTGCCGTAAGAGATTTTGCTGGACGTGCACGAAATAAAAAATTGACCCCACAAGAAATGGATGGTAGTACATTTACTGTTTCTAACTTAGGTATGTTTGGAATAGAGAGTTTTACATCAATCATTAACCAACCTAACTCAGCGATATTATCAGTAGGTGCCATTGTTCAAAAACCAGTGGTTAAAAATGGACAGATTGTTATAGGTAACACAATCAAACTAACCCTCGCTTGTGACCACCGAACCGTTGATGGCGCTACAGGAGCACAGTTCTTAAAAACTCTAAAAGGGTACGTTGAGAACCCCGTAACCATGTTAATCTAAATATTAAACCTTAAAAAGGTCAAAGACGGGAAGATATCTCAAGAATAATATTATTGGGAGGCTCGTAGTTTTTATAAACAACTATATGAATAGGATTCATACAAAAAGCCCACTCAAATGAGTGGGCTTTTTGTATGGTGGGCGCGAAGGGATTCGAACCCCTGACCCCCTGGGTGTAAACCAGGTGCTCTGAACCAACTGAGCTACGCGCCCTATTTATTGGACTGCAAATATAGTCTAGTTTTTCAATTCACAAAAGGTTTTTTAGAAAAAGTTAAATTATTTCAGCTACTACAAAAGTACTACCACCAACGTAAATAACATCGTCTTGGGAAGCACTTTGTTTGGCGGCAATTAGAGCCTCATTAACGGATAAATATACACATCCACTAAAGCCATTTTCTATAAAAACTTCAGCAAGCTGAGTCGCTTCTAGGCCTCTTGGGATGTTGGGTTTACAAAAGTAATACTTTGCGCCTTTGGGGAAAAACTCTATTAATGAACCAATATCTTTATCATTAACCATACCCAATACAATGTGTAAGTCTTGAAATTTCTCATTTAGGAGCTGTTTGAAAACCAAGCACAGCCCATTCTTATTATGTGCGGTATCACAAATTATTTTTGGGGAGCTCCCCAAAACTTCCCAGCGACCGCGGAGTCCTGTGTTCTCTTTTATTTTTAATAAGCCAAGTTGAACTGCTTCTTTGGAGATCACAAACTTCCCATTATTAAGTATATCAATGATTTGAAGTACCGTTCGTATATTTTTAATCTGATACTCGCCTTTCAGACTAAATGGGTATATTTCTTTTATTAACTGATCAGCAAAATAGAGTGGCGCTTGTTCTTTACTCGCTTTTTCTATAAAAACATTTTCTATTTCTAATTGAGTTTCTCCAATCACTATGGGTGTATTTGATTTAATAATACCCGCTTTCTCACCAGCTATGGACTCGAGTGTAGTCCCTAAAAACTGAGTATGGTCCAGCCCAATATTGGTAATTACTGACACTTCAGGACTTAAAATATTCGTAGAATCTAAACGACCTCCAAGCCCAACTTCAACCACAGCAATATCAACTTGTTCTTGTACAAAAAAATCAAATGCCATTCCTACTGACATTTCAAAAAAAGAAAGAGAATTATCTTCAAAAAAGGATTTGTTTTTCGCTACAAAATCAACTACAGATTTTTTATTAATCATTACCCCGTTAATTCGGATACGTTCCCGGTAATCTTTTAAATGTGGTGAAGTGTATAACCCAACTTTATAGCCTGCTTCTTGTAAAACAGATGCCAACATGTGAGCCGTAGATCCTTTACCGTTTGTACCTCCAACATGGACAGACTTAAATTTATTCTCAGGATGGCTAAGATATTTAGCAAGTTTAAGCGTTTGACTCAAATCCGCTTTATAAGCTGATTTTCCCACATTTTGGTAAAATGGTAGCCGAGAAAAAAGCCAGTTGGTGGTTTCTAAATAATTCATTTATTTTTGGACTCTAAAATCTATAATTACAAAACCTTTTTGCTTTAAAGGGGCTTTAAGGTCTACTGGCCACTTATAGGACAATGCTGTTTTTCTGGCAGCATCAAATAGGCAGCTAACGCCAGTTGTCCCTTTTACTCCAGGGATTGCTTTTATGACTGATCCGTTTTGGTTAACATAAATTTCAACAACAACTGTCCCTTCTTCATCACATTCAGGAATCACTATTCCCTTTTCTAATAGTTGCCCTCGACCACTTAGGCCATAGCCTTTCCCGACCTTACCACTCCCCAGGGATCCAAAATAGCTTGACGCATAAGGATTTCCGTCTAACTGGCCTTTATCCCCATCTGATTCATCCTCGCCTTCTGATCCTTTGTCAGTACCTTGGTCAGCTAATATTCCGCCCATAAGCGCATCTAATTGCGCTTTCTTTTTTGCTTTCAAGTCAGCTTCTTTTTTTAAGCGACCAAGTTCTACATTTGCTTCCGATTTCTCCTGATCAATGGCCTCAAACTCGAGTTTTGCTTTTTCTACTTGCACATTTTTAAAGGCAATAGATTCTAAATCTTCATTAGTAAGCACCTCTTCTAAAGGATCAGACTCACTTAGTTGTTCTGTGGCTACTACTTTTAATTCTTCAATTGGCTCCATAGCTGGAGTTGATTCTGAAGTAGGAGTTTCCCTGGGTTGAACCATACTGCTCCCTACATCAGAAGAGCCAAAATTAACAGTAACACCATATTCTAACGGCGGATCCATATATCCAGGCCCAACATAAAATAAGAGCAATATAAACAACAACATAATTACAGCAGTCAATCGTGCCGAATATCGTTGATATTTCGTCTTAAAATAGGGCATCTTAACTAGGGTTTACAGCTAATATAATTTTGAATTTGTTCCGGTTGGCAATATCCATCACTTTAACTACATAATCAACTGGAACCGATTTCTCTGCTCTTAAAATAATTGATGGCGTTATTTCATTTTGAAACAAAACAAGTAATTCAGATTCTAGATTTTGAACCTTAACCATTCTTTGATCAATATAGAAAGTCAAATCTTTCTGAATACTAACAGAAATTGATTTTTTGTTTTCAGTTTTTCCACTTGCTTTAGGTAAGAGGATATCGATTGCATTAGTAGTCACTAACGTAGATGCTATCATGAAAAAAATTAACAACAGAAAAACAATATCCGTCATTGAAGACATATTAAATTCTGGAGTGATTTTATTTCGACCTCTAAGATTCATTTCAAGTAGGTTCGTTTAGTAAATCTAAAAACTCTACAGAATTAGCTTCCATTTGATAGACGACTTTATTAGTTCGCCCTACAATATGATTATATGAAATATAAGCTATAATTCCAACTACTAAGCCACCTACAGTTGTTGTCATAGCCGTATATAATCCATCGGCTAATAATTTAATATCTATTTGACCTCCAGAATTAGCAATTTCAAAAATAGATAAAATCATTCCTATTACAGTTCCTAAAAACCCAATCATGGGTGCTGCGCCAGAAATTGTAGCAAGAACACTTACATTTTTTTCTAGGCTGTAAACCTCAAGCTTTCCTGCATTCTCGATTGATGAATTAATATCCGCTAGTGGGCGTCCAATTCTTGAAACTCCTTTGTGAATTAGCCTAGAAACTGGAGAGTTGACGTTCATACAGAGCACTTTAGCTGCATCGAAATTCCCATTGACTACATAATCCTTTATTTCATTCATGAAATTTGGATCAACCTTGGAAGCTGATTTTATTGTTAATAAACGTTCAAAATAAATATATAAAGTTACGATAAGTAAAAAAGTCAACAGTGCTATAATAAGTTGACCAGCGAAACCTCCACTTTTAATTAATTCGACAATCGATAGTGTTTTTTCGATTGTTTCAATCTCTAAAGTAATTGCAATTAGTTCTTGAATCATAAATTTTTATATAAAACTAGTTTAATTAAAACGTTGAAAACTGATAAAAATTATCTTTAAAGCATGGTTCTTGTGAAGAAAAAAGTAAGAGCTCCTGCTAAAAAACCAATTAATGCTAACCAAGATATTTTTTTTAGATACCAGAAAAAGTTAATTTTTTCCATTCCCATAGCAACGACCCCGGCTGCAGACCCAATAATAAGCATACTTCCACCAGTCCCAGCTGCATAGGCAATAAAATGCCATAATTCATGATCCATCGGTTCATTAAACATTCCAAGAGATGCGGCCACCAATGGTACATTATCAATTACTGCCGACCCAACTCCTAATAAAAGAACAACTAAATCAGAAACTTCTGCCCCAGCCAACTCAGAACCTAACATAGGCGTAGAAACTTTAAGCCAGTCAGCAAACCCAAATAAAATTCCTAGAGATTCTAAGGCAGCTACTGCCATTAGGATACCTAAGAAAAATAAAATACTAGGTAATTCTATTTTTGACAAAGAATAATGTACCGGACTATGATGAACGGGTGGGTTTTCATTTACTTTGTCCAATTCCGTCATACTAAATTTTGAAGAACTAAAAAGCTCTGCAAATACTGCAACAACTCCCAATGAGAGCATCATTCCAACATATGGAGGAAGGTGCGTAAAAACCTTGAATATTGGAACAAAAATAATCGCTGCCAATCCTAAATAAAGCATAGTCCCACTAAAACGACCTGCAGGCTCAGGATTTGAAGTATCAATTTCAAGATACCCTTTAAAGACAGGAAGGCGAGAGGCTATAATTGTGGGAACAATCATACACACAACTGAAGGTAACAACAAGTACGCAAATAAATACCCTGTACTAACTTTGTTAGCTATCCACAACATTGTTGTAGTTACATCTCCTATAGGAGAGAATGCCCCTCCTGCATTAGCAGCTATTACTATTAGGCCAGCAAACCACAGGCGCATTTTACGGTTTTTAATTATTTTTTGAAGTAATGATACTAAAACAATTGTAGCAGTAAGATTATCTATGATAGCTGACAATACAAAAGCTAAGCTTGCAAAAATCCATAATAACTTAGATTTCTTTTTTGTTTTAATAAAATTTTTAATCGTCGAGAAGCCATTGAAGTAGGCAATAATTTCAACTATGGTCATTGCTCCTAATAAAAATACAAGTATTTCGGCAGTTTTACCAAGATGATGTAGTAAAGTTTCTTCAAGAACATACATTTTATCATCGTGATCTAAAAATTGAAAGTTCTCTGACAAAGCATGCTTACTAGAATCAAACCAAGTTTGGAAATCATCAATACCAAACGAAATCAAGGCCCAGCTAACTGCCATCATAACTAAAGCTGGAATTAATTTATCTATTTTTAAAGTGTGTTCTAGAGTTATTGCTAAATAACCTAGTACAAATACAATTATTATAACTGTTTCCATCACTGTTGTTTAGTATTTTAAAGCTAAATTATCGACTAACATTAGGTAATCAAACAAATATAAAAAACTATATAATCATTATACAGAATTTATAATATTTTTAGGTAAATAAACACATCCACTCACATGATCATAACTAGCGCCTGTTACGCTGGACAGACAATTGGGTATTTCTTTTAACTTTAGTACTCCTAAAAACCCAAAAATTAATGCTTCCTTAAATTCAATTATATCAGCATTAGCTTTAACTATTTCATGATTACTAAGACTTTGAATACGATTCATTAGAAAAGTGTTATACACTCCACCACCTGTAAATAATCCTTTTTTCAGATTTATACCTTTTAATATTTTTGTAATTTGAAAAGCGCTATGCTCTACTACGGTTCTAAGGATACTATCAACACTAAGTTCATAGGAATCAATTAATGGAAAGATGTATTCTTGTACCCATTCTAGACCAAGTGATTTAGGGAAAGGAGTGGTATAAAATTTCAAAGAGTTCAATTTATCCAATAAGGGGGAACAAACGGTTCCCTTCAAAGCTCTATTACCCTCTGAATCGTACTGTAGTCCAATAGTTTTTGCATAATGATTCATAACAATATTAACTGGACAAATATCAAATGCTATGCGCTCATTGTTTTTTTCATAAGAAATATTCGCAAAACCACCAATATTGATACAATATTCATATTCAGAAAATAACAATGCATCACCAACGGGAACTAACGGAGCTCCTTGACCTCCTAGACGTACATCTTGAGTTCTAAAGTCACAGACAACTGTCTGATTGAGATAATTAGACAAATCCGGAAGGTTTCCAATTTGAAGAGTCATTCCTAACTTAGGCTTATGGAATACAGTGTGTCCATGGCTACAAACTGCATCGATTGTTACTTCAGGATGTTTTTTAATAAAATTAGAGATCACTTTTGATAAAAAAAGAGTGTAATTAGTGTCTAGTTGAACTAACTTTGAAGGGCTTAGTAATATTGCGTTTTGTAGAAGCTCTATCCATTTTTGTGGATAATCTACAGTTTGTACATCAATAATTTTAAACTTCCAAGAGTCCAATTGCTCAAAACGAGCATAACAAAGGTCAATCCCGTCTAAAGAAGTACCTGACATTACCCCTATTACATTAAAAACGGATTTATTAATTATACTAGTTTTGTTCAAAGTGTATTTTTTTGACATTTACTATGCACGCATAGTAAATATAACTATATTTGATAATAATTTATAAAATATGAATTTTTCATTATCAGAAGAACAATTAATGGTGCGTAATGCAGCGCGTGAATTTGCACTAACCGAGCTAAAGCCTGGTGTGATTAAGCGTGATGAACTTCAAGAATTTCCTGACAATTTAGTGAAAAAAATGGGAGCACTGGGTTTTATGGGTATTATGGTAGAACCAAAGTATGGAGGTAGTGGTATGGATTCCATATCATATGTTTTAATTATGGAAGAATTATCTAAAATAGATGCATCGGCTTCAGTAATAGTTTCTGTTAATAATTCTCTTGTATGCTATGGACTTCAAAAGTATGGATCAGAAAAACAAAAAGAAAAATTCCTACCAAAATTAGCATCAGGAGAATTTGTGGGTGCCTTTTGTTTGAGCGAACCTGAGGCAGGAAGCGATGCTACATCTCAACAGACTTCAGCCATAGATTGTGGAGATCATTATTTAATAAACGGAACTAAAAATTGGATTACTAGTGGTGGACGCTCCGATGTGTATATTGTTATAGCACAAACAGATCGATCTAAAGGGGCTAAGGGCATTAATGCTTTTATTATAGAAAAAGAAATGGATGGTTTTGAGATTGGTCCTAAGGAAGATAAACTCGGGATTAGGGGGAGTGACACCCACACATTACAATTTAATGATGTTAAAGTCCCTAAAGAAAACCGAATTGGTGAAAATGGTTTTGGGTTTAAATTTGCAATGAAAACACTGTCAGGCGGACGAATAGGGATTGCAGCGCAAGCACTAGGCATTGCTTCAGGAGCATATGAACTAGCATTAAATTATTCAAAACAACGAAAAGCTTTTGGAACACAGATTTGTAATCATCAAGCGATTGCTTTTAAACTTGCAGATATGGCAACTGATATTGAAGCTGCCAGACACATGGTTATGAAAGCAGCGTGGGAGAAAGATCAAGGAATTAATTACGATACATCCAGTGCAATGGCTAAACTATTCGCTTCTAGAATTGCAATGAAACACACTGTTGAAGCAGTTCAAATCCATGGAGGAAATGGCTTTGTAAAGGACTACCACGTTGAACGGCTAATGCGTGACGCAAAAATCACTCAGATATATGAAGGAACTTCTGAAATTCAAAAAATGGTGATTTCTAGATCTATTCTTAAAAATTAAAACTATTATAATTAATATTTAGATTGTATATCCACTAAAGGGATTGAATTAATTTAATAAAAATATTGTGTAAAAAAAAAGCCTCGCTAATTTCTT